>JALNWG010000015.1 GCA_023231005.1 Bacteroidales bacterium | reverse complement strand
GCAAACATTCAGGCCATTTATGTTGAAACATTGCGCATCCTGTCGCCCAAAGAAAGAGAACAACTTGATAAAAACATCAAGCTCGCAAAACAATTGGGTATCAAAGTCAGGATTATCACCAACAACGATATCGTAAGAGCCATTGTCGATTTTGCATTGAAAGAGAACATCACCCACATTATCGTAGGAAAACCCCGGGTCCGTAATCTATTCTCTTTATTACGGCTTGGCGGGTTTGTTAACAGGCTGATACGATATAGCGGAAATATTGATGTTTACATTCTTGGTTCTGATAGCCTGTCAAAAGATAAATTCAGGGAAAGATTTTCAGTTCCTCCTTTTACTTCAACCCTCCAGCAATATCTGATCATTCCCGTCATTGTTCTGTTGTCCTCCCTTGTTTGCTATCTTGTCAAAGATTATGTCGGGTATCAGGTTATCTCATTTGTGTTGCTGTTCCTTGTCTCCATACTTGCCCTGTTTTTTGGGACAGGCCCGATTTTACTTGCGGCCACCCTGAGTGCTTTTATCTGGGATTATTTTTTCATTCCACCTCAATTTACAATACATATTAAACTACCTGAAGATGTGCTCATGTTTATTATGTTTTTTATCATTGCCCTGCTCAACGGGATTTTAACTTCAAGGGTTCGGCGACAAGAGAAAAAAATCAGGATCAGGGAAGAACGCACACAAGCGCTATATCAACTTACAAGAGAATTTACATTGGCTTCAGGAATAGATGAAGTAACAAAAATTGCCATTGGGTATATCAAAAAGTATTTCGGTTTTGAAAGTATTATTCTGCTTAAAAATGAAAATGGACAGATTAAAAGTCCCGTTAAAAATGACTCAATAATTACCCTTTCTGAAAATGAAATGAGTATTGTTGACTGGACATACAAACATTCTTCAAAAGCCGGAAAACACACCGACACATTACCTTCTGCCGATTACACATTTTATCCTTTAACGGGCAACAATGACAACATGGGAGTCATTGCAGTAGCGCAAGCCCATTTATTTACGCAGGGAGAGGAACAATTCTGGGAAGCATTTCTTTCACAAATATCCGGGAAGTATGAACGTGAATTTTTAAGGGAAGCCGCAAAAAAAGCATATTTCCTAAATGAATCCGACAAACTCTACAAAACGCTTTTCAATTCAATATCACACGAATTGAGGATACCTGTCACTACGATCATGGGGGCTTCAGACACGCTATTGACACAAGAATATCCCGAAGACACAAAACAAAGGCTATATACTCAGATAAACATGGCATCAATCAGGCTTAACCGGTTGATTGAGAACCTGCTTAATATGTCACGGCTTGAATCAGGACTTATTTCTCCCCAGCCAGATTGGTGTGATGCCCATGATCTAGCCAACAAAGTTGCCAATGCGCTTCAACAGGAGTTAAAACCGTTTAAGTTAGCAGTTATTATCCCCGCAGACATGCCGTTGATCCGCCTTGATTATGGCCTGACCGAACAGACGATCTATAACCTGATTTTAAATGCTACTCAATATGCTCCTGAAGGGAGTAGGATCAGGTTGAAAATGTTTTATGATAACGGTTTTTTTATCATCCAGGTGATGGACAGAGGAAAGGGGTTTCCAGAATCTGATCTTCCCGCTATTTTCAACAAATTTTACCGGGGAAAGGATGCTCTTGCCGGAGGAACTGGATTAGGACTTTCGATCGTTAAAGGTTTTGTTGAAGCACAGAAAGGTGTGGTTTCCGCCGAAAACAGGGAAAATGGAGGTGCAAAATTCACCATTAAAATTCCTGTGGAAATTTCTGATATGAAGGTAGAAATCAAAGAATACTAATTATGCCTACAGATACTATCCTTATTATCGATGATGAGATTCAGATCCGGATGCTGCTAGAAATAACCTTATCAGCAAACGGATACAAGATTGTTGAAGCATCAACAGGCAAAGAAGGATTGGCGCTTGCAGTATCTGTTCTTCCGGCTTGTATCATTCTTGACCTGGGGCTTCCTGATTTTGATGGTCTTGACATTCTCAAGAAACTTAGGGACTGGTATTTAAAGCCGATCATTATTCTTTCTGTCAAAAATACCGAAGAAGATATTGTTAAAGCGCTGGACAATGGAGCAAACGATTACCTGACAAAACCATTCAGAACAGGTGAGTTGCTGGCCCGCATCCGAATGGCTATCAGGCAAAGTCTTGGAACTGGAAATAATCCCATTGTCTCCTTAGGGTCCCTTTCAATTGATCTGGAAAATCATATCGTCCGTAAAGACGGAATAATTGTAAAACTTACTCCAACTGAATTTTCCCTGTTAGCCTTATTTGTAAGATATGAAGGGAGGGTATTGACCCATCAATTCATATTAAAAGAAATCTGGGGTATGGGTTATCTGGACCAGACCCAATATCTCCGGGTATTTGTAGCACAATTAAGAAAAAAAACAGAAGAAAACCCGTTGAAGCCTAAATTGCTGATTACAGAGTCTGGAATAGGATACCGGTTTGGAGGATGATTTTTCGTCCTGTAAGTTTACCTGCGGATTTTTTTTTATTTTTGACAATCATTCCAGGTTTTACTTTCCTTTTCAATAACCGGTTCGATGGGTAATCAAATAAAACTATTGTTTATTTTTCTAATTCACTCCCCGAGGCAACTTTTATCAGATGAGTGAGCAATATTCTTTTAAAAAAAGTTTGAGTTTATTTGATTCAACAGCGATTGTAGTTGGATCAATGATTGGGTCGGGAATTTTTATTGTAAGCGCTGACGTTTCGCGGTTACTGGGATCACCCGGATGGCTAATGATCGCCTGGTTGTTAGCCGGATTTCTGACCATCTGTGCTGCATTAAGTTATGGAGAGTTGGCCGCCATGTTTCCAAAAGCCGGTGGCCAGTATGTATATTTAAAAGAAGCATACAATCCCTTAATCGGATTTTTATATGGATGGACGCTGTTTCTGGTAATCCAGACTGGCACCATTGCAGCTGTTGCCATGGCTTTTGCGAAATTTTTCGGAGTATTGGTCCCTTGGGTTTCAGAAGACGTAGTTTGGGCTCACATTGGTTTTTTCAAATTCGGCCCGGTACAGATTGTTGCGATCGCTTCAATTTGGGTACTTACCTGGATCAATACGCTTGGAATCCGCCAAGGAAAAGGTGTTCAAAATGCATTTACAACAGGAAAAGTGTTGCTACTTATTCTGTTTATCATTATAGGTCTTGGTTTTGCGACCAACTCAGGCGCGATACATTTAAATGAAAATATTTTCTGGCAACCTGAGCAGGAAGGCCCCGGAGGCCGGGATATTCCGATTTCCGGATTCGCATTGATCGCTGCGCTGGGTATGGCGATGGTAGGGACATTATTTTCATCAGACACCTGGAACAATATCACTTTTACTGCCGGAGAAGTGATCAATCCCAAAAAAAATATCCCTTTGAGTCTGGCAATTGGGACCATGCTGGTTACGGTTTTATATCTATTGGCTAATGTTGTTTATCTGACTGTTCTTCCAATGCGGGGAGAACCAAATGATATGACCATTGCCGGGCGCGGAATGCAGTACGTTTTGAATGACAGACTGGGGACTGCTGCCATTTCAGGCGTATTTGGAAATTTAGCGGCGATCATTATGGCCGGTTTTATCGTAATCTCTACCTTTGGATGTAACAATGGGTTGATTCTTTCAGGTGCCAGGGTTTACTATTCAATGGCCAATGATGGATTATTCTTCAAAAAGGCAGGACAATTAAATCAGAAAGGTGTTCCAGCCTCCGGCTTAATAATTCAGGCAATTTGGACCAGTATCTTGTGTCTGTCGGGAACTTATGGGAATTTGCTTGACTATGTTGTGTTTGCCGTTCTCATCTTTTACATTTTAACTATTTCTGGAATTTTTGTTCTTCGTAAAAAGAAACCTGGAATGGAACGGCCATATAAGGCCTTCGGATACCCTATTGTACAAGTAATTTACATTATTTTAGCTGCCCTCATTTTAATTATTCTTTTGGTTTTTAAACCAATTTATACCTGGCCTGGGCTGATTATCGTTATTCTTGGCATTCCGGTGTTTTTTTTATGGGATGGGAACAGTAAAAAAAATAAGAAACGGAATTAAAGCATGAAAAAATTAGTAATTATTTTTTCTTTTTCCCTTTTCGTTACCGCAATCCAGGGGCAGTGCAATTTTATTCAAGGGGTTTTTGGCGATGGAGAAGAGATCTCCTATACAGTTTCATATAACTGGGGTCCGGTATGGGTTGATGCAGGCCTGGTGAAGTTTTCCGTAACCAACGAAGTGTACAAAAACAAAGATGTATGGCATTTAAAAGCTTCCGGAAAGACATTTACTTCTTATGATCTGTTCTTTAAAGTCCATGATTACTATGATTCCTGGGTTGATCGAACCACTTTTACCCCGATTGATTTCAAAAGACACATTTTTGAAGGGGGCTATACACTCTTAAATACTTTAAATTTCGAACCGCAAAATAAGCGGGTGATCTCCAACACGAAAACAAACGATAATCCCCAGAGAAAAGACACGTTCTCAATAAAATACTGTTCTTTTGATATGCTCTCGGCTATTTATTATGTCCGTTCACTTGATTTTTCAAATATTCAGAAAGATATTATCAAAAACATTCCGGTACTCATCGATGATGGGTATTATGGAATTATCGTTCGTACGATTGGCAAAGAAACGGTAGAAAACACCGATGGTAAAAAATATCGTTGTATCAAATTTGCAGCAAAAATGGTTCAGGGAACAATTTTCCGGGGAGATGAAGATGTATTGGTTTGGGTGACCGATGACGATAATAGAATTCCCATTTATATTGAGGCGAAGATCCTTGTTGGAACGATAAAAGCTTATCTTAGGGAAGCAAAGGGGGTCAGTCATCCAATGACTTCTATGGTCAAATAATGAATAAACAAATTAGAAACTATGAAACTAATTGCCGATAGTGGCTCTACAAAAACCACTTGGGTATTGCTGGAAGATGGCAATATAAAAAACAACATCACTACCAGCGGATTGAATCCATATTTTCACACTTCGGAATCGGTAGAATCGGTTCTTCGTGCCGATCTGTTTCCTATGATCCTTGGAGATCATGTAAGAGAAGTACATTTTTACGGTGCAGGATGTTCTACCGAAAAAAACGACCTTATGATCCGGGAAGCAATTCAAATCTTTTGCCGGAAAGCTGAAATTCAGATATATCATGATATTCTGGGGGCCGCGAGAGCGCTGTTTGGGCATCAGGAAGGAATTGCCGGGATATTAGGAACCGGATGTAACTCCTGTTATTATGATGGCAACTCCATTTTTTCTGCGGTCGATTCTCTGGGCTATCTTTTTGGTGATGAAGGTGCCGGTTCATACCTGGGAAAAAACTTCATCAACTGCTACCTAAAAAAGAAACTACCGCCGGATTTACGCAAGGAATTTGAAGATCAATATCAATATACCCTTGAGGATGTTTTAAATGCCTTATATAACCTCCCCTATCCAAACCGTTTTTTAGCCTCCTTCAGCAGGTTCCTGGGGCCACGACAAAAACATCCCTTTGTTTATCAGTTGGTAAAAAATTCATTTTTAGCTTTTTTTGACGCACAAATCAAACAGTATAAAAACTATTCCCGTTTACCGGTTTCCTTTATCGGGTCCATCGCTTTTTATTACCAGGATATCTTGGTTGAAGCAGCCAGGGAAGAAAAAATATCCATCGGAAAGATCTTACGACAACCCCTCGATGGATTGATATCATACCACCGGTAGCACCTTCCTTATTATTTCTCTGTCCCTGGTTTTGTACGCCATCTCCAGTAAAGCCCTATAAGGTTGTTTATACTGAATAATTCAATAAATAACAGGGATAAAAATCCGGTGAAGTCATTCCATGATAAGGTACACAAAGAGATCATCGAAAGATTCCGTTTCAGTCGAAATTGAAGGGTGTTGATTTTTATTTTAAGCGCCCGGTTATTTGGATAAAGGGCTGAATAATGCTGGATGGTCCGGATCTGGGAAATCAGAAAATTGAATTTATTATGATGGAAATTATCTTTATGGACGACATAGTGCAACAATTTCGAGCTGACATATCGGTATTTAATTGATGGATCCGATAACAAGTCGAGATAGAAGGCCCAATCATCACTTCCTCCATGTTTGCGTGAAAATTGCCGGAATAAAAAACCATCCATTTCCCGTGATAAAATAAGCAGACCCGGGGTGATCAGAAAATTCGATTTTGCAATTTTATTGAATGACAATTTATGATGATAATAAAATATGGGACGCTGTAACTTTTGAGCTTCATATTCAAAAACACCATTGATCAGATAAAAATCACATCCAGGTGCCAATTTTTTTTGTAAAGTCGGTACGTAGTCGCTGCTTACATAATCATCCTGATCAATAAATGTCAGGAAGCGACCGGTCGCAAACCTTTTTCCTTCGTTACGGGTTTCAGCAACTCCCTTGTTTATTTGATTTTTTATGACTTTCGATTCAATTTGAACTTTCTCCCGAAATGTTTTATCCAAGACCGATGTTACCAAAAGAACGTCTGTTTCCATTGAATCAATAACAACAATTAATTCAATAAAAAAATCACCTTTAACCAATAATGCACTTTCACATATAGAGGACAACAACCGGGGAAGGAATTGTTCTCCTTTGTAAAAAGGAACAATGATTGACAGATCAATGGATTTTTCTGTCATCTTATATACATTTTTTGGTTAGAATCTCAAAGGTCGATTTCACTTCCGCGATGAATTGGAATTCCTGTTGATGAATTGCTGTACGATAAAAATGAAAATCCTCCATTAATAATTGAAAATCAGAGAATATCCGGTTAATTAGGTTCAGAATTTCCGGTGTTGAGGCAATAGGATCAATAAATTTATATTTGTCCGGGATGGGAACGTCTTCAAAAAAATTCGCAGAGCCTTCTCTGTTAGTAATAACACAATTGTACATCAAAGCCGCTTCTCTGGGGATTCGGTCTTTCCCAGGATGGTTACCAAAATCGATGTACACTTTTGATTGTGATAAGGCATCTATAACCTGACTGCGGGTCATATTTTCCAAACGGACCCAGGATATTTCCGGCGCTAATTGAATGAGCTTTTCAGTGAGATGAAAACCTTTTTTGGGGTTAAAGGCAACCATATTTTTCTTTCCTGGCATGATTAAATCAGCAGGCTTACTGAAATCATCAATAAGATAATCACTGATCCTAAAAAGGTTTTGAATACCATATTTTTGAAGATATTGGTAGGCATATTCAGACTGGCAGAAATGGATAAGTGAATGATCCATTTTTTCGAGTCTGGGGTATCTGATCAACCTCAGAGCGCTTTTCAAGCGGTTTCGGCGAAATGTCTGGAACTTGTAGAAGAAGTCGATACTGAGCCAAAAAATCACCCGTTTTGACCGTTTATACCCGTTGACCAAATAGGCATAAGTTTCAGGGACGATGATGATATTTTCAGGATTATCGTTGACTTTTAAAGCTATTTTGATGTTGTAGTTTGTAAAAGAGTCAGGTTGAATCCGGGTTTCAACAGGACCAAAATAATACATAAACGCATGATAGCCAAAGTCATTCAACTTCGAACACAATTGATGAAGACACTCGGAACCACCTGATTTCAGTCCTCCAGGTGACAGGATAAAAATCTCACTGATCATTGGATTCACCTTATTTGTTACTTTTTGCGAATTTACTGTAAAAAAGACTTAGGATTTCACGGGGGATTGGGTCTTTCGCAACATACAACAAACCCAAAATCAGGATGGTTGAAATTCCCGTAAAAGAGATAATCGTCCAAACAACCCCAAAATGGAACTGGTCAATTAAAAATTTCAGCAAAATCAATAGAAACCCAATGGAAAGATAGGTCAGCAGGCCATTTTTCAGAAAGATCTCCCTTGACAGATAGTTTCTCCCCATATAAATCTGTATTGTCAATATCAGAGATTCTGCCACCACCAATGCAATCATTGTTCCCAGGTAACTATAGGCAGGGATTAAAATCAAGTTCAAAGCCAAGTCAACGATAGCGCCAATGATTACAGAGATCAACACCCATTTTTCCTTGTTGTTGATCAGTAAAACCTGAAGGCTTGTAAAATTATTCAAACCAATGGCCAGAATGATCAGGGATCCAAGTTGAAGGGTTGAAACAGCCGGCAAAAACGCGTTTCCCGCTAAAATCAATAAAATTTCCCTGCTCAGGCAAAAAACGAAAATTGCAGAAAAGAAAAGCATAAAAAATAAACGCCGGAATACTTTTTTCAGATATTCCTGAATCTGATCCCGCTGTTCATTGTAATAATGCGATAACCTTGGGTAAAGTACCTGGGTATATGCTACTGCTGCTGTGATCACAATTTTGCAAATTCGGTTTGCGGAATAATAATAACCCACATCAGCATCGGATTTAAAAAATCCCAACAAAATCAAATCGAGCCCGGTATAGATAAAAATAGCCACTTGAGATGAAAAGAATACAAAGAGTTGCTTAACGTGGGCAAACAGTTTCAATCCGGTGATCTTGAATCTTATTTTCTTTCTAACATGGATCACGTTGACCATGTTATTTACAATCACAACTCCAGCGGAGATGGCAGCAAAAATCACATAATCGTGGCTGGTTCTGACGAGGAAAAACACAGGGATCAGGGAAGCAAAACGAATAATAATTGACCGGATGGCAATAAACCGATAGTCTTCTATTCCCTGGTAAAACCAGTCGATCGACAATCCATTAAATAGGATCAGACTCCCGGTTACAAGAAACAGCGTGATTTCGCCCTGCATTTTTGATATCGTGAAACAAGCCACTACGAACACAAGAGAACTTAAAACCGCAGTTAAACAATTGAAGAAAAAAAGCTCTGAAAACAACCTCTCCAATTCCTTTTTATCATTTCGTATTTTTGCAATTTCCCGGATGGCATATAGCGGAGTGCCCAAGCTGGCAAGCATGGTAAAATAATAAACAAAGGAAGAAGCGAAATTAACTTTCCCCACACCGGAAGGGCCAAGGATCCTGGAAACATAAGTAAAAAGCAACAGGGGATATACAATATTGAGAGCCTGTAGGGTAAGGTTGTAAAAATAATTCGATCTTAATGACCGTTGTTCCATACCTTGTGAGTTAGGGAATCGAAGACCGACAATGCATTTGCAATAGTATCGTGCATGTCATAATATTTGTACGCTCCCAACCGGCCACTGATAATCACATTTTTTAACTCTTTTGCCAGGGTTCTGTATCTCAATAATAGTTGATTATTCCGTTGATCATTTATTGGATAATAGGGATTTTCGCCAGTATCTAGTTTTGAATATTCACGGAAAATCAAACTTTTGTCCTTAGGATAAGAAGTTCTTTCGGGGTGAAGGTGCCGAGGTTCATGAATCCGGGTATACGGAACCGATTCTTCTGCATAATTCATCACTGATGTTCCTTGAAAATCTTCATAAGGTACAACCTCTCTTTCGAAAACGAGCGTCCGGTATTCAAGTCTTCCCAGCTTATAATCAAAAAATTTGTCGATCGGTCCGGTATAAATGATGGTTGTTTTATCCGGGAATTGATCTCTGATATCAAAATAATCGGTATTTAGTTTCACAGAAATATTAGGGTGGTCCAATAGTTTTTTAAAGATATCACCGAATCCATGGAGTGGAATTCCCTGCCATCGGCTATAATAATAGCTTTCATCGTAATTTTTACGGAAAGGCAAACGGGTAAGCGTCGACGCGGGGATGAATTTGGGATCCATTTGCCATTGTTTGAGTGTATATCCGCGGATAAAGGCTTCATATAGCGGTCTTCCAATGAGGCTAACGGCTTTTTCTTCAAAATTTTCCGGATGAGAATAGTTTTCCTTATCAAGTTCCGTTTTAAGAAAAGCATCAACTTCGTAAGGTTTTAAATTCAGACGATAAAAATCATTGATCGTTTCCAGGTTAATCGGCATCTGGAATACCCTGTTTTTGTATGTAGTGAGAACCTGATGGTGATATTGATTAAATTCTGTGAATTGTATAAAATAATCCCAAACTACGGGGTTAGAAGTGTGAAAAATATGAGTCCCATATTTGTGATAATGTATACCAGTTTCCGGGTCATCCTCCGAAAAACAGTTACCTCCGATGTGGTTTCTTTTTTCAAGGACCAGCACTTTTTTATTCAATCCCCGAGCAATTCTTTCAGCGACTACAGAACCAAAAAAACCGGCTCCCACGATTATAAAATCAAACTGGGTTAAATCCATTGAATTAAATAAGCTAATGAATAAAAGTTAAGAATTAATGACACAAATCTACGTATTAATACAGATTTATCGATGCTAAAATTGCTGTTGTATCCTGTGGATAAAACCATCGGATGGAAAGATCCTTTCGGAACCAGGTAAGTTGCCTCTTTGCATATCTCCGGGTATGTGTTTTGATGTTTTCGATGGCTTGGCTGAGGGAAACTTTTCCATCGAAATGTTCAAACAGTTCTTTATACCCAACCGTGTTCAAGGCATTCAGATCGCGAAACGGATAAAGATCTCTGGCTTCGTCCACCAGTCCTGCATGAACCATTTGATCAACCCTGTTGTTGATTCGTTGGTTTAGTATTTCGCGGGGCAATGTTAATCCGATGTTAATCCACCGAAATGATCTTTGTTGTGATTTATTAGAGCGAAGTGAAGAGTATGGCAATCCGGTCGTCAGGCATACTTCAAGCGCACGGATCAGCCGGGCCGGGTTTTGGAGATCAACCATTCGTGCATATTCCGGATCGAGTTTTTGTAATTCGGATTTTAGTTTTTCAATCCCTTCCATAGAAAGCATTTCTTTTAATGTTTTTCTGATTTCAGGATCGGGATCAGGGAGCTGATCAATTCCATGACAAACGGCGTGAATATATAAGCCGGAACCTCCAACCATAATGACTTTCGGATGTTTTAAGAATAGTTCATCCAGCTTTTCCAATGCTGCGGTTTCAAATTTTGAAACATTATAGGGATCATGGATCGACAGATGTCCAATAAAATGATGGGGTACCAACTGTAATTCATCCATTGAAGGAGTAGCTGTTCCAATTCTCATCTCACGGTAAAACTGACGGGAGTCGGCAGAGAGTATATCCGTTTTAAGGGTTTTTGCAAGCAACAGGGCGGTATCGGTTTTCCCGACAGCCGTAGGACCGGAGATGATGATCAGTGTCCGTTTTTCAGAATTCATCGGATTCAGAATCCATCGCAGAATACCTTTTGTCCAGATTATCTATATCCTCATAATCTTCCAGATGGTCCATCTTCTCTTCTTCCTCAAAGGAAAAGGCATCCTCCTCTTCTTCTTGGACTGAGCCCGGCACTTCAATATCCGGAGTATCGTTGGGTTCATCCAAAGCGCCTAATTGTATTTCGATCTCAGCAATTTCATCCACATCTTCCACTATTTCATCAAATTTGACCGGTGGTTCTATTTTAGGTAAAGAAATTTTAGGAACCGTTATTTTCGGCGGTGATGGTTTTGTTGGGATGGGTAAAGGTTGTTCCAATTTCTTTGGCAATGTGCCAGAATGTTTTACACAACGGGGATAGGAAGGAATTCCGTCGGATTGAAGTATTCGAAATAGTTCGATATAGAAAGTAAACTGATCTTTCCCTGAGCATTCATAGATCAGTTTCTGATGAGGATCTTCGATATAGTTTTTTACTTTCGAATTTTTCATCAGGGGAATTGTGATCGTTTCGGTTACGACCTGATCCATATCCTCATCATACTTCCGGATTTGCTTTTTTTCCGGCTTAAGTGCAATCTCCTTATCTTTTTTATATTTTTTATCTGTGATAAAAAAAGAGGCACGGTCGACCGGGAGCAATTCTGCTGATTCTGCAATGCAAATATGAAAATCAAGAAAAGTTTGATTGGGTTGGATTTCAATTTCTCTAAGGAAATTATCGTGTTCTTCGGAAGTAATACGAAAAAGGTAGATTAACATGGGCTTTAGCTCTATTAAGGCTCAAAAATATAAAATAAATGAAATACCAACTAAAATGTGTTGAAAAGCTTTAGGAAATTTTCTTTTTTAGTCCCAACTTCTCTCCTTCTTTCACCATCAACTGGTAAGCCGCTTCAAATTCATTTGGGATATCTCCTTCAAGGATGGCTTCGGTGATGGCATCTTTAATTATACCGACTTGCTTGGAAGGGCGAATTCCAAAAGTTTGCATAATCAATTCACCCGAAATTGGCGGTTGCCAATTCCTGATTTTATCTTTTTCTTCAATCTCTTTTAATTTTTCCCTGACAAGTTCAAAATTTCCAATGAATCGTTTAACTTTTACAGGATTTTTAGAAGTGATATCTGCGGTACATAAAAGCATGAGGTCATCAATATCATCGCCCGCTTCGAACAATAACCGGCGGATGGCGGAATCGGTAACTCCTTCTTCAGCCAGCGCAATGGGACGCAAATGAAGAAGCACCATTTTCTGTACATATCGCATTTTTTCATTCAGGGGTAGTCTGAAATCGCGAAAAATTCGGGGAACCATTTTTGCACCTTTAAATTCATGAGCATGAAAAGTCCAGCCCGTTCCCTGAATAAATTTTTTTGTCTGTGGTTTAGCGATATCATGAAGAATTGCAGCCCAACGAAGCCAGAGATCATCAGTTTGGGCAGCAACATTGTCAAGTACAGCCAAGGTATGGTTAAAATTGTCTTTATGTCCTTTTCCCTCAATGGTATCAACACCTTTCAGCTCACAAAATGAAGGGAAAATCAGGTTTAACAAGCCGGCATCATCCAACATTCTGAATCCTCTGGAAGGAAGTTTAGCTTGAATAATCAGATTCAGTTCATCCGTAACCCGCTCTTCCGAAACAATAGAGATCCGGTCCGCATTTTTTTTTATGGCTTCAAAGCAGACAGGTTCAATAATAAAATTGAGTTGGGTAGCAAACCGGATCGCACGCATCATGCGCAGTGGATCATCGGAAAAGGTGATATTCGGATCAAGGGGAGTACGGATCACTTTATTATTTAGATCTCTTTGGCCGTCAAAGGGGTCTAAGAATTCACCATAATGATCCCTGGTAAGGTTAATAGCCATAGCATTTATGGTAAAATCCCTTCGATTCTGATCTTCTTCAAGGGTTCCGTTTTCCACGATGGGTTTTCGGGAACTGCTCCGGTATGATTCCTTTCTGGCTCCGACAAATTCAACTTCCCAACCATGATAATTGAGCATGGCTGTTCCAAAGTTTTTAAAAAACTTTACAGGGATTTCCGATCCCGATTTTTCTGCCACTTCAAGCGCAAAGTCGATCCCGCTACCCAATACGACAACGTCAATATCCTTCTTATTGTCGCGTTTCAACAACAGATCCCGGACAAAACCACCGACAACAAAGGCCTGTACTCCCCGGCTGTCAGCTACCTGAGAGATAATATCAAAAATTGGATTGGTAAGATGGGTTTTCAAATGGTGAAATGGTAAAATGGTGAAAAAAGTTTTGCAAAAGTAAGGAATCACCACTTAAAATTCAGAGAAAATTTTGCAGTTGATACTTTGGGGATGTTTCACGGAGTTGTATCTTTGAAGCCAAAATAATGAATCGACAAACTACAAACAAACAACTCATATTATGGCAAAAAGAACAATTGTAACGATGCCAGGTGATGGCATTGGTAAGCTGGTGCTTAATGAGGCTATCCGGGTTTTAGATGCAGCCGGTTTTGATGCAGACTACGTACACGGCGATATTGGCTGGGAGTTTTGGTGCAAAGAAGGCGATCCCTTTCCAGCCCGTACTCAAAAGCTCCTGGAGAAGTATAAAATTGGACTTTTTGGCGCGATTACTTCAAAACCAAAAGACAAAGCAGAAGCTGAGCTTGCTCCGGAACTGAAAGACAAAGGTTTTTCATATTACAGTCCCATTGTCAGCATGCGCCAGAAATACGATCTGGATATCTGTATGCGTCCTTGTAAAACATTTAAGGGCAATCCATTGAACTTTATTCGTCGAGGCTTTGGCGGTGTTATTGAAGAGCCCCTGGTTGATGTCATGATCTTCCGGCAAAATACCGAAGGATTATATGGTGGTGTTGAATGGACCAATCCTCCTGATTTGGTTTATAATGGTCTAATGACCCATAAAAAATTCCAGGAGAATTTTGCATGGTGTCCGCGTCCCGACCTGGCTGTTTCCACGCGTATTTTTACCCGGAAATATACTACCCGGATCGTGAAAGCTGCTTTCGAATATGCCCATTCTCATGGTTATAAAACGGTTACCGTTTGTGAAAAACCCAATGTTATCCGTGAAACTTCCGGAATGATGCTGAAGATTGCCCAGGAGATGTCAAAAAATGAATATCCTGATATTAATGTTCAAAATACCAACATCGATGCCCAGATGATGTGGCTGACCAAAAATCCCGAAACCTACCATGTAATTGTTGCCGGAAATATGTTTGGGGATATTTGTTCTGATGCTTTTGCCGGTTTGATCGGAGGATTGGGATTTGCATGTAGTGCCAACATTGGTCCAGAGATTGCTGTTTTTGAACCCACCCATGGTTCCGCTCCTAAATATGCCGGATTCAATCCGTCCATTGTAAATCCAATAGCAATGATTCTTTCGGCAGTAATGATGTTGGAACATATTGGTGAAATGGAAATTGCAGCCCGGATTTCGAAGGCGGTAGCCGATGTTATTGAAGAAGGCAAAGTAAAGACCTACGACATGATGAAACTGTCAGGAAATCCTGATGTTTTCAGCAAAGGCGCTGTAAATACCGTGCAGATGACGGATGCAGTCATTGCTAAATTGAGGTAACTGGGTAGCAAGATGTCCTTTTAAATTTCATTAATATGACGGATGAAGTATTAAAATTATGGCCGGAATTGATGTGGATCGAAGATCCCATCCTCCGCGAAAAAGTAGCGAATACCTGGGAACTGGCGCTTGAAAGAAGTGTATTGACCCCTGATGATCTGAACACAATTCCTTTTACTTTATTGGCAGGACCCGATCTTAAAGTCTCCTTTATGGCCCATAAAAGATGTGTGGTACATATTGCTTTGGAATCAGGAAAAAAAATGAATGAATTTTTCAAAGAAGATTTGCCAGTTAATATGGATATCCTCATTGCCGGTGCTATTTTAGCAGATGTTGGAAAATTACTTGAATATGAATTGGATATTCATGGAAAATCGATTCAGGGGAAATACGGAAAATACCTGCGTCATCCATTTTCTGGCGTATCTCTTGCCGAGCAGTGCGGAATTCCGGCAGCCGTATGTCACATCATTGCCACTCATGCAGGAGAAGGAGAAATGGTCAAGCGTACCGTAGAAGCCTATATCGTACACCATGCCGATTTTATGGCCTTTGAACCATTCAGGGAAAGATTGAAATAAGTCAACAATTCAACAATTCATTTCATGACAATTATAGAAAAAATAATCACAGCACATAGCAATCAACAGTCAGTAAAACCTGGTGATATTGTGGATGTCATTATTGATACCCGTGCCGCCAGAGATTTTGGAGGAGCCAATGTTGTTAAAAACCTTATAGATAATGGGCTTACCATTGCTGATTCCACAAAGACATTTTTCACTTTCGACTGTAACCCGGGAGGATCGGATCAGAAATATGCCGCCAATCAACATTACTGCCGGCAGTTTGCCCGTGAGAACAACATTCACGTTTATGACGTAAATTCCGGTATTGGAACTCATCTTGCCATTGATCATGGGCTGGTTTGGCCCGGTAGCACATTTGTCTCCACCGACTCACATGCTAATATTTTAGGCGCAATTGGGTCATTTGGACAAGGAATGGGAGATCAGGATATTGCAGCAGCCTGGGCCAAAGGTTCCGTTTGGTTTAAAGTTCCCGAATCGGTAAAAATAAATCTGACCGGGAAACGCCCCTCTAATCTTTCTGCAAAAGATATCGTATTAAACCTACTTTCGATTTTCGGAGCCAATAAATTATTAGGATACGCCGTTGAAATTTATGGAGAAGAAACCGAAAAATTTACTCTTTCCGAGCGAATGACCATCTCTTCAATGGGGACTGAAATGGGTACCATTATTATCCTTTTTCCCACCTCATCAACCCTCCTCCAGGAGCTGAAAGAGATCAATGGAAAGCAATATCACATGGTTACAGCGGATCCTGATGCCGGTTATAAAAAAACCTTCGATATTGACCTGAGTTCGTTCAAAATCATGGTTGCAAAACCCGGACATCCGCATGATGATACCACGATTGAATCGGTACGAAATACAAAAATTGATTCTGGTTTTATCGGGAGTTGCACCAATGGCCGTCTTGAAGATCTCAGAATCGCTGCTGCCATATTGCGAAATCGCAAAGTCGCTCCCGGAGTAGTATTGAAAATTGTACCTGCTACCGATGAAATCTGGACAAAGGCTATGGAAGAAGGGTTGGTACAGATCTTTAAAAATGCCGGCGCGATGGTTTCCAATGCCGGGTGTGCAGGATGTGCCGCTGGTCAGGTAGGGCAAAATGGTCCCGGAGAAGTAACCATCAGTACCGGTAATCGCAATTTTGAAGGGAAACAAGGAAAAGGTTTTGTATATCTGGCTTCACCGGCAGTAGTAGCTGCATCGGCCATTGCGGGTTTCATCACAACGCCCGATCTGATCCCGGATCATCCAACATTATTTCAAACAAAATGCCCCCATGAGGCGAAACAGGTAGCTCCTGTCAAAAAAATCAAATCGGCAAAACCAACCGTTGTTGAAGGAGATGTATGGATTATTCCAAAAGATGATATCGATACGGATATGATCTTCCATAACCGATATCTCACCATCACTGATATCAAAGAGATGGGCCAATATGCTTTTGATAATCTGAAAGGATTTGAAGACTTTGCAAAAAAAGCCAAGGCTGGCGATATCGTGATCACAGGGAAAAATTTCGGAGCTGGCAGCTCCCGTCAACAAGCGGTTGATTGTTTCCTCTCGCTGGGAATATCCTGCATTTTAGCCGAATCTTATGGTGCCATATATGAACGAAATGCGATTAACGCAGCCATGCCCATTCTTACTTATTTACCAGAAATATTGACCCAGGTTGACCTCCGTAATGGCGATCATATCCAGGTTGATTTTACTTCTGGGGAACTGATCAATCAAAGGAATAAGAAACAAGCCAGGATCAATAAATTTTACGATGCTCAAATGGCTATATATAAAAATGGAGGTCTCCTTTAAATAGCAAGATAGCTAAATGGTGAAATTTATCGTTTAAGTTTCCAGCGTTTATGTGACCAGAGATAATATTGTGGATTTTCTTTTATTACCTCTTCCAGCATATACATGAACCGGGTAGTGATCTCCCCGGTTTTTGTTTTGGAAGGATCCGGAGCAAGCATCTTGAATTCGACTGAATAATGTCCCCGTTTCAACTTTCGGGGCCAGGCAAAAACCACTGGAAGATTATGGATCCGCGCATATTTTTCGGGACCATGAAGGACGGCAGTGTCCTGGTTTAGAAAATCCAACCAAAAAGCCAACCGCGTACTTGAGGGACATTGGTCGGCTACCATAAAATATAAAACAGGTTCATCCCAATTGGTATTAAAGGTTTCAGCAGTTCTTGCAATGGAAGCAAGACGCGTCCTCCCTTTAACCCGAATTTTTTGAACAAAATCATCAATATACTTGTTTGAAAGAGGTTTATAGAACCCAATCGGTTTGTGTTTAACCTGTGAACCTGAAGCTTCTCCTCCCCATTCCCAATTACCATAATGACCAGCGACACAAATTACCGATCTGCCATTTTCAAAAAAATCTGACAATATTTCAATACCGGTAAACCGATACCGTTTAACCAGTTCCTCTTCCTTCATAGTAAAGGATTTCAAACTCTCGATCAACAAATCACAAAGGTGATGATAGAATTTTTTTGCAATAGATGTGATTTCTTCCTCACTTTTTTCAGGAAATGATCTTTTCAGATTGGAAAGCACAACGTCCCTGCGGTAACGTATCACTCCATAAATGATATAAAACAAAAAATCGGAAAAACCATATAGAAGACGAAACGGAAGAACACGGAAAACAATAATAAAAGCCTTAAAGAAAAAATAAATCAGTTTATCCATCAAAATCCATCCTTAAAACCAGAATTGCAAAGGTACGGAAGAAAAACTTATTTTTGCGCTCAAATCCAAACCCATGCTCATTATCAAGCGACACAATACCGACCCCTACTTTAATCTGGCTACCGAAGAGTACGTTCTCAAAAACTTTGACGAAGACTGCTTTATGCTTTGGCGTGATGAGCCGTGCATTATTGTCGGAAAACATCAGAACACCCTGGCCGAGATCAATGTTGACTACGTAAAACAAAACAACATCGCGGTGGTTCGCCGTTTAACTGGTGGTGGTGCCGTTTTTCATGACCTCGGGAACCTGAATTTCACCTTTATCCAGCAAGGAAAACAGGAGAACTTAATTGACTTTAGAAAATACACCCTTCCCATCCTTGAGGTATTGCAAAAAATGGGTATTTCCGCCAAATTCGAAGGCCGTAACGACCTGACCATCGACGGTCGAAAATTTAGCGGAAACGCAGAGTGTATATGGAAACAAAGGGTATTACATCATGGAACTCTTTTGTTTTCTTCGCACATGCCAAACCTTACGCAAGCGTTGAATGCCGATCCTGAAAAATTTAATGATAAAGCCGTAAAGTCAGTACAAAGCCGGGTGACAAACATCAGCGAACATTTAAAAGAGCCTATTACAGTCTTAAAATTTGCCGACCTGATCCAGAATCATATTATGGAAAAATATCCTGATGCCCGTCCTATTGAACTATCTCCATCGGACCATGATAAGATCCATGAATTGGTAAAAACGAAATACAGCACATGGGAATGGAATTTCGGCTATTCCCCCAATTACAATTTCAAAAAGCGTATCCGTACTAAAAAAGGTGGAAGCATCGAATTTTCCCTTGAAGTCCAAAACGGGACCATCCTCTATGCGAAAATATTTGGTGATTATTTCTGCAAACACGATACGAAAGATATCGAAAAAGCTCTTGTGGGAATTGAACATCAAGAGAACGCCTTGCGTATCATGCTGGGTAAATTTATTTTGGATGATTACTTTTCAAATGTCACCTTAGAAGAGTTGATCGACGGACTTTTATAGGAATCTTTTCTAATTTTGATCACTAACCCTAAGATGATGAGATACCAGCAAGGTTTTTTAAAAATAGTCATTGCATTTTTCTTTGTGGTCACTGTTTCCGCCTGTTCGTCAGGAGGAACGAAGAAAAATTCGGAATCTTTTATATTGCCTGAATCAGGGGTCATCCATGAAAAGATTCGAATAAATAAAGATTCGTCGTTATCGTATGCACTATACCTCCCATCAAGTCTCAAACCTTCATCGCCTGCGCTCCGTTACCCGGTTATCTTGGCTTTTGATCCTCATAGTTCCGGATTACTCCCGGTAAAATTGTACAAAGATTTAGCCGAAAAATATGGCATTATCATGCTGGGATCCAATAATTCAAAAAATGGTTTATCGGAAGAAAAGGTTCTCAATATCATCTCCCGCCTTTTCGATGAGGTGCATGAAAATTACCCCATTGATTCAAACAGGATATATTTGATGGGGTTTTCCGGAGGTTCAAGAATAGCCAGTCTAACTGCGATGTTACATCCCGAAGTCAAAGCAGTAATTGGCTGTGGAGCAGGATTCCCGCAAGGATCCCAACCTCCTCTTTACAAGTTCGATTATTTTGGTTTGGTAGGTTTAGCTGATTTTAACATGAATGAAATGATGCAATTGGATGGGATGTTGAACCTGCTCAAAATGCGACATTTCATCACCACCTTTACCGGTCCCCATGCCTGGCCTCCTCTGGAGAACATGGAAGATGCTTTTCAATGGATTACCTTAAACGCCATGAAAGATGGGAAAATACTTAAAGATGAAGTACTGGTTTCGAAAATCATGCAGGGTTTTGTACAAAGGATCCAGAAACAAAAGACAGAAAACAGGATGATAGAAGCAGTCCAATCATGTAAAGAAGCCATAGCATTTGCAGATGGTTTAGCGGAGGTCACTTCCTTTGAAAAGGAGCTTCAGGCTATCCTCCAGCTTCCGGAATTTAAAAAACAAACGCTTTACAGGGATAATATTCTTAAAAAGGAGCAAAACGAGCAACAATTATTGATGGATGCCCTGTTTTCAAAAGATGAAGCGTGGTGGAAAGCCAGAATTAATAAGATGTCGGGTGTATCGATGAAAGATAAAAACCCGGAAGATACTTTGATGAATTCCAGGTTAAAAGCATTTTTAAGTTTGTTCTGTTATTCGAATGTGAATGCTGCCATGACTCAACATAACCAGGAGATGTCCGGAAAATTGGTTAAGATATATCAACTTGCAGATCCAACAAATCCGGAAGCATGGTATTTGGGTGCGGTGATCCGGATGCAAGCCAATGACAGTTTAGAAGGTATCCGGTTATTGAAGACTGCTGTTTCCACAGGGTTTACTGACAGAACCAGAACCCTCAATCAACCCGAATTCAAATCTTTGAAGAATTCACCTGCTTTTTTTGATATTCTACAAAAAATGAAGTAATGACAATCCAGGAACAACAGGCTAAACTGAAAGATTTTTCCACGCAACTTGAAGGAGATGTATATCTTGATGATGTTTACCGGACACTTTATGCCACAGATGCTTCCGCTTATCGGGAAATTCCGTTGGGTGTTGTCAGACCGAAAAACGAACTGGATATTTCACGGCTTATAGCTTTTGCAAATGCCGAAAAAATCTCCTTGATTCCGAGGACTGCCGGCACTTCTCTTGCCGGGCAGGTGGTTGGTTCGGGGTTGGTGGTAGATGTATCACGCTATATGACCAGCATTCTGGAAATAAATGCCACAGCGCATTGGGTCCGAGTTCAACCCGGAGTGATCCTGGATGAGTTGAACAAAGCTGTAGAAAACAGAGGTTTGTTTTTCGGGCCAGAAACGAGTACTTCGAGCCGGTGTATGATGGGAGGTATGGTGGGGAATAACTCCTGCGGGGCCCATTCGATTTTGTATGGCAGTACCCGTGACCATGTAATTTCTGTAAAAGGGTTCCTCAGCGATGGCTCGGAAGTTGAGTTTAAATCCCTCACCCCAGCAGAATTTAAACTGAAATGCATCGGGAATACTCTTGAAAATCGTATTTACAGGCAAATTGACGAAATCCTTTCAAATCCCGAAAATCAGGAATCCATCCGAAACGAATATCCTGATCCCTCCATTCACCGTCGAAATACAGGATATGCTCTTGATCTTCTGCTCGACAGGGCACCGTTCAACTTCTCCAAATTAATTGCAGGGTCGGAAGGCACTTTGATGTTCATGACCGAAATCAAACTCAACCTGGTCCCCTTGCCCCCCAAAGAGAAAGCATTAATCTGTGTTCATTGTCACAGCGTTACCGAAGCATTAAAAGCCAATCTGATTGCTCTGAAATATGAACCAGGTAGTGTTGAATTGATGGATAAAGCCATCATGGATTGTACCAAAGATAACATCACCCAACGACAGAACCGTTTTTTCATCGAAGGCGATCCGGGTGCAATCCTGATTATTGAATTTGCCCGTCAAACAAGAGAAGAGATCACTTCAATATACAAAAGAATTGAAGCTGAACTTAGGGCCAATGGTTTGGGGCACCATTTTCCTATTGTATTTCCTCCGGATGTAAAAAAAGTATGGGACTTGAGGAAAGCAGGTCTTGGTGTTCTGTCAAATTATCCCGGTGATCGTAAACCCGTTCCGGTAACTGAAGATACGGCGGTGCATCCATCGGTATTGCCGGAATATATTGCTGCTTTCGATCAGATGCTTTCCAGTCATGGCCTTTCGTGTGTGTATTATGCTCATGTTGGTTCCGGCGAGTTACATCTTCGTCCGGTATTGAATCTGAAAGATCCTGGAGATGTTGAGCTTTTCCATACAGTAGCGCTGGAAACCGCTTATCTTGTTAAAAAATTCAAAGGTTCCCTATCCGGTGAACATGGAGACGGACGGCTAAGGGGTGAATTTATTCCGTTGATGCTGGGAGAAAGAAATTATCAGTTGCTTAAAGATATTAAGCAACTATGGGATCCCTTTCATCTCTTTAATCCCAATAAAATTGTGGATACTCCTAAGATGAATACCCATCTTAGATTTGAAGCCGGAAAACCGGGAAAAGATATTCCCACGATCTTTGATTTTTCGAAAAGCCATGGAATCCTTAGAGCTGCAGAACAATGCAATGGCTCGGGAGATTGCCGAAACACCCCCATAACCGGTCGCTGGATGTGTCCTTCTTATATGGCTCTAAAAGACGAACAAGCCACTACCCGCGCCCGTGCAAATATCCTCCGTGAGTTTCTCACCAATTCTACAAAAGCTAACCCCTTTGATCATCCCGAAATTTATGGGGTGATGGATTTATGCCTCTCTTGCAAAGCCTGCAAATCCGAGTGCCCTTCAAATGTGGATATAGCGAAACTCAAAGCAGAATTTCTTCAACATTATTACGATGCTCATGGAGTTCCATTCCGATCATGGCTCATCGCCAATATCACCCGAATCAATAAATTGGGAAGCCTTGTCCCATCACTTTTTAATTTCTTTCAGAAAAATAAATTTTTCTCGGAAATTACAAAAATGTGCATTGGGTTTGCCCCGGAGCGGAATATTCCGCTTCTATATTCAACTACGCTCCGGGCCTGGGCTGCAAAGTACCCGCAAAAAGAGGATCTTACAAAAGTTGTATATCTCTTTGCCGATGAATTCTCTAATTTCAATGATGTGGAGATTGGCATGAAAGCGATCAAACTGCTGAATATTTTTGGATACCGTGTTATTCTTCCCGATCATGAAGAAAGTGGACGAACCTTCCTTTCCAAAGGGTTGATCAGAAGAGCAAAAAAACTGGCAAATGAAAACATTCATAAATTAAAAGATCTTATAACGGAAGATACTCCGTTGATTGGAATTGAGCCATCAGCCATTCTAACCTTCCGTGATGAATATCCTGATCTGGCAGACCGGTCGTTACAGGAAGCGGCACAAAAATTGGCAAAAAACGCGCTGATGTTTGATGAATTCATTCTTCGCAACGTGCCTCCCGCCTCTCTGTTTACCACAGAGTCGAAACAAATCAAACTTCATGGTCATTGTCATCAAAAAGCATTGGCTTCGGTAGAATCCACAAAAAAAATGCTTTCTATCCCTGTCAACTATCAGGTGGAAGAGATCAAATCGGGATGTTGTGGCATGGCAGGGGCATTCGGATATGAAAAGGAGCATTATCAGGTATCGATGAAAGTAGGAGAGCTAATCCTTTTCCCGGAAATACGAAAATCTGATACTGAAGTGATAATTGCTGCTCCAGGGACTTCCTGCAGAAATCAAATTAAAGATGGAACCGGTCATACAGCATACCATCCAATAGAGATTCTGTATGAAGCCATAAAAAAATAGCGAAATGGGGCTGAATCTATTTAAAGGAGTTTTCCGTCAGATTTCAAGGGATGTTCCTTCTTGTGCAACGTAAGATTCAAAAAAAACAGATTTTGCTTCTTCAAGAAGAGGGGTTAAATCTTCATATCTGGCTGAGAAATGTCCAAGGAGTAACTTCGTTACCTGTGCTTTTTGAGCGAGTGTAGCGGCCTCTTTAGCTGTGGTATGGAATTTTTCCGCTGCTGCTCCTGCCAGATCTTCCATAAACGTTGACTCATGATATAACAATTTAACTCCGGAGATATATGGAATAATGGACTCCGTATAAACAGTGTCGCTGCAATAGGCGTAGGAACGTGGAATAACGATTTTGCGCGGAGGGTTTTTCTCACGGAATATAAAACCACAAGTTGGCACAGCGTGTTTTAGTGGAAAACTATGAATAGACAAATGATCGTCTTCGTGTATTAAAACATGTTGATCCATAATCAATGGATGGAAAACCAAGGGAAATACCAACCGGGTCAGTGAAAGTTCCATTTGAAGATCTAACACTTCCATCAGTCTGGGAGGGCCAAAAAGGTGAAGTTCTGTTTTTCGCCCAAGGAGGTGCATCGAGTTGAGCAAGCCAATCAATCCGAAATAATGATCACCATGCAGATGACTGATAAAGATATACCGTATTTTCTGTAATGAGATATGAAATTTTCTCAGTTGGAACTGGGTTCCTTCTCCGCAATCGATTAAAAAGAAGCGCTCATTTGCATTAAGCAAATGAGCGCTAAGATTTCGATCGTTGGCCGGAATTGCAGCACTGCTGCCAAGCACTGTCAACGAAAAAGTCATGGCCGTTTATTCTACTGTTGGTTCTTCAGCAGCAGGTTCAGCTTCAGGTTTTGGTTCAGCTTCAGGTTTTGGTTCTTCCTTTTTAGCTGGTTTTTTAGCGGCTGCTTTTTCTTCTGCAGCAACCATATCGGCTTTCAGGTTAGCTAAAGATTCGATATCGCCAAGGGTCGTCTTCTCCAGGTTGTCTTTTATTTTCTTGACCGCTTTCTTGGTATCTTTTTCGGTTTTCAAGCCGGTTTTAGCTTCCTTATTCCGTTCAGCATTTACTTCATCCTGATGGATTTTGCTATGAGAAAGGATGATCTTCTTATTTTCCTTAGAAAATTCGATCACCTTGAAATCCAAGGCCTCTTCTTCTCTAGCCTGGGTATTGTCTTCCTTGCCAAGATGACGAAGCGGGGCAAAACCCTCAACACCATAAGGAAGTGCCACAATGGCACCTTTATCGTTCATACTGACAATGGTACCCTTATGTACCGATCCGATGGCAAAAACACTTTCGAAAACATCCCAGGGATTTTCTTCTAATTGTTTATGTCCCAGACTGAGTCTACGGTTATCCACATCCACATCCAGAACAATCACTTCGATGGTTTCACCGATCTTGGTAAATTCTGCAGGATGCTTGATTTTCTTTGACCAACTCAAATCGGAAATATGGATCAATCCATCTACACCCTCTTCCAGTTCAACAAAAATACCGAAGTTGGTAAAATTGCGGACGGTAGCAGTATGTTTCGACTTAAGGGGATATTTTTCCTTGATATTAGCCCAGGGATCTGGAATTAATTGTTTGATACCCATCGACATTTTACGTTCTTCGCGATCAAGGGTAAGGATGACAGCTTCAACTTCCTGACCAACTTTAAGGAAATCATGGGCGGTACGGAGGTGTTGTGACCACGACATTTCAGAAACGTGGATCAGACCTTCAACGCCCGTAGTAATTTCTACAAATGCACCATAATCGGCAATTACAACAACCTTACCTTTTACCTTGTCACCAATTTTAAGGTTCTGGTCAAGGGAATCCCAGGGGTGCGGGGTCAATTGTTTCAAACCAAGGGCAATTCGTTTTTTATTATCATCAAAATCAAGAATAACGACTTTGATTTTCTGATCCAGTTTTACGATTTCTTCGGGGTGGTTGATACGTCCCCAGCTTAAGTCGGTAATATGGATAAGACCATCTACTCCACCGAGGTCAACAAATACGCCATAGCTGGTGATATTTTTAACAGTACCTTCGAGGATCTGTCCTTTTTCAAGCTTTTTAATGATCTCTGCTTTTTGGGCTTCCAGTTCATCTTCGATCAGTGCTTTATGGGAAACCACTACATTTTTGTATTCATGGTTGATTTTTACAACCTTGAATTCCATTACTTTATCCACGAAAACATCGTAATCGCGGATGGGTTTTACATCAATCTGCGATCCGGGAAGGAAGGCTTCGATACCAAAAATATCAACGATCAAGCCGCCTTTGGTACGGGATTTCACATAACCTTTAATGATTTCTTGTTTCTCATAAGCATCATTGATGCGTTCCCAGGATTTAAGGATTCTGGCTTTTTTATGGGAAAGGAGCAACTGACCACTAGTATCTTCCTGATTTTCTACGTATACTTCAACTTTATCTCCGATTTTCAAATCCGGATTATAACGGAATTCATTGATTTGAATAACCCCATCGGATTTGAAGCCGATATTCACTACTACTTCGCGGTTGGTCATGGTAACCACCGTTCCTTCGATCACTTCGTGATCCTGAATTGCGCGGAGTGTTTGGTCATAAACATCTTCCAGTTTACGGCGTTCATCATTGGAATAAATTTCGTGTTTTTTTCCGATTGCGTCCCAATCAAAATTCTTCAGATCTTCATTAGAAGGACGATGTCTTTTTGGCTTTGATTCAGGTTCAACAGGTACGGCTTCTGCAACAGGCTGATTAATGGGTTCAGCGACTGGTTCGACCGGGATTTCTGTTTTCACCGCTTCTACATCGGAAGCTACTGGTTCAGTGTTTACAATTTTTTCAACATTGGGTTCAGCATTCTGCTCCATGTTTACATTGTTTTCTTCAGGAGTCATTTACTTTTTGCTTTGTGGCAGCGCGATTGCGCCAACCGGGTTTAACATTTGGTTTATTTTCAGGGAATTCAAATAAAGAACGATTTTCCATTTCACCCCTGACAAAATGGGGTGCAAAGGTAAGAAAGAATTTACGATTGCCAAAATATACGGTTTTAATTACGCTGATTTCCTTATCTTTGCACCTTAATTTTTATCATTCATGCCGTTAAAATGTGGAATTATCGGGCTTTCCGGTTCCGGGAAGACAACTTTATTTAATTGTATCTCAAGCAATCGTGCAGAGACTCATCAGGCTGCTTTTTCAGGGACCAAGTCAAACCTCGGGATAATCAATGTGCCTGATCCGCGCCTGTTTGCTATCGATGCACTTATTAAATCCGCAAAAATTGTTACTGCGACTATTGAAATGGTCGACATCCCCGGGCTTTCCAAAGGAGGAAGTCATACAGAAGGCAATAAATTTCTCTCTGATATCCGGAATGTGGATGCCCTGATTCATGTAGTGCGGTGTTTTGATGACCCTCTCCTTCCCCATATCGAAGGGTCGGTGGATGCAATACGCGACAAAGAAATTGTGGATCTGGAGTTGGGAATTAAGGATCTGGAGTCGGTGGAGAAAAAGATTACGAGGATGGAAAGGCTGATCAAGGCGGGTGATAAAGATGCCAAGCGCGGGCTCGAGGTATTGCAGCACCTTAAATCCCATCTCGAATCTTTTCAACCCGCACGTACAGCTCAGGTTTCTGAGGAGGATCGAAAATTTACCGACGATTTATTCCTGCTAAGCGACAAACCGGTAATGTATGTTTGCAATGTGGATGATACTTCTGCCCTCAAAGGGAATCAATACACCACTCGGTTCATGGATTCCCTTTCCGGTGAAAATGCCGAAGTCCTGATCATTGCCGGAAAAATGGAAGCCGAAATCGCCGAGTTGGAAAACCCAGAGGACCGGTTGGCCTTTTTATCGGATGCCGGTCTTACAGAACCCGGCGTTAACCGTTTGGTAAGAACTGCCTTCCATTTGCTAGACCTGCAATGTTTTTTCACGGCAGGTCCCAAAGAGGTCAGAGCTTGGACCATCAAAAAAGGGATGACGGCACCACAAGCGGCTGGGGTGATTCACAGCGACCTTGAACGTGGGTTCATCCGCGCTGAAGTTATGAAATACGATGATTTTATCACGCTTAAAAGCGAACTTGCCTGTAAGGAAAACGGAAAATTAAATGTTGAAGGAAAAAATTATGTAATCGGAGATGGGGATATCCTTCACATCCGGTTTAATGTATAGTAATTGTCCTTTAGGTCTGTCTAAACAAACCTGGCAAAATTCTTCAATTTCTCAATAAAATCAGCTTTTTTCCGAACCGAAACTTCCACCTCGGTATTGTCTTCAAGAATAACGGAACCACCTTTCCCTTTAATATATCGTTTAATATACATGAGATTGATCAGATGTTTGCTATGAACACGTGAAAACGGAAGATCTTCCAGAATTCTTTCGTAGTTGTTTAATGGTTTGGAAGCAACAAACCGTTGTCCGTTTGCCATGAAAAAGAGGGTATAAACATCACTTGCTTCGAGCCGGATTATATCACTTAACTTAACAATATTCAAGCCATCGGTGGAAGGGATAATGATCTTTTCATTTTTACTTTTCAAAGAGTCGCGCAGTACATTTAAACGGTTGTCTATTTCATCGACTTTTACATCTTTGTACCGGTTGATTGCCGACTCCAGCATTTCCAGTGTAACTGGTTTGATGAGGTAATGGAGAGCTGAAAATTCAAAAGCGCGGACAGCATACTTATCGAATGCGGTAATAAAAATAACCTGGAAATTTTTATAGGTAACCCGTTCAATCACTTCAAAACCTTCACCATCCGGCATGTTGATATCAAGAAACACCAAATCCGGCGTTGTTGAATCAATCAGTTGAATTCCCTCCCGAACACCATGAGCAACCCCAACTACTTCCATGTTATGGAATTGTGTTGCGAGTAAAGTACTAAGTGAAAGAATGACCGTTTTATCATCATCAATCAATACGATCTTCGTTGTTTTATCCATAAGGAGAAGTTTATTTATTGTCAGCTAAATATAGTAATTTTGCAACGTATTTTAATGTCAATGGCTAAAATATTGAATTTTACACCCCGATGATGTTAAGTGTTGAAAAAATATTAAAAAAAAACAACTTTTCCAAAACAGACTTGCAATATTTGCTTGAGTCGAAAGGAGAAGAACGTCAGACAATATTTGAAAAATCAAAAGCGACAAAGGAGTTATTTGTCGGTCATAAAGTCTATTTCCGGGGGTTGATAGAGTATGCCAATTTTTGCTCCAAGAACTGTTATTATTGTGGAATCCGGGCTGGGAATAAACAATTTACGCGATATCAACTCACCGATGAAGAGGTGATGGAAGCCGTGGATTATGCATTTTCCAACAATTATGGCTCTCTAGTAATTCAATCGGGCGAGCGGACCAACAAGACCTTTGTTTCTAAAATAGAAGGATTGTTAAAAAAGATTCAGTTTCTGACAAAGGGGAAACTTCATATAACCCTATCCCTTGGGGAACAGCGTGAAGAGACATACAGGCGTTGGTTTGAAGCCGGTGCCCACCGATATTTATTGCGAATCGAAGTATCGAACCCGGTATTGTATAAAAAACTCCATCCCGATAATATTCATCATAATTACCAGCAGCGGTTATTGGCTTTACAAACATTGCGGCAAGTCGGATATCAGGTAGGTACCGGGGTCATGATAGGGTTGCCTTTTCAAACAATCTCCGATCTGGCCGATGATCTCCTGTTCTTCCGGGATTTTGATGTAGATATGGTTGGAATGGGGCCCTATATTGAGCATATTGATACTCCTTTATATCAATACCGAGATACCTTGCTGCCCCTCCAGGAACGGTTTGACCTTTCACTAAAAATGATCGCCATTTTGCGGATCATGATGAAAGATATCAATATTGCCGCAACCACCGCCATGCAAACCATTGATCCACAGGGAAGAGAAAAGGCTTTAATGGTTGGAGCCAATGTGATCATGCCCAATCTTACCCCGGTAAAATACCGTCAGGATTACCTCCTTTATGAAAATAAACCTTGTCTCGACGAAGAAGCTTCTGAGTGTAAAAATTGCCTGGAAATCCGAATCCACATGGCCGGAGATCAAATTGCATACGGGGAGTGGGGCGATTCCAGGCACTTCCGCAACAGAACCACAAAAAAATAAACATTCACTATTTCACTATTAATTATGCGCCACGCACCAACCACTCACCCAACTATTTTCGAACAAGTAGAAATCATCGATGCCGGTTCTGAAGGAATGTCAGTGGGCAAGGTGAATGATAAAGTCATTTTCGTACCTTTTGTGGTGCCAGGAGATGTGGTGGATGTTCAAATTGTACGGAGAAAGAAAAAGTATCTGGAAGGAAAAGCCATTAAATTCCACACGCTTTCAACTAAACGAATTGATCCACACTGTAGTCATTTCGGGGTTTGTGGTGGATGTCGCTGGCAAAATATGCAATATTCGGAGCAATTATATTACAAACAAAAGCAGGTGTTTGATAATCTGACTCGGATCGGGAAGCTGGAACAACCGGTTATTTTGCCCATTCTTCCTTCCCCTGAAACAAGATACTACCGGAATAAATTGGATTTTACTTTTTCAAATCACCGGTGGTTAACCGAAGATGACAAAAACCTGGAATCCGGAATGGCCGATACGCGTGCACTCGGGTTTCATGTTCCCCAGTTTTTCGACAAGGTTGTCGATATTCAAGAGTGCTTTCATCAAAAAGACCCCTCGAATGTGATCCGGAATGTCATGCGAAAATATGCTTTTGAGAATAACCTCTCGTTTTACGATGTACGTATCTGGCAAGGATTCTTGCGCAATCTCATCATCCGGACCACCCATGCCGGCGGCTTGATGCTCATTGTTGTTTTCCAGCATGAAGATGAGGCCATATCCCCGCTCCTGACCCATCTGCTCAAAACATTTCCGGAAATTACCAGTTTATATTATGTGATCAATCCGAAAAAGAATGATACGATAAATGACCTCGAATTTCGCCTCTTTGCCGGAGAGCCTTATATCACAGAGAAAATGCCGCCATTCAAACAGAATGCCGCCGAAATACAATTCCGTATCGGCCCGGCTTCGTTTTTTCAAACAAATTCACTTCAGTCATTCAATCTTTACAGGACAGCAGCCGAATTTGCCGGTTTTTCCGGAAATGAAAGGGTATATGATCTGTATACCGGAACCGGAACAATTGCCAATTATATCGCCCCATATATCGGAAATGTGATTGGGATTGAATCGGTAGAGTCTGCTATTTTTGATGCCAGAATAAATTCGCAGATTAACGGGATTAAAAACACGCTTTTTTTTGCTGGAGAAACGGAAAAAATACTCACTCCGGAATTTACTGCCCAATATGGTATCCCGGATGTTATTATTACCGATCCCCCTCGAACAGGCATGCATGAAAAAGTAATAAATACTATCCTGACCATTCTCCCTGAAAAAATTGTGTATGTCAGTTGCAATCCGGCTACCCAAGCACGCGACATTTTGCTGTTATCCGAATCCTATATCATGGTGAAATGTCAGCCGATAGATATGTTCCCCCACACCCAACATGTGGAAAATGTGGCTTTATTAACAAAAAAAGTTAGTCCGTTTCCAACCGCTCAAGAATCCAGTTGATTGCTTCGGTTGCATTCATCTTCCCAGCCTCTACAATGAGATTTGCCTGATTATAAAAGAAAGAACGAATTGAAAGTTGCTCTGCAACAGTATTTTCGAGATGCTCTGGCGGAATATCTTTTAGCAGTGGCCGTTTGCGGCGAACCTGTTTTAACCGCTCCATCAAAGCAAGAATTTCCCAGCGAAGGTAAATTGAAGTTCCTGCTGAATTAATAAAATCCATATTATCAAAAAAACAAGCAGTTCCGCCGCCAGTTGCGATGACGGTATTTTGCAAAGAAAGTGTATCTTGGAGCATTATCTTTTCCAGTTTACGAAAAGTTTCTTCCCCATATTTTTCAAAAAAATCAAGAATCGTAATCCGGTATCGTTGTTCAATCAAAGTATCGAGATCAACGAAATCATATCCCAGCCTTCCGGCCAGAGCATGTCCCAGGTTCGATTTCCCCGAAGCCATATATCCGATCAGGTATATACGCATTGCTGTAAAAATACGATTTTTTTTTATATTTTTGCACTGCTTTAAAAGTAAGACAGCATGAGCTCTTTACGATTACTTACATTTTGTTCTCTTGTCACCGTTTTTATTCTTACCGGGTGTAATTCAGGTGGAAATGGCCGATCTGCATCGGTTCCTACCGATGTTGTCAGCAATCCGAATAGTGCAACCGGCAAGAGTGACCTAAGTTCATTACCAGTCATTCAGTTTGAAGAAACCGAACACGATTTCGGGCGAATCCTTGAAGGAGAGACGGTATCCTTTAGCTTTAAATTTAAAAACACCGGCAAATCCGAGCTCGTCATTGCAGATGTAACCACCTCCTGCGGTTGTACTGTTCCATCGTATCCCAAAATTCCACTCCAACCCGGAGAAAAAGGGATCGTTAAAGTTGCGTTTAACAGCATCGGAAAAAGAGGATTTCAATCAAAAAATATTCTCGTTGTTGCCAATACCCAACCCAATACTACCATGTTGCGAATCAAAGCTCAGGTGGTTAATGCAAGAAGTGAATAGAAAACAATTAACAAAAACTATATAATCTAAAATCGTAAATTTAAAATCGTAAATCCCATAAATTATGACAAATTTGTTAAATATTCTTCTCATGGCTCCACAGGGCCAAGGTCAACAACAAAGTGGTTGGTTATCATTCCTTCCTTTATTGCTGATCATTGTTGTTTTCTATTTTTTCTTTATCCGCCCTCAGATGAAGCGTTCGAAAGATCAGAAAAAATTTAAGGAAAGTCTGCAAAAAGGGCAGAAAATCATCACCATTGGCGGAATTCATGGAAAGATCGTTGAAATTCAGGATACCACAGTAACCATTGAAGTTGAAAACGGAGTTCGGTTAAGGGTTGAAAAAACGGCTGTGGCCATGGATAATTCGCAGACCATAGAAAACAAATAATTTTTCATAAATTTCACCGATGAAGAACGATTTTATTGAATTCATCGGGAATGCCCGAAATAGAAAAAGCGAGAAATTCAGACATCAATTGTCGATTTTCTTAGTTTGTCTTATTCTTTCGGTATTCTTCTGGATGCTTGTCAGGCTGTCCAAGGACTATTATTATGCCATCGAATACCGGCTTAAATACACCAATTATCCGGCCAACTATAAATTATCCGGGTTTTCCGACTCTACCCTGACTTTAAAAATCAAACTTCAGGGATATGAATTTCTTTCAGAAAAGTTCGTCGATCAAAATGACCGTGAATTTGAAGTGAGTCTTGAGAATCTCCGGGTTCGTAATACCGATTCCAACCCCTGGGGATATATTCTTACCAACAGGCTGGGTAAAGAAATCATCGCACAAACAAACTTCAACAGCGACGTATATTTTGTTACTCCGGATACCTTGTTTTTTAAGTTTGAGAATACCAGTATCCACCGAATTCCTTCCAGATCAGTCATTTTAAAAAGAGATTCTTTGATGCTGCGATCCGATTCCACGATAAAATTTGTGGATCCCTCCCACATCTATGTAAAAAAACATTGACCATGCTCAAAGTCGGGCTTACTGGCAATATCGGAAGCGGAAAGACATTCGTTTCGAAAGTCTTTTCCGTATTAAGAGTTCCTGTTTATGTTGCGGATGAAGCAGGAAAAAAGCACCTGGATGATCCGCTTGTAAAATCCGATCTTGTTGAACATTTTAGCAAAACCATCCTTACTAAAGATGGTAAAATCAACCGGAAATCACTGGCTTCTATTGTTTTTAATGATCCTTTCGCATTACAGGTATTAAATTCGATAATCCATCCGTTGGTGATCCGTGATTTCGAGGAGTGGACGCTGCTTCATTTTAGCGCCGTTTATGTTATTCATGAGGCTGCCATTATCTTTGAAAGCGGCTTCCAAAAGAAATTTGACTTTATCATTCACGTTTCATGTCCCAAAGAAATTGCCATCGAACGGGTCATGCACAGAGACCATGTCGATGGCAATTCAGTATTGAAACGGATGGCATTTCAGATGGAAGATGCAGAAAAATCGAGTCTATCCGATTTCATCATAAACAACGATGGAACAAATCTGGTTATTCCCCAGGTGTTATCCATTCACAAGCAACTCATACAGATTGGCGCACAACGCGATAAGAAAAGTGCGTTTCGGAGCGATGACAACAATGAAAATCATGAGCCAACTTAAAATATCTGCAGTTTGTTATCTGAATACCATTCCTTTTGTTTATGGCCTTCAACAATCGGGTTTGTTAAAAAACTTCCGCTTAGATCTGGATATTCCTTCCATTTGCGCGAAAAAACTTCAATCCGAAGAAGTGGATATCTCCTTGGTTCCGGTAGGCGCTTTTACCGATTTCACCCAATATCATCTCATCTCTGATTATTGCATCGGGGCAGTTGGTGAAGTAAAAACCGTATTGCTTCTTTCTAAGGTCCCATTAGATAAGATCCGTAAAATCTCGCTTGATTTCGATTCCAGAACCTCGGTTAGACTTATCAAAGTGTTAGGAGAACATTACTGGCACATTTCACCTGAATGGGAAAATTTATCCTCTGACCGGCTTATGAAGTCATACATACCTGAATCTGTAGTAGCAATCGGAGATAAGACGTTTACACTGAGAGGACATTATCCGTATATTTATGACCTGGCAGAAGTTTGGATTAATTTCACCTCTTTGCCTTTTGTTTTCGCAGCCTGGATTTCGAAGAAAAAAATGCCCGCCAGTATTCTTGCCCCTTTCACCGAGGCACTTTCATACGGTGTCGACCACAAAAAAGAAAGTATTGAGTTTTTTAAGGACAAACTGCCTCAAGACGTTGACTGCCTTGATTACCTTGAAAAGAATATCTCTTATCTTTTGGATATCCAAAAGAGACAAGGATTGGAGTTATTTCTTAGCTACCTTAAATGATCCACACAATTTCCTGATTACTTTTTTACCGGGTAACCCTTTTGTTTCGCCATATCTTCCAACCTTTTTTGGAAACCTGATTTTTTAATCGGTTTCTTTTTATTGGCTTCGATCTGTAAGCGAAGTTTTTTCTCATCAAGTACCGCTCTGATAAAATAGATCTGGGCAAACGTGAGAAGGTTAGCCAACAGGTAGTAATAACTCAACCCTGAGGAATAGTCGTTAAACCAGAAAAGAAACATGACCGGCATCATATACATCATGGCTTTCATACCGGGCATCTGGGCTTGTTGGGATCCCATCATCTGGTCGTTGATTTTGGTATAGATAACACTGGAGATGGTCATCAGCAGGGCGAAGAGGCTCACATGATCACCGTACCAGGGAAGTGAAAAACCGCCCGGAAAAGTCCAGATTGAATCGTAGGACGACAGATCTTTGGCCCATAAGAAAGCTTGCTGACGGAGTTCAATGGAGGATGGAAAAAAGCGGAACATGGCAATCAGGATAGGCATCTGAAGTAGCATTGGTACACAGCCAGCCATGGGATTAACACCTGCTTTTTTATACAGGTCCATGGTGGCTTGTTGCTTTTTCATAGCATCCTCTTTCTTAGGATATTTTTTATTCAACTCATCAATTTCGGGTTTAAGAACCCGCATTTTGGCAGAAGATTTATATGTTTTAAATGCGATGGGAAATAAAACGATCTTTAACAATATGGTCAGAATAAGAATGATGATTCCGTAGTTCCATCCGAAATTACCGAAGAAGGTAAAGACAGGGATCACAGCATAGATATTGATCCAGGCCATCAGAAAAAATCCCCATCCGAGTGGAATTTGTTGTTCGAGATCCAGTTTGTAGTGTTTTAACCCATAATATTTATTTGGTCCGAAATACATCGACATCGACAGAGATTTGTTTTCGGCCGGTAAGAATGGAATTCCAACTTCAGCCGACATCGATTTTACGTAATTTTTTTGTGACGGGAGGGTATTTGTTCTCAACCTGGGTTCACCGAAATAATTATCAGCGATCAGCGAACTGCAAAAAAATTGTTGCTTAAAAGAAAGCCATTTTATCTTTTCATTTTTCAAATTTTTCTCTTCATCCTTGGTTTCTGAAAGATAATCCACCTTATCATCAATATATTTAAAATAGAGGGTGGAATTCATGTGCTCCATTTTCAAACTTTTTTCGAGTTGATTAAGGTTATCGTTCCAGTTCAGTACGAGATATTTGGTTGATGGATCCATCACATCCAACATCCCAGAAAAGTTAACCTGGAATCTGAGCATATATTCATTTCCCTTAATCGTATATTGGTATTCGATATATTTCGCAGGATCAAAAGAAGTATCGGAGGAAGCAATGTAAAGACGCATTCCAAAACGGATAGAGTCATTTCCGGAGACTTTCAGGAGACCTTTTTTGGCATCTTCCGGCGTATTGAAAAAAGGTTGAAAATAGAGTTTGTCGGTATTTATTATTCTGTTATTGGAAAAAAAAGAAAATCCGAAATGCAAGGAATCCGAATCCATCAGAATCAAGGGTTTTTTATCCCAGGTGAGGTATTTTTTTAATTCTACCGATGAAATTTTTCCTCCAAGAGAGGCGATTTTCAATCGGAAAACATCATTCTCAATCACAAAACTGGTATCTTTTCCAACAGCGGAATTTGCAAAGAGTCCCAATTCGTCTTTCTTCGACATTCGAAGAACAGTAGCAGAATCGACTTTTTTACCGGAAGATATCAGGATCTCTTTTTGTTTTGCTGCATTAATGGCTTGCATACGTGCAACAGCTCTGATCTCAGATTCCTGGCGATTTTTTTTTACAAGATAAATAGAGTCGGATTTTCTTTTTTGCTGAAGTAACTGCTCTTCCGATGGCTTTGTCAGATAGCTGTATCCAATGAAAATAGCAAATATTAGGACAAGTCCAATGATTGTGTTTCTGTTCATAGCAAAGGTCGGCGTTATTTATTATGGTTTTCTTTAGCAGCTTTGACGAAACTGACAAAGAGCGGGTGCGGATGGGCCACAGTACTTTTAAATTCGGGAAGGAATTGAACACCGATAAACCATGGATGGCCTTTAAGTTCAATAATTTCAATCAGGTTATCTTTTTCATTTAATCCAACCGGAATCATTCCTCCATTGCGGTATAATTCGAGATATTCGTTATTGAATTCATACCGGTGACGATGGCGTTCGGAGATGGTTTCAGCTTGATAAATCTCCACAAGTCGTGATCCTGGTGATAAACGGCAAGGATAGGCTCCCAATCGCATGGTTCCTCCCAATCCCGAAATTTTCTTCTGCATTTCCATCATGTCAATAACAGGATAGTGAGTGGATTTATCAAATTCGGTGGAATGGGCACCTTTCAAGCCCAATATATTCCGGCCAAATTCAATAACGGCACATTGCATTCCCAAACAAATCCCGAAGAACGGAATTTTGTGTTCGCGGGCAAACCGAATGGCAGTGATCTTTCCTTCAATACCCCGTTCCCCAAAACCAGGTGCTACGAGGATCCCATCAAGGTTACCTAATTTTTCTTTTACATTCGAGTCGTTGATGAATTCTGAATGGAAAGTCTGCAATTTCACCCGAACCTCATTCGCTGTTCCGGCATGGATAAAGGATTCGGTGATCGATTTATAAGCATCTTTCAACTCAACATATTTCCCAATGAGCCCAATACTCACCTCTCCCGATGGGTGTTTCAAAGTATAGATGAATTTTTCCCAGTCTCTGAGGTCGGGTTCTTTGTCACAGGGCATCTGGGTAGATTTCAATATTTCAAGATCCAGATTTTCTTTGTGCATCAGAATGGGAACATCATAGATGGTATCAGCATCGATACATTCAATTACACAAGAAGGGGTGACATTACAAAAAAGTGCTATTTTATTGCGGATTCCTTCCGACAAATGTTTTTCAGTACGGCATACAATAATATCGGGTTGCACTCCCGATTCCAGCAAAGTCTTCACCGAATGTTGGGTTGGCTTTGTCTTTAATTCACCGGCAGCAGCCAGATAAGGAACGAGCGTAAGGTGAACAACAACGCAGTTTTTCCCCAATTCCCAACGCAACTGACGAACAGCCTCAATAAACGGAAGGGATTCGATATCTCCAACAGTTCCGCCAATCTCGGTTATAATGAAATCATAATTTCCACGGTTTGCGAGGAGTTTGATACGATATTTGATTTCGTCGGTGATGTGCGGGATTACCTGTACAGTTTCTCCAAGGTACTCTCCTTTTCTCTCTTTGGTGATAACCGATTGATAAATAACACCAGTTGTAACATTATTTGCCTGCGAGGTAGGCATATTGGAGAATCGTTCATAATGCCCAAGGTCCAGATCCGTTTCTGCTCCATCATCCGTAACGAAACATTCACCATGTTCGTAAGGGTTCAAGGTTCCCGGATCGATGTTGATATAAGGATCCAATTTTTGAATTGTAACAGAAAAACCACGAGCCACAAGTAACTTAGCAATGGAGGAAGAAATAATTCCTTTTCCCAGAGAGGAAGTTACTCCTCCTGTAACGAAAATATATTTTGTCTTTGACATGTAAAAAATGATTGATGCGCGAATCGCTGCAAAAATACGGGAAAAATTTAAGATTTTGATTTTTTCTTCACAACAGGTGGATGATCGATTCTTCGCTTGATGGACAATATCTCTGAAGCAATTTCTTCAATGGGTTTATTGGTGACCTGAATTACAGGCCATTCATGATGGTTGAAGAGATTTTGTGCATAATTTAATTCCCTTCGTACATATTCTAAGGAGGAGTATTCACCCAACGATCCCCCAAGGTATTGTTGCCGGGCTTCCCGTAAGCTAGACAAATCCTGGGGAAGGGTCATAAGCCCAAATACATGTCCACGGGGAAGTTTGTCCATCACCTCCGGAAAATCAGCGCCCAGTACAATAGGATAATTGGCCACAAACCATCCTTTGAAAGCGAGATAGATACTTAATGGGGTTTTAAAAGTGCGGGAAACTCCAACCAGGAGAATTTCTGCTTGCTCATAATCATACGACCGCTGCCCATCGTCATGTGTAAAGGCAAATTGCATGGCATCGATCCTTTTAAAGTACTCTTTGTTCAATCGAAAGAACAACCCCGGTTCTCCGGTAGGCGAATCGGAAAAATGATGGGCCAACCTCGACAACAGGGGACCCATCAAATCGATGGCATCAACATTATGGATACGACTGATCCGCAAAATATTTTCCCTTAGCGAATCTGAAACCAGGGTATGAACAATAAACCCTTTTTCTTCTATCGCTTCAGATACGATTTCTTCAATCTGACGTTCGGAACGGATTTCCCCTTTAAGCACAATATCCACGCCAACCTCCGGAAATTGCGTTAGGGCAGCCATCAGGGTTTGTTCTGCAGTACGACCAGTACCATCAGAAATGACAAATATTTTCTTCATGAGTATGGTTTTGTCAATAAAACTACAATTTTAGCGCGTATCAGCAAAAATATCATGCAGATTTTTATTCTATCGGTAAAATCTGTAATTTTGACTGTTCATTATAAATAAATTATTTAATGATAAAACCTGAAGAAAATGGGAACAATTAAAGTTGGAATTAACGGATTTGGACGTATTGGCCGTCTCACATATCGTGCGTTATTAACAAAAAGCAAAATTGAAGTAGTCGCTATCAATGACCTTACAGATGCCAAGACACTGGCACATTTACTAAAATATGACTCTGTTCATGGAAAATTTCCCGGAGAAGTTTCTGTAGATGGGGATTGCTTGGTGGTAAACGGTAAAAAATTAAAGGTAATGGCCGAAAAGGATCCTGCTAATCTTCCCTGGGGTGCATTAGGGGTAGAAATCGTTATTGAATGTACCGGTATTTTCAGAACCCGTGAAAAAATGAGCAAACACCTGGTTGCCGGAGCAAAAAAGGTTCTTTTATCTGTTCCTTCTGACAGCAAGGACGATGTTGATGCAACGATTGTACTTGGAGTGAATGATAACACCCTTACTCCGGAAATGAAACTTATTTCCAATGCTTCCTGTACTACCAACTGCCTGGCTCCTATTGCCAAAGTGCTGAATGATAATTTCGGTATTAAAAAGGGATTGATGAATACGATCCATAGCTATACCAACGACCAGATCATCCTGGATGCTCCGCATAAGGATCTGCGCCGGGCCAGAGCTGCTGCAATCTCAATTATCCCTACTAAAACCGGCGCTGCCAAAGCCATTGGATTGGTTATCCCGGATCTGGAAGGGAAAATGGATGGTTTTGCAGTTCGCGTTCCCACTCCCGATGGTTCATTGGTCGACCTTACCTGTGAGCTTAACCGGGATGTAACCGTGGAAGACATCAACAACGCTATGAAAGCTGCTGCCAACGGACCCATGAAAGGAATTCTTGAATATCTTGATGAACCTCTGGTAAGTTGCGATATCATTGGAAACTTCCACTCTTCTATTTATGATTCGGGGTTAACCAAAGTTTTAGGTGGCAATTTGGTGAAGGTTATCTCCTGGTATGACAATGAAAACGGCTATTCCAACCGGTTAGCTGATCTTGTAGAAAAAATGGCATAGCCCTTGGAATCGATAAAAGAGATCTTTAAAATTGGGTATGGCCCATCCAGTAGCCATACCATAGGCCCTCGTAGGGCATCCGAGATATTTAAAAAACAAAATCCCGGAATTACAAAATTCCGGGTAACCTTGTATGGCAGTTTAGCAGCTACCGGTAAAGGACACATGACCGATAAGGCGATTCTGGAGGTCATGACCCCTGTGCCTACTGAAATAGTCTGGAAACCCGATGTTTTCCTGCCTCTTCACCCCAATGGAATACGGTTTGAAGCCTTAGACAAAGCCGATAAAACACGGGAAGAATGGGTTACATACAGTATCGGCGGAGGAGATCTGAGTGATACAGGAAAACGAACCAGTTTCTCCCATCTTTATCAGCTTAAAACCCTGACGGATATTTTACAGTGGTGTGAAAGCAATGGCAGGTCGCTGTGGGAATTTGTTGAGATGCACGAAGATCAGGGTTTATGGAATTATCTGGAAGAAGTTTGGTCAGTTATGCAGGAAGCAGTGGAACGCGGCATTGAAGCCGAAGGAGTATTGCCCGGACGATTGAATCTCCCGAGAAAAGCCTCTTCTTATCATACTAAAGCCCGTAGTTTTAAAGGTACTTTGGCCCGCCGTGCATATACATTCGCTTATGCCCTGGCTGTTTCAGAGGAAAATGCCGCAGGTGGGAAGATCGTCACTGCCCCTACCTGTGGATCCTGCGGAGTAATCCCAGCTGTTCTGTATTTGCTAAAAACCCAGTATGATATTCCCGAAAAAAAAATTATACGGGCATTGGCCACTGCCGGCCTGATCGGGAATCTGATTAAAACAAATGCCTCCATTGCCGGTGCTGAAGTAGGATGTCAGGGGGAAGTCGGCAGCGCCAGTTCTATGGCTGCCGCAGCCGCAGAACAAATGTTTGGAGGAACACCGAGGCAAATTGAATATGCTGCTTCTATCGCAATGGAACATTTTCTCGGGCTCACCTGTGATCCACTGTTCGGATTGGTCCAAATTCCATGTATTGAACGAAATGCCTTCGGCGCAGCCCGTGCCCTCGATGCCAATATGTACGCCCTGTTATCGGATGGTCATCACTTAGTAAGCTTCGACCGCGTAATCGAAGCCATGAAACAAACCGGTCATGATCTGCCCCGGATTTACAAAGAAACAGCCGAAGGCGGACTGGCTGTGCTTGGCATAAAAAATTAGAAACACCTGGCATCTGCGCTCACTGATTCTCCTAATACTTGATCTTACGCCATGGAACCTTGATTCACAGAAAAGCGGTTAAATTTGTCCTTTTCAGAAAAAAATAGCATAATTATTATTTATCGTATCTTTGCCAGATAATTAATTAGTGTTTACCGTCCTTCCTTCAGGCTGATGCCAAATTTGAGCACAATCCGGAAATTCCGAAAGCACATAATAGAAATTTTACATGATTACATTTGAAGAATTAGGTATAGACAAAGATATTGTACTTGCCTTGACAGAACTTGGCTTTGAAAGCCCCATGCCAATCCAGGAGAAAGTAATTCCCCTTCTTTTGGGAGCTAAAACCGACATCGTTGGCCTGGCCCAAACCGGAACAGGAAAGACTGCTGCTTATGGGCTACCCTTAATCCAGCAAACCGATACCGATAGCCATTTGCCGCAGGCTTTGATTTTATGTCCGACCCGCGAACTCTGTATGCAGATTACTGCCGACCTCAACGATTACGCTAAATATATTGATGAATTGAGGGTATTGGCAGTTTATGGCGGCAGCAGTATGGATGTCCAGATCAAAGCGTTGAAAAAAGGCGTTCAGATCGTTGTAGCTACCCCCGGGCGGTTACAAGATCTTATCAACAGACGGGCCATTAAACTGGGTCAGGTGAAGACGGTTGTATTGGATGAAGCAGATGAAATGCTGAATATGGGTTTTCTCGACAGCATCAACGAAATTTTATCCGAAGTCCCCAAGGAACGAAGCACACTGCTGTTCTCAGCTACCATGCCCAATGAAGTTGCTGTAATTGCCAAAAATTACATGCACGACCCGATTGAAATTACAATCGGGAACAAAAATTCCGGTGCCGAAAACATCAAGCATGTTTATTATACGGTTCATGCCAAAGACAAATACACCGCTCTGAAACGAATTGTTGATTTTTACCCTTCCATTTACGGTATTGTTTTTTGCCGTACCCGGATCGACACGCAAGAGATTGCCGACAAACTGATCGGTGATGGATATAATGCTGAAGCCCTTCATGGAGACCTCTCACAATCACAACGCGATAGCGTGATGCAGAAATTCAGAATCCGTCATGTACAACTTCTCGTTGCTACCGATGTGGCAGCCCGTGGCCTCGATGTCAACGACCTGACGCACATTATCAACTATAGTCTTCCCGACGATCTGTCGGCTTATACCCACCGTAGCGGACGTACGGGCCGGGCCGGAAAAGCAGGAACATCAATTGCCATCATCAATCTGAAAGAGCGACATCTGATCAAACAGATTGAAAAACTTATTAAAAAACCATTCATCGCTGGAAAAGTTCCTGGCGGACGTGAAATTTGTGAGAAACAACTGTTCAATCTCATCAATAAAATGGAAAATGTGGAGATCGAAAATTCGGAAATCGATTCTTTCCTTCCCTCCATTTACCGTAAACTGGAATGGCTTGAAAAAGAAGATGTCATAAAACGCTTTGTAGCCCTTGAATTTAACCGGTTCATCGATTATTACAGGAATGCCAAAGACATCAATGTTTCAGAGGATAAGCAACGTGAATCACTCCATGACAAAGGCAATCGCAGAGAACCTCGAAAAGAAGTCACCGGATTTACCCGGTTATCAATCAACGTTGGAAAAGCCAATGGACTTTACCCCAATACCCTCATCGATCTGATCAACACCAACAGCCCCGGAAAAAGAATCCGGATTGGCGATATCACATTGGGGTCGAATGAAGGGACATTTGAAGTAGACAGCGACTTTGGACAGTTTGTAGTCCAATCTCTGGAGGGCGCTATTTTCAAAGATCAACCTCTTTCCATTCAAGTTGTTAAAGGGGATTCACAAAAACCCATCAAAGAGCGTGAATCATACGTTAAAAATAAAAAGTACAAAGGATCGAAGGACTTTAAGGGGTCTAAAGACTTTAAAAGATCCAAAGACTTTAAAGGATCTAAGGATGGTTTCAATCCGAAAAAGAAAAAATCGAGAAAATTTTAAGACGAAAAGCCACCTGAAATTCAAAAAATTTAACGGTTTTTTCGTGATGAATTGTTATGTTTGTACCCTCATATACTAAAAATGCTCAAACAATTCGTAGCGCGTCAAATGGTCAAACGTACCAAAGGCCGCCAGTTATCTGTTGAATTTCTTGAAAAGAAACATGTAGATCAGGCACAACCATACCCCAACGACAGTTCCTATTTTTATGGTGGCGACAAGGAAGGCAATGCGTTTATCACCCGGATGGCCTTTCGTGAACCAAAACGGGCCAATGAATTCTGGTTTGATTTTTATATCAAAGACCTTGGCTATTTCGGATTAACTGCCTCTCCCGGAGCGGAAGGGAATGGATTTCAGCAGGGAACCTTACAATGGGAGCCGGTGGAAACAGGTAAAATCTGGCGTATAACCTTTGAAGGCACTGTTTATGATAAAGAGGGCAAAGCACATTACTGCAAAACAGATCTTGTTTTCACCGGGGAGCATCCGGTTTATGATTTCGAAAAAAGTTCAGATCATGCTGTGATTGCAGATGCCATTGCAGCCGAAAAATGGACCAGTGAATTTTTTCACAACATGAAAGACACCCATCAGGTTCATTACGAACAAACCGGTACATTACAAGGCTTTATCCTTGTGGATGATCGTGAAGTCAAGATAAACATGATCGGTTCCCGTGACCACTCTTTTGGTTCAAGAAACTGGCACACCTGGGACCGGCATTACTGGATGACCGGGATATCTGACGCAGGAATCCATTGGACAGTCACAACCATAAAATGGCAGTTCCTTGGCCGGCTCGTAGCAGGTTTTATCACAGCCCCCGATGGCACCACCGATGCCATTGTTGATTGTACCGATCTGGAAACCGTTTCTAAAGACAATTTACTTCCAAACCACGGTTTTGTTGAAATCAAAACCAGGAGTGGGAAAATGCACCAGGTGGAATTCTGGAGAAAAGGTGAATTCCAATACCTCCATGACGAAAAATACAGGATGAAGGAAGGAATCGGATCGTATAAATTTGATGGAGTAGATGGACTGGGAATGGTTGAGTTTGGTTTTCACAAAGACAGATATCCCCTGGTTTGATCCGGTTTCTGCGCGATATAACCAACGAACCTGTCGGAGGAAAGGCCAAGGGACTGAAGACATTGACAGAGATCGGGCTGAAAGTACCCGAGGCTTTTGTATTAATCCATCCCCGATCGGACCGGTTGGACGATACCATCCTGAAACAGCATCTTAATACGCTTGGCCCCGGACTCAAAGCAGTACGTTCTTCTGCAGTTAGTGAAGATGGACAAAAAGCTTCTTTCGCAGGGCAATTCGAGACTTTTCTGAACCTTCGCACATACGATGAGATAAAAAATGCCATTGTACAGTGTATTGATGCCGCCCAGGCACACCGGGTGAAATCCTATTCGGGAAACCTGGTCACAGATGCCGATCTCAGGATTTCTGTAATCTTGCAAAACATGGTGGAAGCCCGCGTTGCCGGAGTCGTTTTTTCGGCCAATCCGGTGACCAACCGGCGGGATAAAATGCTGATCAACGCCATCGCCGGCCATGGTGAGGCTTTGGTAAATGGCATGAAAGATGCTTTTCATTATGAATTTTACCGGAGCGAATCCAATATTGAATCACAACTTGAATCCCATTCCGGACTTCTTACAGTGAACCAGGTAAAAGAAATTCTGGAAGGCGCTAAACGTGCAGAAAAACATCAAGGGTTTCCCGTTGACCTCGAATGGGCCATCGATCAAAAAGGAACCCTCCTCTGGCTGCAAGTTCGCCCAATAACTACGTTGCAAGATGTTCATTACAACGAGTTGGACAGCGTAAAAGGGGAATCAACCGACGTATGGACCTTGGGAAATATTGGTGAAATGATGCCAGGTGTTGCCACTCCCCTTACATGGTCGGTAAGCGCTGAAGCTATTGACTACGGAATGGCTGTGCTTGCCAATAAAGCCGGAGCCTTCCCGCTTAAAGCCCGCACCTCTCCCCGGTACATTCAGATGTTTTACAACAGGTTATTCATCAATATGACCAATATGATGGATTACCCAAAGAATGTATGGTTGAATAAGGCGGATGATGTTCAGTTTGCTTTAAGCGGAAAAATTTTTCCCGGTATCACTGCCGTTCCCGAAGCCGCTTTCCCCAGGCGGGTGTTTAACTTCTTTCGCCAAATTGACAATACGCTAAGGGCTCAAAAATATCTGGAAGATCTTAGAATTCTGGATTCCGGTTTTGCCATAAAACTGACTTCATCAATGGATGAGGTCTATAATCAACTTGAAACAGCACGCAAAATAATAGGAATTGGTTTTGGCCACCATTTGATGACTTCAGCGCAATCGGGTACGCTGTATTCTACTTTTATGCGGATCATGACCGATAATAAACGTACCCCGCAATCAGAAGATCACCATATTGCCACCATTTTATTGCTGGATAACCCCGAAATAGAAAGCGCCGATGCCGTTAAATCATTGGAACGCTTTGCCCGGGAGATCAAGCATAACACTATATTTTCAGATCTCTTTATCGCCGCTCCTCCTGCTGAAGCACTTCGTCTCATATTAGAGGAAGCGCCACCGGAAATCCTCCAACAATTCAATGCTTTTATCAAACGCCATGGGCACCGATGTGTCCGTGAATCGGAGTTGCGCGAAAAAACGTGGGGAGAACATCCTCAGCAATTGATTCAAATGTTGCAAACCCGGGTTCGCACAGGCGATATAAAACACCAAACCCGGAATGTTCCAATGGCAATCAGGGAAGCTTTATCCCATGTTATCTTTTTTAAGCGGCTCATTTTACGCAGATTAATTCCAACTGCCCGTAAGGGTGTTGCCCGTAGGGAAATTTCAAAAGGGATGGTTATCCACATGGTTGATAAAGCAAGAAAAGGGTATCAACATTTAGCAAAACAAATGCTGAATAACGGTTTGCTGGATGATGTGGATCAGATCTATTTTCTTACTCATGAAGAAATCGGTCAACTGCTGCGAGATCATAATCCTGCCTGGAAGGAAAAAGCAAACAAACGCCGGGTTATTTTTCCCGAACTCGATAAGCTGACTTTTGAAGAGATCAGTTTCGGTATTCCTGAACCGCTTGAACAGGAAGTAAAATTTGAAATTCATGAAGGTCAGTTGAAAGGAACTCCGGTCAGCGCTGGCATCATTGAAGGCCGGGTAAGGATCATCAACACCCTCGAAGATGCCGAAAAGCTACAAGATAGGGAAATCATGGTTGCCTCTTTCACCGATGTAGGCTGGACCCCTTATTTTAGTATTGTTAGTGGACTTATTACCGAAATTGGCAGTCCGCTTTCTCATGGCGCTGTAGTTGCCAGGGAATATGGAATTCCTGCCGTTGTAGGAGCTAAAGGAGCGAAAAGGTTCCTCTCTGATGGAATGTTAATCAGGCTCGACGGAAATAAGGGGATTATTGAGAAGATTGGATGATTTTTGTGTCCCACCCTGAACCATCTCCCGAAATTCATTCAATGCATCACTCGAATTTGCGATCACGGTAAGTCTATCGCCGGAACAGAAAATGGTGGTGCCATTCGGAATAAACATCACATCATCCCGAATGATCATGGAAATAAAAATTCCTTTGGGAATATTCAGCTTTATCGGTGTTTTGTCGATTATGGGCGATCCGGATCCTAAATCAATCTCTTCTCTTACCGTTTTCCGGGTATAATCAAACTCGGTTTCCAATGCCGATTTTTTCCGGATCTCATCAGGAACAGAGATCCCTAAGATTTTTGCAAACCAGGATATCGTGGAACCCTGAAGCAAAACAGAAATCAGCGATATAAAAAAGACCAGGTTGAAAATATAGGGTCCCTCTGGAATTTTGGCATCCAGAACATAAATGGACAAGATCACAGGAACTGCGCCACGCAATCCAACCCAGGAAAGGAATAATTTCGACCTGAAATTAAAACCAGAAAAGGCCAGCGATATAAAAACAGCCAGGGGACGGGCAACCAAAATAATAAAAAATGACAATACCAACCCAATACCCGCTACATGTGTCAATTGATCCGGGTAAACCAACAACCCAAGTGTGAGAAACATAATGATCTGCATCAACCAGGCTTGACCGTCGAAATGCTTCGTAAGGCTTCGCTTATGGACGAATTCTTTGTTCCCTAAAATACAGGCAGAAATGTAAACGGCTAAATAACCATTCCCTCCAATAAAATCACAAAATGCAAAAGTAAAAACAGCCAGTGCGATTAAAATAACAGGATATAATCCGTCAACAGCAAGGTTGATTTTGTTGATTATCCATTGAATGGCAAACCCCATTATGCCCCCGAAAACAATCCCAAAGAAAAATTGTTTAAAAAAGATAAGAGCCAATTGCCATATCGTAACCGATTCCGTTTGAATGATAAAGATGAAAAAGATTGTTAGAAAATAGGCCATTGGGTCGTTACTGCCACTTTCTAATTCCAAAAGCGGCCTGATATTCCCTTTGAGCCCCGTTTTTTTTGCCCTAAGGATGGTAAAAACGGAAGCAGCATCGGTGGAAGATATTATGGCACCCAAAAGCAACCCTTCAAGCAGGTTTATTTTACTGATCAAATGAATAAACAAACCGGTGGTAACAGCAGTTATTACAACACCAAGTGTTGAAAGTATCGCTCCCCTGGCAAGAACCGGTCGAATATCTGAAATCCGTGTATCCAGACCCCCTGAAAAAAGGATCAGGATAAGAGCCAGGGTACCTATAAATTTCGAAATATGAATATCGAAAAAATTAATCTTTCCAACTCCATCGGCTCCTGCCAACATACCAACTAATAAAAATAGCACAACTGTTGGAATCCCATATTTGCTTGATTTACTAAAAAAAACACTTACAATCAAGAGGATAGAACCAATTAACAGTAAATTTTCGAGGGTGATTGTCATCAGTATGGAGTTTTATCCTCCTTATTCTGCCATTCCAGAAAGAGCTTGGCAGCCTGAGGATGATCTAGTTTATGAAATGGCAGATTGCGATATTCGGAAGGCAATGATAATTCGTCATAAATATGATGATCACGGAATCCGATCTCTGCGGCTTCAACTTTTGTAGAGCAATAATAAACTTCACTGATATTTGCCCAGTATATAGCCGACAAACACATCGGACAAGGTTCACAAGTTGAATAGATCACCGACCCTTCCAGATCAAAATTTGCAATATTTCTGCAGGCATCCCGAATCGCCATAATTTCAGCATGAGCGGTGGGATCATTATTCGAGATAACACTGTTCACCCCGTTTCCGATCACATGACCATCTTTTACAATGACGGCTCCAAAAGGCCCTCCTTTGTTACTTCGTACCGAGGCAAACGCCGCTTTAAAAGCGATGTCAAGAAACCGATGATGAAAATCTTCGCTCATTTATTTGCTGTTATTTGTTGATATTGCCATAAAACGAGAACAAAAATAGATAAACATTTCTCACCTTTTCATCCCTTAATCTGTTAATTTTGAATTTTAAATCTTAATAGATACTCCTTTGTCTGACCGTTTTTTACCATTACCGCTTTACCGGCTGGTTACCCTGGCCCTCACGGAATCCCGCAAAAACCGTTTTCTCGGGATCCCCGGTTCTCTTTTTTACAAACCCAGCACAAACCATCCTTTTAAAATTGAAAGATATGGAAGGCAACTGTCCACTCCGTTGGGTGTGGCTGCCGGTCCTCACACACAACTATCCCAAAACATTATCGCAGCCTGGTTATGCGGTGCCCGGTATATCGAATTAAAAACCATTCAAACCCTGGATGATCTGAATGTTTCCAAGCCCTGTATCGACATGCAGGATGAAGGTTATAATTGCGAATGGTCACAGGAATTAAAAATCCGGCAATCTTTTCATGAATATCTGAATGCCTGGATCCTGATCCACATCCTTCATCGGGAAATGGAATTTGATGGCCCGGTTGGAACCTTGTTCAATATGAGCGTAGGATATAATCTCGATGGAATATTGCAGGAAAATGTTCAATGGTTTCTTAATAAAATGCAGGATTGTAGCGAAGAACTTGACCAGGCTAAGAATCAAATCCATAAAATTTATCCTGCCATTAATACCTTAGATATCCCTTCCCGCATCTCCGATAATATAACCCTGAGCACCATGCACGGCTGTCCTCCGGAAGAAATTGAAAAAATCGGACGGTATTTGATTGAAGTGCAAAAGCTACATACAACAGTCAAATTGAATCCTACCCTGCTTGGAAATAAAGCATTGCGTACCATTCTTAATGACCAGTGCGGATTTGACGCGCAGATCCCTGATCTGGCCTTTGAGCATGATCTGAAATACCAGGATGCCCTTCCAATTATTCATAACCTAAAAGAAACATCTGAAAAGCAAAAATTACATTTCAGTGTCAAGCTGACCAATACGCTGGAAAGCATAAACATTAAAGGAATCTTCAGCGAAACCGAAAAAATGAATTATCTCAGCGGACGGGCCTTACATCCCATTGGTATTCGTCTGGCGCGCAAACTTCAGGAAGATCATAATGGCGCTCTGGATATTACATTTTCAGGCGGTGTTGATTGTTTCAATGTTACAGAGGTGCTTTCATGTGGATTGAAACCTGTAACCGTTTGCAGCGATTTACTGAAACCGGGCGGCTATGGACGTTTGTATCAGTACCTCGAAAACCTGCAATTGAAATTTTCCGATTTGCATGTTGGAAACGTGGATGAATTCATCCTTCAATCGGCAGGTTCCGTTGTCCAATCTGTTTCCCAGGCAGCGCTCATCAATCTGCAAAATTATGCTGACCAGGTTCTGATAAATCCAGCATATCAGAAAAATCGACTGGAAGAGCCCAATATCAAGACTTCCCGGATGCTTGGGTATTTCGATTGCATTCATGCCCCCTGTGTCGACACCTGCCCAACTCACCAGAACATCCCCCAGTATCTTTATCAGGTTTCGCAAGGAAAACCCACAGATGCGCTTGAGACCATTTTCCAGACTAATCCTTTCCCTTCAGTTACCGGAATGGTTTGTGATCACCCGTGTCAGCCGAAATGTACCCGGATCAATTATGATCAGGCCCTCCATATACGTGAAATCAAACGTTTTGCAGCAGAGCAGGGTGTAAAATTGGTTATTCCGGCTCCGATTCGCAATAATTACAAAAAAGCTGCGATAATCGGTGCCGGTCCCGCCGGACTCTCCTGCGCCTGGTTCCTTAACCTGGCAGGGTTCGATGTTCATGTTTTTGAGCGAAACAAAATTGCCGGAGGAATGGTTGCAACTGCAATTCCCTCCTTCCGTCTTACCCATGAGGCCATTGAAATAGATATTCAACGAATTCTGACCAGTGGCATCCATTTTCACGACCATATTCCTGTGGACAAACATCAATTTGAGTCGATCCAAAATGAGTTTGATGTCATTTTTGTAGCAGTTGGTGCCATGCAATCGGTACCGTTAAACATTGAAGGAATTAAAACAACTGGCGTGGTGGATCCTTTGGAACTTTTATTTCAGGTAAAACAAGGAAACGCCTCTTTGCCAGGTCGGCATACGGTTATAATCGGCGGAGGAAATACTGCAATGGACGCGGCGCGTACTGCCTTTCGGCTAATGGGAAAGAATGGCAAGGTCAGTCTCCTTTACCGGCGGTCAATACCTGAAATGCCGGCTGATAAAAATGAAATTGAGGCAGTGAAGGAGGAAGGGATTGAAATCTTCGAACTCATCAATCCCGAAAAGATTGTTACGGAAAACGGACAGGTTAAATCCCTTATCTGTAGCCGGAATATCCTTACCAAAATGGGAAAGGGACTTCGTCCTGTCCCGGTAAAGATCCCGGATTCGGAATTTGAATTTCCCTGCGACTGCATCCTCCCTGCCATTGGTCAACAACCCGCCTTTGATTTTCTGGATGCCTCACGCTGCTCAACAGAACCAGGAAGTTATAAAACCCGGATCCCTCATGTTTATATCGGAGGAGATGCCATGCGGGGTGCCTCAACCGCCATCAATGCCATTGCCGACGGGCGAAAAGCCGCAGAAGAAATGATCCGAAATTTAAACATTCACCCGGATCTCCCCCCCACACCCATTGATAAAAAGATGGATATCGGGGAACTGATGCGGCGAAAATCAATCCGGAAATATGGAATTTCCCCTCCGGAAACCGTGTTGAAAAACCGGCTAAATTTTAACCTTGTCATGGGTTCTCTAACCTCGGATGAAGCAATCCAGGAGGCATCCCGCTGTTTGTTTTGCGATGAAATCTGCAACATCTGCGTTACCGTCTGTCCCAACCTGGCCAATTTCAGTTATTCCGTTAAACCATTTTGTTTCCATTTGAAAAAAGCGATTGCAGAAAACGATGGATTGATCCGGTTTGAAAATGATCAAGATTTTTCGTTGACTCAACCTCATCAAATTCTGAATATCCGGGATTTTTGCAATGAATGTGGCAATTGTTCCACCTTTTGTCCTACCCATGGCAGGCCTTTTTCCGATAAGCCAAGGCTCTGCCTTTCACCCGAATCACTGAACCAGGAAGAAGAGGGCTATTTGTTAAGTTGTCTGCCAGATAAAGATTTACTCATCTATAAAGAAAAAAAACGATTTAAAACTCTTTTTCTGAAAGATGGAAAATACTATTTCGAAACCGAACAGGTCAAAGCCATCATGGATGAGAAGACCTTTGATTTGATCGATGTTGAATTTACAGCTCCCTGCATCCGGGAATACCGGTTTACCTTTGCCGCGGAGATGAGTGTCATTTTGAAAGGAGCGAAAGAGATAGTGAAATGGTGAAAAATAAAAACACATAAAATGATTTCGATACTTGAACATGTTGTTGATCAGGATGTATTGCAGAAAGCAGTAGATCGTTATCGTGAAAAGGGGATCATCTTGCCGACTTTTGCGCAGATGCAGAATCCGGAACTGATACCGGATACCATAAAGGATCAATTGAAAAATGTCGGTTTGTGGGATCTTCATCCGCTAAATCTTTTCAGGATAACCTGGAAAAACGAGCCCAAAAACAAAGGCGGGTTATATGGAGATCCAAATTTCATTGAACTTCCAAAAGATTTTACCGGTGTTGATGCCCGGATTATTGTAATGCTCGGGAAATGGTTCCCCACCGGAGCGCACAAAGTCGGAGCTGCTTATGGATGCCTCGCCCCCAGGATCATCACCGGTCAGTTTGATCCGGGATATCACAAAGCAGTTTGGCCATCCACCGGGAATTATTGTCGGGGTGGGGCTTTTGATTCTTTTTTGATGGATGTTACCGCAGTTGCCATCCTGCCGGAAGAGATGAGCCGCGAACGATTCGAATGGTTAAAGAAGATCGGGGCTGAAGTCATTGCCACTCCCGGTTGTGAATCGAATGTAAAGGAGATCTATGACATGTGTTGGGAGATCAAGCGAACACGAAAAGATTGTATCATTTTCAACCAATTTGAAGAGTTTGGTAACTCTTGCTGGCATTATGAAATTACCGGTCATGCGATAGAAGATGTTTTCAGAAAGATTGCCGGTAAGAATTCACAATTGGCGGCATATATATCAGCCACAGGATCAGCCGGAACGATTGCAGCCGGCGATTATCTCCGCACCAGGTTCCCACATCTGAAGGTTGTTGCCTCGGAAGCCCTTCAATGCCCCACCCTGCTGCGTAATGGTTTCGGAGGCCATCGGATCGAAGGAATCGGGGATAAACATGTTCCCTGGATCCACAATGTGAAAAACACAAATGTTATAACTGCCATCGATGATGAACATTGTATGCGATTGTTGCGGTTAATGAATGAACCGCTCGGTCACGATTATCTTCTGTCTCATGGTATTGATCCCGGATTGATTGAAAACCTTCCCATGATCGGGATCTCGGGAATCGCCAATATCCTTTCTGCCATCAAGACAGCCAGATATTTTGATCTGACTTCAGACGATTTGATCATGACTATTGCCACCGATTCGGTGGAGATGTACCGCTCCAGACTGACTGAACTTTCAGAAGAACGGGGCGGTTATTCAATATTGCAGGCTGCCAGGGACCATGAACGGTGTATGTTGGGAACAACCACCGATTACATGAAGGATCTTACTTATGAAGATCAGAAAGCAATTCACAATCTGAAATATTTTACCTGGGTGGAACAACAGGGAAAGAATGTCGAAGACCTACGCCAGCTCTGGGACGACCGGCAGATATGGCCCACGATTTTTCACCAACCTGCCCGATGGGATGAATTAATCAGAGAATTCAATGAGCGGACTGGATTGACAAAACAAAAAGGATGAGCAAATATCATTTCGAATGTATTGATTGCAGCGCAGAATATCCAGCCGATGAGGTCATATACCTCTGCCCGGCATGTCAGAAAAAGAATCGACCCGGTTTTCCGCCCCGAGGGGTGTTAAAAACCATTTACGATTATCAACAGATCCGCGCGGAACATTCCGGTAAGGATCTTTTCCGGAAGTTGGAAAGTCAAAAATTTCTCCCCTTACTTCCGCTTAAAAGTATGAAGTCCTGGCCCAAACTAAGGGTAGGAAATACTCCCATTTATAAGATGGATGGACAATGTAAAACACAGGATAAATCAGGTCACCCCGGTTTTGAGATTTATCTGAAAGATGATTCCCAAAATCCCACCTTTTCTTTTAAAGACCGGGCTTCCGCACTGGTGTCGACTTGGGCTCAGGAAAAAGGAATTCATCATATAATTGCCGCTTCCACCGGAAATGCAGGCTCTTCTCTCGCCGGCATTTGCGCATCCCAGGGCCAGAAGTCGATGATTGTAGTCCCTGCGACTGCTCCTTTGGCTAAACTCACCCAGATATTGATGTATGGAGCTGTTTTACTTCCCGTAAAAGGAACCTACGACGATGCCTTCAAACTAAGTGTGGAAATCTCTGAAAAACAGGGCTGGTACAACCGGAATACCGCCTACAATCCATTAACCATCGAGGGTAAAAAAACGGTCTCTTTTGAATTGTTTAGTCAACTTGATCAGCAATTACCCGACCGGATTTTTATCCCTGTGGGCGATGGTGTTATTTTTTCCGGCGTTTGTAAGGGATTTGAAGATATGCTACACCTTGGGATCATCAACCGGATCCCGGTACTTGTTGCGGTTCAGTCAGCAGGAAGCGCCAACCTGATCAACAATTTGAAATCCGATAAATTTCATATTTCCCCTTCTAAAACCATTGCTGATTCCATTTCTGTTGATGTTCCAAAATGCTTTAACATGACGGCGAACTACCTTCAAATCTACCAGGGAGAGACCGTTTCTGTTACCGATCAGGAAATTGTACAGGCTTCCCTGCAACTCGCACATTCGACCGGAATTTTTGCCGAACCAGCCGCTGCTGCCGCTTTTGCCGGATTGCTTAAATATCATAAGAACGAAATGATTCCGATGGGGTCGAAAAACGTGGTTCTTCTTACCGGAAGCGGATTAAAAGATCTTCAGGCGGTGAAATCAGCAATATCCATGCCAGCGCCCATTGATCCGGAAATGGACGCAGTCGAACATATTTTTTCCAGGTTCCATATTTGATGTACGAATGATCACTTTTACCCTCAACAACAAAAAGATTGAATATTCCGGTGATGGCACACTAAGCCTGCTGAAGTTTTTGCGGGAAAAGCAGAAAATCACTTCCGTGAAAGATGGATGTTCAGGGCAGGGAGCATGTGGCGCATGCATGGTGGAGATAAATGGGAAAGCAAGGCTCTCCTGCACCACGAAAATAAAATATTTAGAAGGTTCCAACGTGATCACGATGGAAGGGATCCCGGAAACGGTGAGGGATATCATAGCCAATGCCTTTGTTGAAAAAGGCGCTGTTCAATGTGGTTTTTGCACTCCGGGTCTCATTTTACGAACCAAGGTACTTTTTACCGAGAACCCACGTCCAACTAAGGAGCAGATCAAAAATGCCATAAACAATAATTTTTGCCGGTGTACCGGTTATATTAAAATTGTCGATGCTATTGAGGAAGCATTGAAAAACCTTGACAATGGACACTCTTCGGATAAAAAACATTCCAGTGGAGGCATCGGGGATCCTTTGGCTAAATACCAGGCTTTTGAAACTGCTATTGGGAAACGGTTATTTGTGAATGATCTTCACTTCGAAAACATGCTTTATTCCGCCTTGCGGTTCAGTGATCATCCGAGGGCCCGTGTGCTTTCTATCAATACAGCAGCTGCAGCAGGAATTGACGGGGTGATAAGGATATTTATAGCGGGTGATATTCCCGGAGATCGATTTACCGGTTTGATTTTCAACGATTGGCCACTGATGATCGCCACGGGGGAAATCACCCACTATATCGGGGATGTCATAGCCGGGGTAGTTGCCTGTGATGAAGAAACTGCCCGCAAAGCGGCATCCGCAATCCAGGTTGAATATGAAGTACTGGAACCCATTACCGATATTCATCGGTCATTAGAAGCTGACTCTCCCCGCGTTCATCCCGACCATGAGAATCTTCTTGAAAAATGTATTGTCAAACGGGGTATTCCCATTGAAACAGTTTTCCGCCAATCGGCATTTTGTGAATCGGATATTTATGAAACCCAGCGCATCGAACACGCTTTTCTGGAAACCGAAGCAGCCATTGCCTTGTGTGATGATCAGGAGGTTCATGTTTACAGTCAGGGACAAGGCATTTATGTTGACCAGGCACAAATTGCCTCATTGCTGGGCATCAACGAGCAACAGGTTCGGATCACGCTGGTTCCCTGTGGTGGCGGGTTTGGCGGACGGGAAGACCTGACAGTTCAGGGACATGCCGCCTTGTTTGCCTGGCATTTGAAAAAACCGGTAAAACTGCATCTTTCGCGAGAAGAATCCATCATCATGCATCCCAAGCGTCATCCTGTATGGATGGACATTTCTCTGGCTTGTGATAGAACCGGTATACTCACCGGGTTGAAATTACAGGCTATTGGCGATACCGGCGCTTATGCTTCAGTTGGGACAAAGGTAATGGAACGGGTAGCCGGCCACGCTTGTGGTGGATACTATATTCCTTCGGTGGATATTGAATCTTTGACGGTTTATACCAACAACATCCCGTCCGGTGCGATGCGTGGATTTGGAGCCAATCAGATGGCATTTGCCCTCGAAAGTTGTATCGATGTATTGTGTCAAAAAGGGGGATTTGACCGATGGAAATTCCGTTTCGATAATGCCCTGGAAGACGGAAAAATGACGGCAACGGGGCAAATTTTAGAGAAAGGAGTGGGGATTAAAGCCTGCCTTCTTGCTTTAAAAGACCAGTTTTATGCAGCAAAATACGCGGGCCTTGCCTGCGGGATTAAAAATTCGGGCGTAGGCAACGGCATGGTCGATTTCTGTGACGTGAAAATTACGATAAAAAACAACGGCCGGGTGATGATTGAACATGGATGGACCGAAATGGGCCAGGGTATTCAAAATATGGCCATCCAAACCCTTCATCAGGAAACCGGAATAGATCCTCTACTGATGGATGTTGTTGTTGATACCAATGCCCTGTTACCAACCGGAATGACGACCTCTTCACGGGCAACTGCTTTGTTGGGCAATGCCATTATTGATGCTTCCGCAAACCTGCGACACGATCTTACAGAAAAACCTCTCAGGGAGCTGATTGGAAACGTGTATACAGGTAAATATTATTGCGACTGGACCACCAAACCGGGAGAGGAGGTGGAACGGGTGATTACCCATTATTCTTATGGATATGCTGCACAATTGGTGGTTTTAAACGAAAAAGGCAAAATCGAAAAAGTGTATGCTGCCCACGATGCGGGAAAGATCATGAACCCGATGCTGTTTGAAGGACAGATCCAAGGGGCAGTACACATGGGAGTGGGGTACGCGCTTACAGAAAATTTACCCATGAAGGAAGGTAAGCTGATCAGCGCCAAATTACGCGATTGTGGCGTTTTAAATGCCATCGCATCACCAGAAACAGAAGTGATCGGGATCGAAGTTCCAGATCCGGTTGGACCTTATGGGGCCAAGGGAATCGGAGAAATAGGACTTGTTCCAACTGCCGCAGCTGTCGCCAATGCCTTATGTCAATTTGATGGGAAACGCAGAAAGAAGTTACCCATGAAAGATATTTAATAATTGATAATTTTGTATACGAATGAACCCACTGAATCATGCTCATACTTAAAAACGGCACCTTTATTGACTGGCAAACCCTGGAATTCATACAAACAGATATTTTGGTTGAACCGGGATCGGCCGGGGCCCTCAGATTTTCCGGGAACTTTCACGAAATCAAGGATTGCCGGGTAATTGATTGCACCGGAAAATTCATTACAAAATCTTTTGCAAATGGACATCATCATGCCTACTCGGCATTGTCGCGTGGAATGCCTTCTCCCGGAAAAAATCCGGAAAATTTTCTGGAAATATTAAAATTTGTTTGGTGGACACTCGATAAAGCAATTGATGCAGACATTCTCCAGGCTTCCGCGTTGGTAACAGCCATGGCCTCTGCAAAAAACGGAGTCACTTTTATCATCGACCATCATGCCTCCCCCCATGCCATACAAGGTAGTCTTGCAATCATCGCCCGGGCATTCGATCAGGTGGGTGTCGGTCATCTTTTATGTTATGAAATATCGGATCGCGATGGATTGGATATCGCAAAAATCGGCCTTTCCGAAACCGATCAATACCTTTCCAACCACCAGGGTCTGGTTGGATTACATGCTTCTTGTACTGTGGGAAATAGCACATTACAATCGGCCATGCGGCTTGCAAAAGACAATAATTCAGGAATCCATATTCATGTAGCGGAAGATATTTCCGATGAACAACATTGTGTCCATCATTATCACCAAAGAATTATTGAACGTCTGACCAATGCCGGGGCATTGCAATTTTCGAAAACCATCCTGGCTCATTGTCTCCACCTTGATGACCATGAAAAAGCCCTGGTAGCTGCTTCTCCTGCCTGGGTCGTACAAAACATGGAAAGCAATCTGAACAATGCCGTCGGGTTGTTCCAATCAAGCGGTCTGGGGCCTCACATCATGCTTGGCACCGATGGCATGTACAGCGATATGCTCCGGTCGGCCAAAGCTGCTTTTTTTGCCGGAAAACAAGCCGACACCCTCGATTATGACGGCACCTATCAACGATTTCGCAATATTCATCATTACCTTGATGAAAATCATTTTGCTGGCGATGGAGAAAACAATTTGGTTGTATTCGATTACCCCACTCCAACTCCGTTCACCCACGAAAATTTTCCCGGTCATTTTCTTTTCGGCCTCGAATCGAAACATGTTTCTCACGTGATTTCCCAGGGAAAACTGATCGTTGAAAAAGGGAACCTCCTTACAGTTAACGAACAGGATATTCTTCGGGAATCAAGGATTCAGGCCAAACGGCTTTGGGAAAGAATGAAATAATGCAATCATGAATTCTATCCTGATCATCAACGGAACTGTGATATCTGGCAATCAAAAACAAAAAGCGGATATTGCCATTCGGGATGGGAAAATTGTCTCTTGCGGTAATCTTGACCTCGCCTCCTATTCCGGATATCAAATTCTGGATGCTTCCGGAAAATATATCATTCCCGGGGGATTCGATCCACACGTTCATCTGGCATTGCCCACACCGGCAGGAAATTCCTGCGATGATTTTCTTTCAGGAAGTCAAGCCGCCTTATCAGGAGGCACTACTTCCATCATGGATTTCGTTACTCCGATACGTGGCCAATCGCTTTCAGATGCACTGATAAAAAGAAAGATTGAGGCAAAATCAAGTCTTGCCTGCTGGGATCTTCACCTGGGAATCAGTGAATGGAATCCTGCCATTGCAGCCGAAATTCTGCCCTGCATGGAAAAATTTGGCGTGACCTCCTTCAAAGCATATCTGGCATACCGTGAAACCATCGGCATCGGGTATCATGAATTGAAAGAACTCATGTATATCGTGAAACCAGCTAACGGAATGGTCATGGTACATTGCGAAGATGGCGAAATGGTTAGCCGGATGCAAAAAAACCTTTTGAATGAAGGAAAAGTGAGGCCAGCGTATCACGCCAGGTCAAGACCCCCGGAAACGGAAATAAGAGCCATCGAAAAAGTCATTGAACTATCGGATCAAACCGGTTGCCCGGCCTATATCGTCCACATCTCAACCCGCCGTGGAGCAGAAATGGTAGCTGCAGCAAAAAAATCAGGAATACCCGTTTATGGCGAAACCTGCCCCCATTACCTTCTCCTCGATGATTCTGTTTACGACCTTAAACAGAGTGATCGGGATGTGCTTCCTTTCGTTTTTTCCCCACCAGTCCGTAAAAAAAACGACCAACAGGGTTTGTGGGAAGCCGTCGCAAATGGCTCCATCGATGTGGTTTCAACAGACCACTGCCCCTTTAACCTCCATGGACAAAAAGATAAGGGCATTTCCGATTTTACGAAAATTCCCAATGGCACCGGGGGTATCGAACACCGTTTAACGCTTTTATATACGTATGGCGTTCTCACCCACCAGATCAGCTTGAATCAATTTGTTGCCCTCGTATCAGCCAATCCCGCCAGAATCTTTGGATTCGGAAACCATAAAGGCAAACTGGAACCGGGATATGATGCAGATATTGTAGTCTGGGATCCGGTCTGTGAAACAACCATTTCAGTACAAACACATCGGTCGAACTGTGATTCGGAAATCTATGAAGGGTTTCACACTCAGGGTAGAGCAGAAAAAGTATTGATAGGAGGAGAAATTAAGTTTCAACAAAACGACTAACTTCTCTATCTGCTATTTTTCGAAGAATCTCTTTCGGGTTTTCAAACCGGTTGGTCAGCATCATCGCAGCAATAATGTAAGGTTTAAATCCTGCTTGTTTGTATAACGCGATCCGGTACCGGTCAAAAACAGAAGCAGCAACTTCGCCCTCTTTACAGGAAACACCCGAAATATCTGCCGGCAGGCAATGCATATACAACGCTTTCCCTTCTTTGGTCCCTTTCATCTTTTCTTCGGAACATTCCCAACCTTTGAATTTCGCATTGTTAACCAGACACTCTCTCTCCAGCACTTTCAATCCCTCATAGTCATCGGCACGAAGCAACCCGGTACGTTTTTGCATCACCCTTAGGGGAGCCCAACTCTTTGGATACACGATATCGGCATCATGAAAAGCCTCCGCCATATCATGAACCACCCTGAATTGTCCACCGGTTTTGTTTGCCTGGGAAGCGGCCAATTCCACCACTTCCGGGATCAATTCGTACCCATCGGGAAAGGCAAGATCCACCTGCATTCCAAAACGCGTCAGCAATCCAATGATCCCCTGAGGTACCGATAGCGGCTTGCCATAACTGGGCGAATAGGCCCAGGTCATGGCAATTTTCTTCCCTTTAAGGTTTGAAAGAGATCCAAAGACTGATTTCAAATGCAGCAGATCAGCCATAGACTGGGTAGGATGATCAATATCACATTGAAGATTGATAATACCCGGACGCTGAGGCAGTACCCCATCGTGAAAGGCTTCATCAAGCGCTTTGCCCACTTCCCGCATATATTTGTTCCCTTCCCCAAGAAACATATCATCGCGAATCCCGATAACATCACTGAGAAAAGAGATCATGGCAGCCGTTTCCCTGACGGTTTCCCCATGAGCAATCTGCGATTTCCCCTCATCCAGGTCCTGAACAGTCAATCCGAGAAGATTGGCAGCCGAAGCAAAAGAGAACCGCGTACGGGTCGAATTATCGCGAAACTGGGAAATCGCCAGACCCGAATCAAAACAGCGGGGTGAAATATTCCGGTCCCTCAAAGATTTCAATGTCTCGGCGACCAACAATACTTCTTTGATATCCTCAATGGATTTTTCCCAGGTCAATAAAAAATCCTTATGAAAAAGCCCTTCCGTCATAATATACTCCTTGAAATATTAAATATTCCCCCCCCCAATTCATTCCTCATTCCTAATTCCTAATTCCTAATTCCTCACTAACTATAAGCTGTATGCTAACGCTGCATAAAAAGCGGAAGCAGCCACCAGGTCGCTCACCGGCACCTTTTCATTCGGAGCATGTGCCAGCACTTCATTCCCGGGGCCGAAGCCAATACAGGGGATGTTATAATAACCATTGATGGTAACCCCATTGGTCGAAAATGTCCATTTGTCGATAACAGGAGTTTTACCAAAAAGGGCAACAAAGGCTTGCTGGGCTTTCGTAACCAAAGGATGATCCTCTTCAATTTTCCACGTGGGATAATATTTTTCCATACCATATCGCAACCCGGTATAGGCCGTCTCTTCATAATGTAGCACCTCAATAGCCCCATCTAAATTTTTTACAATTTTCTCAATTTCAGCGACAGCCGATTCCTTGGTTTCCCCCCAGGTGAGACGACGATCGAGATGAATCCTGGCATAGTCTGCAACAGCACAGAGTGAAGGGCTGTCTGAAACAAACTGTGAGATGGTGATGCTCCCTTTGCCTAAAAAATCATCGGATTTCAATCGTTCATTCAGCTTCTCAATTTCGAGACAAACTCTGGAAGCCATATAAATAGCATTTTTCCCGCGTTCCGGGGCTGACCCATGGGCTGAAATGCCCTTAAAAGAGACTTCCATCTCCATTCTGCCACGATGACCCCGATAAATATTCAAGTTGGTAGGCTCGGTTATAACAACCCAGTCGGGCGCGATCTTTTCCTCTTCTATCAGGTATTTCCAGCACAATCCGTCACAATCTTCTTCCATCACCGTACCGGTAAAATAAATCGTGAGATCACGGTCAAAAGCAAGCTTTTTCAAAATGCGCCCGGCAGTCACAAAAGCAGCAGGACCGCCTTTTTGGTCTACAGATCCGCGGCCAAATACATAGCCATCGCAAATTGCTCCGGAAAAGGGTTCCGTTTGCCAGTTCAACCGGTTCCCAACATCTACGGTATCAATATGCCCGTCGAAAACCAAAACTTTCTTTCCATGGCCAATCCGTCCAATGACATTCCCCAATTTATCGATGCGAACTTCATCGAATCCCGCTTCAGCCATCTGCCGTGCAAGTTCATCAGCCACCTCCTTTTCATGAGCGCTCATGGAACGGATCCTGACAAGTTTCGAAAGGTTATTGGCTGTATATCCGGCAAATTCCTTTGCCAGCGATTTTATTTTCAACAATTCATCTTTCATCTTAGAACAATTTTCAAAAGCCATACTCAATCTTTCAGCTTTTCTATAGCCATTAAAATAACTTCATAGGTAGCAGGGAGTGAAAATTCCGGTTCCGTTTCATGATTTTTTGTAGCCGAGATGGCATTTTTGATGGCCAGCCACACCGACAAACCCAACATGAACGGCGGTTCCCCCACAGCTTTACTCTGCCGGATAGTTCCCTCATGCGGTACGTTGGATAGTGTGATCCTGAAATCCGGGGGAATGTCATTCACAGTTGGAATTTTATAAGTATCCGGCGAAAAGGTCAGAAGATTCCCATTCTTATCCCATTTGATCTCCTCCATGGTACACCATCCCACTCCCTGGATAAATCCCCCTTCGGTTTGTCCCCTGTCGATCGCTTCATTAATTGAATCTCCCACATCCTGAATAATATCGGAACGCAACAGCGTATAAGAACCGGTCAGGGTATCGACCATCACTTCCGAAACAGCCATTCCAAAGGAAAAATAAAAGAAGGGATGCCCCTTCCCGGTCTCACGGTTGAACGAAAGTCCCGGAGTTTTGTAAAAACCAAAAGCGCTCAGACTAACCTGGTTTTCATGGGCCAATTTACAAAGCTCTTCAAAAGTAAGATCTTTATCCGGACTTATCTTTTCCTTCAATCCGGCCAATCTCGATTTCAGGATATCAATCGCATTTTTCACTGCCATTCCATTGATATCACTTCCAGAAGAGGCAGCAGTAGGCGAAGTATTCGGGACTTTGGATGTATTGGTAGCATTTACTTTGATCATAGCAGGAGGAATGCCCAATTCGGAGGAGGCGATCTGCAGGATTTTTGTATACAGCCCCTGCCCCATCTCGGTTCCGCCATGATTTACCATAACAGATCCATCGGTGTAACAGTTCACCAGAGCCCCGGCCTGGTTCAGAAAGGCAGTAGTAAAAGATATTCCGAATTTTACCGGGGTAAGTGCCAATCCTTTTTTAAGAAATTCATTTTCCTGGTTAAATTGCGCTATCGCTTTTTTTCGGTTAAGATAATCGGAAGACACCAGAATATCCTGATAGATCCGGGACAAGTGATTATTCGCCACTTCTTCTCCATAAGGAGTGATATTCCGTTCCTGTTGCTGGTAAAAATTCAGGAACCGGATCTCCGCCGCATCTTTTTTCAGGAACCGGGCAACGCGGTCAATGGCATTTTCAATCACAGCCATACCCTGTGGCCCCCCGAAGCCCCGGAAAGCGGTATTCGACGGGAGGTTAGTTCTCAAAGCTCTCCCAACAATCCGGATGTGGGGAATAAAATAACAATTTTCTGCATGTAACATGGCCCGTTCCAGAATCGCCCGGGTTAAGTCGGTTGCCGATCCTGCATCGGCATTCAATTCAACCGAATAAGCCTGGATCATCCCATCATCATCAAATCCGATTTCATACGTGGAGAGAAAACGATGCCGTTTTCCGGTCATGATCTGGTCATCGTTGCGGGGAAGGATAATTTTTACAGGACAATGGGTTGCGTTGGCAAGCAGAGCAGCCCAGGCTGCCACATGATTTCCCTGTGTCTCTTTCCCTCCGAAAGCCCCGCCGATACGACGCACTTCAACCTCTACCTGATTTTTCAGCAATCCCAGAACGCCAGCCACAACAGCCTGGGTATCAGTAGGACTCTGGCTGGAAGCATAGATCCTGATTTCTCTCCCTTCACCTGGCACAGCAAGCGCTGACTGGGTTTCGAGATACCAATGTTCCTGGGCACCGGTTTTCAATGTTCCACTCAAATGATGCCGGACATTCTTCATGGCTGAAACAACATCACCCCGCTCAATTTTCCGTTCCGGGGCGATCAAATCATTCAGAGCCATGGCTGTTTCGATATCAAGAATGGGCTCCATCGGTTCAAATTCAATCGCGATCAGCTTTTCTGCCTGCCGCAGCGCCTCTTCATCTTCAGCGGCAACCAGAACAATAGCCTGCCCGATAAAGGTAACTGTATCGCCGGCTAAACAAGGTTCATCGCGAATAATGGTACCCATTTGATTTTCACCTGGAATATCCTTTGCAGTGAGAATGGCATGAACACCTTTTACCTTTAAGGCCTCTTTGATCTCCAATGATCTGATGCGGGCATGTGGATGCCGGCTGTAGATCACCTTACCGATCAGCAAACGGTCATCTGTCGCCATATCATTAAGAAAGACCGATTGACCTGTTACATGATCATAGTCGCTATGGTAATTCGGATTTTCCGGTATCATTGAATGATTTGTTTTCCAGATAAAACTTCAACAAGAGGTTTTTTGCTACAGATATTCTGAATGAGGCTTCCGCTCTGGCATCTGAAATAGGGGTCATTTCCTGGTCCAAAATATGCCTGGCCCCTTCAACCAGCGATCGTGACCATACTTTTCCGGTAACAAAACGCTCTGTTTTCTTTGCCCGTATTGTTAATTGAGCCATTCCTCCGAAAGCCAGAATGATCTCCGATACCTTGTTCCCCTTCAATTTCAACCTGAAAGCAGCAGAAACAGTAGAAATATCGAGTTCATTTCGTTTCGACACTTTATAGGCCGCAATCTTCGTTTCTCCATCTGTTTTAGGAACGACTATTTCTGTGATCAATTCATCGGGCTGAAGGTCGGTTTGGTGATACCCTTTCAGAAATTTATCGATCCCGATCTCACGGGAAGCAGTGATTGTTGATAGCTGAACCGAGGCCTTGTATGCCAAAAGCAATGGAATTGTATCTCCGATCGGGGAAGCGCCTGCTAAATTGCCGCCAAGTGTGGCCAGGTTCCGGATTTGCAGTGAACCAAATCGTTGTAGCATCTGATGGAAAGCCGGCAGCTTCCCTGCTGTCGCTTTTTTTAGTTCCTCGATGGTCAACCCGGCACCAATCCTGTATCGGTCTTCTTCTTCCCTGAAATACCGAAGTTCCTTAACAGACGACAGATCCAGTAACACTTTCAGAAACGCTCCTTTCTGTGTCTGACGAAGAGCCACATCCGTTGCACCATTGAAAATGGTAGCTTCGGGAAGCATCTTCAGGTATTTTAAAGCGCTCCAAAGTAAAAAGGGCTTCAAGTAACGCTGCCGGTCATCGTTGATTTCCAACATGTCTCTATTCTCAAGAATATCGTTGAGGATGCCGACCACGCGATCTTCATCAATGGAAAAATGATCCCGGCTGCCCTGGTTACATGCACTCAAAGCAGCCTGAACGATGGACTGGTATCCGGTACATCGGCATAAATTCCCTGTTAACGCATCTTTCACTGTTTCCAGAGAAGGGTTTGAATAGTTTTTAAACAGCACGAACAACGACATAACCATACCGGGAGTACAAAATCCGCATTGAATTCCGTGGTGTTCGAGCAATGCTTGCTGAACGGGATGCAACTCAAGGCCGGAAGGGCCGGGAATGGATAAATTTTCAATGGTTATAACTTGTTTACCATGTACCATTGGTAAAAAAACCAGACATGAATTAACGGCTTTATAGATCAGTTTTCCATCTTCACCCGGTTCGGCAAGAACAACAGTACATGCCCCACAATCACCCTGGGAACACCCTTCTTTAACACCTTTTCGTTTGGTTTGCGATCTTAAAAAATCCAGAAGGGTAGTAGTCGGAGTAAAGCCATGATAAGGATGATTGATACTGATTTTCACCTTTTCCCCATCCAAAATAAATTTGATTGACTTCTGCATCAGGCGGAATTTCTGACATCAATTAACTTTGCAACAATGCTCAGCGCTATTTCTCTCGGTGTTTGTGCATTGAATTTTATGCCAATGGGCATATCGATTTTTTCCAGTTCCTCGCGGGTAAGGATATTTTCTTCCAAAAATCTTTTTGTGAGGGCATTTACTTTACTTTTACTTCCGATCATTCCCAGATAAGCGTGGGGTTTCCGGGCAACTTCAGCCAGGATCTCTTCATCAAAAACATGCTTTGGCGTAACGATTACGAGGTAGCAATACGCATCAAGCATCACTTCCGCTATCGCATCAAAATAATCCTTATTAAGGCAAGTACAATTGTTAAAAGCAGGATCCTGAAAAATATTTTCACGGGGATCGATCGCAGTAACGGAAAAATCAAATTCACGGGCTAATTGGGCGACTTCACGGCCGATGTGTCCGGCTCCAAACAAAATCACCCGTTGATTGGGAAGCAGCGGTTCGATATATACTTCCATCGTTCCGCCGCAATGCATTCCAAGATCCTGTTCCAATTTGAAGCGACATTTCCGGGATATTCCGGTTTCAATCAGTTTAACAGCTTCCGCTACGACCTCTTTTTCAACACTTCCGCCCCCAATACTTCCAAAATTTTGTCCGTCAGGGTAAACAATCATCTTGGCTCCGGGTTTTCGGGGTGTTGATCCTTCAGTGTCAATCAAGATACACAAGGCAGCCCGCTTGCCCTCTTTTTTGAGCTGTTCAATTTTTGTATAGACACTATCCATCCTGAAATATTTAAACGTACGAAGATGTAAATTTACAAAAACCTGAAATCATTTACCATGGGGTGTCTGATCAATTCAGATATTTTCTTTTTAATGCAGCTTCATCCGCCTGCAGATGGCAGCTAACATAGTTTCCGAGACCTCCATACCGGATATTGATTTCATCCAGCGCAGCCAATAAATAAGATTCACGAGCTTCAAGCAAGGGCCTGAGTATCTCTCCATTTCCCCCGGTAGCCGAAAATTTCCGGATGATTCTATCCGCATCGGCAGCCACTCTTTTGTTGGTTTCAAGATAATCGTCTCGGATCTGATCCATTGACACGTTCAGTGCAGTAAGGAGAAAAACGGTGGATAGGCCGGTACGATCCTTCCCTGCGGCACAATGATAAACCAGTGGAAGATCTTCGGTAGTTGCAAGGATATTGAGGAACTTCCGAAATTCCGGAAGATGTTGGTTGACCATTCTCCGGTAATCATGTTCCAACACCGTTTCAATGGCTGTGGAATTATTCTCCTCAATAAATTTTTCACTCTTGTCGCGGGCACCGTCATAAATATTTAAACGAACAACCGACTTTACTGTACGGATGGTTTTATCGGGATCCCGGTCAATTTCGCGTTGTGACCGCAGGTCGATGACCATGGATAGATTGATATTTTCGAGCTGCTGCAAATCAGGCTCCGACAAATCACGGAGCTCCCCGCTCCGGAACAGAAGTCCCTTTCTGATCGTCAGGCCATCCAACGTTGGAATTCCACCCAGATCCCTGAAATTATGTTGTGACAAGTTCATGGTACAAAAATACCGATATCCAATCAATTAAACCTGCTATTGAAAAGAAATATGTATTTTTTATGTTTATATTTACTCCTTCATTTTAATTTTCCTTCCAATGGAAAAAGTTACATTCATCTTTACATTCTGGTTCATGATAGGACTTTTCCTCACTACAACAGCCCAGATCATTCCCATCAATAAGACCTTTTCGTCTGATACCACAATTCGCCCCTTTTGTTCGAATAATCCGGTATATTCAATGAAAATGTCCGGTTCTGTGCAACTGCTAAGCGACTCAAGCCTCGTCAGAGTGGTTCTGATTGACAACTATTCCAACCATTATCTGGTTTACGAAACCTATCCGCTGATCGCGACTTCAAAAAGCTTTGATTTGGAAAGTGTTTGCGACGAAACCTGTTTCCTCAATGGGATAATCCCCGATTCTTTACGAATCGACCTAATCCATGCTTTTGTATCAGTGAATTCACTTAAACTTGATACTGGGTACATCGCCAATACTTCCATATTACAGTAACGGGCTAAATGTGAAAACGATTCAGCGAAGATCGATATGATGAACCAGAGGATACGGGAAGAACACATGTACTGGAAAGCGGGAAGAACACCTCTTACAAAATTGAATTTTTCTGACAAGGAGTATCTTTTTTCGAAAAAGTTTAATATTGCTGGTTTTGATTATTATAATGGTGGAATTTTTGAATTTCTAAATCAGCGAACTTCAATGATTTCAAAATCCACTTCGGCTATAGTCGATGAATTTGACTGGAGAACCAGGCATGATGCAACTACTAATACCTCAAATTATTTTAATCCAAATGGAGATGGTTGGATTACCTTTCCTGAGAATCAGAACTCATGCAACTCATGCTATATTTTTTCAACTACTCATACATTTGCTGATTATATCAATATTCACTCTAACTTTATGTATAATTACAATCTGTCAGAGGAAGAAATTTTAATATGTACAAATAACTGTGGGAACTGTATACAAGGTGGCTCTCCCTATTGTGTATTAAATTACATCCAAAATCATGGTATTCATATTGCAACAGCGTGTTCATCGTATATGACCACACCAACTCCAACTTGTTCAACGGTTTGCTGGGGGAATTCATTGTTCAAATTTGCAAATATATCTTCCTACTTTTATACAATAGATCAATTGAAACTCGCATTAATACAGAAGGGACCAATATCCAGCGGATTAAATAGCACCATCTTTCCTAGTCTTGGCCATGCAATGGAATTAATTGCATATAAAACCATCCACGCTGGTGATACTGTTTATATCACCAATATTGATACAATTATTATTGGCAGTAATTCAAATTTAATAGGTCAGGTTTCCTGGATTTTTAAAAACAGTCTTGATCCAACTCAATATTTTAGATTTTATGGGGACTATACCACTGTTTATATACGAGACGCTTTATCAGGTCCCGTAACTAAAATAACTGGTTCAATTATTGATACTATTCAACCTGTTTGCAAAGATGAAGATGGAGACGGTTATTATTGGTGGGGAGTTGAACCTGATCCTGATCAGTGCAACTGTCCACCCGGAGTTCTGGCCGATCAGGAAGATTGCAACGATAATGATCCAATGGTTGGTCCTTATAATTTGGATACTATTACAAATAGTACTCCCATGTATTCATGCACTCCAAACAAATGCACAACCATATCAACTCCCATTGACATTTATGGCGATTCCACCTGGTATGATTTCAAGCACGTCAACCAGAATATAATTATTCATTCAGGAGGAAAACTAATTATTCACGGTCAGGTCTTTTTCAGTCCCGGGGCAAAGATTGTGGTACAAAGCCAGGGTTTGTTGTATCTTAATGGAGATTTTATTAATACTCCTGCCAGGCTGTCATCAGGTTGCGGTCAGATGTGGGGAGGAATAGAACTGCAAGGTGATCCATGGCAAAACCAGGACTCAATCCAATTCAGCTATGCGGCGGAACACCAGGGAACAATTATTATTCAAAACGGTATTATAGAAAATGCCTTTTGTGGGATAAAAACATTCAATTCAAATGCCCTCCATGAAAATTCCGGAGAGGAACCCGAGCCCATTGGCTATCCTTCGGGAGGGATCATTAAGGCAGATTCCGCCACATTCAGAAACAATAAAATAGGAGTTGAATTTTATCCATACAGGAATGGCAGCTTACCAAACAGAAGCTTTTTTCGTTCATGTAAATTTATTACCAACGAATCTCTTCTAAATGGTATTAAACCGATTAATTTATTGAAACTAACCTGGGTCAATAAAATTGAAATACTGGGTTGCTCGTTTCGAAATAAATATTACACCTCGTCAATTAATCCTCCATATAGTGAAAGAGGTATTGGCGTTTATTCTTATAATTCGGATTTGTTTATTGACGAATTAATACAATCGAATAAAATAACTAAAACCGAATTTGAAGATCTTGAACGAGGAATTTACGCTTTACACAGTGGAATAGGACAATCCATAATTTCCGTTCAAAACAGCAAATTTAACAGCAATCATTTTGGGGCTTATTTTTCGGGATATAGAGAAGTCACTCCACTTGAAATAAAAAATAATCAGTTTCAGTTATCTGAAAACTTTAATTCAGATACCTTATATTGTCTTTACCTGGATAATTGTTCTGGATATAAAGTAACTAAAAATCAGTTTAATGGATCCGCCTTGGGCGGTCAGACAAAAAAGCTTGGAATAATTGTCAATAATTCCGGAGCAAGAACCAACTATATTTATAACAATGGTTTATTTGAAGGATTGACAAATGCCTTGCAGGGACAAAATATCAACCACGGGATTTACACTCCAGACGGATGGGATCCAGGTTCCGTATCCATTGAAACCGGACTTCATTTTATATGCAATGATTTTAAAGATTGTAAGAATGATATTATAATCAGTGAGAATCTTAACGCAAACAATAATACAGGGATAGATTATTTTCAAAGAAATGCTTCAAATGCAATGGGGACTCAGCAGCCGGCCGGAAACACCTTCTCAAATCTTCAAACCCCACATCAATGGGATATAAATATACATGATTCCGTTGGAAATATTCAATATTCCTATCACACTTTGGGACCGTTAAATATAAGATTGAGACCAACCCAAGTTTCAAATCCAAATAAAGTAAACTATGATCAATATAATTTAACTTATTCGAAGGATACAAGTTGTAATGGCAATTTTTATCCTACTTTATCAAAGGAATATTTGAGACTATTAATTAGCGAATCTAAAACTAAAATCGACAGTCTGACAAATCTTTTGCACGTATTAACCGATAATGGATCAACCGATACATTAAAAAGTACAATCGAAAATGGAACCCCCAATCAATCCTATGATGTTTATCAGTACCTTATGAGTGCATCGCCTTATTTGTCGGATACAGTTTTAAAAGCATCCATTTTAAAAGAAAATGTAATCCCAAATGCCATGTTGCGCGACATCATGGTCGCTAATCCTCAATCGACCAAAAGTGAGATTTTAATCAGCACCCTGGATCAACGCAACAACCCAATGCCCGATTCGATGTGGGCTGAGATTCTTCAGGGCAAAGATACCATCGGGGCAATGGAATGCATTAGATCTGAATTCAGCGGTTGGATTCAGAGATACGACTTATATTTTAACAATCTGATGACTGTTTTTTTAACTGATAATTTTAGCCCTTATTCCAGCGACAGTTTGTATTTATTGTTATACAATAATAATCTCAATTCTCGCTATAATCTTCTGAACTATTTTTTAAACCTCCATAATTTTACTCAGGCATATAATGTTCTTCATGAGATTCCTTTTAATTTTACACTTTCGGACGAAGATCAGTTCGAATTTCAGAACTTCTCAACCCTTATTCCGATCCTTGAACGATTGGCAGATGACACTTTTGGCATCAAACCTCCAGATAGTCTTCAAATATTGGTTTTACAGGAACTAGCATTGTATGACTTTTCCTTTGCTGGGTCTTTTGCCCGCAATATCCTTATTTCAAACGGTTCATTAAATTACCATGAACCTATTTTATTAGAATCGGCAGCGAAATCCTCAAAATTCTTTAACTTTTACAGAAAAAAAACAAATGTTGCACCTGAATTCATGATATTCCCGAATCCTTGTAAAGATTATATAATCCTTAATTACCAAAAAAATCAACCAACAGATATTGCTACTGCAACCATAATCAAAGGGAACGGAGTAATATTGGCTACACTTTTACTCCAAAAATCCTCAAACCAGACCATCATTCCATTGAAGGATGATCCTCCAGGGAATTATTTTATTCAACTAAGAGTCAATGGAATTAATCAAGGATCGCGTCAGTTTATAAAATTAAATTAGCATTAATCAATGTACGATATGAATAAAATTGCTTTATCGGTTATTGTTTTTTTTCTATTGTCAATTCATGAGTTAAAATGTCAAACCTGGATGAGAATATATGGAGGGAATATTAATACAGAGTGTTATCGGACTTTTGAACATTATGATAAAGGAATTCTTTTATCAGGTTGCCGACATCTTGGATCTAATTATTTTGGTTGGGTATTAAAAGCAGATATTAATGGTAATGAACTTTGGAGTAAGTCATTTGGAATCAATGGAAAATTTAACAAATTTAATAGTTTTTGTTTATCGACAGATGGTAGCATTGCATGTATCGGGGGCTCAAATAAACTAAACAATAATTGTTTGGATCCTTTAATAGTCAAACTTAATGGTTGTGGCGAAAAAGAGTGGTGCAAAATTTACAATTCAAATAATTGTAATTCATTTGGTATGGATATCAATGCAATACAAGGAGGAGGATACGTGGCTTTAATATCACAATGGTTGAATAATACTCAATCAGATGTATGGTTATTTCGGTTAAACGATTCTGGCAATGTAATCTGGTCACAGAAATATGTTTCAAACACAAATATATTTTGGAGCCCTGATCCTGAATCTTTAATGAGAACTTCAGATTCCTGCTTTTTAATCACCGGTAATTCATATACTCCCGATTCCCTTACTCCAGGCAGTTTGTTGTTAAAACTATTTCTGGTGAAAGTCGATTTAGATGGGAGTGCCCACTTTGAAGAACCCTGGGGAATGAATAACGGGATTATTAGTGATGGTACCCAATCCATTGAGAATAATCGACATGAGTTCTTTACTTCTGGTAGAAGAGCAAGAAACGATCCCCCCTATGGAGATGCTCCTAGTTTATTTAAATCGAATAAGTTTGGTAACCCGATTTCATTTTTTGATTTAAAATCAAAATCAGATGCGGGGATTGCCACAACAATTAATTGGTTTGCAGATTCCAGTTTAGCGTTAAGTTCTTTTTGGTCGGCTCCCAATGGAATTGATACAACTGGGGTTATCAAAGTATCTACATCAGGATCAATACTTACAGTTAAACCGATTTTCACTAATACTCCCAATATGTTTTTATATGGTTCTAACATCACAAAAGATAATAAACTGCTTGTAAGTGGCTTTATTGAAATGACAGGTGGTTGGTTAAATTCTTTTGCAGTTAAGCTCAACTCCGATCTCGAATACGACAGCGTTTACACCCACCCTTACACCTACGACAGTCTTTGCCCCCACCCGATCGTGTCGGATACCATCCCGATAGACGATTGCCAGGTGGTGGTTGTGGGGTTAGATGAACCGGAAAAAAATCCTGAGAAAACAAAATTGCATATTTATCCCAACCCGGCAACTGAACAGGTTACCATTGAAATGCCACAATACATCGTCAGGCAAAACCATAACAGCACGATTACCTCCACTACCACCTACTTTCAATGGAACTTAACCCGGCTCGATATTTTTGATTTAACCGGAAAACTGATGTCTTCGCAGGAGATCCCAAAACAGCAAACCATCGTTCATATCAACACTTCCAAATGGCATAGAGGAATGTACTTTGCGAGGTTGGTATTCATGAATGAAGGGGTGGCGGAAGCCAGGTTTGTTAAGTGACAATGATTAATGGCATCAATTATGATTTAGTATGGCTTTCCAACGAAGAATTC
>JALNWG010000014.1 GCA_023231005.1 Bacteroidales bacterium | reverse complement strand
TAACAATCTTCATCTGTTTTAAACCGCTGATTAAATTTGATTGAGTTCACACCGCTGAAAATTTCTCTTGTTCCCATGGCTCAAAGGTATCAAAAAACGGGATGCCTAAGCGCCTATACCTATTCTATTAATTCTCTGAAGTCCTTATCAGTTTCTCCCGGGAAACCTACGATAAGGGTGGTACGAATAGCAATTTCAGGAATTTTATTCCGGATAGAATCCAGCAATTTCCTTGTTTTTGAAGAAGTTGTTCCCCGTTTCATTGACCGAAGAATCCGGTTGTTGATATGTTGTAAAGGGATATCGATATACTTGCAGATATTGGGGTAGGCATTGATAACCTGGAGAAGTTCATCCGGGAAACCGGTGGGATACGTATAATGTAACCGAATCCATTCAAGGTTGGGGATTTTAGCCAGAGTTTCCATTAGTTCAGGAATCCTCCGTTTCTGGTAACGATCAATACCATAATATGTAGTATCCTGCGAGATGAGGTTGATTTCACGAACACCCTGGTTTACGAGCGTTTTCGCTTCCCAGATAATCTCTTCAAACGGGCGGCTGATATGAGGTCCCCGGATGGCGGGGATGGCGCAGAAGGCACATTGACGATCGCATCCCTCAGCAATTTTAAGATAGGCATAATGAGAAGGCGTAGTCAATTTTCGTTCCCCTAAAAGTTTTGTTCTATATGTTCCTCCAAGGTGGTGGATGATCTTACTGAACTCGTTGACCCCAAAAAAAGCATCGACTTCTGGAATTACCTCTTGTAATTTTGTTTTATACCTTTCAGAAAGGCAACCCATTACATAAAGATTTTCAATTTGATGATTATTTTTGGCAGCGACAAATTGGAGGATGGTATCAATGGATTCCTGCTTGGCATCATTAATAAAACCGCAAGTATTGATGATGGCTGTATCGATTTCGCAGGTGTCAACCGGGTCGAAAACCAATTCAAAGTGATTGGCCTCCAATTGGTACATTAATTTTTCAGAATCCACCAGATTTTTTGCACAACCGAGCGAAACCAAGCCGATTTTATGGGGTTTGGTTTTAGTTTTCAAGAGGAAAGAGTATTAAGTAAAAAGACTATCGACGAATTCAAAGCGGTTAAAAACCTGGAGATCTTCAATACCTTCTCCAACCCCAATATATTTCACCGGAATTTTAAATTGGTCGGAGATTCCGATAACAACGCCGCCCTTGGCTGTTCCATCTAACTTTGTCAGGGCAAGAGCATTGACTTCGGTAGCGGCAGTAAATTGCTTGGCTTGTTCAAAAGCATTCTGGCCTGTTGAGGCATCAAGGATAAGGAGTACCTCATGAGGTGCTTCCGGTATTAGCTTCTGGATTACTTTTCGGATTTTGGAAAGTTCGTTCATCAGGTTTATTTTATTATGAAGCCGGCCTGCGGTATCGATAATTACCACATCGATATTTTTTGCCATGGCTGATTTTACGGTATCGTAAGCAACTGAGGCAGGATCGGCTCCCATACCTTGGTCGATTATCGGGACACCGACACGTTGAGCCCAGATGGTAAGTTGTTCTACGGCAGCGGCACGGAAAGTATCTGCAGCGCCCAATAAAACAGATTTACCGGATTTTTTAAACTGATATGCCAATTTTCCAATGGTGGTAGTTTTTCCAACTCCGTTCACTCCTACCACCATGATTACATAAGGAGGTTGAGATGCGGGGAGTGAAAATCCATCAGCATCATGAATGTTGTTTTCCTGTAATAATGCGGCAATCTCTTCTTTCAGGAGATTATTTAATTCAGAAGTTCCAAGGTATTTATCTGAAGCAGCCCGCTTCTGAATACGGTCGATGATCCTGAGGGTCGTTTCTACTCCCACATCGGAGGTGACGAGAATTTCTTCCAGATTATCGAGAACTTCATCGTCGATGGTGGATTTTCCGACAATGGCTTTAGAAATACGTGAAAAGATATTGGATTTGGTCTTTTGAAGACCCTGATCCAACCTTTCTTTTCTATCTCTGGAAAAAATATTGAAAAGGCCCATAAGCAACTTCTGATATATAAAAAAAAGCTTTCTTCCTTGGAAAAAAGCTTTTCATAAAGTATCAATGATAAACTAGTTTTCCTTGGTTGATAGGAAATCTTTAATCATGTCGTTGGGTACGATAGTTTCTTTAAAAACAAAAGCGCTTGATTTCTTAGATTTTACCATCCGGATTACTTTTGTGAAATCTTTACCGGAGGTAGCTTTAAATGAAGCAACTACTTTCTTTGCCATATCTTAAATTATTTAATTTCTTTGTGAACAGTCACTTTTTTAAGGTAGGAGTTGTACTTTTTTAGTTCAATCCTTTCAGGGGTATTTTTCTTGTTTTTCGTAGTAATATACCTCGAAATACCAGGAATACCACTTGTTTTTTGTTCGGTACATTCCAGGATTACCTGTATCCGCTGGTCTTTGCTCTTTTTTGCCATCTTATTACTTTGTTTTTCGGGACTGCAAAATTAAACTAATTCGCCTAAAAAACAAAAATATTTTCCTACTTTTATTTCCGAATTGGTTTTGTTATAGTTTGTTCATTTTCAGATGATGTCAATTTGGAACTCCTATCTTCAAGGATTTAAAGGCCATTTGCAGTTGGAAAAGTCGCTCTCGGAAAATTCGGTTGAGGCTTATTTGCATGATGTTGTGAAATTAACACAATATCTTGAAACTATCGGATTTTCGGAAGGTCCAACAAAGATTGAACTATCACATTTGCAGGGATTTTTAAGATGGATTACGGAGTTGGGTATGACCTCACGCAGTCAGGCAAGGATAATTTCAGGGTTGAAAGCATTTTACAGGTACTTGCTACTTGAAGATGTAGTACGGAAAGATCCCACAGAATTGTTGGATTCACCTAAGCCAGGAAGGAAATTGCCGGTTATTCTGAGTGTGGATGAGATCAATCAACTGATCGACCGAATTGATCTCAGCACCCCGGAAGGCAAACGCAATAAAGCGATGCTGGAAACTCTTTACGGATGTGGACTTCGTGTTTCCGAACTGATCAATTTGAAAATATCCAACCTGTCGTTCCATTCAGGTTTTATTAAAGTGACCGGAAAGGGCGACAAAGAGCGACTGGTTCCTATAGGAAGTGTCGCACAAAAGGAAATTACCTATTATCTTTCTACCATTCGAAGTCATGTTGAAGTACAAAAAGGCCAGGAAGATGTTTTATTTCTTAACAGGTTAGGACATGGACTAACGCGGGTGATGGTATTTACCATCATCAAAAAACTTGCTGTTGTTGCTGGATTGAAAAAGAGGATAAGTCCGCATACTTTTCGCCACTCCTTTGCCACTCATTTGGTTGAGGGAGGCGCTGATTTACGGGCAGTTCAGGAGATGCTTGGGCATGAATCTATCACCACAACCGAGATATATACCCATCTGGATAGAGAATACCTCAGGAGTGCAATTATACAGTTCCATCCGAGAAATCGTTAGGTGGCGTTGAAGAGCAATACGATTTATTTGAACGGAGAGTTGGGCTCTTTGGCCATGTGGTTGTACACAATTTTATCCATCATTTTAGGGAAAAATTTATTCAGAAGGACGGTCAATTTTCCCTCGGTTGTAAGGATAATCCGATCTTTTCTTCGTTTTACACCCGAAATGATATGTTTTGCAACGGTTCCGGCAGGCATGAGTTTACTTTCGTCCAATGGAGTTTCTCCTTGTGTTGTTCCATCTTTCGATAATGCTACATTTCGGATATTGGAGGATGTGAATCCCGGACAGGCAATGAGGACATGCAACCCTTTTTTGATATTTTCGATCCGGATGACTTCAAGAAATCCCTGCATGGCGAACTTTGAGGCAGAATAACCTGTCCGGCCCGGTAACCCCTTATAGCCGGCAATGGATGAAACTCCAACAAGTGATCCCTTTGATTGAAGCAGATAAGGCAAAGCGTACTTTGTACAATAAACCGTTCCCCAAAAATTGGTATCCATCAAGCGACGGATTACCTGAAGATCCAATTCGATAAACAACGCACGCATTGAAATTCCCGCATTGTTGAACAGAATATCAAGATGACCGAACCGCTCAATGGTTTTTTCAATCAAAACTTTGCAATCTTCTTCCCGGGTGACATCTGTTGGAATGTATAAAATATTTTCAGAAAATGGCAGAAGTTCCTGATGCTTAATCGGTGAACGTGAAGCCAATGCCAAACGAGCTCCCTGTCTTGCACATTCCAACGCCAGCGCTTTTCCGATTCCGGAGGAAGCACCTGTGATGATGATGACTTTATCTTTCATACAAATAATAACCTATTAGTGAAATGGCGAAATTATAAAATTTGGGTTAAAAACCTTTAGTATCTTCGTGCAATAAAATAACTATGACTAACCGGGAATTATTTTACAGATATCTTGGATTGCCCTCCTTCACTCCTGTCGGCCTGGAAATAGTAAAAGCCGAAGGCCTTTATCTTTTTGACCGGGAAGGGAAAAAATATTTTGATATGGTCTCGGGGATCACGGTGTCCAACATTGGCAATCGTCATCCCAAGGTACTCGAAGCCATCCGTGAGCAAATCGACCAATATCTGCACCTGAATGTATACGGTGAGTATATTCAAACTCCGCAGGTAAAACTAGCTCAGAAATTAGCCAGCTTGCTTCCGGAAAAGCTCAATTCTACCTATTTTGTTAATTCCGGAAGTGAGGCCATTGAAGGGGCGCTGAAACTTGCCAAACGATATACCGGACGTACGGAGATCGTCTCTTTTGTTAATGCCTATCATGGAAGTACACATGGTGCTTTGAGCATTCTGGGTAATGAAACCTTGAAAAACGCATTTCGTCCGCTCCTCCCCGATGTCAGTATAATTAAGTATAATAACACTCGTCATCTTGAGAAAATATCATCTCGTACAGCATGTGTCGTAATTGAACTTGTACAGGCCGAGGCTGGGATCATTCCTATTGAGAAAAATTATCTATACCAATTAAAAAACAAATGTGCTCAAAATGGCACTCTGATCATTGTGGATGATGTTCAGATGGGCATGGGAAGGACGAGCAAACTATTTAGTTTTGAACATTATGATTTTGTCCCTGACATTTTAGTTCTTGCCAAAGCACTTGGAGCAGGGATGCCTTTGGGTGCATTCATTGCTTCAAAAGAGATCATGGATACTCTGGCATTCAATCCGGAATTAGGTCATATTACTACGTTTGGTGGGCATCCGGTGAGTTGTGCAGCGGCTTTGGCCGGCCTGGATGTGTTACTTTCCGACAACCTTATTCCTGCTGCTGAAGAAAAAGGCCGAAAGATCCAGGAAACACTTACCGGTCATCGCGCTCTTGGAGAGATTCGTCGTGCCGGCTTGGCATTCGGTATTGATCTAGCAGATCCTGCGAAACGTGAACTTTTCATGAAAGCATGTCTTCAAGAGGGAATAGTCATCGACTGGTATATGTTCAAACCAGCTACTTTTAGGATTGCTCCTCCCCTTACGATCACTCCGGATGAAATAGATCAGGCTTGCCGCAGAATTATATATGCTTTAGATTCACTGTGAAGCCGAGTTGCTTCGCTCAAGACAGATCGCGACATGAAGGATGAGGATGTTCGAAAAATGCAAAACCTTAATATCTACAATCAATAATTGCAATGACTGTTTATCTTTTACCTGAAGAACCCGTGTTTCCACCGGTGGATGAAGCAGAACCAGATGGATTGGTTGCTATTGGCGGAGATTTGTCGGCTGAAAGATTGCTTCAGGCTTATTCCCATGGTATTTTTCCCTGGTTTAAGGAAGAGGAGGATGTTTATTGGTATTCGCCGGATCCACGGCTCGTGCTATTTCCGGAGAATTTTAAATGTTCCCGATCGCTGGAACGAACTATCAAGTCTGGTCAATTCAAAGTAAAGTTTGATACGGTTTTTGAACAGGTCATCCGGAAATGCGCACAGGTTGAACGTCCTGAACAGGAAGGAACCTGGATTAGCGATGAATTTATCGAAGGATACCTGGCCATCCATCATCATGGTATTGCTCATTCCGTTGAAACCTTCTATCAGGATAAACTCGTTGGGGGACTTTATGGAGTATCCTTAGGCGCTGCTTTTTTCGGTGAAAGTATGTTTTTCACCATAAGTAATGCATCCAAAGTGGCTTTTTATTACCTGATTAAATTTTGCCGACAAAATAAATTCCAGTTCGTTGATTGTCAGGTTGAAACAAACCACCTTATGAACTTAGGAGCCAAATTAACACCCCGCAAGGAGTACCTTAATCTACTTGAACTGGCTTTGGCCTACCCAACAAAAAAGGGAACCTGGATTAATTAATACCTAATTTTTTTCGGATATCAGCTGGAATAGAATTTTTGTTAACCATCAAGTCCATGGTTTTCAGCTTTATATATGGTTCGGAAACATAAATGTATCCGTTGTAAGGGCTATTTTCAGTTCCCCAGGAATTTTTAACAATATAGTATTTATTGCCATTCTGATCTTTTGCAATTCCGGTAAGATGAAGACCATGATCGTCGGTAGTTTGATAGTTATCGAATTCGGTTTGCCTCATCTCTTGGGTAATGTTCTTTTCGGGGACCGGTTTGTCGAAAGTAAACAACAACTTCTCCTTCTCGGTGTCGCTCATCTTTGTCCAACGGTCTTTATCGGTACCGGAAATTTCAGGAGCATTTTTATCGGGAACAATGGCCACCCCTTTTTTCCATGCGAATCCTTTTTCACTGACATCAGCTCCCCAGGCTACTGTATAACCATTCATAATAGAATTGTCGATAATCCGGATCAAATCTTCCAGGGGAACATTATAAACCTCTCCCATTTCCCAGTTATCCGGAATTTCGATGACAAATTTCGAATAGAACGGATGATGGTTATAAGATGTAATTTCCACATAATCATCGAGGTTCAGTCCGAGCATATCGCCAAAAGATTTTGGGGTATATTCTTTTCCCTTATAATTGAATTTCTCAGGAATTTGACCAAGGTAAGCATCCACCAAACCATTAAATCCTTTCAACCATACAGGGGTTAGTTTTTTATTTGGATTTTTTATCACGGCATCAACATCTGCAATCAATACGGCATCCATTTCTCCATGAACCGGGTTCACCTCACCGATCACATTACCGGAATAAGCCGATTCGGGAGTCATTCCATACTTTTTCATCATGCTGATTACATCATGCGCCGCGCCGCCGGGACCAAAATTGTGTTTTCCATTGAAACGGACATACATGATGGCTTTTTCAGGATAGGCCTTGTGTACGGGAAACATATCGGAAAGATCAAAGGTGTCTTTCCCCATGCGAAGAAGCTCTGATTCCAAAAACGAAATGGTTGAATAGCTCCAACAGGTGCTTGAGCGAAACTGATTTTTGATGGAGGTTGCCGGAAGTTGTTTAACTACTGTAAAAATATACCCGGAGTCTGATTTTTTTTCTTTGTTCTGGGCAAAAACAACGCTACCAGCCAGAAACAGAAAGGTTAACAGAAGAGAGAATGATTTTTTCATGAAAAGTATAGGATTTAGTGAAAAGTTAAAAGTGAAATATTTTAATGACAAAATTAGGAATAGAGTTTGAATGGGGCAAAAAAATTCTTTGACTTAGGAAAATTAAACGATGAATGGTCATTTTTGTTCGAAAGGATGATCTTTTTTGAAATCAGGCTGGTAAAGATCACTGCTTTCAAATTCCTGTATCCAGCCATTGTCTATACCCAATTTTTCCATCTCCTTCACAACTTTTTCGAATTCGGTTTTATCCAGCCTGGATCCAAGGAAAGGATGATGGCAGACTTTTGGGGTCGGGAAATATTGCGACATGAGTGAGACATGAATTTTCGGCGATAATTCAGTTGCCAGGAACCGGATAACATTCAAGCTGTTTTCAGTGTATCCTGGTAATACCAGATGACGCACAATGATCCCAGAAATAGCTTTATCTTCATCATCAAGGATCAGGGATGATCCCTTTTGCCGGAACATCTCTTTCAGCGCTTTGGCAGCCACTTCAGGATAATTTGGAACCCGCGAATATTCAGCAGAAAGATTCGATTCAAGGTACTTCAAATCAGGAAGGTAAACATCGATAATCCCTTCAAGACTTTTCAGCGTTTCCACTTTATCATAACCATTGGTATTATATACCCAAACCGGATGATATCCCTGGTTATTGATCTCCTTGATGATGGCTTTCATTTGTGGAATACAATGGGACGGAGATACAAACCCGACATGGGTGATCTCCTGGTTGAGTAAACTTGTAATCCGGGAAACCACATCGGGAAGTGTCATTTTTGTGTGGCTTCGGTCGATGGTGTTGTCGCTGATCTGATAATTCTGGCAATAGATACATTGAAGATTGCAGTTGGTAAAAAAAACATTGCATATACCCTTGGGACCGCTTATGGGTGGTTCTTCTCCGGTATGAATGCAGATGGAAGCAATGTTGAACGAGTCGTCAGTTTTACAAAACCCTTTTCTTTCATTATGCCTGTTTACATGACAATTATGTGGGCAATAGGTACAATTATCGAGATGTTCCACAGGATGTTTTTTTAGCTAATTTTGAACGGCTAAATTACTGAATAATGATGATCGATGTTAAGAAATATACCCACCTTATCTGGGATTGGAATGGCACTTTACTTGATGATGTTTGGCTTTGTGTTGATGTGATGAATGGCATGTTAAAAGAATATGGTTTGCCTTTGCGGACCATTGAGGAATATCAACAGGTATTCGATTTTCCGGTAAAGGATTATTATGAAAAACTGGGATATGATTTTAATCAGGTTCCATTCGATGTAGTGGGAATGGACTATATCCGGCGATATAATCTAAGATACAAGGAATTCAGTTTGTTTCCGGAGGTCCCAGCCGTGTTATCCTTTTTTAAGTCCAAAGGATATACTCAATATATTTTATCTGCCAGGGAACACAATGAATTGATCTCTGAGACAAAGTCGCTGGGCGTTTTCGGGTATTTTGAAGATATCTGCGGACTGGATGATCATTACGCACATGGGAAATCGGAGACTGGTTTACTTCTTATCTCAAAGATCAAAGCGCCGAAAGAGAACATTCTCTTTATTGGTGATACCCGGCATGATGCTGAAGTTGCAGGTGAACTGGGCATCGACTGTGTTCTCGTTACCAACGGGCATCACAGCAAAGCACGATTAAACAAACTTGGGGTACCCATGGTTCCCACGTTAGATGACTTAATCAAATGAAAGTATGCCACCCTTTTCTGGTCATCCACGCCATCGGGAACCGACAAAGCATTGGTACAATTACTAATCCGTTTCGATCTGGAATGCATTAAAGATTTTGTCAACCCCTACCTGGGTAGTGCCATGGTAAGTAGCTTCAAGTATTTCCGTATCAGTCCAGCCAAGGTTCCGGAGCTTATCTACATCTTTCTGTTTAATTGAATTGGAGTCTTTCACCACACGAAGAACAAAAAGCAGCATGGCCAATTCTTTTTCTTCCAATGGTGCTTTTGATGGATCTTGTTTAATCTGTTCAATTATATCGGGTAAAACGCCATATTGGAATAAAATTCCGGCGTTCATTCCTACACAGTATTTACATTTTTCATTCTCGGAAACCAGCATCCGGATAAAAGCTAGCAATTTTCCACCAAGGGTCTTATGTCGCATATAATAACCCAGATTGTTAAATTGTGTGTCGAGTACATGAGCGCTGGGGCTGAAAACCTTAAATGCATTCGGAATGAAACCCATGTTTTTGATCATGGTTTCATAAATTTCTGCAACTCGGCCTGTTGCCTGATCTTTTTCGATTAAATTTAGAAGTGCCATCGTTACTTTTTTTAGGTGAAATTCAGTCAGCTAAAATATAAAAATTAAGCCACCTCTATGCATGACTCCATATAGTTTTCTTAAATTTACCCACGATTGAACCATATCAATTTTCTCCATGAAGAGAATATTTCTTTTGCTCCTGTTTCCACTGTTAATTCAAATTTCTCTTGCCCAACAGTTCAAGCCCATCGAAGATTATTTGCGGATCAACGCAAAGGCCAACGATCCGCTTTATACCACTTATGCAGCGGCTATGGCCCGATCGCAACTATATTGCGACAAGGCATACAAAATGGATTACTACTCTGATTGCAAACCGGTAAGCTATTCGTCCGACCAAGCCGGGACGATGTTCTGTGTTTGGAAAGTGGACGGGGTTGTAATTCCGAATATCGGAGAATACCTGGTGAAACCGGTGGTAAAATTTTCGTTTCCCGATATGGCCATTCTGGAATATGAACCTTTTAACGGGATAAAAGTAAGAGAGACTTTCTTTGTATATAGTTCTTCCATTGCATTGGTAAACATGGAGATCAGAAATACCAGTACGACGATTCATGAGGTAGCTGTTTATCCTGTACTCGAAACCAGTAATGATTCATTGAAAATGGTGAAATATGATGAACCGAACGATGGATATATCACTTACCGCTATGAAAATCCGTATCGTCTGATCAGCAGTCTGAAAACAGAATATGGTTATCCGACCCGGATGAGTGATTTTTTTACAGCCAATGTGAAAACTGCATCCCATGGTGGTTATCATGGGACCATGGAGGATTTTTACAACCATATCAAAACCGATTTCTATTCCGATAAACGGGGTGATTCGTTAAATATGGAATCATCTGGATATGTTGATTTTATTGCTTTGAATTTAAAGAAACGGTTGAAACCTGGAGAGCGGGTCAATTTCAGATACCTTCGCGGAGTTCAGAATCAGGAAGAAGAGCCCGGGAAGTTGATGAATGTCGTGGATTCTGTCCGGAATTTCATGCTAAAAACCTATTACGATGATGATCTCATCCTTTATTCAAAAATTCCACGGATCAATTTTAAGAAACCATCGGAAAAGATTGCCTACCTAAGCGCCTTTAACCTGGCTCGGGGATGTATGTATCCACCTACCGGAAAAACAAAGTACAATTTTTATGTTTTTTCGCGGAATCCTTTATGGGGATGGGGACACGGACATCAGGTAATGCACGAGTCGCTTAGCATGATGGCCTACGCATATATGGACCCTGCTTCGGCCCAGGGTTCCCAACGGGTATATATGGAGCAACAACGCGACGACGGATTGATTGCCTATCGACATGGTCCCAGGGGGATACAAGATTATCCTCATAAGAATATGTCAACCACATCGGCTCCATTTTTCAGTTGGATCAATCTGGAAATCTATGAAGTGAGTAAGGATAAACAATTTCTGAAGGATGCTTATTCTTCCGGCGTAAAATATGTGGAGTGGCTGATTCAAAACAGGGATACCGATCACGACGGCACCTTTGAATGGGGGCCGAATGGGATCATAGAAAATGTTAGAGATTGGTATAATGCGGTATTCCAGGTTTCGGCTGAACGCTATCTGGATGTTGATAAGGAAGACATTTCCGATGAGCTGGAGTGTTTGGATCTGACCTTGATGGTGATCAGGGAAGAACGAAGCCTTGCCAGAATGGCCTTGATTCTTGGAAAGGAAACGGAATCGTGCAAATGGAAGGAACTGGCTGAAATGACTGCCAGATTGGTCAATGAGCGGATGTGGGATGAAACCACAGGATTTTATTATTCTGTCAACAAAAAAGACCATACCTTTCAGTTCATGACCCGTGATTTGAAACGGCAGGAGATTATCTGTTTTTTGGCATTATGGGCAGAAGTAGCACCTAGGTACCGGGCTGAACGACTGATTCGATCACTTACCGATACTACTAAATTCTGGCGCAGGTACGGGGTACCTACCCTTTCGGCTCAGGATCCATGGTATAATCCCAATGTGGATTATTGTTGTAAATGGAATGGCCCGGTATGGTTGCTTTGGGATTATATGGTATATGACGGACTTCGTAAGTATGGTTATGAGGATATTGCTCATCAACTGGCTGGAAAAATGATGGATGCGGTGACCATTCAATTATCCAAAAATCATAATTACTGGGAATCTTACAGTCCCGACAATGAGAATTTAAATTGTCCCTCAAATTATATTTGGGATGCAATCATTTCAAAATTGCTGATTGAAGAAAATAAGAAATAGTACATTTGCCAGATGAATGTTACCATTATGAAAAGATTTTCAGGCTATACTTTGTTGTCAATGTTTTTTATGATCTTTTTGATTTCCTGCAATACGGGAAATCGTATGGACATTCAACGATTGCTTAGTCCTGCTGCCCTGCCCTATCTGAAAAACTGTAAGATGATCCAGATTTCAAGTTATGATCAGACTGGGGGGAATAAGGATTATATCATCATTCCAGCGGGAAAAAACGCCACGATTTTTAATGTAGAAGGTCCCGGAATGATTACCAGGTTCTGGATGTCGATCGATTCGAAAGATCCGTTTTTCTTACGCAGGATTGTAGTTCGTATTTTTTGGGATGATGAAGCCCGTCCTTCAGTTGAAGTTCCGCTGGGTGATTTTTTTGGTTCTGGATTTAAATACCAGAATCATATTTCTCAGTTCATGGGAATGTCAAATGGAGGGTATTTTTGCTATTTACCAATGCCCTTTGAAAAAAATGCCAGAATAGAAATTGTGAACCAAACCCGATTAATAGTAAATAACTTGTTTTTTCAGGTAGATTACCAGAAGTTTGAAGGAGCTCTTGATCCGGAAGTTGGTTATTTGCATGCTCAATGGAATCGGAGTATCCGGACCGATTATGATACCAATTACATGCTACTGAAGGCAGTTGGGAAAGGACATATTGTTGGAGTAAACCTGAATATTCAGTCTTATGATGGGAGTATGAGGTTTTTAGAAGGGGATGAAATGGTATATGTGGATGGTGAAAAAAGACCTTCTATTCACGGTACTGGGACCGATGATTTTTTCTCTGGTGGGTTAAATTTCAGAAATGGTCAATATTCAGGTCCGTTAAATGGTCTGACAGAAAAGAACGATTCTTTGGGCCGGATTTCCGCTTATCGTTTCTTTGTTTTAGACCCGATTCCCTTCCGAAAAAACATTAAGTTTACCATTGAACATGGTCATAATAACAGTGAGATTGCAGATTATAGTTCTACTGTATTCTGGTATCAGTTGGAACCACACCAGCCATTTCCTCCTTTCCCTCCGGCCGGACAGCGTATCCCCCTGAGGGTCGTCAAGCCTGCCCGGATGATCGAAGCAGAAAAGCTGAAATTTAACCTGGAAGGACTGAAATCAAGAATAATGGATATGTCGGAATATGGACCTGATTGGGGAGGAAACAAACAGCTACTTATTGAATCTTACAACAAATCTTCTTTTACTCTGTCTGTCAATGGAATAAAAGAAGGATTCAAACAAGTAATTATTTATTATACAAAAGGGCCGGAATATGGGAATGCCGATGTTTTTATCGGGAATCAAAAAGCAGGTGAAATTAATGGTTACAGCCCATTTATTCTCCCAAATGGCAAGGTCATCATCTCTGATTCTTCCAATCTTTCAGGAGTAAAGTCGTCGGTTGATATACGGTTTGTTATTAATGGGAAGGATACAAATTCCAACGGGTTTCATGTAGGGTTAGATGGTCTTAAATTTCAGTAATTCAGTAATATGAAAAACATCGGTATCGCTTTTCTTTTTCTTTGTGTTTTAAAAATGTCAGGCATTACCCTGACTTCATTAGGCGCACAGGGATTGATAAAACAAGGGAAGTCGGTTCCTCAGGAGTTTTGTATCAGTGCAGCAGAACAAAAATTATACGAGCTTGTGAATCTTTACCGGAAAAAGCAAAACCTTGCTCCTCTTCCTCTTTCGAAATCGTTATGTTATGTAGCTTCCCTTCACATGAAAGATCTTTTTTTTCATCATCCCGACCAGGGGGAGTGTAATTCTCATTCATGGTCCGATAAGGGTTCTTGGAAACCTTTTTGTTATCCCGGGGATGAAAGTAAAAAGAGTTCGGTATGGGATAAACCAAGAGAATTGACTACTTATCCGGGAAAAGGTTATGAGATTGTATATTGGGAGAACAACCCGGTTGAAATAGACACGGTGCTGAAGGTATGGAAAACGGAACCCTATTTTAATAGCTTTTTAACCAATAGTGGAAAATGGTTGGGAAAAAAATGGAATGCCATCGGGATATCCTTGTATGAAAATTATGCTTGTGCTTGGTTTGGTGAGGTTTCTGATGCAGAAGGGAAACCCGTAGTTTGTGGTGTGGCTAACCTGGTTCCGGTTCTGGATCCGGCAGAAAAAAAAGACCTAAAAATCAATGATTCCATCCCCAAATTGCCAATCAACTACGAGATTATAGTCAGGACAAACCTTACGAAAAAGATCGCAGACCAACTCGTTGCCAAACTTATAATAGAAGGGTACTCACAGGCAAAAATCATTGAAAAAGATGAAAAATGCAGGGTGTCGGTTTTTACCTTTCAGGATAAAACTGAGGCTCAGCACAAGCTGAAAGAGGTAAAGAAGAAGTACAAAGATGCATGGATCCTGAAGAATTAGAAAGGCTGTTTCATTAAACCCGTTCATAAAAAAGGTCACGCTGGGCAAAAGCATGTTCATGTTCAAGCAACCATTTTTTTCGCCAGAGACCTCCGGCATATCCAACAAGTTTTCCATTAAAACCAACAACCCGGTGGCAAGGAATAAGGATAGATACGGGATTGTTCCTATTGGCACCTCCTACAGCACGTAATGCTTTGATATTCCCGATGCGACGGGCTAATTCCAGATAGGAAATAGTTGTCCCATAAGGTATTTTCAACAATTCCTGCCAGACTTTGAGCCGAAAAGGTGATCCTTCAAGATCCAGAGTCATTGAAAAAGCCTGCCGGGATCCCTCAAAATATTCTTCTAATTGTTCAATGCAGGATTTAAGATTAGAAGGTACCCGATGAATGCGAACCCGGAAGTTGAGGAAATTGAGACTTTGTATACCCTGTTCAGAACCTGTAATCTCCAGGAATCCGATGGGGGTCTTCAAAAAAGCCCGCTGAATATGGTTCATATCATGATTTTTTGGATTTATATGTCCGGAACGCTAAGAAAAGCATAAAGAACCCAAAGACGGTCATTCCGAGTCCCGACCAGAGATTTACATTGATTCCAAGGGATCGGCTGTAAAATGCCGTATCGTTATATGTGAACAAACCGTAAAAGGTAAGCAGTATCCCAAAAATACTGAACATTAGTCCGATTGGAAATTTTATGTCAATGCCCATTTCGTTTGATTTTTTGTAAAAAAGATGTTGTGGTAACAGTGTGACGTAGCAACATATTGATGTGTTTTACCAGAATAATATGGTTAAGATGGTAGCAATGGTGAGTACAATGATAGCCAGGGTAGTTGATCTGGAATACCAGGGAACATTCTCTTCCTTGAATTTCGGAGTAAGTGAATAAACCAGCCCTTTAAGGTCATCGTCGGATTTCAGTTGTTTTGTAACCAACGAAATGACTATGGTTACAATGGTGGCGGTACACCATGCAAAGATTGCAGTCCAGAAATTCTGAGCCATTTCAACAGGATAGGTGTATAGGTGACAAATCCATCCTCCTTTAACTAAAGTAGTGGCACCCAAAGGAGAAGTGACCCCATGGTGCAGCAAGGCAACAAGGAATCCTGATAGCAAGCCGGTAAAGGCTGCATGACCTGTTGTCCGTTTCCAAAACATCCCCAAAATGATCACAGCGAATAAAGGGGCATTGATCATGGAGAAAATAGTCTGGAGAAAGTCCATGATATTCCCGAATAAACTGGCTAAATACGCGGCGGCAATGCTGACAACCACTCCGAAAATTGTTGCCAACCGTCCGACGGTGAGATAGTGCTTTTCATCGGACTCCTTATTTCCGGTTGTTGGACGGATATAGCTTTGATAGATGTCGTAAGTCCATACAGTGTTGAAGGCCGAAACGTTACCCGCCATACCCGACATGAAAGAAGCCAAAAGTGCCGTAATTCCGAGACCGAGAACACCTGCAGGAAGGTATTGTTTCAGTAAGGCAATAATGGTATAGTCATAATTATAATGACCCGGTGATATTTCAGGCAAAATAAATCCGGATCCTGGTTTGTTCAACAGTACCAGGGCTGCAATACCGGGGACAACAATTAAAAAAGGGATAAACATCTTTGGGATGGCACCAATCAAAGGGGTGTTTCGGGCAGCGGTCGGTGATTTGGCCGACATGGCACGTTGTACGATCAGGAAGTTGGTACACCAATATCCGAAAGAAAGAACAAATCCCAATCCGAAAAAGATGCCATACCATTCAACACCCATAGGATTGGCGGTAGCTGAACCGGTATATTTCCAGGTGGTAGTCCAGGTATCCGGAGCAAATCCCTTAGCAGAAACGATGGGGGCCAATTGTTCTTTCATTCCTGACCAGCCCCCTAAATCCTGCAGACTAAGAAAAACGATGGGCAACAATCCGATCACGATAATGAAGAATTGCAGAACTTCGTTATAAATGGCAGATGACAAGCCTCCAAGATATGTATATCCAAGGACAATGGCTGCCGAAAGGACCAGGCTCAGATGAAAATTCCATCCCAACACCCTTTCCATCAGAATGGCAAGCGCATACATGGAGATACCAGAAGCAAGAATGGTCATCACGGCAAAAAGAATGGCATTCAAACCCCGGGTTTTTTCATCAAAGCGTAATTTTAGATATTCTGGTACTGACCGTGCCTTGGATCCGTAATAAAAAGGCATCATAAACAAAGCCAGAAATACCATGGCTGGAATAGCCCCTACCCAGTAAAAATGGGTGGTCAACATGCCGTATTTTGCACCTGAACCAGTCATTCCCATCACTTCAAGGGCACCTAGATTGGTAGAGATAAAAGCCAATCCCGCCACCCAGGCTGGCATGGCGCGACCAGCTTCCAGAAAGGCATTGGCCGTTTTCATGTAACGTTTTAATGCCCACCCAATACCAAGGACAAAAACGAAATACACGATCATGATGGAATAATCAATCCAGCTTAATGTAAATGTATCATTCATGAGTTAATGTGGGTTTAAGAAACGAATTCACCTAACAAATATAAATTTATATTTCCATGAAACGGTATCTTTGTAGTCGTAAAAAAAACATAAAGGAACAAAATCGTTGTGAAGTCAGGAAACCTCATACCAATTCTCAATATTGTTTTTTTAGATTAGATAACTGTCCGAAAATCGTTAAAATCAATCTCATCTTCAATTAACATATCTTTCACTCATGCTCAAACCGACATTCAGAATATATTCCATTATTTCATTAATCGTTGTAATGACTATCGTAATACTTATCGCCTTCTGGATTCCCGATCTCCTGAAAAAGAATCCTCCGATAAGATCAAAACCAATTTCTTCCGGAATGGTTTATAAAATAAAACTCGACAGCCTTCAAGTTTCTTATGGAACGGTGGCGAACAATGAGAATCTTTCTGACATATTGTCACCAGTAGTATCGGGCCAGATTATCGATAAAATTGCGAAGGAGACGCGGGAAATCTTTGACGTTAGGAAGCTGCACACCGGTAACCGGTATGCTTTTATAACCACAAGGGATACTGCGCATAAAACCCTATATTTTGTATATGAAATCAACCAAATTGATTTTGTGGTTTATGATTTCCGTGATTCACTCAATGTTTACAAAGACAAGAAAAGAGTGAACCGGTTGATAAAATCGGCTCAGGGGACAATTACCAGTTCGCTTTGGAATTGTTTTATCGAAAATCGTCTGGATATTAATCTGGGGTTAGCGCTTTCGGATGTTTATGCCTGGAATGTTGATTTTTATGGGTTACAGAAGGGGGATCATTTCAAGGTCATCTATGAAGAGTTGTTTGTTGATAAAGTGATGATCGGGATCGATAAGATTTTAGGTTCTGTTTTTACGAGTGGTGGGAAAGATTATTACGCTTTTTATTTTGACCAGGGAGTTAACGGTAGTTATTTTGATGAAAACGGGCAGAGTCTACAGCGTACATTTCTGAAAGCTCCTTTAAAGTTTTCAAGGATTTCCTCACGTTTCTCAAAGGCCCGGATGCACCCGATATTACGTATATTTCGTCCTCATTTTGGAGTAGACTATTCTGCCCCCCGGGGCACTCCGGTAGTTGCGCTTGGCGATGGCAGAGTAACGGAAGTTGGGTGGCATGGCGGCTTTGGACGATACATCGGGATCCGTCATAATTCTTCATTTGCAACTTCTTATGCTCACCTTTCCGGTTATGCTCCCGGCATCAAACCTGGAAATCAGGTCAAGCAAGGTGAAATCATTGGTTTTGTCGGTAGTAGTGGATTGTCCACAGGAGCTCATCTCGATTTTCGGGTCTATCAAAACGGAAAGCCCACCGATCCGCTGAAACTGGTCTCACCACCAGCTACTCCGGTAGCTCAATCCAGCATGGTTCAATTTCAGAAATTGACAACAGGCCTGAAATTAAAACTTGATTCAATCCATTAAGATTCACGAAAAAAAGGATATTCGTTTTTCCAGATCTTCCAAACAAGAAAAATCGGGAAAAGAAACCAGGGGACATTGGCCAGAGTAACGATCACTAGTGATTTGTTCTCAAAGGATGACATTACTTTTCATCCGTAAAAGTACCAATAATGTATTTTGTTTCTTCAATTTTGAGTAGGTTTGTAATGATTTATAATCTTCTGGTCATGAAACAATTTTTTCTTGTTTTTATTTCCCTGATCTTTTTGGAAATGATGGATTCGTGCAATAATACAGTGAAATTTCAGCTTACCGGATCAGATCATGAAAAGGAGGATTCATTAAACATATCGATCATGAAAACACATTTTGGGACTGTAAATAATAAAGAAATTTCCTTGTTCACGTTGCACAATAGTAATGGAATTATCGTTAAGATAACCAATTATGGGGCAATAATTACGTCTATCATTGTTCCTGATAGAAATGGGAAAGCTGGAGATATCGTTCTGGGATTCGACAGTTTGCAGCAATATCTTGACGGATGCCCCTATTTTGGAGCAATTGTTGGACGTTATGCCAACCGAATCGCCCGTGGACAATTTACACTGGATAGAAAGCATTATCAATTGGCTGTTAACGATGGAAAGAACAGTTTGCATGGCGGAATTAAAGGATTTGACAAGATGATTTGGCAGGCAAAGGAGATTGGTGATTCTACAATGGTTGGTCTTGTTCTAACATATCTCAGTCGCGATGGTGAAGAAGGTTACCCTGGAAATTTAAATGTGAAAGTGACTTACACTCTGAACAATAATAACGAATTCTCTGCGCTCTTTGAAGCAACCTCTGATAAACCTACACCAGTCAATCTTTGTAATCATTCCTATTTTAATTTGAATGGAGCAAACCGGGATGTTTTAAATCACATACTTACTTTATATGCTGACCAGTATACTCCGGTTGATGGGGAATTAATTCCGACAGGAAAAATACTTCCTGTTACCCATACTTGTATGGATTTTAATGCCTCAGAACCAATTGGTTCGAGAATAGAACAGGTAAGTGGCGGATATGATCACAATTATATCCTGACAAAAAAAGGCAGAAATTTAGAGATGGCCGCTCAAGTTTATGATCCGGAAACGGGACGGCAATTAGAATTGCTCACGACCCAGCCTGGAGTTCAATTTTATACAGGTAATTTTCTGGATGGAACCCTCCGGGGGAAAGAGGGAAAGCTATATGAAAAGCATTTCGGATTTTGCTTGGAAACGCAGCATTATCCTGACTCTCCAAATCATCATGAGTTTCCAAATACCATTTTAAATCCAGGTGAAAAATTTTCGGAACAAACCGTTTACAGGTTTTCAGTGATCAAATAATTTTTTTCTGATCCAGCTAATATTTGTTGGGGACAAATGTTTGTTCACCCATGGGAGGGCGTACGTATGCTTTATCCTTTTCGAGGGGAGGTAAGACAATTGTTTCACGAGGGACATCATCATACGGAATAATGCTTAGCAGGTGGCTGATACAATTCAGCCGGGCTCTTCGTTTATCATCGGCTTCCACTACGTACCATGGGGATTGTTTGGTGTCGGTATACGAGAACATATCGTCTTTCGCCTTGGAATATTCTACCCATTTTGTACGTGACTTCACATCCATCGGGCTGATTTTCCATCGCCGTGTGGGATCCTCAATCCTTTGAAGGAAACGTTTTTCCTGTTCTTTATCACTGACAGAAAACCAATACTTGATTAAAATGATTCCGGAGCGGATAAGCATGTTCTCAAAGTTTGGACAGGACCTTAAAAAGTCCCAATAATCTTCTTCGTTGCAAAAGCCCATAACCCGCTCAACGCCTGCGCGATTATACCAGCTCCGGTCAAAAATCACCATTTGGCCAGCGGCAGGAAGATGCGGTACATAACGCTGAAAATACCACTGGGTTTTCTCTTTTTCGGTTGGTACACCAAGAGCTACGACATTGCAAACCCGGGGGTTTAATGATTCGGTAATTCGTTTGATTGCACCCCCTTTTCCAGCAGCATCACGACCTTCAAACAAGACCACTACCCGGAGTCCTTTATATTTAATCCACTCCTGTAGCCGGACGAGCTCGATCTGTAACTTCGCCAGCTCCTCTTCATAAAAAGTACGAGGTAATTTATCTTTACCCTCATCTTCCGGATCCTTTACCCTGACCGGATCTTTTTCTTTTTCTTTTTCTTTTTTGTGGCTCATAAGAAATTAAGTTAGTGGATTAGGAATGGTTAGTAATTTCTTTTACGCCGTCGGAGATTTCGGCTAAATAAAAATCTGCTTTCAAACCGGTTTTTGCGTGATATCCGGCACCAACATGACTTTTAAAATCTTCAATTGCACTTTCACGAACCAGGTTTACGGTACAACCACCAAAACCAGCGCCAGTCATACGAGCACCGATCACACCATTGATTTTCTGAGCTTCTTCGACCAGTGTATCCAGTTCAAAGCCTGTAACTTCATAATTATCACGTAATGATTCATGGGAGGCATTCATTAAAGCGCCGAACTGACTTATATCTCCACGATTCAAACAGGCCATTGAATTCAGTACCCGTTGATTTTCAGATATCACATGGCGAGCCCGCTTCCGAATCAATGGATCTGAGATTTCATCTTGCATTTTATAAAACTGAACATAACTGATCTCCCCAAGCTTTGAGATAGAAATAATTTGGGATAAACAGGAAACTGCTAACTGACACTCCGCTACCCGCTCATTATATTTTGAATCGGTCAAATCACGGGGTTTGTTGGTATTTGCAATAATGAATTTAAAACCATTCAAAATCATGGGAACCCGGTTATAGTCGAGGGTTTGACAATTTAAAAACAAAGCATGATCTTTTGCACCCATCCCGACAGCAAATTGATCCATAATTCCGCATTGAACACCAACAAATTGGTTTTCGGAACGTTGCGACAGTTTTATCAAATCCCACATTGACAATTGAATCGCATTTATCATAACAGAAAGTGCATAAGCAGTGACCATTTCAATGGAAGCAGAAGAAGAAAGACCGGCGCTATTAGGAATATCTCCAGAATAAAAGATCTCAAAACCAGGAAGATTAAGATTCATCTGACGGAACTGATCAAAAATTCCCAATGGATAATTTACCCATTGAGAATCAATTTTTCGTGAAATATCAGCAAGTCTGATGTCTGCCCTGAATTCAAAATTAGCAGAGGCGAGTTTTATCATTTCTTCTGATGATTGTCGGATCAGGAGATAGGTTCCATATTGTAAGGCACAAGGCAAAACATATCCTCCATTGTAATCAGTATGTTCACCAATCAGGTTGACCCTGCCTGGAGCAAAAAAAAGTCGTGGTTGGTTTTCCGGTTTGCCATAAATTGCATAAAAACGGGTAAAGAGATCATCGGAAATCATAGAAGAGACGTTTGAGATTCGTTGTCTAAAGTAATAAAAAAAGATAAGCTGGAAATTGATAATTTTGTCAAAAAAAAATTTATGCGCCGCTTTCTGATCTTTTTTGTCACTGCACTTTTTGTCATGGCTTCTGAACTTTCTGATGCTCAGGAATTGAATATTATGGATTTGGGAGGGAATTGGCAGTTCAGGCGTGCTGGGAGTAAAGAATGGCTCCCAGCAACAGTTCCAGGAGTAGTACATCTGGATTTAATGCGAAATAAAATCATTCCGGATCCTTATTTTGGAGATAATGAAGGGAAACTTCAATGGATCGGAGAAGTTGGGTGGGAATATAAAAAAACATTTAATTATAATGTGAAGCAATTTGAATGGCGGAATATGGAGTTGGTATGCAAAGGATTGGATACATACGCAAATGTGTATTTAAATGATTCCCTGGTCATTGTTGCCGATAATATGTTCCGGGAATGGTATGCCGACATCCGGCGTTTTTTACGAATCGGAGAGAATACCCTCAGGATTCAATTCCCTGCCGTTGTAGGTGAGAATAAATCAAGGTATGGTCAATTAAAATATAAACTTCCTGGTGATGAGCGGGTAGTATCAAGGAAAGCGGCTTACGAGTATGGTTGGGATTGGGGGCCTACCTTTATTACCAGTGGAATATGGAAGCCAATTTATATCCATCACTGGACCTATGTAAAAGTACTTGGGGTCAACTTTATCCAAAAGTCGATCACAGATTCGATGGCAAAAATTGATGCTCAATTCACGATCTTTTCACAATTGGGTGATTCGGCCCAGATCAGGTTATACAATGATACTATTGAAATACTGCGCCAAAATGTTATTCTGAACACGGGCCCGAATCTTATTCGTGGTCAGTTCACCATCGTTAATCCTCTATTATGGTGGCCCAATAAAATAGGAAAACCCAATTTGTACAATTTTAAATATGAAGTTTATTTTGGGGATCAGTTGGTTGGAGAAGGCAAGCAGAGAATCGGATTACGGAGGATAGAACTGGTACAGGAAAAGGATTCTATTGGCAAATCATTTTATTTTAAAGTTAATGGCATCCCGGTATATATGAAGGGTGCAAATTATATTCCTCAGGATAATTTTCTTCCCAGGGTCAAGGACTCTACGTATCATGCACTCATTAAGGATGTAAAAAATGCAAATATGAATATGCTCCGGGTTTGGGGCGGTGGAATTTATGAAAATGATATTTTCTATGATCTTTGTGATGAAAATGGGATCCTGGTATGGCAGGATTTTATGTTCGCTTGTGCTATGAATCCCGGCACCAAGGACTTTTTTGAAAATGTGAAGGCAGAAGCGATTCAGAATGTGGTACGATTACGTCAACATCCTTGTATCGCTTTGTGGTGTGGAAACAATGAAGTGGAAGAAGGATGGAAGAACTGGGGTTGGCAAAAACAATATGGCTATTCTGCCGAAGATTCAGCATCGGTTTATAAAGATTACCGAATGCTATTCGCCCGGATACTTCCCGTCACCATTCGTCGTTTCGATTCCCTGCGGCCATATATTCCCTCCTCCCCTTTACATGGGTGGGGTGAGGCTTCCAGTATGACAGAGGGAGATTCGCATTACTGGGGCGTTTGGTGGGCTAAGGAACCGTTTAGCAAATACACACAAAAGGTTGGCCGTTTCATGTCTGAATTCGGATTCCAGGGTTTTCCCAGTCTCTCAACCATTAAAAAATTCACACTGCCCGACGACCGGAAACTGGGATCAACGGTAATGAAAGCCCATCAGAAACATCCGGTTGGCTATGAAACGATTGATGAATATCTTTTGAGAGATTATAAACAGCCCAAGAACTTCGAATCCTATCTTTATGTTAGTCAATTAGTACAAGCTAATGGGATCGGCTCTGCCATCCAGGCTCAACGGAGGGCTAAACCTTTTTGTATGGGTAGTCTGTATTGGCAGTTAAATGATTGTTGGCCGGTAGTTTCCTGGTCAGCCCGCGATTATTATGGCCGGAAAAAAGCCTTGTATTTCGAATCTCGACATCAGTATGATGATGTAATATTCTCTCCTGTCTTAGAAAATGGACATATCAAAGTCTATATTGTTTCGGATGACATCATGCCGCAAAAAAGGGCGATGCATATTCAATTACAAGATTTTTCCGGAAAAATATTATGTGATGAATTATATTCTGTTACCATTCCCGCTAATAGCTCCCTCGTTTATTATGATACTCTTCAATCGGCTCTTTTAGCCAATTATGATACGGCATCTGTCGTTTTTTCTGCTTCCTCTATAGGATTAGATGAATACTTAAACGGGAACCTGCTTTATTTTGCTGCACCAAAGAATTTGAAACTATCTGCTCCTGAAATTACCAAAAAAATTACAGAACTCCCCAGTGGCGATGGGTTCTTTATTCAGATCACCGCGGATAAATTGGTTAAAAATGCTTATCTGTCTACGGATGTTAAAGGAGATTTTTCGAATAATTATTTTGATATTTTACCAGGTAAAATGTACAAAGTAAAATTCTATACTTCTGAAAAAAATATTAAAAATGAGGATTTTGTTAAGATTATCTCACTTATTGACTCATATTAAAAATCATGACTGGAAAATTATTTCAAAAATCATTTTATTTGGGAATGATCCTGTTATCATCATTTCTGACTCAGGGGCAGCAACCGGCTTCCCTTACCGACTATGTTAATCCTTTTATTGGAACGGGAGGGCATGGTCATACCTTTCCAGGGGCTTCAGTTCCTTTTGGAATGGTTCAGTTAAGTCCGGATACCCGCTTGAAGGGTTGGGATGGATGTTCCGCTTATCATGGTACTGATTCGGTTATCTATGGATTCAGTCATACCCACCTTAGCGGTACCGGATGTTCTGATTATGGAGATATACTGATTATGCCGGTAATTGGAAAAGTGAACCTGACCATCTATGCATATTCTTCTCCTTTTCGGAAATCGGATGAAGTTGCCTCGCCCGGCTATTATCGCGTCGATTTGACAAAATATGGGATCAAGGTTGAGCTGACGGCCAGTGCCAGGGTGGGGTTTCATTGCTATACTTTTCCTGCCTCCAGCGAGGCAAATATTGTACTGGATTTAAAACACCGGGATAAAGTCCTGGAATCAGGATTAAAAGTAACCGGGTCAGACGAAGTGGAAGGATACCGGATTTCCCAGAATTGGGCTGATAAACAAATGATATACTTTGTGGCACGCTTTTCCAAGCCTTTTAAAACATTTACTTTGGCAAAAGGTTCAGAGACTTCATCTGATTGGAGAGAGATTTCCGGGGAAGATATCAAGGCATTTTTTACCTTCACAACCACAAACCAGGAAAAAATTCTTGTAAAAGTGGGTATTTCAGGCGTAAGTATCGAAGGTGCCCGGAAAAACCTGGAATCTGAAATCCCTGGTTGGGATTTTTCTGCCATTGCCAACCAGGCTGCACTCACCTGGAATAAAGAATTGGGCAAGATCAAAGTAGAAGGCGGTACTCATGATCAAAGGATTATTTTTTACACTGCTTTGTACCACACCATGCTTCAACCCAATATTTATAATGATGTGGATGGTCAGTACCGTGGCAGGGATCTTAAAATTCATCAAACCGATGGATTTGATTACTATACCGTTTTCTCTTTATGGGACACGTACCGTGCTGCAAATCCGTTGTATACCATTATCGAGCCGGCCCGTACCAACGATTTTATTCGGACTTTTTTGCGTCAATACCAGGAAGGCGGTATGTTACCGGTATGGGAACTCTCAAGTAATGAAACAGGCTGTATGATTGGGTATCACTCTGTTTCAGTTATTGCTGATGCTTTCCAGAAAGGCATCAAAGGTTACGATACCTTATTGGCGCTGACTGCAATGAAACATAGCGCAGAACAGAACCATCTCGGACTAAAATATTACCAGACAAAGGGGTATATTCCTGCTGATCAGGAAGGTGAATCCGTTTCTAAAACACTCGAGTATGCTTATGATGATTGGTGTATTGCCATGATGGCACATGCTATGGGGAAACAAGAGGATTATAAAACGTACATCCGTCGGGCACAAAATTATAAGAACCTGTATGATAATTCAACAGGATTTTTCCGGGCGAAGAAAAACGAAACCTGGTTTACTCCTTTCGATCCTTTTGAGGTCAATTTCAATTATACTGAAGCCAACGCATGGCAATATAGTCTTTATGTTCCTCAAGACATGGAGGTTTTTATTGCTCTGTCAGGAGGACGCAACAGGGTTAAGGCCCGGTTGGATTCACTATTCTCGACCAATTCTAAAACAACCGGCAGGGAACAATCTGATATCAGCGGAATGATTGGCCAATATGCCCATGGTAATGAACCCAGCCATCACATGGCTTATTTGTACGATTATGTTAGCTGTCCTTGGAAAACACAGGAACTGATCCATAAGATTTGTCATGATTTCTATAAAAATGATCCTGATGGTTTGATTGGAAATGAAGATTGCGGTCAAATGTCAGCCTGGTATGTGTTAAGTGCGATGGGATTTTACCCGGTTACTCCAGGTTCAGGAAACTATGCAATCGGTTCTCCTTTGTTTCCGAAAGCTGTAATTACCCTCGAAAACGGGAAGACCTTTACGATCAGGGCTAACAATGCTGGTGATCAGAATTTTTATATTCAGTCTGCCTCATTAAATGGAAAACCATGTTCCAGAACCTATCTTTCGCATGAGGATATTTTAAAAGGAGGAGAGATGGTTTTCAACATGGGTTCAACACCCAATAAAGCGTGGGGAGTGGGAGCTGGAGCTTCTCCTCCTTCCAGAATTTCAGACTATCTAACCATCCCCGTTCCGTCAGTGGAAATCGGCCAGCCAACTTTTATCGATAACACGATGATTGCCCTTTCAAGTCCCATTGAAAGCGCTTATATTCTATATACCCTTGATGGATCTGATCCCACAATAAAATCGACTGTTTATCAACGGCCATTCAGAATTTCCAAGACCACAACTCTGAAAGCGATGGCATACAAACCCGATATGCCAAAAAGTTTTATCATGGAAGCCCATTTTATCCAGATTCCGAAAAATCGGAAAATCACGCTGAATACTACTCCTGCCGGCCAATATTCTGCCGGAGGCGAACTGGCGTTGATTGATTTTCAACGGGGTGGCAATGATTTCCGCACTGGAAAATGGCAGGGATATGAAGGGGTAGATCTCAATGCAGTGATCGACCTTGGTGAAGACCTAACGATCCGTCATCTTGGATTGGGTTGCTATCAGGAACAGTCTGCCTGGATATTCATGCCGGAAGAGGTGAGTTTTTTCACTTCATCTGACGGGGTGAATTATAAGCTGGCAGAAACCATAATAAATGATGTTCCGGAAAAGGTAGATGGCTCTATGGTCAAGGAATTCACCTTCGATTTTAAACCCGAGAAAATCCGGTATGTCAAAGTTGTTGCTAAAAACCGTGGCATTTGTCCTCCCTGGCACCTGGGGGCCGGTAAAAAAGCATGGATTTTTGTGGATGAAATAACAGTTGAGTGATCATTTGTTGATCAGAATTTAATCTTCTGAATATGAAAAATAGATTTGTTCTTCAAGTTTTTTTAATCTTACTCTTTTCCCCTTATGTTTATAGTCAAACCGGAGTCACTGCTGTTGCAGCTACTCCAGCGTTGGCAGCAAATCTGGAATTTGAGAAATATTTTATATCAAAAACCCTTCGTGTGGACTATTTTTTGGGAGGAGATGCCAAATCGGAAGTGGTTTATTTTAGTCAAATGAAACAGGAACCCTTTTGGGGTGGGCCACATAAGAATCTCATTGATCCATTCGGTTATGGTAGTTACCGCTATGTAGCTTTTGATTCTGCCTCAAATATCATGATTTTTTCACGCGGATTTAATTCGGTTTTTCAGGAATGGAAAGGTACGGATGAAGCCAGAAAGATGAAGCGTGCGTTATCGATGACCGCCGTTCTTCCTTTTCCTAAAAACACCATCCGGTTCATCATTGAGAAAAGATCTTATGAAACCAATCGATTTGAACCAATCTTCGAACGTTTCATCAGCCCTTCTGACTATTTTATCAATCATGAGAACATTCATGCAGCTAAAGTGACCAAAATAAAGGAATCTGGAGATCCTGCCAAGATGGTGGATATTGCCTTTATCGCGGAGGGATATACCCAGGGAGACATGGATAAATTCCTGGAAGATGCCAAAAAAATGTGCGATTACATCATGTCGGTTACCCCTTATTCCGATTTTTCCGACCGGTTTAACTTCTATGCCATTGAATCTCCTTCGGATGAAGCAGGAATCACCATCCCGGGAAAAGATATTTATGTTAACACCAATATCCATAGCAGTTTTTACACTTTTGATATGGACAGGTATCTGACTACTTTCGACACCAAATCGGTATACGACATTGCCGCTAATGTCCCCTACGATGCCATTTTTATACTCGTAAACAGCAAACGATATGGCGGAGGAGGGTTTTATAACCATTATGGTCAAAGTACTGTTGACCATCAGTTGTCTAAAATCGTTGCCATTCATGAATTTGGTCATTCATTTGCCGGTCTGGCTGACGAATATTATACTTCAGATGTCGCTTATTCTGATTTTTATAACTTAAAGTTTGAACCTTGGGAACCAAATATCACATCGAATGTGAATTTTGAAACCAAATGGAAAAAAATGGTTCCTGCAGGGATCCCAATCCCAACGCCAAGAAATGAGAATTTTAAATCCACTGTCGGGATGTTTGAAGGAGGAGGCTATCTCTCGAAAGGAATATATAGTCCAAAGATGGATTGCCGTATGAAGTCCAATGAAGCACCCGGGTTTTGCCCCGTTTGCCAGGATGCCATTCGGAAAATGATCCTGTTTTATTGTGATTAATGGACTGATCTTCGATATCAAACGGTTCACAGTTCATGATGGACCGGGTATCCGGACAACCGTTTTCTTCAAGGGTTGTCCGCTCCGATGCTGGTGGTGTCATAACCCTGAAAGCCAGGACTTCAAATCAGAACAATCGATCCGGAGACTGATCTTATCAGGAAAAAAAATCGAAAAGACGGAAACAACAGGGATACTCATGACAGTAGATGAAGTCATGAAGGAAGTAATGCTTGACCGGATGTTTTACGAAGAGTCAGGTGGAGGCGTTACTTTTTCCGGGGGCGAACCGCTGATGCAAGGTGCTTTTTTGTTGGACTTGCTGACCGAATGTAAACGGCAGGGATTACGTACTGCACTGGACACCTCAGGGTACGCTTCCCGCGAAATGATCAGCAAGATTTCTCAATTTGTGGATCTGTTTTTATATGATCTGAAATTGATGGATTTAGAGGACCATAAAAAATACACCGGGGTAGATAATCAAGGAATCCTTGAAAATCTCATTTTTCTTTTCGAAAGAGGAAAAAGGATCATTCTTCGTTTTCCAGTTATTCCCGGAATCACGAATACTCAGAAAAATATCGCTAAAATCAAGGATCTTCTGCGATCCTTTAATGATTCAGGAAGTAAAGCCTGGAATCTTGAAATTGATCTTCTCCCCTATCATACCATTGCACGGGAAAAATACCATCGCTTCAAAAAAAATAATCTCCTTCAGAATATACAAGGACTAACAAAAGAGTCCATGATTCCTTTGAAGAATGAATTGGAATCGATTGGTGTGAAAGTGAAAATCGGAGGTTAGTATTTTCAGTTATATTTGTGAAAAATTGTCTAAGTACCCGAATATGATGACCGACCGTATTAAAAAACTCAGGAAACAAAGCCTGGATGCAGTGAATTGTATCAATCCTGAAAGAGCGTTGTTGGTAACGGATTTCTATAGTACCGGTATCGACCGGGAAGTTTCTGTTCCAGTAATGCGAGCGCTTTCTTTTGAATATATATTAAAAAATAAACATATTTGCATAAATGAAGGCGAGCTGATTGTCGGCGAGCGTGGACCAGCGCCTAAAGCCGTATCTACCTATCCCGAAATCAACCTTCACTCACTTGAAGATCTGGAAATACTTAACTCACGGAAAAAAGTATCATTCAAGGTAGATCAGACAACAAAAGAAATCTATCGGGATAAAATTATTCCGTTCTGGCAAGGAAGAAGTAACCGAGACCGGATCATGCGCACCCTCCCGGAAGAATGGAGACAGGCATATAAAGCTGGTATTTTTACGGAATTTATGGAACAACGGGCACCAGGGCATACCGTGGCCGGAAATAAAATTTATCATAAAGGAATGCTCGACATTATTCAGGATGTCGAAAGATCAAAGGCTTCCCTCGACTGGATCAATGATCCCCATGCTTACGAAAAGAATGAAGAGCTTAAAGCCATGGAGATCACTGCCAGAGCTGTGATTCTTTATGCGGAACGTCATGCTGAAAAATTGGAAGTATTGGCTGGACAGATTACTGCTAACAGTGATGCATTAAGGATTAAACGTCGTGAATTACAGGAGCTTGCTGAAATTTGCCATCGGGTTCCTGCTCATGCTCCACATACTTTTCATGAAGCCTTACAGTATTATTGGTTTGTCCATCTTGGAGTAGTCATCGAACTCAATCCATGGGATTCATTTAATCCAGGTCGCCTGGATCAGCATTTATTTCCCTTTTATCAACGGGAAATTGAAGATGGATCCCTCAGCCGGGATGCAGCAATGGAAATTTTGCAAAGTTACTGGATCAAATTCAACAACCATCCAGCACCACCAAAAGTCGGAGTGACTGCTCTGGAAAGCAATACCTATACCGATTTTGCATTGATCAACCTGGGTGGTCTCAAACCCGATGGATCAGATGGTGTGAATGAATTGACGTATCTTTTATTGGATGTAATTGAAGAGATGCGGTTACTTCAACCAAGCTCCATGGTTCAGATTAGTAAAAAAAGTCCCGATCGTTTCATTCAACGCACTTTACAGATCACTAAGACTGGTTTTGGGCAGCCTTCCTATTTTAATTCCGATGCCATCATTCAGGAACTCCTCCGCCAGGGAAAAGATCTCATCGATGCCCGTAACGGTGGTGCCAGCGGTTGTGTTGAAACAGGAGCCTTTGGAACAGAAGCATACATTCTAAGTGGATATTTCAACCTTCCAAAAATTCTTGAGATCACGTTGCACAACGGCATGGATCCATGTCTCAACAAACAAATCGGACCCTCTACCGGAAATCCGGAGGCATTTGAAACGTATCAGGATCTCCTAAATGCTTTCCGTATTCAACTAAATCATTTCATTCAAATAAAAATTAAAGGGAACAACCTTATCAACCGTATTTTTGCCGACCTCATTCCGGTTCCTTTTCTCTCACTGATCATTGATGATTGTGTTACCAAGGGAACTGATTACAATAACGGTGGGGCGCGATACAACACAACCTATATCCAGGGAGTAGGATTAGGAAGTATCACCGATTCCCTCACATCTCTTAAATACCATGTTTTTGACCGAAAAACAGTGAGCATGAAAGGGATAATAAAAGCTTTGACACAGAACTTTACAGATTTTGAAGAGTTGAGGGCGGAATTGGTTTACCATACCCCAAAATATGGAAATGACGAAGATTTTGCTGATGACCGGGCCAGGGAAGTTTTTGATCTTTTTTACACGGCAGTTAACGGACATCCGACTGCCATTGGAGGGATCCACCGCATTAATTTGTTACCCACCACTTCCCATATTTACTTTGGAAGTGTAACCGGCGCTTTGCCGGATGGCCGGTTGGCGGGAGAGCCACTATCAGAAGGAATTTCACCGGTTCAGGGTGCCGACCAAAAAGGACCGACTGCGGTACTTAAATCCGCTGCAAAACTGGATCATCTCAGAACCGGTGGTACTTTGCTAAATCAGAAATTTTCTCCCGATTTTTTTGAAAACGAAGAGAGTATAACAAAACTGACTGCATTAATCCGGTCCTACTTTAGAATGGATGGTCACCATATTCAGTTTAATGTAGTTTCGGCAGAGACGCTGCGTGATGCCCAACGATTTCCCGAAAAACACCGTGACTTGATTGTACGGGTTGCCGGTTATAGCGATTATTTTAATGATCTTGGTGAAGATCTTCAAAATGAAATAATTAAACGAACAGAACATCAGTCAATATGACAATTTAAAATTGAAAATGGACAATTAACAAATGGCAAAGATTATATGTTAAAACTCAAGTCAGGGTAAGAAAGAAGTACAGAAATTCCCATGATCAATTCGGAAATTATCATTCAATACTAACAATAATATTTATGATGAAAAATACCGCTGCAAACGGGATGTCAAAATCCTACCCAATTTTCATGGCGTTTCTTTGTATGGGCTTTGGCGATGTGGTTGGGCCAATGGTCGGATTAGCCAAAGAATCATTCCAGCTCTCAAATTTCATGGCTCAATTACTTCCCCTGATGGGTTTTATCATGTTTGGTATACTCTCGGTACCAATGGGTGTCTTACAGGGACATCGCGGAAAGAAGTTTTTATTGATTTTAGGTTTGATCATTGCATTTATTGGATTACTCATTCCGATTATCAATGGAATGTATGGTCCTGTGATTGCCTTTAATCTCTCTTCTGGTGGGGAATTTTATATTCTATTGTTTTCGATCCTTATGTTAGGAGCAGGCGCTACCATTCTTCAGGTATCAGGAAATCCAATCATGCGGGACGTATCCCCCGAAGGGAAATTTTCCAGTAACCTGTCAATGGGACAATCCATCAAAGCCATCGGATCATCCATGGGATTTTTACTCCCACCGTTGGTTGCCAAACCTCTGGGGCTTGACTGGACCATTCTGTTTCCGATTTATGCCATCCTGATTTTAATCACTTTGGTTTGGGTCTATTTTACAAAGATTGAAGAAAAACGTGATCCTGATTCAAAGCCAGTCTCTTTAATTGCCTGTTTAAAACTCCTCGGAAATGGGTATGTGGCATTGATGGTTGCTGCCATCTTTGTATACGTTGGCGCTGAAGTTTCCATGAGTTCCGGAATCCCCATTTTGTTGAAAGAAAAATATGGAATCGAAAACTTTGGTTTATTAGTAGCCTGGACATTATTTTTTCTTCCGATTTTAGTCGGTCGTTTTACCGGCGCTCTAATCCTTCGATCGCTATCACCTAAAAAATTCCTGATTGCAACGGTGATTTTATCTTTTCTTGGAATATTGATGATGTTTCTGGGAAGTAAATTTTTTGCATATACCGGAATTATTTTGGTAGGACTGGGTTTTGCAAATATTTTTCCACTAATTTTCTCAATTACGGTTGATCGTATGCCAGAGCGATCCAACGAATTGTCGGGACTCATGGTCTCCGCAATTGTTGGTGGAGCGCTTATCCCTCCCATCATGGGATTGGTAGCCGATAATACCACTTTGCTGACCGGCTTTATTGTTCCCCTTGTATGTGTTACTTATATTGGGTATTGTGCAATATCAACCTTTCGAAAAGCATAACGATAATGAAAAAATCAGTCTGGCTTTGCCTCCTTCTCGGTTTACTTGTCTTTTTCTCATCCTGTAACCGGAATAAACATTTTATCACGGATTCTACCTATCGTAAAAAGGTAGAATCACAATTTGAAAAGCAAAAAATGCTGGCCGGAAGTCGCAAGGAAGAGCTTTTTCATGTATTCGACCAGAAATTATCGCTAAAAGAAAAAGAGGCACTTGAATTTTTATATGCCTATATGCCATTAAGTGATCTGGCAGATTATAATGGGGATTTTTATCTGAAAAATGTCAGGGCATCCTTTGCAGCAAGGGATACATTTGAATGGGGGAAAAAGGTACCGGAGATCCTTTTTCGCCATTTTGTACTCCCAATCCGGGTCAATAATGAAAACCTTGATTCTTCCAGATGGATTTTTTTCATGGAGATGAAAGACAGGATTAAAAAATTGTCCATGAAGGATGCGGTTCTGGAGGTCAATCACTGGTGCCATGAAAAAGTGACGTATCAGGGAACAGATGGACGGACCTCGTCTCCCTTAGCTACTGTAAAGACTGCTTTCGGGCGTTGTGGCGAGGAGTCTACTTTTACCGTAGCAGCGCTCCGTTCTGTAGGGATTCCCGCGCGTCAATGCTATACACCACGGTGGGCCCATAGTGATGATAATCATGCCTGGGTTGAAGTATGGGTTGACGGGAAATGGCACTTTATCGGTGCATGTGAACCGGATATTGATCTGGATCTAGCCTGGTTCACAGGTCCTGCTAAACGTGCTATGCTTGTAAATACCAATGTATTTGGCGATTATGAAGGTCCGGAAGATATTTTGCAGAAAGATGAACGGTACACGAAAATTAATATCCTCTCCAACTATGCAGAAACAAAAAGGCTTTATGCAAAAGTAGTGGATGATAATAACCACCCTGTCGACAGTGCCATTGTCGAATTCCAGCTTTACAATTATGCTGAATTTTACCCGCTGCATAAAGATTTTACAAATCATAAAGGGATCACCTCTTTATTAACAGGATACGGCGACCTCGTACTCTGGGCTTCAAAAAACGGAAAATTCGGATATGTCAAAGCCTCTGTAAAATCAACCGATACTGCGATCATTAAGCTCTCGATGAAACCGGGAACGGACATTTCAGATGCATTTGACCTTACCCCTCCTCCCGAAATGGCTGTAAAAGTTAAACCAAATGATTCATTAAAAAGCCTGAATCTCAAAAAAATTGAGTTTGAAGATAAAATCAGATCCAATTATGAATCTACTTTTATTGATTCAACAAAAACCTTCCGATTGGCAAAGCAACTTCAATTGAATCCCGACACATTGTGGTATTTCCTGAAACGCTCTCGCGGAAACTGGAGAGAGATCATTGATTTCATTACAGGCGTTTCCAAACAACAGAAATCTTTTATCTTCCCTTTACTTCAAAGTATCTCTCAAAAGGATTTACGCGATATAACCACGGAAGTATTATCGGATAATATCATACAAGCCAAAAGCAACAATCCGGATATTTTATCTCCTCGGGTAGATAATGAATGGCTTAAACCCTATAAATCCTTCTTTAACAAGAAGATTGATGGGAAATTTGTAAAGAAATTTCAACAACAGCCTGATTCGCTTGTTGTATGGTTGAAAGCCAACATCCGGATCGATAATAGTTCAAATTATGGCAGAGCTCCCCTTACCCCGATTGGCTCGTATGAATTGAAAGTGACCGATCTTCATTCTTTGGATATCCTTTTTGTTGCTTTATGCCGCAGCTTTGATATCCCGGCGCGACTGGAACCTGGGACAAAAATTCCACAATATTCCAAAGATGGGAAATGGAAAGATGTGTATTTCGAAAAGCCAATAGAAGTTTCCAATACCCGGGGTACTTTGACCCTAATGTCCAATAAAAAAAATGGAATAAACCCGGAATATTATGTTCATTTTACCATCGAAAAATACGGAGATGGTTTTTTCCGCTCATTGGACTATGAAACCGATCCGATGGTTAAAAATTTTCCATGTACTCTTTCTCTTGCACCTGGATATTACCTGATCGTTACCGGAAGCCGTTTATCGGGAGGAAAAGTATTAGTAAACCTTCACACCTTTCAACTTAAAAAAGATCAAAAACAGGAGGCTGATCTCCTTCTGAGAAAAGATTTAGCACCACTTCCGGTATTTGGAACCATTGATGTAAAAGCATTGATTAATGATCTGAAAGAAAATACTTCAGTTAGTATCCGGCAAGGAATTCCATTGATCCTTGCCTGGCTGGAGCCGGAGAAAGAGCCTACCAAGCATTTTATTGCTGATCTTGAGCAGAAAAAAAGTGAGATTGAGCGATGGCATGGGAAGATGATCTTACTCTTTAAAAACATCAATGATAAAAATGATTTCGAAAAGAAATACAAATCTACACTTCCAGATGGAATCCATACCTTTATTGCACAGCCATCGACCTTGAAAATGGTTATTGCTGCAATGAAACATTCTGAAAATACCTTATTGCCGTTTATCCTGTATATTACCCCGGATGGAAGGATACACTATTTTTCGGAAGGTTATAAGATCGGGGTGGTCAATGATTTGATTTCCGTCCTTCAATTTCAGTAAATTTGCGACTGATATCGCTGTCGTTGACCTCTTTCTGGGTTGAAGTCATTTTTTTTAACTCTCTGGCTGGTTCCATTATTTTTTTCTTCTCGGCCAGGAATTCTTTTTTCGATAGAAAATCCGAATTTTGAGCAGAAAGGGTGATACAAATCACAAGTAGCCAGAAAATAGAAAGTAACTTTTTCATATTTACGGGCATTATATTAAAGTGTGGTAAATATACACTTTAAAATACTGAAAGTCAATAGGTGATTTGATTATTTATCGAAAGATTCTTTGTAATAATGAAGGAGACCCGTTGGGTTATTGTTTAGGTAGCTGGAGCAAGTGAGAACTTCTTGTAAGTGATTGATTTTCTTGTGACCCCGGGGGGATTCAAACCCTCAACCTTCTGATCCGTAGTCAGATGCTCTATTCAGTTAAGCTACGGGGCCAATACCGGAAATGGTTCCGATTTTGCGATGGCAAAGGTAATACTTTTTTCAAAAAACTTTATACCTTTGCCAATTGATTTTTAAACAAAACATTTTTTTTGAGTTAAATTATACGAAACGATGATAAGAGTAGGCGCGCAGAAACTTACACCCGACGATTTCTTTAAAGTTCTTTTTCTTGGTGAAAAGATTGATCTCGATCCCGCTGCAGTTACAAAAGTTAAAAAAAATTATGAATTCCTGAAAGAATTTGCAAAGGGAAAGGTGATTTACGGAATCAATACCGGACTTGGTCCGATGGCTCAATATAAAATCGACACCAATAGTGAACTTCAACTTCAATATAACCTGATTCGCAGCCATAGTTCAGGTTGCGGAGATCCTCTTCCTGAAATTTATGCCAAAGCAACCATGCTGGCAAGATTAAACACGTTGATGCAGGCCAGATCCGGTATCCATGTTGAATGTGTACTTCTTCTTCAAGAACTGATCAATCGCAATATCAATCCTTATATTCCGGAACATGGTGGAGTTGGTGCCAGCGGCGACCTTGTACAACTTGCCCATCTGGCTTTGAATATGATCGGAGAAGGAGAAATGTGGTATAAAGGGAAGATCCAACCTACCGCGAATATTTTTGAAAAAGAAGGATTGATCCCGATAAAAATGCACATACGGGAAGGCCTTTCCCTTATCAATGGCACTTCCGCAATGACAGGTATCGGAATGATCAATCTGGTCCATGCAAAGAACCTGTTGGATTGGGCAATCCTAGCTTCTTCTATGGTCAATGAAATCGTTGAATCTTATGATGACCATTTCAGTGAAGGACTGAATAAGGTCAAGCACCATTATGGACAAATACAAGTTGCCCGGATCATGCGTTCAATTTTGAAGGATAGCAAACTGATCCGACACAGAGCTGACCATTTATATAATGGTAAAACTGATGAAATAGAAATTTTTAAGCATAAAGTTCAGGAATATTATTCTCTTCGTTGCGTACCTCAGGTACTGGGTCCCATTCTTGATACCATTCTGAATGCCGAAAAAGTCTTGATCAATGAAGTGAATTCAACCAACGACAATCCCATTATCGATGACGTGGCAAAAAACGTTTTCCATGGTGGAAATTTTCATGGCGATTATGTTGCCTTGGAGATGGACAAACTGAAAATTGCGATCACCAAACTTTCCATGCTCGCCGAACGGCAGTTGAATTACCTGCTGAACGATAAATTAAATATGAAACTTCCCCCTTTTGTCAACCTCGGAAAATTAGGCCTCAACCTGGGGATGCAGGGCGTTCAGTTTGCTGCTGTTTCCACAGTGGCCGAAAACCAAACCCTATCCTTTCCAATGTATCTTCATAGCATAACCAATAATAATGATAACCAGGATATTGTCAGTATGGGTACCAATGCGGCTTTACTAACGAAAAGGGTCATTGATAACACCTACCATGTATTGTCGATCCACATGATTACCATTCTGCAGGCTATTGAATTCCTTGAATTCAAATCACAACTTTCCTCATATTCCCTTAAAAAATTTGAAGATCTTAGAAGGATCATTCCGAAATTCACTGAAGATACTTCAAAATACAAAGAAATCCAGAATGTTGGGAATTACCTTTTCGAAAACAAACCGAAATTCCCTATCGAAGATTAATGACTTTATTATCCCACAGATAAAATACCTATGAAATACGCACTGGTAACAGGTGGATCACGGGGAATCGGAAGAGCAATCTCACTTCGTCTTGCCGACATGGGCTTTTACCTTTTGATCAACTATTACTCCAATCAAATAGAAGCGGAAAACACATTGCAAATGGTCAGGGAACATGGGAGTGACGGGGAAATCATGAAATTTGATGTTTCTGATCAACAACAAATTGAACAACAATTGGGAAATTGGCAAACTCGTCATGAAGGAGAATATATCGAAGTTCTGGTTAATAATGCCGGAATACGGCGGGATGCTTTGATCATGTGGATGAAAAATGAAGAATGGAATGACGTATTGAATACAAACCTGAACAGTTTTTTTTACATCACCCGATTTTTAATAAAGGAGATGTTGATAAAAAAAATGGGACGGATCATCAATATTGTATCCCTTTCCGGATTAAAAGGGTTACCAGGTCAGGCAAATTATTCAGCCGCGAAAGCTGGTGTTATCGGTGCTACTAAAGCCCTTGCTCAGGAAGTCGCGAAAAAGAATGTCACCGTAAATGCTGTTGCACCTGGGTTTATCAGGACTGATATGACTAAGGATCTGGACGAAACACAACTTAAGGTTATGATTCCAATGGGCCGATTTGGAAAACCAGAAGAAGTAGCCGAAGCCGTCGCTTTCCTGGCCTCTGAAAAAGCATCTTATGTGACTGGAACAGTGATTAATGTAAACGGAGGATTATATACCTAATTTCACCATTTCGCTAATTTTAAATTATGCGCGTTGTAATTACAGGTATGGGAATCTATTCGGTGATTGGAAAAAATCTCGCCGAAGTGAAAGAATCTCTTTATGCGGGCAAATCGGGTATTATCTTTGACCCCATCAGGAAAGAAATGGGTTTTCGTTCTGCTCTTACAGGAATGGTCGACAAACCTCAACTTAAAGGAATTTTGGATCGTCGAATGCGCGTTGGGTTACCAGTTCAGGGAGAATATGCCTACATTGCCACCTTGGAAGCCCTGAAAAACGCCGGAATCGACCAACCTTTTCTTGATGCCCATGAAGTTGGAATTCTTTATGGAAACGATAGTTCTGCAGTCCCTGTTGTTGAATCCATCGATATTCTTCGTGAAAAGAAAGACACCATGATGATCGGCTCAGGATATATCTTCCAGTCGATGAATTCTACAGTTTCAATGAACCTTTCTGTAATTTTTCGGTTAAAAGGAGTCAATTTTACAATCAGTGGGGCTTGTGCCAGTGGTTCACATGCTCTTGGAATTGGTTATCTGTTGATCAAACAAGGCTTGCAAGATATCATTATTTGCGGTGGCGCTCAGGAAATTAATCCAGAATCTACGGCCAGCTTTGATGCATTGAATGCCTTCTCAATCCGTGAATCAGAACCGACTAAAGCCTCCCGGCCTTTTGACCGTGACCGTGATGGTTTGGTGCCCAGTGGCGGAGCAGCTTCTCTGATCCTTGAAAGTTATGACTCTGCCATACAACGGGGTGCAACCATTTATGGGGAAATCATTGGCTATGGCTTCTCTTCCAATGGAGAACATATTTCTATGCCAAATGTAGCGGGTCCCGTCAAAGCTATGCAAAAGGCCATCCTGGATGCCGGAATTAAACCCTCTGATATCGATTATATCAATGCCCACGCAACTTCAACACTTGCAGGCGACAGCAATGAAGCCAAATCAATTGACTTGATTTTTAATCAATCCAGACCTTTTATCAGCAGTACCAAATCCATGACAGGTCATGAGATGTGGATGGGCGGCGCGAGTGAGATTATTTACTCCACCTTAATGATGAACCATTCTTTTATTGCGCCCAACATCAACCTCGAACATCCCGACGAATCCTCTGCCCACCTGAATATTGTTACTCAAACTACCCCTGCCGAAATCCGTACCTTCCTTTCCAACTCCTTCGGCTTTGGCGGTACCAACTCCTCCCTTATCATTCATAGAGTTTGATACTGGTTTCTTTGAAAAAAAATCTTATTTTTGCCTCGTAATTCCAACAAGGATGCAAAACAATGAGATTATCAGGAAGATAAACCAACTCCTGATCGATGAAATAGAAATTGATGGTACTCAGATTACTCCCTCTGCCGATCTAAAAAAGGATCTTGGTATCGACAGCCTCGACTTTGTCGATTTGTTCGTTATCATTGAAAATAACTTTGGCTTTAAAATGAAAGCCGAAGAGATGGCCGATGTAAAAACCTTGCAGGACTTTTATAATTACGTAATCAATCGTTTTCATCCAAATTAATAATTAATGTCATCATGGGAAGGCAAAACCCGTGGAGGGGTTCTGGGATATAAGATTTTTGTTTGGTCTCTCAAACATTTGGGGATTTCTTTTGCATATTTTCTGCTGTATTTCGTCGTTTTTTATTTTCTTTTTGCTTCTGGTAAGGCCTTTCATGCCCTTTATACTTATTTTAATAAAATGCAGAAATATGGGCCTTTGAAATCAATCATTAGCATTTATCGTAATTATTACCTTTTTGGGCAGATTTTAATCGATAAAATTGCTATGTTGTCCGACTTCCAGGCAAATCTTACTTTTAATTTTGAAGGAGAAGAGTTTCTTCGGAAAATGGATAATGGCGGATTATTAATCAGCGCTCATCTTGGGAATTGGGAAATCGCCGGGCAATTACTGAACCGGTTGGAAAAGAAGATCAATATCATTGTATTTGATGCAGAACATCAACAAATCAAGAGATACCTTTCGGATGTAATGACAAACAGGAATGTCCACTTCATTGTGATCCGTGATGACTATTCACATCTGTTGGAAGTAAAGCAAGCACTGTCGAATAAAGAGATCGTTGCAATGCATGGTGACCGCTTTATGGAAGGTAATAAAACGGTCAATCTCCCCTTTTTAGGAAAGTTAGCCGCTTTTCCATTAGGCCCTGTAAATATGGCTGCGAAATTTAACGTTCCCGTCTCTTATGTATTTGCCATAAAAGAAACAAAGAGTCATTATCATTTTTATGCAACCCCTCTTTTACATATTCCTTATTCGCGAAACCTTCAACAACGCGATCTCCTTTTGGGAAATGCAATCAAAATATTTGTTGGAAAATTAGAAGAAATAATCACCAAATATCCACTTCAATGGTTCAATTATTATGATTTTTGGAAACTCCCGGAAGTAGGATTAATGAAAAAGGAAGGGCTGAACTGATATGAATGAAAAAAAATTACTCTTCGTTTCTGCCAACCGATATGTTAATCCGTACCCCGTATATCCATTGGGTGTATCTTACCTGTGTACGTATCTTCAAAAACGATTGCCCGCATATCAGATCCATATCTTTGATTTTAACCTGAATTCTATTGAATCTTTCAAATCTTATCTAACAGAATTCCTGCCCGATTATATTGGCTTGTCGTTCCGTAATATTGATGACGTAAATTTTTACAGTCAGGAGAGTTTTATCAAAGGCTATAAAAGTATTTTGGATGCCATCCGGGAAACGACTATCGTTCCGGTTATTATCGGTGGATCTGCATTTTCGATCTATCCCCGGGAGTTGTTCTCATTTTTTCAACCGGATTTCGGTATTCGCGGAGAAGGAGAAGAGAGTTTTTACCAATTACTGGTTTCCTTAGATAATGGTGCAGCTGACTTGCACATTGATGGTCTGGTTTACCGGAAAGATAGCGAAGTAGTTGTCAATAATAGAAATCATTTTATTCACCAGCCCGACCTGGAGTTTGATAACAATCTGATACGCTTTTACTGGGATAAAGCAGGTATGGTCAATGTTCAAACAAAAAGAGGCTGCCCATACCATTGCATCTATTGTACCTATCCGCTTATTGAAGGTCAGCAGGTCAGGACTTTGGATTCTGATAAAATTCTGCACACCTTGTCTGATCTCTATTACAACCATCAGATCAATTATGTGTTTTTTACCGATTCGATTTTCAATATTAGTAACCCGTTCAACAGAGAACTGGCAAGGAAAATCATCGATTCAAAACTTCCAATTCACTGGGGCGCTTATTTTGCACCATATAACCTTTCACTGGAAGATTTAAAATTATATGCTGACGCAGGCTTGACTCATATAGAATTCGGAACTGAATCACTTTCTGATACTACCTTAAAGCATTATGGAAAACATTTCAATGTCGAAGAAGTTGTAAAAGTTTCAGACTTTTGTAATCAGGTTGGCATTTACTTTTGTCATTTTATGATTATTGGAGGATATGGTGAAACTGAATCAACCATCAACGAAAGCTTTGAGAATTCCAAGCGGATTGGAAATACGGTTTTCTTCCCTTTTGTAGGAATGCGTATATACCCTGGAACAGAGTTGCATAAACTGGCCTTGGCAGAAGGAATCGTTCACCCCGAAGATGATCTTCTCGAACCTGTCTATTATATTGCACCGGAAATTAATTACAACACTTTAAAGGAACGTGCTGATAATACCGGGCGCCGGTGGGTTTTTCCTGATGAAGATGTAGCTACGGCGATGAACCGGATGCGGAAAAGAAAAAGAAAAGGATCTCTATGGCATCATTTGAAAAAATAAATATCCCTCAAAAACCACCGATGGTAATGGTTGATAAGGTGATCGACATCTCCGGAAAAACAACTGTTACGTCATTTCATATTTGTCCTGAAAATGTTTTTCTTGAGAATGGACTTTTCCGTGAACCTGGTTTGATTGAGAATATGGCACAAACAGCCGCTGCCGGCGTAGGGTCAAAGCCAGGACATACAGGAAAAAACCCTCCGATGGGTTTCATTGGAGGGATAAGAAACCTCAAAATAAATTCATTTCCGGCTGTAGGACAAGAAATCAGGACATCTGTTACGGTAACACATGAAATTTTTGATGCTACTGTCGTGGAAGGAACGATTTCTATTGATCAGAAAATCATTGCTTCTTGTGAATTGAAAATATTTCTGTTAGACAAGTAATCTATATGGAAACAAACGAAGATCCAATTTATAAATATAACCGGGAACTTTTTTATTATTTCGATAAGGAAAAGGGATATACCCAGAAGGTTGATTATCAAGTTGTCGAAAATCAAACAATTATCAAGCAAAGCTGGGATGCCGCTGAACAACGTTTGGAACAGGTTAAGCAGCAGATCATCAATGGAAAACTTAGTCCGATTGCATATTATATGGAGAAAGCCCTCATGGAAGTGCCCATGCTGGCGGCTTATATGGAGATTTGGTCATGGCGGGTCAAGCATCATTTAAAACCAAAAGGGTTCAATAAGCTGAAACCTGAACTCCTTAAAAAATATGCTTCCATTTTTAACATACCAGTTGAGGAATTGAAAAACCCGATTTTTTAAACATACATACAGAAAACTACTAGATGATAAAATTAGATTATGAGCATCGGCAGGCAGGGCATTGTGAAAGTGGAGTAACATCCAATCTTTTAAATTATTATAAGTATAAGATCAGCGAACCCATGGTTTTTGGTATCGGAGCCGGGTTGTTCTTTAGCTATTTGCCATTTATGAAAATGCAACATGCTCCTACCACTTCTTTCCGTGTCTGGCCCGGGATGGTTTTTGACATGACTACGAAAGTACTTGGGGTGAAAGCCGAAATTCACCGTTTCCGCAATCCTAAAGAATCAATGGATAAACTGAATGAAGTGCTCGACAAGGGATTCCCTGTCGGGTTACAAGTAGGCACTTTCCATCTTCCATTTTTTCCTCCGGAATACAGGATGCATTATAACATGCACAATATGGTAGTGTATGGTCATGACAACGGAACATATTTTATCAGCGATACTTTGATGGAAAATCCGGTCGAAATCAGTTATAACGATCTGATGCGGGTTCGTTTTGCTAAAGGGACATTTGCTCCTCAGGGCCGTATGTATTATCCTACGTATGTCCCCTCATACATTGATCTAAAACCTGCTATTATTAAAGGAATCAATAAAACGGCCAACAATATGATCGGAATCCCTTTTCCACTTGTCGGAGTCAAAGGAATCCGGTATCTCTCAAAGAGAATGCGGAAATGGGAAAAAAACCTTGGTCCTGAGAAAGCTTCTTACTATTTAGGTCAGGTATTACGAATGGAGGAAGAGGTCGGTACAGCTGGAGCAGGATTCCGATTTATCTATGGCGCTTTTCTAGATGAAGCATCACGGGTATTAAACCAGGATTGGCTTAAGGAAATGTCTCTTGAAATGGGAGAAAATGCCAATAAATGGCGCGATTTTTCTTATCTGGGCTCCCGGCATTGTAAAAAAAGAGGGAAACCAGAACAATCGTATGATTATTTAGCAGATATGTTATTAGAATGTGCCGATAGAGAAGAGAAGATTTTTCGGAAATTGGCCAAAATCAAATAATATTTCTACTTTCGCGCCGAAAGGTTTTCTTGCAAAAAACAAACAGAAATGGACGATCCTACTAATCCTGTTTACAAAGACCAACGACACGGGAAATCAAGGGAATTACTTTATTCTTATGATGAAAACGGGAAATTCAAGAAAACCGTTGGGTTCCATGGAGAACCGGATCGTGTCATTTTACAGCAAGCCTGGGATGTTTTTAATGACCGAATCGAAAATGCCAGACAAAAAGTAATTATTGGGAAAGTCAGTCCGATTGTTTATTATATGGAAAAAAATCTGATGGACCCACTTTCCTTGTCTATGTTGACTGGAATTTCGATCTGGCGGGTGAAACTTCATTTTAAACCATTTATGTTTAAACGATTGAACAGAAAAATTTTGCAGAAATATGCCGATGCCTTCAACATTGGGGTTAACAAATTAACCAAAGTTGAATAATTCAACCAAATTCTATGGAAACCAATAAAATTATACTCAATTATACTCACAGGCAGGCTGGGCATTGCGAGAGTGGCGCTACTTCTAATTTACTGAACTTTTATGGTCATGATTTATCAGAACCAATGGCATTTGGGATTGGAAATGGTTTGTATTTTAGCTATATACCTTTTTTAAAAGTTCAGTATGCTCCAATGATATCTTTCCGGAATCTACCCAATGTGGTTTTCCACCGTTCCGCTAAGTATCTGAATATCGATGCTACCGTGGTAAAAAAAATCAGGGATCCAAAAGAGTCCATGCTGGCGCTTGACCGTAACCTTGAAAGAGGGATCCCTACCGGAATGCAGGTCGGGACTTTTAACATCACTTTTTTTCCTCCCGAATACAGGATGCATTACAATATGCATAATTTTGTTTGTTTCGGTAAGGAAGGAAATCTTTACCATATTAGTGATACCGTGATGGAAGATACTCAGGTACTTTCATACGAAGATCTGCTGAGGGTCAGATATGCTAAAGGTCCCTTTGCACCCAATGGAAAAATGTATTGGATCAATAACGTCCCCAAAGAATTGGATATGAAATCAGCCATCGCTGCCGGGATTAAAAAGACGGTGTACGAGATGATTAAAATTCCTTTCCCGTTAATCGGTGTAAAGGGATTACGTTGGTTGTCGCGTGATCTTAAAAAATGGCCTCGTAAACATGGTAATGACAAAGCTTCTTTTTATCTTGGACAAATTCTCCGTATGGCAGAGGATTTTGGTACCGGAGGAGCTGGTTTCCGTTACATCTATGGTGCATTTCTTAAAGAATCTGGGGAACTGTTGAATAATAGTGAATTATTGGAAGCTTCAGATATGATGGGAAAAACGGCTAATCAGTGGCGGGAGTTTACTTATATAGGAGCTAAAAACTGTAAGAACCGCGCTGCCCCCCAGGAAGATTATGGGATGTTGGGAAATAGGCTGTTTGAAATTGCAGAAATGGAGGAAAAAGTGTACAGGAAATTAGATAAAATCAAAATTTAGATGTCCGATCAGCCAATTATTAAAATCAGGGATTTATCAAAAACATATAAAGGAAACGATGAACCGGCAATCAAATCCATTTCACTGGATATTTTTTGTAATGAAATTTTCGGATTGCTTGGCCCCAATGGCGCAGGAAAGACAACAGCCATCTCCATTTTATGTGGACTCTTCCCTCCTACCCAAGGAAAGGTGACTATTGATGGATGGGATATCCATTCAGATCTTGATAAAATTAAACATATCATTGGAGTTGTCCCCCAAGATCTTGCACTCTATCCTACCCTTTCTGCCCTTGAGAATCTTACATTTTTTGGAAATATGTATGGCCTTAGGGGAACTTTACTTCGCGACCGGATCCATGACTGTTTGAAAGTGTTTGGACTGGAAAAAGTCGCCAAAAACCAAATTACTACATATTCCGGAGGGATGAAGCGGCGGGTTAATTTGATTGCTGGTCTTTTACATAAGCCTAAGGTCCTTTTTCTGGATGAACCCACCGTTGGAATTGATGTACAATCGAGAATAGTGATCCTTGATTATCTGAATGAAATCAATAAGCTCGGCACTACGATTATTTATACCTCACACTATATGGAAGAGGCTGAAAATCTATGTTCACGTGTCGCCATCGTAGATCGTGGCAATATTATTTCTTTGGGGAATCCCAAAGATTTATTAGGAGATCATACTGAATTTAAAAATCTTGAAAATATATTTTTACACCTTACAGGTAAAGACCTCCGCGACTAAAGTAAGATTCTATGTTTAAATTTTTTGCCGGATTCAGAAAAGAGTTACTGTTGCTACTCCGAGATAAAGCCGGATTAATTATCCTCTTTATCATGCCCATGGTTCTGATCATAATCATGTCATTACTTCAGGAAGTGGGCTATAGTTCAATCACCAGAGAATCAAGAATGAAAGTACTTTTTTTAGATAATGATAAAGATTCTTTAGGATTGAGAATCGGAAAAGGTCTCCGAAATTCCAATTTTTTTGAAGTTATCGATTCACTGAACGGTAACCGGGTTACTGAGAAATCTATCCGGGAAGCTGTAAAGCAGGGCGACTATCTCATCGGGATTGTAATTCCAAAGGGAATCACCAAATCAATTCGCGCTAATGTCAGTCTGATGGTGGCCCAGACTTTATCTGGTTTTGGGATGTTCAATCCGTTATTGATCAATAATATCCCGATGAAGAATGCGGATACGGTAACGGTTTTTTTTGATCCGACCATCAAAAAATCCTTCCAGACAGCCATTCTCAGCAACATCAAGGAATTCAATTATAAAATTGAAACTGAGATGGTGTTCCAAACATTTAACCAGGAAATGTCCAGGATATTTCCAAATTACCTGCCACCTGAGCATAATTTCAAGGAATCGGTTTATTTCAAAGAGGTATTCCCAACCTTTAAGAAAACTGAAGAGATTCCAAACACAGCTCAGCATAATGTCCCTTCCTGGGCCGTATTTGCTATGTTTTTTATCATCATTCCATTTACAAACAGCATGATGACTGAACGACAAGAAGGCAGCTTGTTCAGAATACAAAGTTTACCGGTCTCCTTTATGAAACTTTTATTTTCAAAGGTTTCCGTTTATCTTGTCGTTTGTATCTTACAAACAATCCTGATGATTCTTACCGGGATTTACCTGCTCCCCTTGTTTAATGCGGTTCCCCTTGTGCTTGGTAATCATCTGTTTGCGCTGTCAGTCGTCACCATTGTTATTTCCCTGGCAGCGTTGGGATACGGTCTTTTAGTAGGCACTATCGCAACAACCAATCAGCAAGCTGCTGCTTTTGGCGCTGTTTCGATCATCATTATGGCCGCCCTAGGAGGACTTTTTGTGCCAATGTATCTGATGTCGGATAAAATGCAACTTGTGGCGGGGTTTAGCCCCCTTAACTGGGCTCTCACCGGATACTATACCATTTTCATCCGTTCGGGTGGTCTGATGGAGATTCTTCCCCAGATTTTTAAATTATCCCTCTTCTTTATAGTCTCTGTAGTAATCACGTTTGCATTTCGTACCATTAAAAATCCCTTGAATAAATAATGATGGAATTGACCGATAGAAAAGAAATTAGTGTAAGGTTTTCAGAGGTTGATTCCATGCGGATTGTTTGGCATGGAAATTACATTAAATACTTTGAAGATGGACGTGAATCCTTTGGGATCAAGTATGATCTGGGGTATCTCGAAGTTTATAAACACCAGGTTATGATTCCGTTGGTTAGAATTTCCTGTGATTTCAAAAGACCTTTACAATATGGCGATATCGCCATTATTGAAACCCGATATATCCCTACTGATTCAGCCAAAATTGTTTTCGAATATACCGTTTTCCGGAAATCAGATATGGAGATCATGGCTACCGGTAGTTCCATCCAGGTATTCCTGACCCAGACCGGAGAATTATTACTTACTGCTCCCGAATTTTATACGGGATGGAAAAAGCATTGGGGCATTATTGATGAATGAACTATGAGACCTGTCTATATCACTGCTGATAATATCATTACCTCATTGGGTTTTAATACCAGTGAAAATGTTAGGTCGATTCAAAATAATGTGATAGGCCTGAAGCAGATTGAGGATCCTTCCTTATATCCATCGCCCATTACATTATCAAGGGTAAATACTCCTGAGCTGGAACTGCGATTTTCTGAGGTTCTTCAAAAACATCAAAAAAATACCGCTCCGGTCTCTTATACCCGACTCGAAAAAATTCTCCTTGTTTCAATTTCAGATGTTCTTTCTGCATCAAATATTAACCTCTGGAATAAACGAACTTTATTTGTTCTTTCTACTACCAAAGGTAATATTGATTTGTTGGAGGAACGTTACAAAGCACAGTTTAATCACCGTCGTATCTTTTTATGGGAACTTGCCCGTGTTATTGGTGCTTTTTTTGGATTTACGCTTCCTCCTGTGGTTATCTCCAATGCTTGTATTTCAGGAATTCTCGCTCTGATAACCGCTTCCCGCTTTATTCAATCGGGTTTGGTCGATCATGCTGTAGTAGCTGGTGGGGACATCGCTTCAGAATTTGTCATCACAGGATTCCAGTCATTTCAGGCAATCAGTCCGGCTCCTTGTAAGCCATTTGACCTTCACCGTACCGGTCTCTCCCTGGGAGAAGGTGCCGGTGCAATGATTCTTTCTGCTTTTCCAAAACCTTCGGTAATAGACCAGATCACCATTGCAGGAGCAGCAACGACAAACGATGCAAACCATATCTCTGGGCCATCCAGGACAGGTGAAGAGCTGGGAATAGCAATTAAAAAAGCGATGGCTGCCGCCAACTTAACACCTGCCGATATTCAATATATTTCTGCTCATGGCACTGCTACTTCTTATAATGATGAAATGGAGTCGAAAGCCATTGCCTGGTGTGACCTTACGAAGGTTCCCGTAAACAGTTTCAAAGGATACTGGGGTCATACTTTGGGCGCGGCCGGCCTGATTGAATCAGTGGCTGCAATTGAATCTTTGAAAACCAATCAACTTTTTGTATCCGCCGGCTACCATGAGTGTGGTGTCCCAGTGCCCATTAATGTCATTACAAAATGTGAAACCAAACCATTGAAACATGCACTGAAAATGGCTTCTGGTTTCGGAGGATGCAATGCTGCAATTATCTACCAGAAATCCTAATATGGACCTGATTATATCCGCATATTGCCAAATTCATGGAAATAAAGTCATTGTCAATGACCGGCTAATCTATTATCAGGAAAATTTTCTTACTTTTGCAGACTTTATTAAATCAGTCTACAAACAAGAACAAATCAATTATCCCAAGTTTTACAAAATGGATTCCATCAGTAAACTTGGATTTCTTGCAGCAGATTTGATTTTAAAACAAAATACAATCTCGGGATACCGCAATGATTCGGTTGGAGTGGTTTTGGCTAATTCAAGTTCAAGTCTGGATACAGATATCGCTCACTACGATACTATAAAAGACCGATTGAAATACTTTCCAAGCCCTTCAGTATTTGTATATACCCTTCCGAATATTGTGGTTGGAGAGATTTGTATTAAAAATAAAATCAAAGGAGAAAATGTTTTTCTGATTTCAGAAACTTTCGACAGTACACTCCTTTATAACTATACCCGGCAGTTATTTGAGAATTGCGGGATGGAAGCATGTTTGTGCGGATGGGTGGAAGTACTTGGGAGTAAATACAGAACATTGATTACGCTTATAGAGAAATCTGGTTTACCGATGTCGGACGAAATATCAAAATTTCGACCATTGCCTTTTAACCAAATTAACCTGGACTTAATATTTGAACATAACTGAACAATCTACTATGGAAGAATTAATCAATAAATTGAAGAAAGAAGTCATTGAACAATTGAATCTCGAAGATATTACAGTAGATGATATAAACCCCGATTCACCTCTGTTTGGTGAAGGATTGGGATTGGATTCGATTGATGCCTTGGAATTGATTGTATTGTTAGAAAAAAACTACGGTATAAAGATTGAGGATCCGAAAGATGGGAAAAAAATATTTTATTCCATCCGGACAATGGCCGAATACATTACCGAGCATAAAAAATAAACCTGAATGTCCCAGCGGATTTTTATTACAGGTACAGGAATCATTTCATGTCTGGGAAACAACCTTCAGGAGAACCTTGCTTCCTTACTTTCCACTAAATCAGGCCTTGGAAAAATTCATTATATCAAGACCATATTAAAAGATGAACTCCTTGTTGGAGAAGTCCCTTTTGATTTGGATGGGCTTTTCGATCTGGCTCACATCAATCCTTCAGACGCTTATTCCCGAAATGCATTATTGGGAATTATTGCAGCGAAGGAAGCCTACGATCATGCCCGTGTTTTAGAAAATCCCGGAATAGAAACCGGACTAATATCTGCAACCACAGTTGGAGGAATGGATCGTTGTGATTTATACTATCATGATTTTTTAACCAACGATTCCCGCAATTCATACATCGATGTTTATGACTGTGCCGACAGTACTGAAAAAATTGCCTCGATTCTGAAGATTAAAGGTTTTATTACAACGATAAGCACTGCTTGCTCTTCTGCTGCCAATGCATTGATGCTGGGAGCCCGAATGATCCAAACAGGGCATCTCGATCGCGTTATTGCCGGAGGATGTGAAGCACTGACAAAATTTCATCTGAATGGATTTAATGCCCTTAAAATCCTCGATAAATCACCTTGTAAACCATTTGATCGTCATAGAGCCGGGATCAATTTAGGAGAAGGTGCTGCCTATTTGGTATTGGAATCGGAATCGGCTTTGAAAAAGACCGGGAACCAACCCATTTGTGAACTTGCAGGATGGGGAAATGCATGTGAAGCATTCCATCAAACAGCCTCTTCGCCCGATGGTATCGGCGCACTTCTGGCAATGAAAAAAGCGCTTGATCTATGCGGAATGAAGCCGGAATCAATCGATTATATCAATGCCCACGGAACTGGTACCGATAATAATGACCTTTCGGAAGGACGGGCCATTGAAACTTTATTCGGGTCTTCAATTCCGAAAATCAGTTCAACAAAACCTTTTACCGGACATACCACCAGCGCCGCCGGCTCAATAGAAGCCATTCTATCGATACTTTGTATTCAGCAACGGGTGATCTGGCCAAATCTGAATTTTGAAGTACCCATCAATGAACTCCATTTTTCTCCCGTGAAGACCTTAATCAATAATGCTAACCTTAATGTCGTCATGTCGAATTCATTTGGTTTCGGCGGAAACGACACCTCGTTAATCTTTAAAAAAACATCAAACATTTAATCACTTTTCATGCCTTATATCAACGGAATCGGACTTATCTCTCCACAAAAAACTGTCGACACTCATGAGTTTCTGACGGAAATTATGGAATATCAGGCTGATTTTTTGAAATGCATCGAGCCGGTCTATAAAAAATACATCGATCCCATCCAGTCAAGACGGATGAGCCGACTCATCAAAATGGGGATCGCTTCAGCCAAAATCAGTTTGATGGATGCTGGGTGTGATATGCCGGATGCAATCATTACGGGAACTGGGCTTGGAAGCGTTGAGGAAACTGAAAAAATTTTAGGAGAGATTTCGAAAGATGAAAAATTTCTGAATCCCACTCCGTTTATTCAATCTACATACAATACAATCAGCTCTCAGATTGCCATTCAACTGAAATGTCATAATTATAATTCCACGTATGTCCATCGTAATTTTTCTTTCGAAAATGGATTACTCGATGCATTGATGCTGATGGAAGAAGAAATGGCTCAGAACATCCTGGTGGGTGGGATTGATGAAATGACATTTAACCATCTTCAAATTATCCGAAGAGTTGGCCAATGGAAAAAGGAACCCGTAAACAATCTCAAAGTGAGGGAGTATCAGACCCCTGGTGCCCTGGCTGGAGAAGGAGCTGCCTTTTTTACTCTTGGAAAAGAAAAAACCGCTGAAAGTTATGCTGAACTTCTGGATGTACTGACCCTCTTCGATATTGAACAAACAACTTCCATTCCTGATGTTATTGAGCGTTTCCTGGAAAAGAATAATTTATCCCGTCCCAATATTGATCTTTTGATTTTAGGAGTGAACGGTGATATTCAATATGATCCGGTTTATTATCAGATGTCTAATGATTTCTTTCCGGGAGTTCCTCAAGCCTGGTTCAAGCATCTTTGCGGTGAATATTATACAGCTACCGGATTTGCACTTTACGCTGCCGCTAACATCCTGAAAAGAAGAGAATATCCACCAATCATGCAACTGAATGATTTACAACCTTCCTCATGGAAAAATATCCTTATTTATAATCAACTCCGAAATATAAATCACGCACTGATGTTGGTCCGGGCAATATCCTGATTTTTCCATTGTATTATTTCTGTTAATTTTGCCGCTTCATTTATTTTTTCTCAAATGTCAAAACGGGTTTATGTCACGGGAATTGGAGTTGTTTGTGCCATTGGGAACAATGTGGACGAAACACTGACATCACTGCTTGCAGAAAAATCGGGTATCGGAGAGATTACACTTTTCTCATCAATACACAAAGGGATCCTGCCCCTGGCCGAGGTTAAACTGACTACCAACCAATTGCTTGATGAAATTGGACACAAGGGCGCAAAAAACCTTACAAGAACTGCATTGTTGGGAATCAAAGCTGCAAAAGAAGCGCTTGGATCGTCCGGAATCACCGATATTCAAAAACACAGAACCGGTTTGGTTTCTGCCACAACCGTTGGAGGAATGGACCTAAGCGAAAATTTCTATGCTGAATTTCTGGAGTCCCCTCAAAAAGGCAGGATGATCAACATCGTAAATCATGATTGTGCAGATAGTACGGAACGGATTGCTTCAAATCTCCATATCACCGATTTTGTAACGACCATTAGCACGGCATGTTCCTCTTCGGTAAACGCCATCATGTTCGGCTCAAATCTGATCAAATCGGGGCAATTAGATCGGGTTTTAGTAGGCGGAAATGACGCTTTAACTCGATTTACCTTAAATGGTTTCAATACCTTAATGATTCTTGATAAAAATGGCTGTCACCCCTTTGATGAACATCGCGCCGGTTTGACTTTGGGCGAAGGCGCTGCCTTCCTTGTCCTGGAATCCGAAGAAATCGTTCATAAAGAACAAAAGAAAATCCTTGCTGAAATATTGGGATACGGAAATGCCAACGATGCCTTTCACCAAACAGCCTCTTCACCGGATGGTACTGGTGCTTTTCTTGCCATGTCGAAAGCGCTGAAAATGAGCGGACTTAAACCAGCGGAAATCGATTATATCAATGTTCATGGAACAGGCACAGAAAACAACGATCTTTCTGAAGGGATAGCCATGGAAAGAATATTTGGGGATCAGGTACCTCCATTCAGTTCTACCAAAGCATTTACCGGCCATACACTCGGTGCAGCCGGCGCTGTGGAAGCAGTAATCTCGATTCTTTCTATCAGAAACCGCGTAATTTTCCCGAATCTTAATTTTTCCACTCCCATGAAAGAGTTGAAAATTCAACCGGTCCGAAAAACAATCAGGAATATCGAACTTCGCCATATATTATCAAACTCATTTGGTTTCGGAGGAAATAACTCCAGTGTGATCCTTTCCAAAGTCTGAGATACAATGACAAACAAACACATTTACATCAACGGATTGGGAAATGTTTCTCCACAAAAAACAACCGATTCGGGCCATTTTCTCCAAGAACCATTCTTTTTTGAAACCAATCAGCTTAAATGTATTGATCCGGGTTTTAAACAGTACATTCCTTCGGATCTTTTCCGACGCATGGGGCGAATCATAAAAATGGGTATAACTGCGGCAAAAATTTGTTTGCAGGATGCCAAACAATGCAACCCGGATGGAACCTTTCTTTCACCGGATGCGATTGTTACGGGAACCGGCCTGGGATGTATAGAAGACACTGAAAAATTCTTAACCAACATGATCCGTAATAAGGAGGAATTCCTTACTCCTACCTCCTTTATTCAATCGACTCACAATACGGTAGCTGGACAAATTGCCCTTCTGCTCAAGTGCCATGGTCATAATTTTACATTTGTTCATCGTGGATTCTCTTTCGAAAGCGCACTGCTCGATGCCATCACACAAATTAATATGGAGGAATTCTCAAATGCATTAGTTGGTGGAACTGATGAACTTACTCAGAACTCTTTTGCCATCACCTCAAGATTGGGACATTGGAAACGAAAACCAATCAATACACAGGATCTGTTGCTTGACCGGCAGCGTGGATCCATAGCCGGCGAAGGTGCTTCTTTTGTTTTTTTAGAGAACACTAAAAACAGTGGGACTTATGCAGAGCTAAAAGGTGTACTCATGGTTCTTAACCCATCCTCAACCTGTGAACTCAGCGAAAAAGTAAAAGCCTTCCTTGAATTACACAATCTATCAGAACGTAATGTTGATCTTTTATTGCTGGGATTGAATGGTGATTCAATGAAAGACCGGGTTTACCATGAACTGGTTGAAAAATGTTTTCAAAATACCTCCCTCGGTTTTTTTAAACACCTTTGCGGAGAATATCAAACTGTTTCTTCTTTTGCACTCTGGCTTGCATCGATGATCATGAAGACCCAAAACATTCCAACTCCGGTGCGTCTTAACCATGTCCCTGAAAAAATCAGACATATTCTTATCTATAATCACTATCAGGCAATAAATCATTCGTTTATCTTAATTAGTCACCCGTAGATGTTTACTTTTAAGCGGTTCACTGTCATCTTCTTTATTCTGCTTCTCGTCTTAAACCTCTGGAGTTTCTTTGCTTGTCATCAACCTGATTGCTTTCTTTGTTCCCATCTGCTTTTATGCTATTTTCTCGTATTTGTCATCTATTTTGGGGTTTCCGTTGCCATGGCCTTTGTCCCGCGTTCTAATTTTCATTATCCTGTAATAAGCAGTGGGAATACTGACCAACCTTGGGTTTCGCTCACTTTTGACGACGGCCCTAACCCTGAAAAGACTCCGTTTATTCTGGAAATTTTAAAAAAATACAACCTGAAAGCGACTTTTTTTTGTCCTGGTAAAAATATCCAAGCCAATATGGAACTGGCAACCAGAATCCATGAAGAAGGTCATATTATTGGAAATCATTCGTTCAGCCATTCCAAATGGTTCGATTTTATTCCCGCTTATAAAATGAAAGCTGAATTGTTGAAAACCGATCAGCTAATAAGAGATGTAACTGGAAAATCCCCGCTTTTTTTTCGCCCACCTTATGGCGTGATCAATCCCATGGTGAGTAAAACCCTTAGAAAAATGCATTGGGAGGTTATTTGCTGGAATATATGGTCGATGGATACCCTGAACCTCAACTCCTCCAAAACCATGAATAAAATCATCTCCCTTTTAAAACCAGGAGGAATTATTCTGGTGCATGACCATACTACTTTCATTCAACAAAATCTGGAGGCACTAATTCAGAATATCAATAGAAAAGGATTTATGATTGTTCCACTCGATCAGTTATTAAAAATGAAAGCCTATGCGTAGATACGGATTGCTATCTGTTTTTTGTATTCTTACTTTTTGTGCTTTTTCTCAGCAAAAACCGCTTAAACCTGCTGCCATCGCTTCATTAAAAGAAAGTGTTAGAGATGCTTCACAAAAAACACAAACCATCACCAGCGATTTTGTACAGGTGAAATCAATGAATATGTTGAACGAATCGATTCGGTCGGAGGGTAAGTTCCTTTTTAAAAAGGAAAAAATGCTTCGATGGGAATATCTTCACCCCTTTTCCTACCTCATTATCATTAACAACGATCATATCTTAATCAAAGATGATAAAAAAGTGAATCAATTCAATCTTCAGTCAAATAAGGTCTTTCTCGAAATAAACCGGATCATCATCGGAAGCATACAGGGTACTTTATTACAGGATGAAACAAATTTTCAGGTTTCATTTTTTGAACAACCACAGGATTATATTGTCAAACTAAAACCTTTGTCACAGAAATTAAAAACCTCCCTTTCTGAAATCATTATTTTTTTTGACCGAAAGGATTTTTCTGTCAATGGAATTGAAATGAATGAACCCGGTGGCGATGTTACAAAAATCAACTTTAAAAATAAAAAACTCAATCAGCCGATTGCCAATGAAAAATTTATTCTTCGTTAGTTTACTCGGGTTCCTGTTGATGGCTGGTTGCGTTTCCATTAAACCGAAAAACCTTACCCGCTCTACTTCCGGCGATATTTCCCATATAGATGTTCCGGCTAATCTACTTGGAAATTTCAACAAGGCACTGTATACAGCCACACTTGACATTAAGAAGCACCATTTAAGCGGATTAATGTTAATTAAAAAGATGGATTCTGTACCTGAAGTATACCGATTGGTTTTTGCCAATGAGTTTGGGATGACCTACTTCGATTTGGAGATGAAACCCGACAGCTTTAAGGTGATCTCTTGTTTTGAACCATTATATAACAAAGCTCTGATAAAAATTCTTGAAACAGATTACAGGTTGTTGCTCAGTTGCTATCCGAAAATAACAAGCACAACATATCAGCAGGAAAAATCCAGACAGATCATCATTTCAGGAGATGCAGGAAAAATAAAATTTTGGAAAACCTATTCCGCCACCAGGGATACTCTTTTATCCATTGCCGGAAAATCGAATTTTGCGGATGCGGCAAAAATCAATCTTTCGTCCTATTCAAAAGGTTTCCCAACTAAGATCATCATCCTGAATCAGTTCATCGGAATGCAACAATCGTTGCAATTATTGAGTAAATAAGCTGTATTTTTACCCAATAATTAAAACATTAATTAATCAGGATTATGCTTTTGGGTAACTTTTTTGATATTCAGTCTTTTACAAATACGGAAACTTCCGAAGATCAACAAAAATATAAAGTTTCAACAAAGCTCAACCAAAATCACGCTATTTATCAGGGTCATTTCCCGGGGAATCCGATTGTTCCCGGAGTATGCCAGGTACAGATGGTAAGAGAATTAGCGGAAAAGGCCTTGAACACTTCATTGCGCTTGACTGAGTCAGACAATATCAAGTTTTTATCGATGATCATTCCGCATGAAAATCCTCTTCTGGATGTTGACTTGGTTATCAAACCGTTATCTGAAAACCGGTACTCAATTACGGCAACCTTAGGAAAATCAGAATCGATTTTTTTGAAATTCAAGGGTAAATTTGAAAAAGCTGTCTGATGGCTGAAAAACACACATTATTGCTGACTGTCCGTGGATATGAGTTGGATTCCTACAACCATATCAACAATGCTGTATATCTCAACTATTTTGAACATGCGCGTTGGGAATATTTCAAAGCACTGGATTTGATGCCTTCTTTAACTGAAAGCGAATTATCGTTGGTGGTTACCGATATCCATATCCGGTATCAGCGGGAAGTGAAATTATTTGAGGAATTGATCGTCGAATCTTCTTGCTTCCCTGAAAAACCATATTTAATTTTCCAGCAACGAATTATTAAAAAATCGACTAACCTACCTGCTGCACGGGCTACCACCAAACTTATTTTTGTTGATAAGGAAAAAATGGCACGTGATATTCCCGATGGTCTATTGAAGAGATTAAAATAGATTTGTGAAGTGACCCATGTACCCAATATATCATTTGAAATTATTAACGATATCGGAATAATTTCCCTTGGGAATCCGCCTTCAAACAAGCTGGAACAACCGGAATTTATTCCGCTTGAGCAGTTTCATGAATGGATTCAGGATGAATCGGTGAAAGCTTTGATCATCACAGGAGAAGGCAAAAACTTTTCTTCCGGTGGAAACTTAAAGGAAATTTTTCATCAAACACAGGATCCGGAGCGACTTGCCTTTGGAATGAACGCCGGGAAAGAATTGTTAGAAGCCATCAACGACCTGTTGATTCCCTCCATTGCAGCGATCAACCGCGTTTGTTTTGGTGGCGGACTTGAAATCGCTCTGGCTTGTCATATCCGGGTTGCATCAGAAAATGCGCTGTTGGCATTTCCCGAAATTAATTCCAACCTGATGCCGGGTCTTGGAGGCACCATTCGTCTTCCTGAAATCATTGGTCTTTCCCAAGCAACTCGGGTTATTTTGGGAGGAGATATTGTGAATGCTTCAGATGCTAAGAGTATGGGGCTTGTCGATTTTCTGGCCCAAAAGGATCATGCATTTGAATATGCATTTTCGTTAGCCCGGAAAATGACCATCGATCGTCCTGTTAAGGTGATTAATGCCATCATGAAATCCCTGAAAAATGCCGCTACCTTATCCCCCACTGAGGCAATGAAAGATGAAACTCGGCTTTTTTGTATGCTTGCCATTAACGAGGCTGAAAGACGTAAAATGGAGGGAGAATAACCGATGACATTGCAATGGCGAATCGAAGATAATATAGGCTGGTTGGCCATCAATCAACCTCCCGCGAACACAATGTCCCTTGAGTTTTTCCGCGATTTTCAGGAAGCCATTCAGATTGTTGAGCATACTGACGGATTGAAAGCTTTGATTATTCATGCTAATGGAAGACATTTTTCCTCAGGGGCAAATCTCGATGAACTGTTGGATCATGTTGATGAAGAAGTGATGCTTCAGCATTATAATGCTTTTCTTCACCTTGAACAACTGGGTATTCCTGCAATATCCGCCATCCGAGGTGTATGTCTGGGTTCTGCAATGGAGTTGACCCTTTTTTGTCATTTCAGAATTTGTTCCAATGAAGCAGTTTTCGGTTTTCCGGAAACAACTTATAATCTCATGCCAGGGATTGGAGGTGTCCAAAGGTTTTCCAAATTGGTGGGCAAAGCCAAAGCATTGGAGCTTATTCTGCATGGAAATACTTTTTCAGCACGGGAAGCATTCGAATTCGGACTGATTGATGCCATCGTTCCAAAACATGAACTTTTAACATTTGCTGCGCGTTTTGCCAAAACGTTACCGTTAAATATAACCGGAACTGACCGCCGCATCTGTCTCCAGAAGTATTTAAATCCATTGAATGCAAAAATTAACCTCTGAAATATTTGTCAAAATTGCCGGAACAGGATCCTACCTCCCCGGAAAACCCATTCCATTCGAGGATGTGGATACCTATTTAGGAGAATTGCGCGATGCCCCTGAAAAAATCCGGAAATGGATGAAAAGGGTAAAAGGGTTGATGAAAGAGTTGCTCGATGTAAAATTTTACCACTTTGCAATGGACCCGGATACACGTAAATTTACGGATGACAACATCACCATGTCGGTAAAAGCATCCAGGGATGCCATTTTAGATGCAGGACTTAAGCCTGAAGATATTGACTTGATTGTTTATGGAAGCGCTCATCAGGATCAGATGCCTACGGCCAGTGTCCGCATTCAGGAAGCATTGGGAATAGAGCTATGTGCAGAAATTTCGGTTCATGCTAATTGTACTTCAGCATACAAAGCCCTGTTGATCGGTTCTGATATGATCCGCCTTGGCCGGTATAAAACCGTACTGATGGTTTCCTCCAATATTTCCTCCTCCGAATTGATTGCTGAATATTACAATCAACCAATAGTAAAGAAGGAAGAACTCTTTTTACGGTATTTTTTAAGCGATGGAGCTTCTGCTATCGTATTACAAGCATCGGATCAATGTAACAAAGGATTGTTCGTTGAATCGAATTACATCGAATCCTGTGGTGGAAACAAACCTTCGGCCATGGGAAACAAACGTCCGGCCTATTGGATGAACCCAAAAGAAGAATTCGAACAGGGATTTCACCATCTGGCCCAAATGTTCCAGGAAGAATTAAGCGCGAACTTTCATGAACCAGGTGGTTCCGTTTTTTATAAGGGAATTCGGAGAATGTTTGATATTTATCCGTTCAATCTGAATGCAGTAAGATTCTTCCAGGTAAACTTCCCTTCTAAACATATTGCAGAATTGGTTATGGATGAGTGTGTGGAATTGGGAATTGCCCGACAAACACTCTATTCCAAAATGGCTTCCATGGGATATATTGGCCCCCCAATGGCCTTTCTTTGTCTTGACAGAATCTGTAAAGAAGAAAAATTGAATCATGGCGATGTAATTCTCAGCTTCGTTACAGAGGTAAGTAAATTTATGCAAGCCGGATATATTTTAAAATACTATGAAGTATAAGCTCTTTCTGATCAGCCCGAAACAACGGTTCATCAATTATCCAGCTCATAGCGAACTGGCGAAAATGTTCGGGAAGAAACGATTTATGGTACCTCTGGCATTGCCAACCATAGCAGCGCTCACTCCTGGGAATTACGACATCCGAATATTTGATGAAGAGATCGAACATCTCCCAAAAAATGAAAAGCCGGATATTGTTGGAATAACCACGCTGGCAGCCACGGTAAAACGAGCCTTCGAATTGGGCGATACCTATCGTGCCATGGGTGCCAAAGTGGTTTATGGCGGACCTTATGCATCCTTCAAACAGGAAGATGCCTTGAAACACGGTGATTGCGTGATCGCAGGCGAAGCAGAAGGAAAATGGGAAAAATGTCTGGCGGATTTTGAAAATGGACGATTACAGCCGGTTTACGAATCTTCTGAATTTATTCCTTATAAAACCCAAAATCCGCCTCGTTGGGATCTGGTTAATATGAAGCGGATTTTCCAGGTGGCCATACAGGTCTCACGGGGATGCCCTTTCAATTGCGACTTTTGTCTTGTATCAAAGACCTTTGGCCGTAAAATGCGTTATCGTGATATTGATAATGTTGTGGAAGAAATAAAATCGGCTCCGGCAAAGTACTTTTTCTTTGTCGATGATAACCTCACCATCAATAAAACGTATGCAAAAGAACTGATGAAGGCCATCATCCCATTGAAAATATCTTGGGGATGTATGTGCAGTCTCGATGTTGCCACCGATGATGAATTGTTACGATTGATGGCTGATGCCGGATGTTTCAATATCCTGGTGGGTTTTGAATCCCTGAATCCGGAAAGCCTTGACGAATCTCATAAACATCATAACCGGGGCGGGAAAATATACGAAGAGGCCATCAATAAAATTCATGCTGCCGGTATTCATATCAATGCCAGCTTTGTAGTTGGTTTTGATAACGACGGTCTGGATGAATTTGACCGGATCTTCGATTTTACCATGAAACATCATCTGCCCAATGTAAACCTGCATTTGCTCAATGCTCCTCCGGGAACGGAAGTTTATAAAAAATTCCAGGAAGCTGGCCGGCTCCTCTCCTGCGATCCTGAACTTGGGGTTGGCCATTTCCCTACCTTGCATTATATGAATATGTCGCAAATTGAAATTTTCGACAAATACATGCAAACCATTGAGAGACTTTATTCCTTCGATACCATCCGGAAAAAGGGAGAAGCATTATTAAGTAATGGAGCCTTTACGCGACCCGGAGGTGAAATTTCCATATATATGAAAGCCCGTTTATCCTGGATCACCTTCAAAGAATATATTCTTACAACTGATAAAGACCGTAAAGCGCTATTCTTTTACATTTTCGGATTGATCAGAACGAAACGAATCGCCATCGATAAAGGATTGTCGTTCATGCTCACCATGCTTGGATATCACCGCCACATCCAGGAACATGTACGAAATATGGAAGAATATCGTAAAATTGTCATCGCACAGGATAAAGGTCCATGGAAACAATCAAATTCCAGTTGAGATGGGAAACGTCACAACCATAGGGATTATCGGCGAAGGAAAAATGGGAAGCGATCTTTTTTACTATCTTCTCCCCTTCGATTTTACAATCCTCTGGCTATGTAGCAACAATGCCGATGTGACCAAAATGAGGAAACAATTCTACAAACGAATCAACCGCTCCCTCAAAGCAGGCATTATCAACTCATCACGCCATTGTCAACTTACCCGGACTTTAATTACTCAAATCCCTGCAGATTTGAACGATTGCGATCTGATCATCGAAGCGATTCCGGAAAATCTGGAGATGAAACGCACTCTTTTTACCATGTTGCAAAACATCATCCAACCCAACTGTATCTTCGCTTCAAATTCCTCTTCCATCAATCCTTCTGAACTTTGTAACGGAAATATACGAAATGACAAATTTGTCGGACTACATTTTTTTTACCCGATCCAATTGACAAATATTGTCGAATTTATTCGTACTTCAAGTACTTCGGATGAAACTTTAGCCAGCGTCGAATTATTTTTAAAACAGATTAACCGTCAATATCTGATGCTCGAGGAAAAAGACAGTTTTATCCTCAATAAAATTTTCCTCGACTTTCAGAATGAAGCTTATCGGATCGTAAAACAAGGATCTTGTACTTTCCATCAAATGGACCAATTGGTGAAGTCGCGATTTTTTCAATTCGGAGTGTTTGATTTCTTCGACAGCGTTGGAATTGATACCATGCTGGCATCCATTATCAATTATCTCAAAACTGTTCCGGATCCGTCATCGTATAAAGAACTCATATCAGAACTAAGAGAACTTGTGAATTCAGGAAAACTTGGAATAAAATCTAAATCAGGTTTTTACATATATCCAATTGAAGAGTTTGTTGAAGATAAGATTTCTGAAACCACAGAAATTTATCTGTCTCTTCAGCATGTATTTTTTTCCTCTGTCAAACGTTATTCATCTCAATCGGGACTTTCCCAAGAGCAGATTCATGATGCTTTGCACGAGTATTTCGGATAGGTTACTGTTTAATAAATTTTCCTATTTGAAGTGTCTCTGTGAAATTAAAAAAATGTCATGTACATTTGTCTGAATAAAAATCAGAAATATCCTAAGAACAATACTCATGCTTAATTATGGATATTCCATGTAACCATTAAAAAACAAATTATTAATACACGATCTATGAGAAAATCAATAATCCTGGTTTCAACAGTTTTCATTGCATTTTTTTTGTTGATAAATGTCAATACCATATTGGCTTCCGGGCAGAAAACAACGAATACAACATCGGCAGCTTTACCCGATAATATGATGAAATTTGTTCAGAGAGCCTGTATGGATTGTCATTCGGATAAGGGGAGTGCATTGGCTCGCGGAAAAGTGAACTTCTCCAAATGGGGCGATCTTACTATTCAAAAACAAAGTGATAAAGCAAATACCATTTTTAAAGTTCTTTCAAAAGAATCGATGCCACCAAAAAGCTGGAAGAAAAATAATCCCGATTTGATTCCCACAAAAGCAGAAGTGGAAATGGTCGGTAAATGGGTGAATTCCTTGAAGTAACAGAGAAACGGAATGGCAAGAGAAGTTGTAATAACGGGGATGAGTTTAATTACATCTCTGGGTTTAACTATAGAGGAAAACTGGAAAAGTATCATCAACGGAAAAAGCGGGGTCAAAAGGATTACCCTTTTTGATCCTACCAATTGCGCCACTCAGATTGCCGCTCAGGTTCCTGATGAATTTGAGGCACTGTCGAAGATCTGGATAAAAAAAAGGGCAGCAAGTCAAATGACAAGGGTTACCAGGATGTGTATGACTGCAGCAAAAATGGCAGTCGCCAATTCAGGGATGAATTTTGATGACACTGACCGTTCTAAATGCGGGGTGATCATGGGTGTTGTTAATACCGGAAATTCCAGTGTAGAGAAAAACACAACCACACAGAATACTGTATTTAAAAGCATGACCAACGCCATGCCCGCCTGGTTATCGATGGAATATCAGTTAACCGGTCCCAACTTTGCCGTGAATACTGCCTGCGCTTCCTCTGCTTATGCTATATCATTAGGCTATCAGATGATTAAAAGTGGACAATCGGATGTGATGATCGTGGGTGGAGCCGATTCAATTATTAACCCGGAGGAGATCCGGGGATTCAATGCGCTTTATGCGCTTTCGGTTGCCAATGATCCACCAGAACAAGCCAGTAAACCCTTCTCCAAAGACCGGGATGGTTTTGTTATCGGAGAGGGAGCGGGTACCATTATTCTCGAATCCAAAGAACATGCATTAGCCAGAAAGGCTCATATTCATTGCGAAATGGCAGGTTGTTCCATTACAAGCGAAGGATACAACATTATGGCTCCCATGAATGATGGCGAAGGAATGGCTTTTTCAATCCGGAAAGCACTAGAAAATTCCGGAATACAAAAAGAGGAAGTCGGGTATATCAATGCACATGGAACTTCTACGGAGTTGAATGACCGCTTTGAAACCATGGCAATCAAAAAAGAGTTTGGAGAACTGGCTTATCACATCCCCATATCTTCGTCGAAATCTATGCTGGGCCATACCATCGGAGCTGCTGGAGCCATTGAAGCCATCATCACCATCCTCGCCCTTGAAAATGGAATTTTACCCCCGACCATCAATTACCGCATCCCCGACCCTGACCTTGATCTTGACTACATTCCGAATCAGTCGCGGAAAAAAGAAATAAATGTCGCTCTTTCAAACTCCTTTGGTTTTGGTGGACATAATGCAATCATTGTATTAAAAAAGTGATATTTTTGCAAAAAAATAGCATCATGGCAAAAATTACTGAAAGTATAAGGAACGAGGTCAGGGAGGTTGTTTATGGTTTTTTTGCTGAGGAATGTGAAGTAGATATTTCCCGGATCAATGATAAAACGAGCATCATCAAAGATCTCGATGGTGATTCATTGATGTTTCTTGAACTCATTGAAATTTTCAAAAAAAAGTATGACCTCGATATCGAATTGAAAGTCATTGGGAAATATGCGGTTAAACATCCTGTTGCTACCATCGGTCAGTTAATTGAGATGCAACTGCTCATCATTGAACACGAAAACAAATTGCTGGAACTCGATAAATAATTCTTTCTTTGTCCCCCGCAACGTCTGTATTTCTTTTTCCTGCTTTCATCAATAGCTATTCCGAAAATCCGGGATTGACTTTACCTGGATTTTCCGAACTTTTTGACCGGTATATTCAACAGGCAGCCGATTCGGTTGAGCCTAAGCTGGCTTTTTTCGATTTCCATTCATCAAATTTCCTTGAGGATGAATTGCTAACTCAATACATTACGTTTTTATATAGCTGTGCGGCTTCCACAATTCTGAGAAACAATTCTGTACATCCCCGTTTTACAACCGGATACAGCATGGGTATTTATGCTGCTTTTTTTGATGGCGGCTCGGTTTCTCTTGAAACTGGTTTGATGCTTATCCGTTCGGCGTACCAATCGCTGATTTCCAGCCTGGATAACGAAATATATGGAATGGGTGCCATTATCGGACTCAGTCGCTCCGACATCCTGAATATCATTGATTCCCGGTGCCTCAATGTCGAAATAACCAATCAAAATGCTTCCCACTCCTTTGTCATCTCAGGGTTACGAAATAATATTGAAACATTATTGTTTTATGCACACAACGAAGGAGCGTTACATACCCGTTGTTTCAACGTCTCCATTCCCTATCATCACAGTCTTCTTGGTAAAGGTGCAAAGCAATTTGAAGAAAGCATTTCCCATTTGGAAATTCTTCCCTCACACAATCCGGTCATCTCCCTGATTGACCAAAAACAATGTAACACTGCATGGGAACTTAGGCAAGAGGTTGTCCGTAATTTATTTAACCCGCTTAATTGGCTTAAAACGAATGAATGGCTTATTAAAAACGGTACAACAGAAATTATTGAATGTGGTCCTTCAAAAAACCTGGCAAAAAATGCAAAGTTCCTACCTGGAAACTACAGGTTTTATACGCTCGATAAGATATCTTCTCAAATAAAATCAAACCCTTGCGGTTAACCTCCATTTTTTTCTGATCCTAAGTAACGTTCTAAAAAACGGTTCATCCAACCTTTCCTTCCGACGAAGGACAAGAGCCTCCTGTATCATTTCCGAAGGCGGGGATGTTTCCATTGCAGGAATACAATTGTTTCTTGTCAATGAAACCTGATGCATCAGTTCGTCAATCTGTGTTTTTGGAAAATTCTCAGGATAATAATAGGCTGGAGGACGAAGGATGGATTGACCGGGCTTGATTTTATTCTCATCGATTGCAATCTGATACAAGGGGGTATTGGGATAAATCCTCAACCCGGCTGTCATATATACCATGTCTTCCTCACTGACAAAAGAATCGATAAAATCTACCGTTTCATGGAAGGTGTTCGGGTTTTCTCCGGGGCCTCCAAAAAGAAAAAACCACATCGTAGGGAGGTTGTACTTTTTTATCAGCCCGGCCATTTTTTCAATTTCCCACCGGTCAAAGCCTTTGTTTAGATTTTTCAGCATTACAGGCGAGGCGCTATCCGGAGTCGCATCTATCTGCCTGAATCCTGCTTCACGCATCAGTTCAAACAATGCTTCACTCGTATGGCGGGGATTAATTCCCATGGTCCGTAACCTGACTTTGATCTTTTTTTTGATGATCTCCCGGCAAATTGATTCTGCATGTCCCTGGGGGTCATTAAAGGTGGAATCGACAAACTCAAAGGTTAGGTATCCCAAACGACGGTGTACCTGTTCTATTTCATCAGCAATGTCGGAAGGATTTCTCGTTCTGAAGCGACTTCCTTCAATGCATGGATAGGTACAATATATGCAACCATGTGAACATCCCCGTTTCGTTTGGATCGAATATCCGCCTTTTGCCAAATAGGGTTTAAAGTCAATTCGTTGATCCATTTCAGAAAATTCCTGGACGTTTTGAACTATCCTGCCATCTGCAGTCATCAATTTTGAAAGTTGCTCCCGCTCCTTACCTGCCACCAGATCATCCAGAAGTTGAGGGAGCAATTCCTCTCCCTCTCCCACAATGCCAAAATCAGCGCCGGTCATACGCATCATCTCTTCAGGAAAAATACTGAATCCGCTGCCACCCAATATGATCGGAACATGGGTTAACGACTTTACCGGAAGGATGAATTTGGAAAGGATGTCGTCGGGATAAAAAATGTTACGATCCATAACAATATCATCAATGTTGCGGATACTGAAACCGATAAAATCAGGCTGAAACTGCTGAACCAGGTGGATTAATTCCCGACCTTCGTCAAAAACTCCGTCGTATATTTTTACTTCATAGCGATGTTCCAATCTGGCTGCCAATAAACATAATCCCAGCGGGGGAACAGGATATGGTGCCTTCTCAAGATTAGTATTGACCAGCAAAACCTTTTTAAATGACATCTGTTCCTTTTTTTATCAGCCACAAACTTCCTACCCTGGCATGAAATTCATTATATGGAAGCTTGGTTTTTGTAACCGCATTGAAAAAATTGTATTTCCGGTAACATGTATCAACAATCTGGTCTTTTACCTGATTATAATAAATGGTCCCCGGCATGGGGGTTAAAACAGTATATCCTGCATACACAACCCGGTTCCGGTCGCTGTATTCAGCCAAGGCCTTAAAATCGTCCAGATCATAGTTTGTGGGAATAACATAATTGCCACGTACCATGATGCCATTTTGTTCAAATATTCTCACCGCTTCCTGGTTGTCCGACGCGGGTGATTCCTTATGATAGCGCTTGAGCTCTTCGTCCCGGAATGATTCAAACCCGCAAATAACCACCTTTAGCCCACCCTTAGCAAGTTTGTGAATGATATCGGGCCTTCTAACAGCAACGTCTGCCCGGATATCCATAACGAAAGTTTTATGGATCCTCTCTTCCTCAATTCTGGTAAAAAGGTCAAGGATAAACTGTTCATCTACCACAGTATTTGCATCGGAAAACCGGACAACCGGATATTCATCAATGCTCTTCAGCTCCAATATTAAACTCTCAATGGTCCGTTGATAATACCTGCCTTTAAATTGTGTCCAGATTGAACAAAAAGTACATTTATAAGGACAACCCAGCGAAGTGAAAATATAGGTACTCGGATCGGGGTTACCTCCCACTTTATAGGTATCAATCCATCGTTTCAGGTGACTTCGGTCAGGCATGAGGAAATTTTCGCCGGCGGAATCCCAGACAGCAGGTGTCCCTTTCGTTTTGATCAATCCATCAGGGCCATTCAAATATATTCCGGGTATGGTAGCAAAATCACCGTGTTCTTCGCTTTTTCGGACTACTTCTCTGAAAATATGTGACCCCTGCCCGGGAATTACAACATCTACCGGATGGCCTGCGAAATCCATCGGACAAAGGGTGGCGTGTAATCCTCCTGCAACCGTAAAGATATCCGGATTGAACTCTTTTACAGTTTGAAAGATATCAATGGCAAAGTCAAATTCGGAAGTAATAACGGTTACCCCAACCAGATCAGGGTGATATTTTTCAAGAAGCGATTTAATCAGGATCTTAAGCGAAGGAGTTTCAGGGTGCAAATCATATTCCCCTTTGCAATCGAATACTGTTACCTCTTGATCTTTCACTGCAGATGCTATGGTGAGTAGTCCCAATGGCGGACCGATCAGTTTTTTGTGGATGAACCGTTTTGCCTCTGAAGGCGCAAATTTCAGGATGTTGTTTTCCGGAGATCTGGGAGGATTTATCAAGAGGATTTTCATGCGACAAATGTAGCAGCTTTTTGCTATTTTTGCGTTATGAACCATTCCACACTATCGGCAATATTTGATGCTTGATCCCACTCAAATAAGACAGAAATTCGTCGAATTGAAATGTTGTGTCATTATTCCGACCTACAACAATGATCAAGCGCTGGAAACAGTGATCAACGGGATTCTCCGGTACACAAATAATGTCATCGTTGTAAATGACGGGTCAACCGATCATACTACTTCCATTCTTCAACAATTCAGCGAAATCGAGGTGATTACAATGCCTGCCAACAAAGGTAAAGGATCTGCCATGCGCAAGGGTTTCGACCAAGCGATAAAGATGGGTTTTCGATATGCAATAACGATTGATAGCGATGGGCAGCATTATCCGGATGATCTTCCCCTGTTCCTCGAATTGATTGAGCAAAATCCGGGTTCCATGATACTTGGAGCCCGCAATATGGCTCAGGAAGAGGTTCCGGCAACAAGCAACTTCGGACATAAATTTTCCATCTTCTGGTTCAAAATCGAAACTGGAATCAACGTTCCCGACGTTCAAACCGGATACCGTCTCTATCCGCTTGAACAGCTTGCACGGATCAAATGGGTCTTTTCCTGCAAATACGAATATGAGATAGAGATTCTTGTTCGATTAGCATGGATGGGCGTGAAAGTGCTTTCGGTCCCGGTAAGGGTCTTTTATGCGCCCAAAGAGATCAGGGTCACACACTTCAGAAAAGTCCGCGATTTTACAAGGGTAAGCATTGCCAATACCATCCTAGTGTTCGTTGCCTTACTCTGGGCCAGACCTTTTGCCTTTATCAAATCCGTCCGTAAAAAATCTTTTAATGAATTTTATACCGAATACATTGTAAACAGCAATGATTCCAACCTGAAATTATCATTATCAGTTGCTCTCGGGCTGTTTATCGGGGTTATGCCAATTTGGGGATGGCAGATGATGGCAGCATTCGGGATCGCTCAGGTTTTCAAATTGAATAAATTCGTTGCAGTAGTTGCTTCCAACATCAGCCTGCCCCCACTGATTCCGCTGATCCTTTTTGTGAGTTATTTTGCTGGAGGCTGGGTATTGGGTATCAATACCTCTCACTTACAATATCACTCCGGACTTGGATTAAACTGGATCAAGGAAAACCTTATCCAGTATCTGGTAGGTAGTGTGGTTCTTGGCGTGGGACTTGCTCTGATATTGGGTACAATAGCTTACATTCTGTTAAGTTTATTCCGTAAAAAGCATGTCTGATCTGATTATATATATTTATCATCAATTCAATAACAGGAGATGGCTTTTTTATTTCTTCCTGGCATTGATTTCCGGTGCTATCATATTCTTTGCAGCCCAGATCCGGTTTGAAGAAGATATCAGCCGGTCAATATCAAGCAAACCGGAGACTGACAAAGCAGGTTATGCGGTTAAAAACCTGAAGCAAACCGATCAATTGATCATTAATATCTCTTTGGACGATACCCTCCGGCCTGCCGAACCTGAAGCCCTGATTGAGATAGGTCAGTCCTTTGTCGATTCTCTTAACATTCATCTCGACACAAACTACATCCACAGAATAACCTTCATGGCTGCCGATTCCACTATGATCTCCACCATGAATCTGGTTCTCCAATACCTCCCCTCCTTTTTTGATGAAAAAGATTACCTGTTGCTTGATAGTTTACTTAGTCCTGATTCAATAACAAAAGCATTGGAGAAAGATCTTAAAATCCTTGTCTCTCCTGCCAGTATGGTATTGAAAAAGCGAATACAGCAAGATCCTCTGGGCATTTCCAACATTGCTCTTGAGAAATTCAAATCCCTCAAGGGAGGCAATAACTTCGATTTGTACAACGGATGCATCTTTACCCGTGACCTGCGACATCTTCTTATTTTCATTATCCCTGCAAACTCATCTACGGAAACTTCCCGGAATGAAGTTTTAATCAAAGAACTGGATTATCTGATTAAAACATTGAATAAATCCCACAACGGGAAATTCAACATCCAATATTTTGGCGGCGTTGCAGTTGCAGTATGTAATGCCACCCAATTAAAAAAAGACATTTTCCTCACCCTTACCATCGCCATCTTTCTTATTTTTTGTTTGATTGGATGGTACTTCAGAAGTATTAAAGTTCCGATTCTGGGACTACTACCGGCTATCTTTGGAGGGGGATTGGCGCTTGCCTTGCTGTATCTGTTTAAAGGCTCAATCTCTGCCATTTCGCTGGGCATCGGTTCGGTTATCCTCGGACTGATCGTCGATTATACCCTGTACATCGTCAATCAATTCCGGAAAACCGGTGACATTCCCGAAACATTAAGAGCAATGTCGCTCACCATTTTACTTTGCTGCCTAACCACGGCAGGTGCTTTTCTGTGCCTTCCGTTTCTGAATTCAGCAGTACTCCATGATTTGGGATGGTTTGCCGCGATCAGTGTGACCGGGGCAGCTTTTTTTGCCTTGATTATTCTCCCTCATTTTCTTTCCCCGGCTTTATTCCGTCAAACTCAATTTATAAAACCCAATTTCATCGATCGCATTGCTGGAATAAACCTTGAAAAAAACCTTGTTCTAATCATTCTTTTCCTGATTTTAGCAGGAACGAGTTTCTATTTTTCTTCTAAAGTAACATTTGAGACAAACCTGACAAAACTCAATTTTATTACGCCTAAGTTAGCAAAAGCCGAAACGGACCTTGATAAAATCAGCGACTACAAACTCAAAAACCTTTTTCTTGTAGCCATCGGAAATGACCCTCAAACCGCTCTGAGAAATCAGGACCGGCTGACTTCCGCCATCCATACATTACAGCGACAGGGAATCCTGAAATCTGTTTCCAATGCTGGCTTCCTCCTTACTTCGGATTCATTGCAAAGTGTCAGGATCTCACGGTGGAATTCCTTTTGGACTCCGGAACGGAAAAAACTACTTCGAATCACCCTGGTTTCACAATCAGCTCGGCTGGGTTTTAAAAAAGAAACCTTCGACTCCTTCCTTGCCCTTCCCGATAAACAATTTCATCCTCTATCAATCAATGCGCTGGCCGCATCGGGAAATCCGATGGCAACAGATTGGATCTCCCAAAATCCCACATTGACCATGCTCCCCAATATTCTGAAGGTAAAAGAAGAGGATAAGGTAAAAGTCTATCATGCCTTCCCCTCAAACACCCAATATATTCTCTTTGATAAACAAAGTCTCACAGACCAATTTGTGGAAAATGTAAAATCTGATTTCGACAGACTGGTTAAACTTTCCATGCTTTTTGTCACCCTCCTGCTAATCCTTTCCTTTGGCCGCCTGGGAATTGGTTTGATCACTGCCATCCCCATGTATTTAAGCTGGTTTCTGACCCTGGGATTGATGGGTCTCACCGGGATCCGGTTTAACATCTTCAACATCATCATCTCGTCATTTATCTTCGGACTGGGTGTGGATTACAGCATTTTAATGATGCGTGGATTACAACATTCTTTAAAATACGGAGATGATGAAATAAAAACTTATAAGGTTTCCATTCTTTTATCGTCCATTACTACCTTGTTTGGCGTAGGGGCTCTCTTTTTTGCCCGTCATCCGGCCCTTCATTCCATTGCCCTGATATCCGTCATCGGAATTGTTCTGGTGGTAATTTTAACCTTTATCTTTCTTCCCCTGATCTTTCATTCAATAATCCTTTCGCGGACACGAAATGGGAAATTTCCGATAACCTTGAGAATCCTTGTCAAAACCCTGGTTACCTGGGGTAACATTGTGCTGATCGCAGTTATTCTGATGATCCTTGGAAGTTTCATTTACCTGTTGTTCCCCATCAAACGAAAGAAAAAGGAACTGCTGTTCCATTACCTTTTTTCCTGTCTCACCAGAGCCTATATTGCTTTCACCTTCGCCTTTGACCGGAAACTGATCAACGAACCGGGTGAAGATTTCAAAAAACCTGCCATCATCATCAGCAACCACCAAAGTCTGATAGAAACGCCTGCATTTTTACAGTTATATCCAAAAATTTTGATCCTTACCACTTCCTGGGTTTACCGGTCACCTGTATTTGGCCCCATCGCCCGGTTAGCTAATTTCTACAATGTTGATAGCGGTATCGAAAAACTCATCGGGTTACTGAAAGAAAAAGTAAAGGAAGGATATTCTGTCCTGATTTTTCCGGAAGCCCATCGTTCTTACGATCAGCAAATCCATCGCTTCCACCGGGGAGCCTTTTACCTGGCTGAAAAACTGGAACTCGACATTCTCCCGATTTTGGTATTTGGTTCGGGTGACTTCCTGGCAAAGGACGAATTTTGGGGAAAGCCAAACAGTTTCAGAATGAAAGTCCTTCCCCGTGTAGGCTTTCAAGATACCTCCATGGGCGCTTCTTTTCAGGAACGGTCAAGGGAATTCCGGAAATATTACATCGATCAATATGCCTTGTTCAAAGCTGCAGAAGGTACCGGCACCTATTATCGCAGGAATTTGTTGCTGAATTATGATTTCAAGGGCCCCATACTCGAATGGTACCTCAGGGTCAAACTCAAACTTGAGAAGAACTATGAAATCTATCATCAAATGCTGCCCCTTAAGGGAGAGATACTTGACTTAGGTTGCGGATATGGATTTATTTCTTACATGCTGCTTTTCACCGGAGATGACCGCAAAATAATTGGCGTGGATTACGATCCCGAAAAAATTGCGATCGCTTCAAACTGTTATTCTAAAAACGACCGGATTCATTTTGAGTGTGCCGATATTTCGACCATTGATATTTCGCCAAAAGATGGATTTCTGCTGAGCGATGTACTTCATTACCTCCCCCTGAAAAAGCAGGAAAACCTACTTAGGAGATGTTTCTACAACCTGCGTCCGGGAGGTGCCATCCTCATTCGTGAAGCCAATGCGGATCTTGCAGACCGTCATCAAAAGTCAATCGTTACGGAGTTCTTCTCTACCCACATCGGATTCAATAAAACAGCTGGACCAGATAAAAAACTGTATTTCACCTCTGCCGAAACAATCCATGCCCTGGCTACCGAATGTGGTATGACCATGGAGATCATTGACAACAAAAAGATCACCTCCAATAATCTGTTTTTGGTTCGAAAAAAACGCTAAAAAAACTTGTATTTCTGGTATTCAATTCATCCAAGACTTTAGTTGATCCTAACAAAAGGCAAAGCATCATCAAATTGGGGAGGAATGGTCATTTTTCCTGTTTTATCAATATACCCCCAGCTTTTTCCAACCTTGACAGGTGCAAGCCCTCCGGAAAAATCGAGTGCTTCTGAATATTGAAGAGGAATGACAATTTTTCCTGTTTTATCTATATATCCCCATGATTTTCCAACATTTACTGCAGCCATTCCTTCGGAGAAATCATTACAATTATCAAAGGTAAATGGAATCACAAGTGTCCCTATTGTATTATAATACCCCCAATTACCCTTGAACCGGCAACGCCCCATCCCTTCAGAAAAAGTTTCTGCATGTTCGTTGATTGTTGGAACAATCACTTTCCCTGTACGATCGATAATCCCCCAGC
>JALNWG010000013.1 GCA_023231005.1 Bacteroidales bacterium | reverse complement strand
TTTTCGTTTTGTATCAGAGCAAAGATAGAATTTTTTTAACTCTGGATGAATCTTTGATATACGAAAGCAGTAACGCTGGTTTTTTGTAACCATGTTATGCTCCAGCGAGCTTTTCTGGGCACTTACTTTACACTTCATATTTGAAGCTCTCCAAATGGTAAAATCAGAGGTGTCTCCAATCATTCTCCCATCTTTTCCAATGATACACTATAAATTTATGAGGGTAAAGGTGTTTTGTCCATTTTTTGTTTGTTTGTTATCATGCTCAATTGTTCTATTTTTGCTCAAAATTTGATCGTAATTTTTAACAGATGGAAACAGAAAATCTAAGTAAGATTCCCATTTTTTTTATCCTGGGGAGACCCCGTTCGGGAACAACGTTACTTACCACATTGTTCAATGCGCATCCGAATATTCGTATCGCCCCGGAGTTTCCTGTTATGATGTTCTTATATCAACGGTTTAAAAAGGTAAAAAAATGGGATGAAGCCACGATCCGGTCGTTTGTCGATCATGTTTTCTCCTTTTCCAAATTCAATGTCCGACGGGTTGAAAATCTGAAGTTCGATAAAGAATTTATCATCAGTGAGCTTTTGAAATATAAGGACAATGGTTCTATCCAACTTTTCTTAAAAAGTATTAATTATTATGCTTACTCCATCTATCATAAAGAGGAAACCCTGTGGATCGGCGATAAAAATCCGATTTATTCAATTTTTGCTTATCGCTTAAGAAAAATTTTTCCTGATGCTAAATTCGTTTGTATTATCCGCGATTACCGGGATAATTTTATTTCGATCCGAAAACTTGTTGAGAAGGATGTAGCGGTTGAAGCTCCCTCATTGCCCCTCCAGGTTGGCAGATGGAGATATTTCACCCACTCGTTTTTTGACTGTAAACGCCGTTTTCCGGATAAATACTACATACTCCGTTATGAAGACTTGGTAATGGATCAAGAGAAGACTTTCAGATCGCTCTGCGACTTTCTGGGGATTGATTATGATCCATCGGTATTCGATTTTCATAAAAGAAAAGAAGATACTTTGAATACATACGGCAATGAAACCTGGGAAAAATTTCACGGGAACCTTTTAAAACCGATCAATACCCGAAGCATGAACACCTGGCAGGGGAAGCTCACTGACCAGCAGGTTAAAATGGCCGACCAGATTGCAGGTAAATATGCAGATCTATTAGGGTACCAAAGAGAACACAAGGGATTTAACCTTTGTTTGTTTCTTAAATCAAGTCCAATGTTAATCTATAATTATATTTTATTATTTCTAATGACTTTGGGTACTTACTTTCCATATAAGGCAGGCCAATGGTGGTTTTTTAAATCTTTGTTCCTTCTTAAAATATACATGAAGATCTTCGGTCAAAAATCAATTCTTATTGATAATCCAGGTTTTAAGCATTGATTTTGCAATCCTCAAATTCCCCGTTCAAATACCGTTGCATTAACTTGAATCGTTGAATTTTACCACTTGATGTTTTGGGAATTTCATTTGACCTGATCAAAACCATTTCATCAACGGTAATCCCCAGGTTGCTGCGCAGGAAGGCTCTTAGATCCCGGAATGTTTCTTTTGCTTTTTCTTCCGAAAGGCTGGCTACGAAGGCGATCACCTTATCTTGTCCGGTGTCTCTTCCCGTAGTTCCGCCAAAGATTATCTTACCAAATTTGATATTGTCGATGTGACAAGCCATCTCTTCCAGATCGTTGGCAAAATAGTTCCGGCCATTTTTAAAAATAATATCTTTATACCGGCCACTGATGTATAGTCTTCCTTCGAAAAAAAATCCAATATCCCCGGTTCGGAGCCAATCCCCGCAAAAAGCTGCAGCCGTGGCCTTTGGGTTATTGTAATAACCTTTTGTTATATTCATACCTTTTAACTGAATATGGCCGGCGTTACCATCTTCAAGAGGGATGCCATCGCCATCCGTAATCCTGATTTCAACATCGTTCAGCGCTACTCCAACTTCCGTAAGTATCCTTGCCGATGGATCGAAATGATCAACAAGTCTGGTTTTGTTCTCACGATCAAGCAAATTGGCATCAAATGCATTAATTACTGATCGTTTCAACAATGGAGCAAAAGTTATCGCCAAGGAAGCCTCCGCCATCCCATAAACCGGCATCATGGCTTCCGGTTTAAATCCGAATGGTTTAAGGGCATCTATATAACCCTGCATGATTTTAACCGAAATGGGTTCGGCACCGTTAAGCAAGGCTTTCATGCTTGAGAAATCCCAATCAGCGACTGGTTTTCTACGAGTAAAGTATTTCAGTACCAATGCAAGCCCGAAGTTAGTACAGCCCGAAATGGCAATCTTTTGTTCACTCATCATATTCAGCCACAATCCGGGATTCATAATGAAATCATTGGTCTCGATTTGATACTGAAATACCATACAATAGATGGGGACAATATGGTATCCAATCAATCCCATGTCGTGAAATAGAGGCATCCAGTTACCCATTGGATCCGGATAATGAAGGTCAAGTCCGATACGGATAGCATCCAGGTTCACCATCAGGTTGTTGTGGGTTAGCATAATTCCTTTCGGATCGCCGGTACTGCCCGATGAAAACTGGATAAAAGCAAGATCATCCGCCTTCAAAATGGGATCTGGATAGGAACCGGCGCAATCCAATTCAGGCAAATGCTTTATTTTATTAACAGGCAAGGTGCCGGAATCCTTCACTTCGGAACTCATAAAAATAAAAGGGCTGTTCAATTGCTCAAATACCTTCGTCAGTTTCACAACCGAAGGATTGTACCCCGAAAAGGTCATGGGAGGCTGAAGAACAGTAGGCACAACACCCAGCATAAAACAGCCCCAGAGTAATTCGATCGTTTCCTGATTGTACTGGGTTGAAATGATCAATGTATCACCTTGTTTCAATCCCAGGTTAAAGAGACCAGCCGCAATCATTTTTGCCTTGGCACGGAGTTCCTCATAAGTCTGGATGATGAGTTTTCCATTTTTATCAATATACCCAATAAAAGCATCCGGATGATTGCGTATGGCCCTGTTTAGCAAATCGGGTAAGGTCAATTCAGGGTGATAGTATTCACTCATTACAGGCATAGAATAACATTAATTGGTTCAATTAGAGTGCAAAGTAACACAAAAGTCAGGTATGTTCCATATTCGGAAAATTCTTATCTTTGTATAATAATTCAAATCCACATGAAGATTGAAGATTTCATCGCTCAGTTAGAAGAAGAATACGAAGATATCGCGCCTCACACGTTGAAACCCGATAGCGTTTTCAGAGAAGTGTTTGAATGGAGTTCTATCAATGCGCTCATTTTGATTGCCTTAGTCAAGACTCAGTATGATGTTGTCATCAATGCGGAAGATATTGCAAATTCCCAAACCGTACAGGATCTATTCACGATCATTCAATCAAGAGCCACAGCTCAACAATAAATCACTCTGCTTCCATTATTTTGATTCCTTCCTCTGCCATCTGACGAATCGGGATCTCTTCAAAAAACAGATAGGGAGGCCATTCGAAGTCAAAAGCCTTTTTAGTTTCATCGGTGAATTCTAATGCTCTTAGAGAATCAATTCCATAAGCGACCAGGCTTTTTTCAGGATCTGCCGGTAGCCCGTTGTTCAAGCGACGAGATACCCAGTGGATCATAAATTGCTCCAGATTCGATGATTCCAGGCCTTCTTCAACCGAAGGGTCTCCATCAACATCTTCACTTACATAGTCGGAAACCACATCGAATTTGTTGGCCAGGAGATATTCCCGAGTAACCCTGCGCATAACTTTATTGCTGGAGGTTTTTGGGACAGAACCGGTTTGCACCAAGGTAATGCGAGCAGGTTTCACTTCAAACTCCAACGAAACGGCAGCCATGATGGCTTCGGTTATTTTAGAAATATCGGGAGGAAGAATTGTCCTTCGCAATTCAGCAACAATGGCGATCCGTTCTTTTCCATTCATTTCAATGGGAAATGCGGCGATAAAAGTCTTACGAATGGAAGAATGGCTCTCTTCAGCCACCTTTTCAATATCCTGAGGATAGAAATTGCGACCGTTGATGATGATCAGGTCCTTCAATCTCCCGGTGATAAAGAGCATTCCATCATGTAAAAAGCCAAGATCGCCGGTTCGGAGCCAAAAAGGCTCATCACGGCCAGCCGGGCTTGCCTTGAAAACTTCTTTCGTAACACCCGGGTTTCCCCAATATCCCATGGCAATGGTACTACCGCTTGCCCAGATCTCCCCTACTTTATCAGGAGGTTGAATTTCTTTGGTTTCAGGATCGACAATTAACAGAGAAGTGTCGATGGATGTTTTTCCGGTACTTGTAACCCATTGTGCATCCTCCATATTGCCATCAATAGCCGAAACCACTTCGTTTTGTCGCAAAGAGGAGGTTTTTACTGCTAAATAGACTGGGGGTTTTGTTACATCATTACAGGTCAATATCAGTGTAGATTCAGCCATTCCATAACCGGGGAACAAGGCCCCCACTTTAAGACCGGTTTTTGAAAAAGCAGTCAAAAACCGATCAAAAGTTGATTTCCTCACCGTTTCTGCTCCGCTGAATAATACCCTAAGTGAGGAAAGATCCAGATTCTTTCGCTGTAATTCAGTCGTTTTATCAATACAATGATTGAACGCAAAATCGGGTTGTCCACTCAGGGTAGCATGATAATGACTGATTGCCTTTAAAAAGCAAAAAGGATCAGAAATAAAGTTGATCGGAGAGATTAAAACCGCATGATAACCAGAAAAGACTGTCTCTAATATTCCAAAAACCAATCCCAAATCGTGGAATTGCGGGATCCAGTTAACTGAAACATCATTTTCAGTGATTTGAAGGAGTATTTGCAACGACCGCAAGTTATACATGATATTTCGATGAGAAACCATCACTCCCTTAGGATCGCCGGTTGAGCCCGAGGTATATTGAAGGAAAGCCAGCTCTTCAAAACCCGGTTCAGGAATAACCTGAACCGGCTGATCCGAAGCAGCCCATTTTTCAGTTGCATACCATTTCAGGGTTTTTAATAACGGATTTTTCGAAAAGTTACGTTCCAACGAACGGGTAATGGCTTCAGTTGTAAGGATTGATTCCGCACCGCAATTGGAAACAATTAAATGGATCCGCTCAAGAGATCTGTTTTTTCGCGGCGGATAAACAGTCACCGGGATCGTACCAGAGATGAGACATCCAAAAAAAGAGATGACGAAATCAATTCCGGATGAATAGAACAACAAAACATTTTTCCCATTCAATCCCAGCTTTGTCAATCTCATGGCCACTCTCCTGGCACAAGTTTCAAGTTCACCATAGGTAAGAGAAAGTACTTCATCGTCGCCATTGACCAGGAAGGTATAGGCTTTTTTTTCAGGATGCAATACCGAACGTTCGTGCAAGACATCAACAAGAGTTGCCTGTTCTGAATTAAGATGAAGATCTTCCGGTACGGGTTTAAGGTTTGTAAACATATTATCCGATTAGAAAGGCAAATTTAGAAAATTTCGGGCTGAACTAAAAAAGTAGTACTTTTGCTTAGTTTAGCTGCATAATAAGCGATCAACCCCAACTAAAAATGGCCATTTTTGAGATACCCGATTTGCGAATTGCCGGTCTCTCGGCGTGTGTTCCCAAAAAAACATTATCCAACCTTGATTATAACTGGATAACACAAAAGGAGCGCAATCAGTTGATCCAGACGATTGGGGTGGAAACGCGTCATGTTGCTGAACCGGGACAAACTACTTCCGATCTTTGTTTTCAGGCAACAGAACAATTGCTTGATAAGCTGGGTTGGGAACGGAAAGAGATTAACCTTCTCGTTTTCGTTTCACAATCGCGTGATTATATCATCCCATCAACATCGGCCATTCTGCAGGACAGGCTCAAACTACCTCAAACGTGCCTGGCCATCGACATTAATCTTGGTTGTTCGGGATATGTATATGGCCTTTCGGTGATCGGCAGTCTGATGAAAACGACAGGTATGCAAAAGGGGCTGCTCCTTGTCGGTGATCTTTCGAACGTAACTTCGGCCTACCGCGACAAAAGCACCTATCCTCTTTTCGGTGATGCCGGAACGGCTACCGCGCTGGAATGTAAACCGGGGTATGCTCCCATGCAGTTTAACCTTCAAACAGATGGAAGCGGTTATGACACAATTATTATCCAGGATGGAGGCGTACGTAACCTGGCAAGCAAGAAATCTTTTTCCAGTAAAAAATACGGGGCCGGAATTTACCACAACCGGTTGCAAATTGCGCTGAATGGAATTGAAGTCTTCAATTTTTCCCTTCGTGAGGTGGTACCAAATATCAAAACAACGCTGAAGCACTTCAACCGTCAGCTTGACGAGTTCGACTTTCTGTTGTTTCACCAGGCCAACCGTTTGATCGTTGAAACCATTCGCAAAATGCTTAAAGTTGATTCAGCCAGAGTTCCTTATTCTCTTCCTGATTTTGGGAATACCAGTTGTTCATCAATTCCGCTTACCATGGTTACCCAGATCGGGAATGAGCTCAGGAAAAAACCGCAAAAGCTGTTGCTTTCTGCTTTCGGAATTGGTCTTTCCTGGGGAACAGTGCTGATTGAAACCGACGGAATTATTATTCCTGAGCTTACTCAGCAGGAAGTTGTTTCAAAACAATCGTAAAAGGGATGAACGCATTCGATCTTAAAGGGAAAACAATCCTCGTAACTGGTGCCTCATCGGGCCTTGGAAAACAAACTGCCATCACGGCAAGTGAATATGGGGCCAGGGTTATTATTACCGGCCGCAATGCAACCCGGTTATTGGAAACACATCAATTGCTTCATGGAGAAGGGCATCTGCAATTTCTTGCCGACCTTACCATCCAATCGGATATCGACCAGTTGGTAGCTGGGTTGCCAATGCTGGATGGGCTGGTACATTGCACCGGGATTTCAGAACTTTCCCCTGCCCGGTTTATTACCGAAGAGATCATTTCCCGAACATTTCGTATCAGCTTTAATGCCTCTGTTCTTTTAACAGCGGGAATTTTAGCAAAGAAAAAATTGACAAAAAATAACAGTTCCATTGTTTTTATCTCTTCCATCTCTACCCGTTATCCATTTGTGGGTGGCGCTATGTATATCAGCGCCAAAGCAGCGCTTGAAGCTTATGCCCGGGTGCTGGCTATTGAGTTAGCTCCCCGTGGGACCAGAGTCAACTGCATTGCTCCGGCTTTTGTACGAACTCCTATGCTTGATGAAACCGCCGAAAATTTTTCCAGGGAAACTGTTGATAAAATTGAACAGCGCCAACTGATGGGTCTCGGCGATCCCGTGGATGTGGCCAATACCATAGTATTCTATCTGGCCGATGCATCGAAGTGGGTGAGCGCTACGAATTTGATTTTAGGAGGAGGTTGACCAATATGAGCAAGAAGAAGCCCGATTATTCAATCGTAGTACCGGTTTATAACAGCCACGAATCACTGGAAGAGCTATTCCGGCGGATTGAACAGACCATGACGAATCTGCAAAAATCGTTCGAGGTAATCTTTGTTGATGATGACAGTACTGATATCAGCTGGAACATCTTAGAGGCCTTACAAAAAACAAGTCCTGAAAAAGTCGTTGCCATCCGTCTTGCCCGTAATTTTGGTCAGCATAATGCCACGATTTGCGGTATCGCTCAAGCCACCGGGTCGTTTATTATCACTCTTGACGATGACCTGCAAAATCCACCAGAGGAGATCGCCAAACTGATCAGTACCATGCAAAACAACGATGCTGATCTTGTTTATGGAATCTATAGCAAGAAAAAACATTCCCTGGCGCGCAATTTGGGCAGTAAAGCATTAAAAGCCACGTCTCGCAGGATATATCGGACTAAAGGGAATGGCTCGTCGTTCAGATTGATGAAATCATCACTTGGAAAATGTCTGCTCAACCATCAAATTAACTTTATATACATTGATGAACTCTTTAACTGGTACACGAATCATATCGAATTTGTGCTGGTCGATCATCAGAAAAGACCCTACCAGAAGTCTACCTACACCTCGCACCGCCTTTTTTCGATGCTTTCAAACCTGATTATTTATTACACAGCCATGCCGCTCAAGATGATGGTTTACGGAGGGTTCATTTCTGCTTTACTCAGTTTTATCACCGCCATCCTGTTTATATACCGGAAGCTGATGCATGGCGTTCCCATCCCCGGATTTACAGCTCTGATCGTAGCAATACTTTTTTCTACCAGTATCATTTTACTTTCACTTGGCGTTATCGGCGAGTATCTGAGCCGAATATACATGGTACAAAACCGGAAACCACCTTTTGCCATTAAAACCTTGCTGAACCATGAAGTTCTTTAAATATGGAATAATTCTGGAACGGCTTAGGGAGGAGGATATTGAGATGGTCAGAACATGGCGCAACTCAGATCCGGTAAGGCTGAACATGAAATACCAGGATATCATCACCCCAAGACAGCAGCAAGATTGGTTCATTTCAATCAATAATTTGCGGTTTAATTATTTGATGATTCACTATCGGGGAGAGAAAATAGGGATACTGAATGATAAAAATATCGATTGGGAAACCCGGTCTTCTGAATCGGGAATTTTTCTGGGCCGGACAGAATTTTACAACACATTCGTCCCCTATCTGGTATCTGTTGCCGGCATTGAGACCACATTTTACTTGTTGGGCTGGGAAAAGCAGTATGCGCATATTCTTAGGTCTAATCGTAATGCGATCAAATTTAATTCGCAACTCGGATATCAACTGAGTGAAGGACAAGAGGATATTGATCACCAGCAGTATGAGATAACACGGAAGAGCTTTGAGCAAAAGGCTGGAAAAATAAGGAAAGCCGTGCGATCAATTTCCGGGAACGACAACAAAGCCAAAGTGTTGTTTGAAACCGCAGACTACCAGGCTGGTCTGGCACAAAAATTTGAAGGATTAATGAAAATACATTCTCCTCACCTTGAGCGGGAAGAAACTCCTGAAGGAATATGGTACAAGGATTCAGCTATTGACACTGTTTTTATATAATCGCCAGTAAAAAATGCTTTTCAACTCCATAGGGTATCTTATCTTTCTCCCCGTCATTGTTATCCTCTATTATGCTTTACCCTACCGCTGGCGTTGGGCTTTACTTTTAGCAGGAAGCTACTTTTTTTATATCCTTTGGCGGGTTGAATTCGTCCTGATTTTAATGAGCGCCACCTTGGTTTCCTATCTGGCTGCCTTGAAAATGGGACAAAAAGCGAAAAAAAAGGACCGGAAAATATTCCTGATAATATCCATCGTTATTAACCTGGGGATGTTGGTTTTCTTCAAGTACCTTGGTTTTTTTACCGACATCATAAATCAGTTTGCAGCAATCACCGGAAATAAATTTTCTATTCCTTACTATGGTATCCTTTTACCCATCGGAATCTCCTTCTACACTTTCCAGACCATTGGGTACACCCTTGATGTTTACCGGGGCGTAATCAAACCAGAAAAAAATATCGGGATTTATGCCTTGTTTGTTTCCTTTTTTCCGCTGGTATTAGCCGGCCCAATTGAGCGTGGACGAAGACTAATCCCGCAATTTCATGTCAAACACGATTTTGATCCACAGCTGTTCACCAGTGGACTTCGCCTCATTCTCTGGGGCATGTTTAAGAAAATCGTCATTGCCGATCGCTTGTCAATCTTTGTACAACCGGTTTTCAGCAACATTGCCTATTTTCATGGAATTGAGATAGCCATTGCCGGGGTCATGAAGATGATGCAAGTGTATGCTGACTTTTCAGGATATACTGATATTGCGATAGGGTCAGCCCGACTGATGGGATTCCGGCTCAGTGCGAATTTCAACCGGCCATTCAGTGCACAATCGATTTCCGATTTCTGGCACCGGTGGCACATCTCTCTTACTTCCTGGTTGCGTGACTATGTGTATTTTTCACTTCCTTTCAAATATCACGGTAAAACAGTAAGCTGGAGGCTTAACATCAACCTTCTTATCACTTTTGTACTTGTTGGATTCTGGCATGGTCCTTACTGGAACTTTATCATCTTTGGCTTTTTACATGGTTCCTTTATGATATTAGCAAACATCACCAAGCCAGTTATGAATAATTTCAACCGCATCACCGGCTTGTCCAACTCCCCCTTTTTGTTGAAAACCCTGAATATCACTGCCACTTTTCTTTTGGTTTGTTTTACCGGATTTTTCTTTGGACAACATCCACTCCGCGACTCTTTCCTGATAATTGAAAACCTAACCGATTTCAGCCAAACCGGTAAAGCAATTCTATTACCGTTACTGAAAAATAACGACTTGCTACTTAGCTTTGCCTTGATTATTTTTATGCTTTGGTTCGAATACCTGATTGCAATGAAATCTTTTGCAACAAAATTCATGAGCAAACCAGTTGCATTAAGGTATTCAGCTTACCTTTTCATGTTGTTTTTTATACTCGTTTTTGGCATTTTTTCAAGTCAGAAGTTTTTCTATTTTCAATTTTAACATGAACCGGAATAAACTGTTTTTTAAAAAATTGTTCATTTTTATCCTCCTGATTTTAGCGGTGAATGTGTTATTAAATACCGCTTACGATCGTTGGATGTACTACTTCCGTTTGAGCAGAAACCAAGACAAACAATTTGAAGTATATTCTGACACCCTGAAATATCTGATGCTTGGCAACTCGCACGACAGGATCAACCCGGCAATTCTTGGAAATGGTTTCTGTTATATCATGCCCAAGGAAGTATACACACAAACGTATTACAAACTAAAATACATTCTCGAAAAGACAAATAAAAAGCCGGAAAACATATTACTTTCAATCGATCCTGTAAATTTCTGTCCAAGAGCAGAAAACGAACTGGCATTCGATGGATATTGGCGAAAATATCTTAACTATTTCGAAATAGCGCGTGAATTACACGACCCGGAATACCTTTTAAACTGGGTCACAGGAACTTTTTTCTCATATATTGGGAATTATAAATATATTTTTATGTCGGCAATTTTTTTCAATGCCGACCTTCATAAGATTAAAGACGGATACATTCCCGCGAGAAATTACCGGAATTTTGCAAATGAACCCGATCGTGAAGCCCTGGGCTTTGAAATAGCCACAGCATACCTTTCAAGTTATTCGAACAAGTCCATGCTGGGAGAAACAATATATTACCGAAAAATTCTTGCTCTCTGCCAGCAATATAAAATTCACCTCATTTTATTACGGATGCCCATGACGGATGAATATTTAAAATATGCGCGAAAAATGGTTGACCTGGATAAACTAGATCGCGATATTATGGAAGTAACCCGTAATCATTGTAATGATTTTGAAATTTTCGATTTCAGAAACGAATTTCATAACAAACCCTGGTATTTTTTCAATGCTGATCATATAAACCCAGAAGGAGTAAGGATCATCAGCAAGAAACTCAAATACGCACTCGAAAAGAAAGCAATTGTGAAATAATGAAAATATGAAAAAGTTTAAGATTTTTCTTTGCCTGATTTTTACGATGGGAGTTGCAATGACTTCTTTTGCGCAGAAAAATGAAATGGTTGATCTTTCCGGGACCTGGAAATTTATTCAAGGTGATCAGTTAAAATATGCCGATCCGGCATTTAACGACAGTTCCTGGAAAAATATCAAAGTTGACAACATCTGGGAATCCCAAGGATATGATCCTTATGATGGGTTTGCCTGGTATCGGGTAAAATTCACAATTCCCTCCTCCCTCAGGAAAAATGCCTACCTGAAAGATAGCCTGGTGTTTTTTTTGGGCAAGGTCAATAATTTTGATCAAACCTTTCTGAATGGGCAGATACTGGGAATTAATGCGAAGACGACCTCTTTGTATAATCCTGCTGATTCCTCTTTTCTGAAAGCCCCGATGCAGATGTACGACCGGGAACGCCGGTATGTGCTTCCAATCGACGATCCGAGAATCCGGTGGGATGCGGAAAATACGATTGCCATACGGGTTTTCGATCAGGGGGGGCAAGGCGGAATGTATACCGGAAATCAGCATGTTTCAATGACTTCCCTGATGGAATATCTCCATTTTACTTATGGAGCACAGGCTTTCGTTCTGAAAAACAAGGTTTTCAATAAATCTGTAAAACTTTCCAATGTGAGTACGACCCATACGCTTAGGGGCACTTTTACCATCACGATGGAAGATAAACAGGATGGTTCCCTGGTAAACCAGGCTAACGCTCCGATTAATTTAAAACCTGGCGAATTGTGGAAAACTCAGATAAATTGCCCAAACCGCGATCATGCTCTTTTGGTAAAATATGAGGTTAGTCTAAATGAGACAGGGGAAAAGATGACCTTTCGTGAAGAAAGTCCCTATATTTTGACCCCCGTCCCCGGTAAAAAACCACAAATCAATGGCGCTTTGGTATATGGGGCAAGATCCAAAAAACCGTTTTTGTACACCATTGCAGCCACGGGAAAACGTCCGATGATTTTTAAAGCAGAGCCTTTACCAACAGGATTATCCATTGATCCATCTACCGGTATTATCTCGGGCTGCACTCAGGAAAACGGAGAATACCTAATCCGGCTATCCGCAAAAAACAGTTTGGGTTCTGATCAAAAAACCTTAAAATTGGTGATTGGGGATGCGATCGCACTTACTCCACCCATGGGTTGGAACAGTTGGAATTGCTGGGGTTTGACGGTAGATATGCAAAAAGTGATAGCCAGCGCCCGGGTTTTTAAAGAGATGGGGCTGATGGATCATGGATGGAGTTTTATCAACATTGATGACGGATGGGAAATATATAAAGATGCGGAGCCCAAACGTAATCCTGATGGTACCATTATAACCAACAAAAAATTCCCCGACATGAAAAAGTTGGGGGACAGTATTCACGCGTTAGGTTTGAAATTCGGGATCTACAGCTCTCCCGGACGGTTCACATGCGGTGAGTATACTGCAAGTTACATGCACGAACTTCAGGATGCTCAGTCATACGCTTCCTGGGGAGTAGATTATCTGAAATATGATTGGTGTTCCTATGAAAAAATCGCCAAAGATAATTCCAGGATCGAATTGATGAAACCCTACCGGGTAATGCGTGATGCCTTGAATAAGGTGAATCGCGACATTGTTTACAGTCTCTGTCAGTACGGTATGGGAAACGTCTGGGAATGGGGTAGCGAAGTAGGAGGTAATTTATGGCGTACTACCGGCGACATTGAAGACACCTGGGCCAGCATGTCGGAAATCGGATTCAACCAGTTGGCAAATCAGCCTTACGCTGGTCCGGGACACTGGAATGATCCGGATATGCTGGTAACCGGTTGGGTAGGCTGGGGCCCCAGTCTTCATCCTACTCGATTGACCCCGGATGAACAATATACCCATATTTCACTCTGGTGTATGCTATCGGCCCCCTTATTGATAGGTTGTGACCTGACCCGTCTGGATCCCTTTACCCTTAACCTTCTGACCAACGACGAGGTTTTGGGTATTGATCAAGATCCTTTGGGAACACAAGCCAAGCAAAAAATCAAAGAGGGAAATATTCAGGTTTGGATTAAAGATCTTGCAGATAAACAAAAAGCCGCCGGGATTTTCAATCTGGGAGAAAAACCCGTCACGTATATCCTTTCCTTTGAAAAAGCAGGGCTTTCTCCAACTTTAAAATTACGGGATTTGTGGCGGCAGAAAGATCTTGGATCTTATTCAGGATCCTATACCGTAGTAATTCCTGCTCACGGGGTTGTCGTATTAAAAGCCTTCAATCGGTAAATCCGGTGAAGTTTTGCGGATGGCTACCAAAATAGCGCAATTATTGGTTTTGCTTTGCCACCTGCATGCCAAGATTATAATAATAATCGGCTTTTTCTCTGTCGCCCCGGAGAACATACAATGAGTTCAACTGTACACAAAGTTCATAACTTGGATGAATGGCGGCAGCTTTTTCCCAGTAAGAAACAGCCGTTACTGTATCGGTTTTAAGCATATAATAATTTCCGATATTGATATAAGGCATTTCCAGTTTTGGATAGGCTTTCATAACATCCTCATTCATTTTTACCGCCCGGTTAAAATCGCCCATATCATTGTAAACATCAGCCAGAGCAAAAATGGCCTTGACTTGGGTGGGATTAATTTTCAGGATGTGTTCAAAACATTCGATGGCTTGAGGATATTTCCCCAACTGACGATAAGCCATTCCCAGATTCACATAGGCCGGTTGTGAGGAAGGATCCAGCTCGATTGCTTTGTTAAGATACAAGATGGCCGAATCGGAATTCTTGGCCATAAATAAATAAACCGTTCCCAGATCATTCAGGGTTTTATAATTTCTTGGATAAATTTGAAGAGATCTTTTAAAGTGGGTGATGATATAGTCAAGTTTGAGTTCATTGACCCCTCCGCTGCGTAAAAAATTCGGATCATTGTATACCGTTCCCATCAGGAACCCTGCCCATTCGAGATTCCCTTTGGCTGATTTATCAAGGAATTTAATATCACTTCTGTACAAATCAAACAAATTCCTCCAGTCGCGGTTCCTTGAAACCGTCATGGCTGTACAAGGAATCAGCAATAAAATCACAACCGCAAGAATTTTCAATCGCGAGTCCATTTCAATGGTTAGACTTTTGGGTTGTGTTTTAAAAATCAGGAAGATGATATATACCAGGGCCATGGAAAAACCTAACGAAGCGTTGAATACAAATCGTTCGCCAACGATCCCCATAACAGGGACCAGGATATTTGAGTACATGGCAATGGCAATGAGGAACCAGAAAATGGCATACGAAAGAAAATGTTTTTCACGGAATTTAAGAATAGCATATATCAACATACCAGCATAGAGAATAATGGAAACCCAAACCCATATATTGGCCAGATTGGTGACGGGGATCATATCATATCCGTAGTAGTGTAACAAGGGATGTGGATATACCAGTATTTTAAGATAAAACAATAAAGAAACCAACCCGGTACCCAGATGGATCCAAAAATTGCTTTCAAAAAAGAGGGGATTTTCAACGAAACCCTTAATCCGATGAACGTGTGGGAGCAACATTCTTGGGAGGATAAAGGCAAACAATCCTACGAATAAAATGCCTAAGACAATTGGCACATATTTTTTTACCGGTAAATCCGTGAAAAAATATAAAGTCAAAGGAATTAACAACAGGAAAGGAACAATGGATGATTTACACAGGTACCCGATAAAAAACACCAACAGCGCAAAAAACACATAACGCAATTTTCGTTTTTCGGCATAATCGAGCAATAGCGACAAACTTCCCAATCCGCATAAAAAAGCCAGCATTTCATCCCTGTTTTTCAAACTGGCCACCACCTCTGTATGAACAGGATGGGCCATAAAAATGACAGTGATAAGAAATGGGAACAGAATGTTATAATTTTTTAATAATCGTCGAAGGATAAAAAACAACAATGTTGACAACAAAAAATAGATCAGAATATTGACTGAATGGCTACGACCTGGTTTTTCGCCCCATAACTGATATTCCAGGGCAAAAGTAGACCGGACGATGGGGCGGTAATCAGAGGAAGACGAACCGAGATTTCCTTGCTGATTCACATAATAGCTGTTAAAAATTTTCGGGATGGCTTTTATTCCCAGTTTTACAACCGGATTATTTGTAACATAGATATCATCAACAGCATATTTGTTAAAAATCGTATTGCCATATAATATCAGGGCAAATACAAAAAAGAACGACACAAAAAACCAGTTTGCCTTCCGTGAAGAAGATTTTTTGACGGGTGTATCTGTTTTTAACGGAGAAATCTTTTTCGGGGTTAAAGCAGGTTTCCCTTTGGACACTGGCTTTCCCTTTGGTGGTTTTCTTCCGGATGAAGACACGCTGATTTTTTTCATCCCTGCATAAAAATTTTCACAAAGGTAGGAAAAAGTTTCTTTTGTTGTGGCGGGACAAAACCAGGCGTTTGGGGAGAACCTAAGCGCTCGCCTGTCTTATCAGTGCAGGCACGCGGGTCTTACTATTATCATACCCCAAACTATTAAATAAACGTATCCTTTATTTCTATCCTTGATAAATTTGAAATTTCATTCATCATAAAATCAATATTTGGTCTAATTAAATGATAAGGGAGCAATTTAAATATAAACATGCTAAATTGTTGGGGCACTTGACCTAAACAACCATTATATTTTATATCGTATCTTGTAATTAATTGAAAGTTATGAATTCTATCCATTTCAACTATCGAATTATAAGGAATCTCTACGTACTTAAAATTAAAAAATAAGAATTGCTTTGAGTATATAAATCTATCATCTTTAAATACGAAAGATTCAAAATACAGAGATTGAAATAAAAATAATTGACAAAGAAGTATTGAGAATAAAAAAGAGATAATAGAATCAAATTCTCTATTAATGAATGAATTATATATTGCAAATACGAAGTATGCAGTAACGATCAAACAGCTAATTCGATAAAGTATATTTGTCTTATAAACTCTATACATAAATATTGATCAGGAACTCGACCGCTCTTTGTAAAGTGAACTCAAGGCAGAATCACCCACAGGGGGGCCATTTCGAGGTGCTTTTTCCCACTCACCCAATCTTCATCCCATTCTTTTGCGATACTGAATGGACATGGAAGGAACAAATGATGGGGTCTTGTTAAAGTTTCAACAAAGTTGCAAAATAATTGACTGTAAAACAAAAATCTGAAAGTGAATTATTTAGGAAGAGAATGGTTTGGACTGACATTACAAACACTATGCCAAATCATAAACAAATAGATAACAACCAGATATGAAAATGAATTCCATTTGAAGTGTAACAATTTGTTACACTAATTGTTAATAACTTTTTAAGATGAAGGTGCGGGGAATGGGGCGAAGGATGTCACAGATAAGGACCTGAAATTTCGGTTATTTCTGTGTCAGCAGTGTGGTCATCTCAACAAAATCGGCCACAGAAAGCTGCTCGGCCCGTTGACTTAAGAACGGTTCCAGTTCATGCCAGCCTGGCGACTGGTTATAAGTCTGCAATGCATTCCTCAATGTTTTTCTGCGCTGGTTAAAGGCGGTTTTCACAACCCGGATAAACAATGTTTCGTCACAGCCGAGGTCCAGGGTCGTATTTCGCTTTAACCGAATGACCGCAGATTTAACTTTAGGAGGAGGATAAAAAACTGTTTCATTCACTGTAAAAAGATATTCGATTTCATAAAATGCCTGAAGAATCACACTGATAATGCCATAGGTTTTGCTTCCCGGAGGTGCGGCAATCCGCTCGGCTACCTCTTTTTGGAACATTCCAACAACTTCGGCAACCCGGTTTCGATGTTCCAGGGCTTTAAATAATATCTGGGAAGATATGTTATATGGAAAGTTTCCGATAATGGTGAAAGGAGGTAAAACATCGGAAGATATATGGGGAAATTCAGCCAGGTCGTACGTTAGAAAATCGGTTTCGATCAGCCGGCCGGAGATCTCTGGATACGCAGATAACAGAAATTGAACCGATTCCCGGTCCACCTCCATAAAATAGGGATCAATATCCGGGTTATTCAACAGGTATTTTGACAGGATTCCCATCCCGGGACCTATTTCCAGCACCAACTTTATCTCCGGATTAAGATAACCCACTATTTTACGGGCAATGTTTTCATCGCGTAAAAAATGTTGTCCCAAATGTTTTTTCGGACGGATTGTCATTGTATTTTGTCTCCCCTCAATCTCCGGAACTCTTTCCTCGCCTCAGGAATAAAGATGCTTCCCGGATATTTATCCAATAACGTCTGATACAATTGCTGGGCCCGCACCGGGTCATTTAATTGTTTTTCATTTAAAGTAGCGCTTTGCATCAAAGCTTCATCCGCCAATATTCCATCTGGATATCCGCTGATGACCAATTGAAAAAGGCTGTCGGATTCCGCGAATTTTCCTTGTTTTCTCATGATCTCACCTTTTTTATAAAGGACCTGCTGAAGGATGGGATGTTCACCAAAAAGCATGGGAATGGAATCGAGCGTTTGCAATGCACGGTTCATCTGGTTACGGTAATCAAGCAGTTCAGCCCGGGCATATAAACCGAGTGCCACTGTATTACTGTCGGGGTCGAGATTTTCGCTGATCAGCAATGACAAGGCAATGGCATCGTTGGAAATAAATTTTGAGGTAGCAGCTTTTAACACATCTGCCTGTGCCTTGGCCCATTTGAATTCACCAATATAAAAAGTCAGTTTCGTATTTTTAAATTTGGCCTCCTGCCCCAATACATCATTTGGAAATTGCTTATAAACCTGTTGATATAGCAAAGTTGCCTCCCAAACATCATCGGTAAACAAAAGAATATCGGCTAACTCAAGTTTACAATTCGCTCTTTCGGTATCGCTGAGGCCGGGAATATCAATGGCTTGTTCCAGCAATTCAACAGCAATCTGAGGTTTCTCCAGATAAAATGCATCAAGATGGGCCAGGTTCCTAACCATTGAAATATTTTGCGGATCATGGTTTTCGGTTCCCCACGTACGATCCAATTCCTTCTCTACCTCCTCAAGCTGTTTTTTAGCCGGAACGGGTTCCGACAGGAGCATGTGATAACGGATATTGATCAATTCACGACGGCTATATTCAAAGTAAGGATTTGAAGTGCCTTTGGCTACTATATATTGATAACATTGTAAGGCAACATCAAATTTTTCGTTGGAAGCTGCAAGGCTGGCCAATTGAATCAGTCTGTCGCCATTTTCTTTCAACCGTCGATCAAGAGCTTTAGCCTGAATAAATGCCAAATCGAAATCTTTTTGCTGGATAGAGTACCACCATAACAATTCGGAAAAATAAATCTTATCCGGTTCCTTCTGAACTCTAGATAACAGGATTTTCCGTAAGACTTCATTCTTTTCATTATTGATATCATAGGACAATATCATCTGGATCCTGTCTTGAACTGTATTCAGATAATCTTTATTGAAGGATAATAAATTCAGATATTCTTCCATGGCATTTGAAAAATCGCCCATCTGTTCATACACGCCAGCCAATTCAAAACCGAAGGGATATGAATTGTTCATCAACTCACGACCCCGTTGATACGTCCGGATGCAATAAGCATATTCCCCGCGCGACATAAAAGCATTGGCAAGATTAAAAATCTGCTGTTGGTTAGGACTCAGCTTCTTGATGGCATCCTCATAAATTTTCTTTGATTTTTCAGCATTTCCTTCACGATAATACAGGTATCCCAAATCAACATCGTAACGTATTGTTCCTGGCTCGGCTTTCTGAAGTCTTTTAACCAACCGCTCGGCTTTCCCAAACTCTTTTGTCTCCACCCAGCAAATGATCAATAACTGATAATAATAGGAATTTGGTTTTAAGGTATATATCCGTTCATAGAGTTCAGCCGCCTTATCATAATCGTGGTTTTGATAATATTGCATGGCCAATTGTTCTTCATTTCCGGCTTGGGGGGCATCCTGCTGAAAGGGCAGAGAAGGTGGCTTTGCAGGTGGAATGTCCTGGGAAAAACAAGTGGCAATTGACAAATGACAATTGAAAATTATAAAAATTATAAACAACCAGGGAGGCTGGGAATTGAATAAGGTTTTCTTCAAATGGTGATAAATTTCCATTTTTTTGTTCTGTCTGCAACTGATTAATAATAAAATGGCTGCAAGTAAATCTTTTTAACTGAGAGATCTTTTCTTAAAAAATCCGGAATTTTATTATCTGTGAAGGTGGCCATTTTTATCCCTTTTGATTTCAGTGTCTGATACTGGTTAAAATCCGGATAAAATCCATAGGCAGTAGTTCCGCTGTAGAACATGAACATTGTGGTATTGTTTCCGCCACAATTGAAAACCACATAATCTTTTGCAGGAAGCTTATTCACAACCTGTTTATCAATAATGGCATCAATGTTTTTCATTTTCCAATATGACTGTTTGTTTGAATGCCATACATCGAGTTGGTTGATGTAGAGGTTATCATACGCCAGATATCCCAGAAATATCATAACAACCCACCATGAGATGCGGGCCGGAAGATATTTGCGAGCCCACGCTATCCCTTTATCAAGGATCGCCCCCAATCCAAGGAAGATAATGGTACTTGTAATGGTGCAGTACATAGGCATCTTGGTTGCTGCAAGAGTAAAAAAAACATAGGGAACTGCCAGCCATGTGATAACCGCAATTTTCTGGGTTTTGCTATGCATTGCTTTTCCAAGAAAATAGAGTCCGGGAAGGATCACAAAAAACACGATGAGTCCGCCATACTGTTGCGACAATAAATAAAAATGATACCAGCGGTTTTCCGAATGGCCATCGAGCGCCTCCATGAAATGCCGGTTGTTGTTGAAAAGAAAAACATGCATAGTTTCATTCGGGTAGGCCATCAGTATATACAACTGCCAGGGAAGTGCAATGATAAGGCTGCAAACAAGTGCAATACCCAGATTCTTTAATTCCTGAATTCTAACTTTTTTCTCCTTTTTTGCAAATATTGATATAAACCATCCGGAATATACCAGTAACCCGATCAACCACTTATTCAGGATGGCAATGCCAACGAAAATTCCGACTAGGTAGATCCATTTTCTTTTTCCTGACTGGTCGTATTCCAACCAAGCCCATAAACTCAATGTTACGTAAAACAGAAAGGCACTGTCGTTATGATCAGTAAAAACCTGTCCGGAGACAAAATGGATAAAATAAAACGAAAACGCATACAGAAAAGCACCATACCAGGCAATCTTAGGATTGCTGATCAACTTACCAATTCTGTAAATTACCAGAATCATCAGCGACATCATGATCGCTGTAGGTACCCGTAATACAAATTCACTGACTCCGAATATTTTGAAGAAAAGTGCAATTTGCCAAAGAAACCATGGTTGTTTGTGAAGCCAGATGTGGTTGGAAGTCCAGTCACGAAAATCGAAATCCAGTACCGGATTGGCGATTAACATTGGTCTCAAAGGATCATTCATCATGTTTTTTGCAACCAATGCATGGAACTGTTCATCCCAGGAATTCAGGAACGGATCAAAAGTGGCAGCAACCAACCTTAGAATCAATCCGGCAAGGAATAGAAATGAAAGACTATACCCATATTTATTTCGGAGAAAGAAGACAATGCTTATCAAACCTGCTAACAGTGAAAGAATAATAAAGATCAACTGAATATTGGAGAATTGAGTTTGTATGATTTTTGTCAGATTCATTTTACTTCATCATTACTTTTCTTGATTCTTTTGCAATCGTTTCTATGAGAAGGATTCATGATGTCGGCAAAAGGCAGTCAGGAACCTTCAGACCATTTAGTTTTTAAGCAGGTTCACGGCGAACCACGCCATCAGGGACATCCCCGTTGCAATGGAGGATTCGTCTACATCGAAGTTATTGGTATGGAGGTTTGCGTTAAGATTGCGGCTTTTATTGGCGATTCCCAAACGGAAGAGACAGGAGGGGATCTTTTCGGCGAAATAGGAGAAATCCTCTGCAGTCATCCGGGGTTCTATCGCTTTTACCTGATGCTTTCCTAAAAAACCGGAAGCAAGGATCTGGAGTTTTTCAGTAAGCTCGGGGTTGTTTTTCAGAAATGGATAACCATGCGCGATCCTCACCTCACAATGGCCGCCCATGCCTTCAGCCAGAGCAACTGAAATTTTTTCGATGCGCTGATGGATTTCCCGGCGCCAGGTTTCATTGAAAGTACGGACCGTTCCTTCCATATTAACTTCATCGGGAATGATGTTGGTACGTCCTGCACCGATGATCTTCCCAAAAGAAACGACGGTAGGCATAATGGGATCGGCTTGCCGGCTTACAATTTGCTGTAGCGCAACAAGGATATGGGAAGCAATAAGGATCGGATCAACAATCTGGTCGGGAGTTGCTGCATGACCGCCTTTTCCATGAACGGTAATAAAAATTTCATCGGTGGAAGCCATGTAAGGACCTTCTTTAAAACCAACTTCGCCTGCTTCCATGTTATTGATCACGTGTTGTGCAATGATATATTTTGGAACCGGATTTTCGAGTACCCCTTCGGCAATCATGCGGACAGCACCACCAGGATAGGTCTCCTCCGAAGGTTGGAACAGTAATTTTACGGTTCCCTCCCACTGATCTTTCAGAGAATTCAGAATTTTGGCAGCACCCAGAATGCAGGTCATGTGAACATCGTGACCACAGGCATGCATGATACCCGGAGCAGTTGATTTATATTCCACTTCATTTTCTTCCACGATGGGCAAAGCATCCATATCTCCTCGAAGGGCAATACAACCGGATTCCGGATGGTTTCCTTTGATCAGGCCTACGATACCGGTCTCTGCAATGCCCTTAGTATATGGAATTTCATACTCTTCCAGCTTTTTGCAAATAAATTCAGCCGTTTTAAATTCATTGCACGACAATTCCGGATTTTGATGAAAATGCCTGCGAATAGTCACCATTTCATCAAAATATAATTTGGAAAACGCTTCAATCTGATGCTTCAAATTGTCCATCTTTCTAAATGCTAAATTAAATGTCAAAGGTAATGAATGTTGATTTGAATATGGATGTCGTTATCCTGCATATTATAAACCAATCATGCTCAATTCACAATAACCTTAGTGACGAATCGGGAAGCCGGAGTTTGAACTCTTAAAACATAGACTCCCTGCGATAAACCAGAAAGGTTGATTCTTGCCGGAACCGATAAATTTTCACCTTTGACTACTTTTTTCAGGACGGTCTTTCCCTGGTAATCGATGAGCGACAATTGAACCGGCAAACGGCAGGATTCCTTCCACTCAAAAGTCAGGAAATCATGAGCCGGATTGGGATAGATTAAAAATGGCAGTTGCGTTGAAACAGGTTCTATTCCCGTACCAAGTTTAACCTGGATGTATTTTCCACGGGTTAGAATCCGGGTATTTTTTCCATCTGAGACAGTCAGGGAAACGTCATATTTTCCGGTGGTATTATATCTGACCACGGGATTTTGCAACGTACTAATGGCGGGTGTTCCGCCCGGAAATTCCCATTGCCAGGATTGGACATGATCGTACGAATCGTCGGTAAAAGTGACTTCCTCTCCCTGAAAAATCAAGGGCTGAGCAGAATGGAACAGGGGGTGTAAACCAGAAAAATCAATCCCGAAAAAGTCAAGATATCGTTTCATTAAAGTTTGTCGGGTAGAGGGGGCCTGAATGGAGTCGGCAAGAGAACCAAATTCCAGCAGGGAACCGATGGTTTTATAATCATCGCCATCATATACGATTTCAAGGGGTTTGGGCGGATCATCGGTATTCACAAAAGTTGTATATGCCGGATACAATGGATCAAACGAAAAATAAGCAAAATCAGGATTTCCTGAAAAAGCAAAGGTCATGGAATCGGAAAATGTGGATTGGATGCCGTTAACTCTGGGAAAATAATAATTCGGACATATATGGGATTCATATAGGAAATAGGGATGAAGGTATGGGGTTTTTAAAATATACCAGGTATAGTAACCTTCCATATACAGATTTCCATGTTGTTTCAGATAATTCGCAAGTGTCATCGCTTCTGCATTTGTCAGCAGGATTAGTCCATGCGAATCAAAACCCTGAATAAGAAAAACACCTTGATAGCTGGTTACGTCAAAATTAAGATGGCCGATCGTATCATAACCTATGTGCAAACTATCCATCGCTGTTTGCATGGCCTGGAAGGTGGTTCCAATATTCGTCCGTCTGATCAAAGCTACCTGGTTCTTAGGTGGAAGCAGAGAAAAATTGAGGGTTTGAATGATTTCTCCGTCAAGTGTAATTTCCACCCGCATCGGAGCGGGTTTTCCTAAAGGATAATACCGGGATCTTTTAATTAAAAACAGCAGTTCTGATTTTGAAAAGGGATCCAGATGATTCAGGGTCTGAACTGGTTCAGAGAGTACCTGGATCAAGGTATCCAACGACTCCAGTCTGATTTCAACCGGCTGTAGTGTTAAACTTCCTGAATTTTCAATCGGTACAAACAAATTGGCTACTTCTCCCGGGGCCAGGATATTGTTATTGCCATCGGGCAATTGTGGTTCCAGAATTTGAATTTTGGGAGCTGCAACCTGCACGTTGACGGTTTCCTGCCATATCCGGTTCCCTTCACGGGCAACAATCAAAAATCTGACCGGATATCCATCCAAAAGAGGGTGAATGAGTGAAAACCGGAAAACCTGATTCAACACCGCCGTTTCGCCAGGGTTCAACGGGGTCAATGAATATGTGTTGTTGGATACGACACAGGTGGTATCTTCACTTTTCAACGTCAATGCCAGGTTCTGAAGCGTTTGCTGACCAGTATTTTTGATGGTTAATTGTAAAGAGGCCTCTTCCCCGTATTTCAACTTACCGTCTTGGCCGGAAACAACCTGATACTTCAGGCTTAATCCGCTGGAAAGCTCGAATTCACGCGAATCGGAAATTTTTTCTGCGTCCGTAACCATCACTGTGACCGGAACGATCTGCGCGGTGTCGGCTTGTGTAACGGCAAGCATACCCTCCGGGGTGAGGGTCATTACAGCTAAGTTTCCGGAAGGTAAATAACGAATGGCTTTCCCGATAAAGGATGGAAAATTCCAATTAGTTTGGAGATCATAATTACTCCCATCCCCTTTGGAAATACCATAATATGCCGGATAGCTTAATCCAGAAGGATTCGCCGGTCCGTAGCGAAACTCAAATGCGCCATCCGAATACAGGATGAGGGAAAAATTATTTGAAGTCTTCCAGCGGATGATCACTTTGGAAGTGTCTTCCTGATAATAAACCCCATTATTGTTCGTCGATGGATAAGAATAAAGCTGAGAAAAAGCCGGAGCAATGACTGGGGACATTTTCAGCATTGAGATTTCATCGGTCACATAAGGAGCTGGGAGTACCTGGGGATCAAATGAAACGAATCCATAAAAATTGACATAGATGCTATCCCTCATTTTTCCATAAAATGGAAACGGAAAAGGAAGCGCTTTGGCAGTGTAGGGGCGATTTATGCTAATCTGCGTTAGTGCGGTTCCGGAACTGTCGATCGGGGATGCAACAAAAGATTGTTTCGAATATTTTTCCTGCAATACCCAGCGATAGGGTTCTGTCCCACCGGAAGCCTGGAGCTGTACCTGATAGGGCGCTCCTTGTGTAAAATCGGGAAGTTCCTGGGTGGTAATGGTTACTTTCGGAATATTGAAAGTTGCAACCGTTGAAACAAAAGTAGTGTTGTTATCAAGGATCGGTACCTCTTTTTCTGTAACAGGAAATTCCTGCGTCCCTTCGATATAACTGATAAAAGTGATGTTTTTCAACTTACCTTCCCCAATAAATGTCGGATCCCGTTCTTCGACTCCGAAAAAAAGGCGGGCTGGCTTGCCGGCATCGATATAATTCAGCAATGGGGTTATGTCAAGTCCGAATTCAATGAATTTTTGCGTGGAATCCAAATCATTTCCCTGCATCACGTGGTTTCCTCCCTGGAAATTAAAATTGGGAAAAGAAATCACATGCTCCGGGACTTGGGTTAATGTATCCTGGCACACTCCGGCCAGGATCCTGACACATTGCCGCTTATTGTGCGCCATGCTTACTTTCAGGGTCAGCAAAGGATGATAGGCAGAATCAGCCTCAACCACATAAACCCTGTTGTTCCATACTCCTCCTGATTCGAAATTACTGCCCATGGCGCTGTATAAAACATAGGCAAAACCTGTATCTGCCCACCAGGTACCATAGGAGTTGGCAAATTTAAAAGCGCCGATTTCCCAATCTTTTACATCAACTACTCCGTCACCATTGATGTCCAAATTGTTGGTGAACATTCCATCCTTATTGATATCATAACGAATTGAATCGTTGTAACCCACAATAGCCAACCCGTGAACCGGATCGGTTTCCCATGAAAGTACCACTTTCTTCCCAGCCTCAGGAGTTCCGGGAGGCAGTTCAGCCATATAAGATAAGCTCTGACTATCGGTAGTAAAACAAGCGATTCCACCAGTTGCAGATCCATCGAGGTGATCGAAAAGATAATTCCGCAAGGTGTTGATCCCGGCTTCATTATTGATCTCTATGGCATATACCTGCTTCAACCGGTTGTGCATCCCGTGGTAATATTTATCGTAACCGGAAGTCCAACCCAAACAACCACCTGTTGTATCTGATCCGAAATCGTTGTTGGTTACATGTCCCTGGTCTTTTATCAGATCAAAACTCTGGAGAAAATTTACTCCGACCTGCTGTCCTCCCTGGTTCATAAAAGTCCAGGTGTAATGTGCCGGATAGCGATTCTCCCAGAACCACCCAGGTATGTTTCGCAAGCGGTTGATCTCATATCCAAAGGTATAAGCTACCCCCGCATATTGTTCACAACTGTAAAACCCGCCCTGGTCTAAGATTCCCGGCCAATAATCATTTTTCGAATTATCAATCACCTGGGGCAAGGTTCGGTCGGAATATCGGGCAGGAAGCTGAAGAAGCGGTAACGACACTGCTTTCAGAGAGTCCTGCATCCGAACTGAGAATGGATAAATTATATCTGCTGCCTGCTTTTGCGCCTGCTGGCACATTCCCCGGGATGAAATAAAAATGAGAAACGGAAGTAAAAATGAGAAGAATTTGCAATGGCTCATCGTGTATCTTCTATATTTGATTCTGAACTAACAAAGTTACAAATAATTACGGGGGAAATTTTTACTCTCTTAAACTATTGGTTATCCATTGATTTAAGTATGTTTAGCAATTGTATATGTTAAATATGCCAAAAAAAAATTCCTCTGGCATATTTTTCCGATCTTTGGAAAAATTTTACGGTCTTTGCCCATGCATTGGAAACGTCTGATTTTTCTGTTCTTGTTCCTGTTCCCCATTCCTTACTCTTGTAAACAGGATCCATCGGGATCTGCCCCCAAAAAAAAGCTCTCGGTTCAGTCAAAAAATGTAAAAAAAACCAATTATCTCCCCCTTGAGCAGGCGCTTAAAACACTCCGGAACGATCCATTAATGGCCAATGCCTCCATCGGTTACCTGATTATTGATGTCACTACAAAAGATCCTAAGGTCGTTGCTGATTATCATGCCAAACAATCGATGATTCCGGCCTCCACCCTCAAAATTTTTGTTACTGGCGCTGCATTGGATATTTTCGGAAAGGAGATCATCCCGGAAGTTACCATCACCAACCAGATGAGTATTAACTGGCGTTCCTCCAAATTGCTTCGAAAAATCGGCGGGAAGGTGTACCATGATGCTACGACTGCCGCTGGCGTTAAAGCCATCACACAGTATTGGTCAGATAAAGGGGTTGATACAAATGGGATCTATTTTTACGACGGGAACGGGCTGTCACGAAACAATTCGATTTCTCCAAAACAATTGGTAGACGCGCTTTATGTGATGCGTATCTCTCCGTATTTCAAAGCGTTTTATGAATCACTCCCGTTGGCAGGAATGACCGGCACCTTACACAAAGCCATGAAGGGAACTGAGGCTCAGGGCCGGATCCGGGCTAAAACCGGAACTATTTCCCAAGTAAAAAGTTTCGCCGGATTCGTAGATTCCGTTACTGGACGAAAATTGATCTTCGCATTAATTGTCAACAACTTCGACTGCAGGGTAAAACTGATGAAGAAAAAAATGGAACTGGTGCTCGTCGAAATGGCAAGGGTATAACAAATTGGAGATTAAACAAAGGATTGCAGGTCATAGAGTTTTCGGTAAACTCCGTTTTGTTCCAGCAAATTGAAATGAGTTCCGCGTTCTACAATTTCTCCTTGTTGTATGACGATGATTTCATCAGCATACTGGATGGTTGAAAGGCGGTGGGCAATCACAATGGATGTACGGTTCATCATCAGGTTTTCAAGCGCCTGTTGCACTAATCTTTCCGATTCCGTATCAAGTGCAGAAGTTGCTTCATCTAAAATCAGGATGGGCGGATTTTTTAACACGGCCCGTGCAATGCTAAGGCGTTGTCGTTGACCACCGGAGAGCTTTGTTCCACGATCACCAATATTGGTCTCATATTCCAGGGGCATCCTTTCGATAAATTCATGGGCATTGGCTACCTTAGCGGCATTTACAACTTCTTCATAACTAACGTTTCCCATCCCAAAAGCAATGTTGTTAAAAACGGAATCGTTAAAAAGGATGGTTTCCTGGGAAACGATGCCCATCAATCCGCGTAAGTCACGAATTACCAAATCGCGGATATCAATGCCATCAATGAGAATCTTTCCGGTCTTGCAGTCATAAAACCTGGGCAATAAATCGACCATGGTAGATTTTCCTCCGCCCGATGGACCTACCAAAGCAATCATCTTGCCTTTTGGAACAGTCATCGATACATTTTTAAGCACTGGCTCTTTGGAATATGAAAAACCGGTATCCCGGTATTCAATTTCATGAAGAAAATCATTTTTCCGGATGGCATCCGGCTTTTCTTCTATCACTTCTGGTTCAGCCAATATCGTTTCGATCCGGTCGATCGAAGCGGCCCCTTTCTGGATGTTGTAAAAAGCCTGAGTGATGGATTTTGCCGGAGGTATAAGCTGTGAAAAAATACCAAGATATACGATGAAAGCAGCAGCATCAAGGTAATTGCCGGGGGTAAACACCAGTTTCCCTCCATACCACAATACCAGGGTGACGACACAAGCGCTTAGAAACTCACTCAGGGGCGAAGCCAGGTCGCGTTTGCGATACAAACGAATCATCAAACGGTTGTAATCATCGTTCGTTTTCTGGAAACGATTATTTGCAAAATTAATGGCATTGAAGGCTTTGATGATCCTTAATCCGCTTATTGTTTCTTCAATCATGGAGAGAATATACCCCATTTTTTTCTGCCCTTTGTCGGAGGTACGTTTCAAACTTTTTCCAATCCTTCCGATGATTAAACCACTGATCGGAAGCAATATTAAAACAAAAAGCGTCAACGAAGGACTGATCACAAACAAAGTAATCAAATAAGTAAGCATGGTAATGGGATCCCGAAAGGCCATTTCCAGAGAACTCATGATCGACCACTCAACCTCCTGCACATCATTGGTCATACGGGCGATGATATCGCCTTTACGTTTTTCATTAAAATAAGATAAGGGAAGAATCAGTATCTTTTTATAGAGACTGTTACGCAAATCTTTTACCACTCCATTCCGGACTACAGCTAAAAAATACATAGCCAGATAACGGAAAAAGTTTTTTAGAAAATAGAGAATTATGATGATGATCCCGATATAGATCAGCATTTTTTCATTCCCGTATTTTTCAAGCATCCGACCAGAATAAAAATAAAAATTATCCTTGATGGCATCGATTTCCATGTGAAGTGGCGGGGCGCTTTTCGGAATGGCCATCTGGTGAAATAACATTTGCAATACCGGGATAAACAAAGCGAAAGATACCAGGGAAAAAAGAACCGAGAAAATATTGAAAAGAACATTCAATAAGGCATATACCCAATACGGTCCGGCAAAACGAAGGATTTTAAAAAAACTCTTCATGGTTGCAAAGATATAGATAAAGTTGAAAATTGCTACCTTTGTATTATGGAATCAACCCGACAGCAAAAAATTGCACGCCTGATCCAAAAGGATATAGGCATTATTTTTCAGCAGGAGAGCCGGAATCTTTTTGATGGAGCCCTTATTACAGTCACCAAAGTCCAGGTGTCAAAGGATCTGGCTCTCACAAAAATCTATTTGAGTCTTTTCGGTATTCCCGATAAAAATGTTTTATTGGAAAAAATCCGACATCATGGCCGGGAAGTGCGGTATTTATTAGTACAACGAATTCACAATCAATTAAGGGTCATGCCCGACCTTCAGTTTTTTCTGGATGACTCTCTGGATTATATTGATAATATCGACAACTTGCTACACGAAGCGTAAGGAATCAGGATTTAGAAATTAGGAATTTTTAGATACAATATGCAGTACGACCCAATAAAAAAATCGCTGGGAAAGGTTTTCAATACCACTCCGTTATTACGGATTCTTTTCTACCATCTTCTCGATTTGTTATTACTTCGTACCTGGCACGTGAAACATGAGATCAAAAAATGGACGAAATCCATGACTGTTTCCGATCAACGCCGCTGTGACATTTTTGATGCCGGCTCGGGATTTGGTCAATACAGTTATTACCTCTCCGGACTGAATCCATTATGGTTCGTTAGCGCTGTAGATGTGAAAGAGGAGCAGGTTGATGACTGCAATGCTTTTTTTAACCACATTCACCGCCTCAATGTGCTTTTCCAAAAAGACGATCTCACAACCTTTTCCGCTCCGGATAAATTCGATTTAATATTATCGGTTGATGTCATGGAACATATCGAAGACGATGAGGCCGTATTCAGAAATTTTTTTGATTCTCTTACTCAGAAAGGCATGCTTCTTATTTCAACACCCTCCGATCAAGGAGGTTCTGATGTTCATGATCATGGAGAAGAAGGTTCCTTTATTGATGAGCATGTGCGTGACGGTTACAATATCACAGAAATCCAGGAAAAATTAAAAAGGGCCGGGTTTATCAGAACAGAAGCATTTTATACTTATGGGATGCCGGGAAAACTGGGATGGCGACTATCCATGAAATATCCCATTTTACTGCTTAATGTGACCAAACTCTTTTTTATTCTGTTACCCTTCTATTATCTTCTTGCCTATCCCATCGCCTTTTTCTGTAATTGGCTGGATCTCCGTCAACATCACAAAACAGGTTCCGGATTGATTGTGAAAGCCTGGAAATAATGAATTTCCCATTCTACATAGCCCGTCGTTACCTGATTTCAAAGAAATCACACAACATCATTCACATCATTTCCATCATCTCCATCGTTGGAGTTGCCATTGGCACCATGGCCTTGATCATCGTCCTTTCTGTATTTAATGGCTTTGAGAACCTGGTACTCTCACTCTTTAGCTCCTTTAATCCTGATATCCAGATAACTGCCAGCCATGGAAAAACTTTCGATGTTCTGAATACTCCTGTTGATCAGTTAAAAAAAATCCCCGGGGTACGGTATATCACACAGGTCATTGAGGAAGATGCTTTGATCAAATACAAAGAAAAGCAGGCCATTGTCCGGATCAAAGGAGTAAGTGAATCCTATTTAAAAATGAGTGGAGTAGATTCCATGATGGTTGAGGGAACTTTTCTGTTACAGGAAGAGGATAAAAATTACGCTTTGTTGGGATATGGGGTAGCAGCCACCCTCGGGGCTAACCTTAAAGATTACCTGAATCCCCTGGTGGTTTATGTTCCAAGACGGGAAGCCAGTCTTTCCGGCGGACTAGAAAATGCTTTCAACTCAGAAGTCATTTTCCCTTCCGGATATTTTGCAATCCAGCAGGATTATGATGTTAAATATGTGATCCTTCCCCTCCGTTTTGTGCAACAACTTCTTTCTTATGGGAATCAACGTACTGCCTTGGAAATCGGACTTTCTCCCGGGTCGGACCACGAAAACATTCAACGTCAGATCGAATCTCTTCTGGGTAAACAATTTGTCATTAAAAACAGATTTCAGCAGCAGGAAATATTATATAAAATCATGAAATCCGAAAAACTATATATTTTTCTGATTCTTTCATTTATCCTGTTTATGGCTACCTTTAACGTAATCGGGTCTCTCTCCATGCTGATTCTGGACAAGAAAAAAGACATCGCGATCCTCCGAAGCATGGGTGCCCCTTCCTCACTGATTCAGCGAATCTTCTTATTTGAAGGCACAATGATCTCCCTGATCGGCGCTATCCTTGGCCTTGTTCTCGGTGCCATAATCTGTTGGGTTCAGATTCGATATGGATTAATTCATTTGGGAACTCCCGACAGCAGTTTTGTTGTAAGCGCATATCCGGTTCAAATGAGGATTTCCGACTTTTTTCTTGTTTTCACCACGGTCTTTGTAATTGGATTTGTAGCAGCCTGGTATCCAGTACATAACATCCGGAAAATTCATGTTGGGCAGATTAAACTTGAATAACTTCATTCTTTTTTTTACCTTTGTTTGGTCCTAAACTATTGAAAACGTTTACAAATATTCTTTTCTATGCGTACTTTTTTTGGAGCAATTTTTCTTCTTGTTATTTCACTCACTGGTTTTAGCAATCGATGGGTTGAGATCAGTTCCACCACCCCCACCCCGGCTCAGATTAAACTCCTTTCTTCCACCATTGACCGGTCGGTAGTCCATTTTACCCTTGGTGGGTTTTCTCTTCAGGAAGTAGAGACTCCACGGGGGCAGGCTTATACGGTTCAGGTCGGCAAGGGTACTTCACTTTTGGAAGCAGGAGCTCCTGATCTCCCAAAACTGACCACTTCCGTAGTTATTCCCGACAGAGCAGGAATGACCTTGAAGATTCTCAACGCCCAATATAAAGAGTTCACCGATCTCACTATTGCTCCCTCAAAAGGTGTTATTTTGCGTGATACCGATCCTTCCCAGGTCCCTTACACTTTTGGTCCGACTTACCTTACAAATACTTTTTATCCCGGATCATTGACCGATACCCGTGAACCTTTCCTGATCCGCAATACCCGGGGACAAACCCTGATTGCCTTACCCTTTCAGTACAATCCGGTAACCAAAGTGTTGCGGGTATATTATGATATTACGATAGAACTCTCTAAAAGTACTGAAACCGGCATCAACCCTTTGCCAGCAGAAATCAGTCGGAAAACCATGCCCCAGGATTTTCTTTCGGTGTACAAACACCAGTTTCTCAATTTCGATGCAGTAACCTATTCCCCGCTGGAAGAATATGGAAATTTATTGGTCATTTGTTACGGTTCATTTATGGATACCATGCAACCCTATGTTGACTGGAAACGCGCAGAAGGATATCATACCGAGATGGTAGATGTTTCTACGGTCGGAACCACGGCTACCCAAATCAAATCCTATATTGCCAACTATTATAACACCAAGGGGCTTACCCATGTTTTGCTGGTGGGTGATGCCCAGCAAATTCCAACTAATACCGGAGGCGGACTGGGTGGCCCATCCGACAATGCATACGGCTATATCGTGGGGAATGATCATTATGCCGATGTTTTTATCGGCCGTTTTTCAGCTCAAACGGAAGCTCAGGTACAAACCCAGGTACAACGGACACTCGATTACGAAAAAAATCCCCAAAACCTTACTGACGATTGGTTTACCACTGTTATTGGTATCGCCTCTGATCAAGGTCCGGGACATAATAATGAATATGATTATCAGCATATCAGAAACCAGCAAACCGAGTTGCTTGATTATACCTATACGGCAAATCCGGAATTATTTGACGGAACACAGGGAGGAAATGATGCTCCCGGAAATCCTACCCCTTCCATGGTTTCTACCGAGGTTAACAATGGTGCCAGTTTGATATTATATACTGGTCATGGCAGCAATACTTCATGGGGAACTTCCGGATTCAGCAATACCAATGTGAATCAATTGACCAATATGGGAAAATTACCCTTCATCTGGTCGGTTGCCTGCGTAAATGGAAACTTCGTCAGCACAACTTGTTTTGCAGAAGCATGGCTTAGGGCATCACAAGGAGGACAACCCACGGGTGCCATTGCATTCCTTGGATCGACCATCAATCAAAGCTGGGATTCTCCGATGGAGGGACAAGATGCCATGACTGATATCCTCAGAGAATCCGATTCCACCAACATCAAACGGACCTTTGCCGGTTTATCGATCAATGGTTGTATGAAGATGATCGATGAGTATGGAAACGATGGGGAAAATATGGCAGACACCTGGACGGTTTTCGGAGATCCTACCATTATGGTTCGGACTGCAGTACCTCAAGTGATGAGTGTAATGCATGATTCTGTTTTGCTGGTTGGTGATTCCATCCTGAGAATAATCAGTACCACCCAGGGAGCAAGGGTGACATTGTCGATGGCCGATACATTATTGACTACCGGCCTTATTACTAACGATACGTTGGTTTTATCCTTTTCCCCCTTGACCAATGCTCCCGACACCATTCATCTGGTGGTTACAGCATACAACAAGCTACCCTATCTGGCCACAATACCGGTTCGCTACCTCATTCCGGTAAGCGCCGGTTTCAAAGCCGACACAACCCGTGTTATTCCTGGAATTGAAGTCAGTTTTTCGGATACCTCTTCCGGAGATGTCCGTTCCCGATCATGGATTTTCCCCGGAGGAACTCCTGAAACCTCTTCAGAAAAGAATCCTGTAATTCTATACAGTAACCGGGGCATTTATGATGTCACCCTCATTGTCGGAAATTCAACTGGTACTGATACCTTGATGAAAGCCGAATACATCACGGTTGATTTCCCTGCTTCAACAGAATCTCTTAATCCGGTTTTTTCCACTACTGTTTCCCCAAACCCCAACCATGGTAACTTTTTACTGAAACTTGCAACCTCGGGAGATGAGTCGGTTGACATTGTGATGTTTGATATTTTAGGCAACAAAACATATCAGCAAACCAAGGTTATGGTAAACCGGCAACGCTCTTTGCCCATCCAGCTACCGGGTTCAGCAAATGGATTATATTTCCTGCAGGTTAAAAGCCGCTCCGGAATTATTACTACAAAAGTAATTGTAAGATAAACGTATTTAATTTACATCAATATGCACCTCGAGAATCTTACCAGCGGGGTGCGGGATAAAAGTTGCCCTTTCGGTGATAGCAGGGAGCAATACCACTTCTCCGGGTTTAATTGAAACTGGATCGGAATCCATTTTCACGGTAGCATTACCCGCTACCCCAACAAGCGCTACAAAAGAATCCAGTCCTTCATAATCTTTCTCAATCATCTGGTCGAAAGAGAGCAAGCTGGTTATAAAATGAGGGGAATTGACCAGCATCGTTGTTTTGTTGATATGCTCATGAACCCTGGTGCAAACAGATTCCGGAAGGTGAAAATCGATGGCCTCCAGCGCTTCATCGGTATGTAATGTTCTGGGATTCCCTTGGTCATCCCTTCGGTCCCAATCATAAATCCGGTACGTTATATCGGATGTTTGCTGAATCTCAGCTAATAAAATTCCAGGTCCCAAGGCATGAATCCGTCCAGCCGGAATATTAAAGATATCCCCTTTTTTTACCTTCTCTACATTCAGAATTTCTTTTAATTTTTTTTGATGAAGATATTCGAGAAATGTCCGGGGATCCATTTCACGATTGAATCCGCTGATCAATTCAGCATTTGGTTCAGCATCCAGAATGTACCACATCTCCGATTTCCCATTCCCGATTTTTCGACGTGCTGCAAGGGCATCATCGGGATGCACCTGAACAGAGAGGTAATCGTTGGCATCGATGAATTTTATCAGAACCGGAAACTCATTTTGATATTTTTCATAAACCTTCTCCCCAACCAGTTCGTCCATGTATATTTCCAGGATTTCATTCAGTTCGTTCCCCTGTAAAAATCCATTGATGATTTCCGTTTGATATCCGGGAACTCCCGATAATGCCCATACTTCGCCACAATTAGGTAAGGGTGAAAAATCAAGACCCAGCCGGGTTTTTACTTTTTGTCCTCCCCAGATTTTTTCTTTAAAAACCGGCTTGAATTTCAATGGATATAACATATTCATTCCAATCTTTGTTATGTTTCTGTTTTCTGTTTATCTTTGAATCCTGTGAAAATATTAGATGCGAAAGTACAGAAATAAGAAATTACCATGCAACCTTTAAATGAATTTCTTCCCCAGCTGATCTCGTTGAGGAAAGAGTTTCACCACAACCCTGAATTTTCAGGAAAAGAATTTAAAACCGCCGGATTGATCCACAAATTTTGCTTGCAATTCAAACCGACCCGGGTCATTGAAAAACTCGGCAAAACGGGGTTGGCGGTAATATTCGACAGCGGCCATCCAGGGAAGACGGTATTGTTCAGGGCCGATATGGATGCACTTCCCATCGAAGAAGATATCGAAGTTCCGTATACCTCCTCAATAAAATCCCTTTCACACAAATGCGGACACGATGGTCACATGGCGATGATCTGCGGACTGGCATTTTTATTGCATCAACATCCGATCCATAAGGGAAAAGTCGTTTTACTGTTTCAACCCGCAGAAGAGGTAGGGAAAGGTGCATTACAAATCCTCAAAGATCCGAAATTCAAAGAAATCGAACCCGATTACGTGTTTGCACTTCACAACCTGCCTGGTTTCCCAAGAAATTCAATTTGTGTAAGGGAAGGCGTATTTGCCCTTGCTTCCGAAGGGGTTTTGGTCCGGTTGAAAGGAAATGCAGCCCATGCCGCATATCCGGATCAGGGAATCAGCCCGCTACCTGCTGTTATGGAGCTTATCGAAAAAGTCCGGCATCTTCCCGACCATAAAAGATGTTTCCAAAAATTTGTCCAGCTTTCCGTTACCTATGCAAAAATCGGTCAATTTGGTTTTGGTACCATTCCCGGAACCGCTGATCTTGCCTTGACATTGCGTGCTGAATTGGCCAATGATCTGGAACAATTACATACAAAATTAGTCAGTCTGGTAGCAAAAACCGCTACTCAAAACTACCTCGAAGAAAGTTTCAAACGATATGAACCTTTTGCACCTACCGGAAATGACCAGGAATCCGTGCAAGTCATTCGCAATGTTGCCCTCCGACACCTTTTTCCCCTCATCGAATTAAAAGAACCCTTACGCTGGTCGGAAGATTTTGGTCAATTCACAGCCCGTTATAAAGGCGCAATTTTTGGATTGGGAGCCGGAGAAAATCATTCCGATCTCCATACATGCTACTATGATTTCCCTGACGAAATTTTGGAAACCGGAATTAAAATGTTTTTTGGGATCACACAAGACTTGCTGAATGATTAAATACTTATGCGTTTTTTGCGGCTCCAGTCTGGGGCTACAATCCATCTATTCCGATCAGGCAAAACAACTGGGCACGTTACTTAGTTCCCGTAAAATAGCCCTTGTTTATGGCGGTGCCAATGTGGGTTTAATGCAGGTTTTAGCGGACACCGTTTTGAATCTGGGCGGACATGTTATCGGAGTGATGCCAAAATCGCTGGTGGAACGTGAAGTAGCTCACAAGAACCTTACTGAAATGCATATCGTTTCAGATATGCAGGAGCGAAAAGCAATGATGGCAGATCTTTCTGATGCTTTTATAGCCCTTCCTGGCGCATTTGGCACTCTGGATGAACTTTTTGAAGTACTTACCTGGGTTCAGTTAGGGATTATCCATAAGCCCATCGGACTTTTAAATACGGATGGATATTTCAACACCTTACTGAACATGCTTGATCATGCCGTACAACAGAAATTTCTCAGGCCCGAACACAGAAATATTCTTCAGGTCGATGATAACATTGAACATCTTTTAGAAAAACTCGAAACCTATCAGCCTGTCGTAGCAGAAAAATGGATCGACCGGCTAAAACAGGGGAAAATATGATAATCATTGGAATCACAGGAACTATCGGCGCTGGCAAAGGAACAGCGGTGGAATACCTGGTAGAAAAAAAGGGGTTTGTTCACCATTCAGTCAGAGCCTATCTGCTGGAAGAGATCCTACGACGAAACTGGCCGCAAAACCGGGATAGCATGTTTAACCTGGCCAATGAATTACGTACGCTACACGGATCATCATACGTAACGGACCAGCTATATTTCCGAGCCCTTGAGTCAAACCAGAATTGTGTGATTGAAAGCATCCGGACACCGGGAGAAATTGCTTCCCTGAAAGAGAAAGCCAATTTTTTTCTCTTTGCCATAGATGCCGATCCAAAAATCCGCTATTCCCGAATCCTGGCAAGACAGTCGGAAACAGACCAGATCTCTTTTAAAACATTCCAGGAAAACGAAGCCCGGGAGATGGTGTCCACGGACCCTAACAAACAGAACCTGCAAGTCTGTAAACAATTGGCCGATTTCGTCATTACAAATAACGCGACAAAAGAAGATCTTTTCAGAAAAGTGGAAAAAATCTTCCTTAAAATTACTTCGTAAGCGTCAATTTGCGGATCAGCACCTCCTTTTCCGTCTTAATTTTCAAGAAATAAAGTCCCTGGGAAGCAGAACCAAGATCAAAAGAAAATTCCTTCTCCCCATTCCCATATAGGCCGGTAACTTTTTTTCCGGTACAATCAAAGATGGTGATTTCCTGTATGGCGTTGTTATCGTGACCTCCTGTTATCTTGAAAATTCCATGGGAAGGATTTGGGGAAACATGGATATTGCTGCTCTCCAATTCTTCAACAGAAACCTTTGACTTGCCATTCACCTGGATATCATCGATGCAAACACCAAATCCAAATTTTGCATTGCCTTCAAAGGCCAATTGAAATTGGTCAGAAATTTCAGACAGCGGAATGATCTCTTCGGTCCATGCAGAAATCGATTGTTTATATGTTTGCAATGAGATCCAGGGATCGATGGGGCTGATGCGATAATAAACGGTCAGTTCATCCTGACGCGATCCCCATTTCTGCATAAAAAGCCAAAATCGCAGTTCAACATTCTTATAGTTTGTAAAATCAAAAATCGGGCTAACCAATTTGTTTTTATGGTCGGCCATTGATTGATCAATCAAACAGGCATTTCGTAATCCGGTATGGGAATCAGCCGGATATCCTGAAGAAACGCCGGGACCATTACCCTGGAAAAACAGCCAGGCTACCCCGGTGTTGCCTTCATTCCAGCAATTGGGAATGGTTGAACTTGCTTCAAATCCTTCGGAAAAAGGAAGTGTTGAGATGGCCTCACATAATGTTGAAACATCAGCGTTCACGCCAAAGGAGTATTTTGCTCCGGTAGTCACCGACCAGGCTTTATAATAATAGTGCGTATTGGCAATAAGATTGAGGTGATTCATCAGCGTATCGGAACCAGCATACAAGATGATCCCGCCTCCGGGAATTGTGTCGCCCGGCATATAAGGAGTTTCATCGATTGGATTACCGAAATCCGGGTTTACACTATACGCAATTATAATGTGATCGATTTCGGGGTTGTTTTGCCAGGTTAACCGGATATGAGAAGTGCTTAAAGGCGTAGCTGTAAAAGCACGTGGATCTTTAATATTCGTAACATTCACTGTGAATGAAATGGTGGTATCAGCCGAGGTGACATTCATAAAAACCAATCCACCAGGAGTGCCATTCTGCAGAAAAGAAGAGGGATTGGAAGATTCATTCATCTCGGTTCTGCCCGATTCAGCAGAAAAGTATGCCAGACTGGGAGACCCGTTAGTTGAATCGGTACCATCGGGCCTGAATAAATAAACTTCATCGGGAGGGCCGCTGGCATTTCCGCTGATGCTGGGATCTATCCGGTAAACCAGCAATCCAGAACCCGGAAGGTTTCCCTCAAAAGTTCCTGTCTTTTTTCGATATTCCAAAACAAAATACTCTACTGAGGAATTTGGGGAAGCAATTTTATAGCAATTATTGGTTGCCGATGTGAGCGGATGCAAGGTATAGGTTCCCGAAGTAGTAATTTCCGGAATGGAATCGATCCAGGAATGATCTGAGTAATCCCATTTCATAAACGCTCCCATGTGGCCACTTCCACTTTCCATCAGATCCCAGGGCCCAACTGTGGTAAATCCATCGTATGAATAATGATATAAATCGGGAGCCCCCAATGCATGAAACATTTCATGGCATAAAGTACTCACATCCACCTGTGTTTCCGGTTGAAAGGTATAATCATACACCCTTTTTTCGTTAATTAAGACATTAAATGAATAAAGCGCCCATCGATGCGCCCACAACAATTCAGCCCATGCTCCATTGCTACCCCGGATGATAAAACAAACATTATCTACATTTCCGTCGTTATCTCCATCAATATTCAAATCCGGCGGAATCGGTGAGTTGGCATTGATCCACGTAATCGCATCTTTCAATAAGGTGTGTTCCCGTAACGATCGCTGTTGGTCTCCATTATATCCTTCCGGATTGGTAACGGCATTATAGGGTTGAAAATAATTCCGGTTATGTGTGTCTTTATACGAAAGGTTGATGGTCATGTCGCAGCTGGGGTAATGAGTACTGCTGAGGGTGAATGACTGATAGGACACTTCCGAATAATAGGATCTCAGTGTTTTTCCTGTGACAGGATTAAACAAATTATCATAATTCTGACGCGTTGTGGTGAATTCGGTATCATCGTTGAACCGGATATATACCACCAGATTATTCATAGTCCCGAGATGGGGTGCCCTTTTCGATTGATCAACGTTATTAGTGTAGAAATCCTTTCGTTTGTTATACTCTTTGAGAGAAATTTTTGCCCACTTTTTAAATCCAACCTGCGATGGATTTACCTTTCCAACCAGGTATTTTGTGGGTTTTACAACATCACCGGAGATTTCACCATAATAAAAATATCCGTCATTTGCCTGTATGATGGTAAATCCATCTTTATCATGAAGCCAGTTAAAATATTCATCACCCGACACAAAACAGTTGATCAATTCGCCATTTGGCTGTGTGATCTGGTAGGGAAGATTGCTATAATATGCTGCATTGCAAACGAGTGAAGTGAGTGCCAGGATTACAATCAACAGGCAAGATCTTTTTTTCATCAGACGATTATAATTTGTTTGTACTTTTACATGCAAAGGTACAATGAATATGTCAATAAAATACATTGTTAGGGTATGAATTCACCGGAATATAAACGTCCTTCATGGGATGAGTACTTCATGGAAGTAGCTCAGACTATTTCCAAACGAGCCACCTGCGATCGTGGACGCAGTGGTTGTGTTATTGCCAGGAATAAGCAGATATTAGTCACTGGTTATGTAGGATCCCCGCGCGGACTGCCCCATTGCGACGATGTGGGCCATCTGATGAAAAAGGTATTACATGAAGATGGACGTATCACTCAACATTGCATGAGAACAGTACATGCCGAACAAAATGCCATTTGCCAGGCTGCCAAGTTGGGTATTCCGCTTGAGGGAGCTACGCTTTACTGCCGCATGACTCCATGCCGTACCTGTGCCATGTTGATCATCAATTGCGGAATCAAACGGGTGGTTTGCGAAAGGAAATATCACGATGGCATTGAGTCGGAAGAGATGTTCCGTCAGGCTGGCGTTACCCTGGAGTATGTTTTCAATGAAATTCAGCAATACGACAACCAATAATAACCGCCCCTAACAAATCGAAACTTCGATGGTTCTACCTGATTCCGGAAATCTCTGAAAATAGAATCATCTTAAGGATGGTTCCATTCGCGATATTGGCCGGTAGACCAAGGACGAGGATATTAGTCATGGACATTTGTCGGGTTTTTTGAGTTTGCTGTGTTTCCGGCTGTAGAGGAAGTAAATAACAAGTCCCACGGAAAGCCAGATAAGAAATCGCATCCAGTTGGTAATACCCAGTTGGGCCATCAGATAAAAGTTAGTCAGTAACCCTAAGACCGGGATCAGAGAAAGCTGTTTCCAGAATGCCAGTATGGTCATGATAAGAGCGGCAAGGATGAAGATAAAGGTAGGAAAGTTTATGTCTTTTATCTCTCCGGGGCTCCAAAAATAGAGGAGGATTAAAACCCCCAGCCAAATCAGGGGAAGGAAATACCGGCTATTAAGATAAGGCACTTTGAAACCTTTTGACTGACCGGGAAGCGAATCAATTTCAGGTTCCTTTTCAATCATGAGCACCCCACCCGATACCAGGATAAAAGCAAATAAGGTTCCGATGCTGGTTAGATCGGTTACTTCAGTCAGATTTAAAAACAGAGATGGAACTGCGACCAAAATTCCAGCAACAATCGTAGAAAAATAAGGGGTTTTGAAACGAGGATGAATTTTAGAAAAGGATTTTGGGAGTAATCCGTCACGGCTCATACTCATCCAGATCCGGGGTTGTCCAACCTGGAAAACCAGTAACACGCTGGCCATTGCGATCACGGCGCTGATGGCAATCACCCCCGATAACCGGGTCAGATGAAGTTGTTGAAAGACATAGGCCAGAGGATCCCCTACTCCCAATTGGCTATAATGGACCATTCCGGTGAGTACGAGGCTGATCATAATATACAGAATGGTCGTTACGATCAATGCGATGATGATTGCCCGGGGAAGATCCCGCCTGGGGTTTTTACACTCTTCGGCTGTTGTAGAGATGGCATCAAATCCGATGTAGGCAAAAAACACCCCGGAAACTCCTTTTAAAACGCCGGTAACCCCATTGGGGGCAAAGGGATGCCAGTTTGCCGGATTTATATAAAATGCACCTACGGTGATAATCAACAACAAGATCCCGATTTTCAGCAGAACCATTGTATTGCTGGCAACCTTGGTTTCATAAATCCCGATATAAACAAGGGCGGAAATCAAAACCACGATAGAAAAGGCGGGAAGATCAGCAATGATTCTGAGTCCGCCAATAACCGGGGCATTCATCCATGCCTGGTAGGATTCCCGTAATGCATAAGGAAGATCGGCGAAAGGTACTCCTTTTATCATTTCCAGCATTACCGTATGATACCCCCGGGCAGCTGATAAATAATCGACGCAGAAAAATTCAGGAATATGCCAGCCAATACCCATAAGAAAAGCAGTAAAATAATCAGACCAGGAGATGGCAACAGCAATATTACCAATGGCATATTCCATGATCAGATCCCAACCGATAATCCAGGCAATGAGTTCGCCAAAACTTGCATAGGCGTACGTATACGCGCTTCCGCTGATAGGGATGGCCGAAGCAAATTGAGCGTAACACATGGCTGAAAACGCACAGGCCATAGCCGTGAAAAGGAAAAGAAGGGAAACAGCAGGCCCCCCGTTAACAGCGGCATTTCCGATCGTACTGAAAATACCGGCACCAATTACAGCGGCAATTCCCAGCGCGCTGAGATCATAAACATTCAGATTTTTTTTCAATTCCCCTGATGATCCTTCTCGGCTCGTAGCATCTTGTAAAATATGAGCGATGGATTTTTTTCGGAAAAGAGGAGTCCGTGACACAGCAAAATTTTTTGATAAAGTTATTCATTTTTGGAATTGCGCAAAAGCATTACAAAGAAGGACGGAAAGTTGATTAAATTTGTAGCTTCTTACAGAATTTCACCATGAAATATCCAGAATAACAACAATCATGCAAACCGTGAATGTTATTTACGGATATTCCAACTGACCCTTAAAATAAAATGATTAACAGATGAAAATCGCAGTTTTTGGAGCAAGCGGGAAAACCGGGATTTTAATTGTTTTCCAAGCTTTAAACCAGGGACATCAGGTTACAGCATTTGCCCGTCAGCCGTCCAAAGTGACAATCCAACATAAAAACCTCAGGACGGTCAAGGGAGATGTAATGGATATTGTAAAAGTAAAAGAAGCGGTAACCGGCCAGGATGCCATTCTTTGTGTACTTGGAGTAAGCAGCAATAAACCAAACACCCTATTATCGGAAGGAACACGGAATATTCTGAATGCCATGGAGGAGTGTGGTGTAAAACGCTTGATTTGTATGTCTTCAGCAGGGATTTTGGGGCAGGATGCCGGGTTCTGGTTCGGAAAGATCATCATTCCCCTGTTTTTAAGACATGTTTTCGCCGATAAAAAACGTCAATCACAGATCATCAGCGAAAGCAAAGCCGACTGGGTGATTCTCCGACCGGTAGGGCTCACCGACTCACCAAAAACCAACAGTTATAAGGTGACTCTTGGCAATCCGACATCACGTACGGTACCACGGGCTGATGTGGCCGACTTTATGCTCAAACTAATTACCGATACCAGGTTCGATCGGAAAATGCCAGCATTGTCAAGTTATTAAATAGTGAAATAGTAAAGCAATTATTTTCTCTCTGCCGGAATTGAAGGGGAGATAGGAAGAGAAAGCAATTCCTGTAAGGCTTTTTGAATCCCGTCGACATCATACCCACATTCCCGATGAAGGTCTGTTACAGAACCCTGTTCAATGAACCGGTCGGGAATTCCCAATCGTTTAATGGTTGCCTGATAGCCATGGTCGGCTGCAAATTCTAGAATAGCCGATCCCATGCCTCCCTGAATGGTTCCATCTTCTACCGTGATAATTTTATGGAATCGACCAAAAACTTCATGCAATAGCTCTTCATCTATGGGTTTGAGAAACCGTAAATCATAATGGGCAATGGAAACACCTGATTTCTCTATGGCTTCACAAACAGTAACGGCATAATTTCCAACATGCCCCAAGGTAAGAATCACCGCTTCTTTACCATCGCGGATTTTGCGTCCTTTTCCAACTTGCATCGGTTTCATTGGGGTCTTCCAATTGGGCATCACCCCCCGGCCTTTGGGATAGCGGATTGCAAAAGGCCCCATGTTGTCCTGTTGAGCTGTATACATCATGTTGCGAAGTTCCTCTTCGTTCATGGGAGAAGCTATTGTCATATTCGGGATACAACGAAGATAAGCCAGATCGAAAGATCCATGGTGGGTAGCTCCATCCTCCCCGACCAATCCCCCGCGATCGAGACAAAAAACGACGGGCAAATTCTGCAAGGCAACATCGTGGATAACCTGGTCGTATGCCCTTTGCATAAAGGTAGAATAGATATTGCAAAAAGGAATATAACCGGCAGCAGCCAATCCGGCGCTGAAAGTTACCGCATGTTGCTCGGCAATGCCAACGTCAAAAGTCCTGCCGGGCATTTTTTCCATCATCAGGTTGAGAGAACATCCGGTCGACATAGCAGGCGTAATGCCCACAATTTTCGGATTTTGTTCTGCCAATTCAATGATGGTCTGGCCAAATACAGTCTGATATTTCGGTGCCAATCCCTGACATTTATCTACCTTGATTGTACCGGTATCTTTATCGAAAATACCAGGGGCATGATAAACCGTTTGGTCTTTCTCCGCTTTTTCAAATCCTTTCCCTTTAATGGTATGAACATGGAGCAACTTGGGGCCTTGAATATCTTTCATGTCGGTTAGCAGTTTCGCCAACCGGATCACATCATTACCATCTACCGGACCAAAATAACGAAAATTAAAGGCTTCAAATAAATTCCCGCTCTTTAACAAAGTCGTTTTTACCGCATTCCCCAATTGCTTCACGATCGCCCTGGAGTTTTTCCCATATTTGGTGCCTCCTCCCATTAGAAACCAGATTTTATCGCGAAATTTATTATAGGTTCTGGAAGTAACAATATCTGCCAGGTAGTCCTTGATGGCTCCCACATTTTTATCGATGGCAATCTGATTGTCGTTCAGGATCACCAGTAGGTTTGCCTTTGAAACTCCTCCATTGTTCAATGCTTCCATGGCCATTCCTCCGGTCATTGCACCATCCCCGATAATGGCGACATGGTGACGGTCTTTGTTCTGATCAAGCCTGGCAGCAACGCCCATTCCAAGAGCAGCCGAAATGGAAGTGGAAGAGTGCCCAACTCCAAATGCATCAAATTCGCTTTCCGACATCTTTGGAAAACCACTGATACCATGATGCTTACGAATCGTTGTAAAGCGTTCTTTTCGCCCAGTCAGAATTTTATGAGCATACGCCTGATGTCCTACATCCCAGATAATTTTGTCATAGGGAGTATCATATACATAATGAATTGCCACCGCCAATTCCACTGCCCCCAAACTGGCACCCAGGTGACCCGGGTTTTCCGACATCACTTCAATGATAAAACTACGGAGTTCTTCACATAACGCAGGAAGTTCTTCCAGCTTAAGTTTCTTCAGATCATCGGGAAAATCAATTTTGGTCAGTAAGGGACCTTGGTGAGGATTCATTTTTAGAAATTAAAACTATCGGCAAATTTACGAAACAGTTTACAACAGTCCAAGTTCAAGCAATGCCGACTCCGAAAGCATCTCTTTATCCCAGGGAGGTTCAAAGGTTAGTTCAACCGTTACCTTCCCAACACCTTCAACAGCCTGCAGTACCTCTTGCACCTGACCGGGCATATCCTCTGCCACTGGACAATTGGGAGTGGTAAGGGTCATTAAAACATAAACATCCCTGGTCTCATCGTTAATCTTAAGATTATAGATCAACCCGAGATCGTAAATATTGATGGGAATTTCCGGGTCAAAAACCGTCTTTAGCGCCGTAATGACCTTGTCTTCAAAGGGATTGAATTTATCCGACATAACCTTGTTGTTCCATTTTTGTTTTAAAAGCCAGTGCGTAAAGTTTTATTTGTTTAACCATACTGCTCAAACCATTGTTTCGGGTAGGTGAAAGGTGCTCTTTCAAACCAATTTTATCAATAAAATCAAGATTTGCATGTAAAATATCTTCCGGAGATTGATTTGAAAAAATCCGGATCAAAATATTGATGATCCCTTTGGTAATAATAGCATCGCTGTCGGCTGTCAGGATAATTTTCCCATCAAGATATTCAGCGTGCAGCCAAACTTTTGATTGGCAACCTGTGATGAGAAAAGCATCTGTTTTATATTTTTCATCGATCATGGGCAAAGATTTCCCCATCTCAATAATTACATTGTACTTATCAAGCCAGTCCTCATACGCCGAAAACTCATTAACAACCTCCTCTTCAATTTCTTCTATCTTCATCACTTCAATTTTTCATTCTTCACTCTTCATTCCTCATTCTTCATTCATTTAAACATCTCCTTCACCTTATTTATCGACGCGATCAGTCTGTCAATTTCCTCTGTGGTATTATAAAACGCGAAGGAAGCTCTTAACGTTCCAGGAATTTTCAGATAATCCATGAGGGGCATGGCACAGTGATGACCAGTCCTTACGGCAATGCCCATTTTGTCGATGATGGTTCCGGCATCGAATGGATGGATGTTTCCAATAAGAAAAGAGACCAGGCTGGCTTTTTGTTTTGAAGTTCCAAAAACACGGATATTCTCTATTCCGGAAAGTTTTTCCATCGCATATTTTAACAAACTTTCTTCATACGAAGCCACCTCCTTCATACCCAGTTCATTTAGATAATGAATTGCTTCCCTAAGTCCTACAACACCTTCCACATTGGGCGTTCCAGCTTCAAATTTAAACGGTAATTCATTAAAAGTAGTATGATCAACATAAACCTCTTTAATCATTTCACCACCCATTTGATATGGAGGCAATTCCTCTAAAATTTTTTCTTTTCCATACAACACACCAATACCCATGGGGGCGTACATTTTATGGCCTGAAAAACAATAGAAATCACAATCCATATCCCGAACATCTACCGGCAAATGGGAGACCCCCTGGGCCCCATCGACCAGCACTGCGATATTCCGTTGGTGGGCTATTGCCGTGATCTCTTTCACGGGATTGATGGTTCCCAGCACATTCGAAACATGGGTGAGCGCGATGAGACGGGTCTTTTCATTGATCATCCCATATAACTCCTCCAGATCCAGTTCTCCCCGGGAAGACAGACCTGCAACCCTGAATCTGGCACCCCGTTCCAGGCATACCTGCTGCCAGGGAACGAAGTTCGAATGATGCTCCATAATGGTACTGATCACCTCATCGCCAGGGTTAAGATATCGTTTTCCAAAAGTCGTAGCGACCAGGTTGAGTGATTCGGTGGTGCCTTTTGTAAAGATTATCTCGCGTTTATTTCCGGCATTGATGAATTCACATATTTCTTTTCGCGCTTCTTCATACGCTTCGGTAGCCTTGATGCTGAGATAGTGGACTCCGCGATGGATATTACAATTGTCGTGTTCGTAATATCGTTGAATGGCAGCGATCACCCGTATTGGCTTTTGGGTGGAGGCGGCATTGTCGAAATATACCAGAGGACGGTTGTATACCTCCTGATGCAGGATCGGGAAATCGGATCTTATTTTATCGATTGGAAAAATCAAAGAAATTTAGATTTTAGTGTATACTATTTTTTAAATTTTTGAAAGATCTATTTTGAAATCCAGCGGATGATTGGGGGTGCTGCAATGAAGTACACATTGCTCACAGATCCGGAGTTCGCCCTGAAGGCGCTTTTTCACCATATCTTCAATTCGTTGCCGGAGTTGGGGAATGGCGATCTTTCCCACGATTTCCTCAGCAAAGGCAAACATCAGTAACATCCGTGCACTTTCTTCACTGATACCGCGCTGGCGAAGATAGAACATGGCTTCAGGATCAAGCTGACCGGTGGAGGATCCGTGAGCACATTTCACGTCATCGTTATAAATTTCAAGGAACGGTTGTGAATTTATCCGGGCTGTATCGGTCAATAAAATATTTTTATTGGTCTGACGGGCATCGGTCTTGGTAGAATTCCTTCGTACCAATACATGTCCGTTAAATACACCCCGGGCATTTTCATCGAGAACCCCTTTAAAGATCTCGTTGCTCGTACAATCCGAAAATGCATGGTCCACAAAAACCTGATTGTCGATATGTTGTTTTCGATCCATCAGATAAAGTCCGAAAATATTAGCATTTCCATGAACTCCATTAAAGAGTACCTGAATGTTGTTACGAATCAGTCCTCCGTTAAGCGAGAGGTAATGGGATTCAAGATTGGCCCCCGCTTCCAGTTTAAAATAGGAAGCGCTGATCAGTGTACTGTTATTATTTAGGTTTTGCAATTTATAATGATCCAGAAAGGCATTCTCTCCCAGAAAAACCTCGGAAACAAGGTTTGAAAAACTGGCTTGCTGGTTGTAAGAATCATCACAATGAACAAGAGAAAGGCTGGCATTGTCGCCAATCACGATGAGGTTGCGCGATTGCATGAAAATATTATCCTGGTGATGGATCACATTGATGAGTTGTACCGGTTTCGGACTTTTCACTCCCTGAGGAACAAAAATGAAAACCCCATCCTGTTCAAAAGCCGTATTCATCGCGGTGAAGACATCAGAAACGTCATTGGTCGATAAATTGTAATACTTCTCAACCAAGGTGGGATATTTCTTTTTTGCTTCAGCCAGGCTTCCCATGATGATGCCGTTACCAAGTTCCATCAGCGGGACATCTTTCGACACATACCATCCATTTAACTGTCCGATGATTGCGGTATCGAGATTGGGAATATTACAACGAAACACCTTCTGGATATCTGCTTCCGGAAGGGGATGAAAATAATAGTCGTATCCGAGCCCCAGACTTTCCTTCAGATCGGTATTGCGCCAGGCTTCCATTCTTGTATGAGGGAATCCCAAACTACCGAATAAGGTAAAGGCCTTATCGCGGATTCCGGCAAGAAGGGCCGTATCATTCGAAGATAAAACCTTCCGGTTTGTTTCGAAGAGATCAACCATCCGTTCTAAGGTAATACTGTGTTGTTGTGTTGATTCCATAACAAAATATTTCTATTCCCCCAGTTCCTTTTTAATCCAGTCATATCCCCTGTCTTCCAACTCCAGCGCAAGTTCCTTCCCTCCCGACTTCACGATTTTTCCTTCATACAGTACATGTACAAAATCGGGGACGATATAGTCGAGCAGGCGCTGATAGTGCGTAATGACTACAAATGCATTATCGGGTCTTCGTAATTTGTTTACCCCATTGGCAACAATTCGCAGGGCATCGATATCAAGCCCCGAATCGGTTTCATCGAGAATGGCTAACATCGGTTCCAGCATGGCCATCTGAAAAATTTCATTTTTTTTCTTTTCTCCTCCCGAAAATCCTTCGTTAACCGACCGGTTGGTAAGGTTAGAGGTGATCTCCACCAATTTTTTCTTTTCTTCCATCAGCTTGATGAATTCGCTTCCCGAAAGAGCATCCAATCCTTTGTACTTGCGGATCTCATTCACGGCTGTCCGCATGAAATTGGTCATGCTTACACCCGGTATCTCGACCGGATATTGGAATCCAAGAAATATTCCTTCACATGCACGTTCTTCAATGGACAACTTCTGAAGATTTTTTCCCTTGTACAAGATTTCACCGGAAGTCGTTTCAAAAACATCCCGGCCGGCAATCACCGATGCAAGCGTACTTTTCCCGGTTCCATTCGGCCCCATAATTGCGTGAATCTCTCCATTGTTGACTTCAAGATTGACACCTTTCAAAATTTCTTTTCCGTTGATAGAGGCATGCAAATTTTTAATACTCAGCAGCATAATTGGTTTTTAATTTTAAATTTTTAATTATCCCACACTGCCTTCCAGCGAGATGGATAAAAGTTTTTGTGCTTCCACAGCAAATTCCATAGGCAACTGTTTCAGCACCTCTTTGGCATATCCGTTTACAATCAAACCAATGGCGCTTTCCGTATCAATTCCCCGTTGCTGACAATAAAAAAGCTGATCTTCGCTGATCTTTGAAGTAGTTGCTTCGTGTTCCACAACCGAAGATTTATTCCCAACCTGAATATAGGGAAATGTGTGAGCTCCGCATTGAGAACCAAGAAGGAGGGAATCACATTGACTGTAATTTCGTGAATTAATGGCATTTTTTGTGACCTTTACCAGCCCGCGATAGGAATTTTGTCCCTTTCCTGCTGATATTCCTTTAGAAATGATGATACTCCGGGTATTCTTGCCAAGATGGATCATTTTACTTCCGGTATCGGCTTGCTGATGGTTGTTGGTTACCGCAACAGAGTAAAATTCTCCAACCGAGTTATCTCCTAACAAAATACAACCCGGGTATTTCCAGGTAATAGAAGAACCTGTTTCTACTTGCGTCCAACTGATCTTTGCATTATTTCCCTTACAAATCCCGCGTTTGGTAACAAAATTATAAATCCCGCCTTTCCCGTTTTTGTCGCCAGGATACCAGTTTTGTACGGTGGAATATTTCACCTCGGCATCTTTCATGGCCACAATCTCTACAATGGCAGCATGAAGCTGGTTTTCATCCCGTTGAGGAGCCGTACATCCTTCCATATAACTCACGTAAGCGCCTTCTTCTGCAACAATTAAAGTCCGCTCAAACTGTCCTGTATTGGCAGCATTGATACGGAAATAGGTCGATAATTCTATCGGACATCGCACTCCTTTTGGAATATAACAAAATGATCCATCACTGAAAACGGCTGAATTCAGGGCGGCAAAATAATTGTCAGTATAAGGAACCACCGATCCCATATATTGTTTTATCAGATCCGGATGCTTTTGGACAGCCTCACTGAATGAACAAAAAATAATCCCATATTTTGATAGGGTTTCGCTAAATGTTGTCTTCACCGAAACACTATCCATCACGGCATCAACGGCAACGCCAGTCATTTTTTTTTGTTCCTCAAGAGAAATACCCAGTTTATTGAAAGTAGCCAACAGCTCCGGATCAACCTGGTCGAGTTTTTCCAAGTTTTCTTTTTTCTTGGGCGCAGCAAAGTAAATAATATCCTGAAAATTGATCGGATCAATGGTCAGATGAGCCCACTTGGGTTGGGTCATGGTGAGCCAATGACGAAATGCTTTTAAACGAAACTCCAGCATGAATCCAGGTTCATTCTTCTTTGTTGAAATATAACGGACGGTTTCTTCAGTAATCCCTCTGGGCGCAAATTCCGTTTCTATATCTGTAACAAAGCCATATTTATAATCCCCTTGTGTGACTTCGTCGATGATTTTATTGGAGTCGGTATCCATAAATCAAACTAATTTAAAACAAATCTAACTGTTTTTCTACTTATACCAAGCGTTTCTGAAAATCGAACGTCAAAGATACAATAATTTAGGTATTGTAATACTCTTTTTCGATAATAATATTCTGGGAACAGAATGTCAGAATCTGGATGCTGGAAAAATCAGTCATTGTTACTGGATATTTGTTTAGTATTTATTATAAGAACAAATTTCCTCCACCGGTTTCCGGATTTTTTTGCGAATATCGGGTTTAGCAGGATAACCTACCGCAATAATCAGCTCAGCTCTTTTGTTTTTAGGAATTCCAAGCAATTTCTTTACAGCCGATTCGTTAAACCAACCTATAATACAGGTTCCAAGTCCTTCTTCTGTAGCCTGAAGACAAAAATGAGCGGTGGCGATTCCCACATCAATTATCGTATAAGGTTTGTCTTTTAATACGGTCCCCAGTTTTGAAGTAATATTGGGACTTTCTCTAACCAAGACGACCAGCAACGGGGCTTGGTTTACAAAAAGGTTCTGTCCAAGCCATTTTGTTGTTGCTGCTTCGGCTACCAAAGTTTTGAGATTCGGATCGGTTACCGCTACCAGTTTCCAGGGTTGAGCATTACAAGCCGACGGAGCCAGACGAAGCGCTTCAATACAGCGTTCCAGTTTTTCAGGTTCCACCGCACGGGCGGTATCATAAACACGCACACTCTGACGGTTATTGACCAATTCTAAAAAATTCATCATTTATTTCCCTTCTTTTTTATCATTATTAATAAATTTACCCATTAGCATGGCAATAATTACTGCGATGTATAACTGACCGGAGACACTAATGAAAACAGCCAATGAACGGGTGTACGGTTGCAATGGAACAATATCTCCATAGCCCAATGTCGCCATGGTCACAAACACGAAATAGAGCGGCACACTGGAGGATGAATCGGATGACGAAGGCCCCTTTGGGGGCATATTCATCATGAAGGCCGTCGGATCATGTTGCATGATCGCCGCCACCAATACCGAAAATATCAAACCCAGTAAAAGATATCCTGCAATGGATTCAAGAATCACACGGGCCGTAACATTTCTGGCTGTTGCCATCTGCCGGATGAGGTAAAACACGACGACCATGAAAAATAAAACATTCATTGCCCGGGAAACTTCGGAAAGGAAGATCCAGGAATTAATATCGGAAATCCAAGATAGAATAAAAGCCAACATCGACAAACCAAGAACAGGCCATCGAAATCGTTCGAGCGACATAACTCCTGAAAGAAAGATCAACGTGAAACCAATCTTGAGCAGGGTCACACTATCGGACTCAGGAAATACCGGGAATACAAAGACACTCAGAATAACTGAAACCACAAGAATTGAACTCCAGAGTGTTTTTGATTGATAAAAGAATCGCAACATGTTTAAATTTTTACATGATAAAATTATAAAAAGTTAATGGAACAGAAATGAATCAGATCGTTTTTGAACAGACTGTTGTCGGAGCATGTTAATTTTTTCTCCTTGCAAATTGTTGCCATTTTCAAAGGTACATACTAATTTGGAACTTGCTACCTTTGCAGCAAATTCGGTAAATTGATTTACGATCATGTTTGAAAAAAAAGAAAACAAACCGAAAGGGAAATCGCTAAACCTTACCTCTTTATCGGAACTTGGCGAATTTGGACTGATCGATCGGCTCACAAAAACGGTGAATTTGTATCATCCGGAGACACGAAAAGGAATTGGTGATGATGCTGCTGTTATTGATGCAGGCGGACAGATGATCTTATTGTCAACGGACCTGCTGATCGAGGGAGTCCATTTCGACCTTACCTATACACCCCTTAAACATTTGGGATATAAAGCAGCCGTAGTCAATATCTCAGATATCGCCGCCATGAACGGAATTCCAAAGCAAATAACGGTTTCCATTGGGGTGTCCAGTCGTTTTTCAGCCCAAGCACTCGATGAACTTTATGCCGGGATCAATCTGGCATGTAAGAAATATAAAGTGGACCTTGTGGGTGGAGATACCAGTTCAAGTGTTAAAGGATTGATTATTTCGATTTCTATTATTGGGATGGGGAAACAGGAAGAGATCATTTACCGCAATGGAGCAAAACCCGGTGACTTACTCTGTGTTACCGGTGATCTTGGCAGTGCGTACATGGGATTACTGATTTTGGAAGGTGAAAAAAAGGTATTTCAGGTAAATCCTGATATGCAACCTGAACTAACCGGGTTCGACTATCAGATTGGACGGCAGCTTAAACCAGAAGCCCGTACCGATATCCGGAATCTATTGCAGGGAATAGGGATAAAACCAACATCCATGATCGACATTTCCGATGGACTGGCTTCTGAAATCCTTCATATTTGCAAACAATCCGGGGTGGGATGCAAACTTTTTGAAGAAAAAATCCCCATTGAAGAACAAACGCGGGAACTGGCAATAGAATATAAAATCATTCCCAGCGTGACCGCTCTTAGTGGTGGTGAAGATTATGAACTGCTATTCACCATTCAACAATCGGATTACGAAAAAATCAAGGATGTGGAAGGGATCACCATCATTGGCCATATAACCCAGCCTTCCGATGGAACATTCATGATCACCCCCGATGGAAAATCCGTTCAGATAACAGCTCAGGGATGGGACGGGATGAAAAACAAAACGGAAACCTTATGAAGCAGTGCCGGATTATTACGCTCCTTGTTTTCTTAATTTCCCTTCCGGTTTTTCTCCATGCTCAATCCCGTTTCCCAGGTGTTATCTCAGGAAAAACCATCGATGGAAATACCAAAGCCCCGGTGGAATATACCAATATCGTTCTGAAAACTGTTAAATCCGATTCAATGGTCAATGGGACTGTTTCCGACAGTACCGGGTTTTTCCAGATAAAAAATGTTCCTTTTGGCACCTATGTCATTGAGTATAGTTTTATTGGTTACGAAAAAAAAAGGACAGACCATATCACGGTAGATCGGAAAAAATCAAAAATCGACGTGGGGGAATTAAACCTGGTTTCTTCTTCTGTTACAATGAATGAAGTCACCGTTACAGCTGAACGTAACATGATGATCACCAAAATTGACCGGAAGGTATTCAATGTGCAAACAGACATCCAGTCACAGACCGGCACTGTAAGTGATGTACTGCAAACCATCCCTTCTATTTCGGTAGATATGGATGGAAATATCAGCCTCCGCGGATCGGGCAATGTAACGATCCTGATCGATGGCCGCCCTTCGGTGATGGGGACTGCAGCAAACCTTGACCAGATGCCTGCCTCATTAATTGAAAAGATTGAAGTAATCACCAACCCTTCTGCAAAATACAAGCCCGACGGAACAGCCGGAATTATCAATATCATTCTGAAAAAAGAACAAAAAACCGGATTTAACAGTACACTGGGGGCCAATGCCGGCAGCAACAGCCGGTTTAATACCAACCTCCAACTCAACTTCAACACCGGCAAGGTAAACCTGTTTGGAAGTTACGGTTATCGCCAGGATTACCGTTGGCGAAGCAGTGACCTTCAATCACAAACCATCGATACCACTACCAATAATTCGGTTTATCTCACTCAAACATCCGAGGGATCTGCCCGGCCTTCTTCTCATCTCGGACAACTCGGCCTCGATTGGGCCATCAGTAAAAAGGATGATGCAGGAATTTCCGGAACATTTAATTTCCGTCAGGTTAAACGCAACGATGTAACCAATTACCTTTATCGCGATACAACATTACAAACAACTGAACAATTTTGGCGTGATCACACTGGTAATGAAAGTGAAACCAGCCTCGGGCTAAAAGCTAATTACGAACACACTTTCAACAAGGAAAATGAACATGTTTTACGGGCCGATTTCGAATATCAACGCGACAGCGAGTCAGAAGAAGATGATTACAACAATGTCTATCAAATTCCGGTTTATCCGGATCAAAAAACCCGAAGCACTGCAAACAACAAAGAAGAAAATATCAATTTATCTGTGAATTACAATCGCCCGCTTTGGTCTAAAGCCAGTATGGAAGCTGGTTATGAGGGAAATATACAACTTACACACCAAGATCAACGGGTGGATGATTGGATGCCTGAATCCGGACAATGGATAACAGATACCACACAAGCTAACCGTTTTTATGCCAACCAAACGGTTCATGCTATATTTACTACCCTGAGTTGTAGTTGGGGAAAATTCAGTATGATGGCTGGTCTAAGGGCTGAAGAGACACTCTTAAACCTGGAGTTCAGGACACTTAATGCCATTACAAAGAGCGACTATTTCGCCCTATACCCCACCCTTCATCTAAGCCTTGCCTCCGGAAAAAATGAATGGCAACTAAATTATAGCCGTCGGGTTAACCGGCCGGATGGGGAAGATATGAATCCGGTACCGGAATATCGTGATCCACGAAATATCTTCGTTGGTAATCCAAACCTAAAACCCGAAGACATCCATTCGATCGAATTGGGATATAGCCTACGACTTGAAAATTTAACACTGGTCCCTACCCTTTTTTACCGTTATAAAGTTCATGGTTTTACCATCGTTACTTCCAATTTAAATGATTCGGTTTTGGTAACAACCATCGACAACCTTGCTACCGACCAATCAGCAGGAATCGACCTCAGCGGAACCTGGCAAATCGCCAAAATTGCCAATCTTAATTTCAGCACATCTGGTTTTTACAGTCAAATTGATGCCTCAAATATTGGGTACTCCGCAAATAAATCAACTTTTTCCTGGAACGCTAAGCTGAATGCTTCGATAAGCATAACAAAAACAACCCTTTTCCAGTTCACGGGTCAATATCGGTCAGAAATGTTGACGGCACAAGGAAACCGCCAACCGACCTGGGTGATTAACCTGGGACTGCGACAGGATCTCTGGAAGCGGAAAATCTTATTGATTGCAACGGTTTCAGACCTTTTCAATTCACAAACCATGAAATCTACCGTCAATACGCCTCTACTTGTGCAAGAATCAACACGGAACCGCGATGGACGGGTATTTTATGCGGGATTTGTGTTCAACTTCGGCACCAATGGAAAGAAATCCAAAGATGTGAAATTTGAGTTCGATACAGGAACAGAAAACCGATAGGGCTGACCTTCTAACCAGCTCAGTTTATTGAAGCAAATGTACGGCGAATCCCTTTCAGGTACTCAGTTTTCGGGTAACCCATGATCAGGAAAATACCCTCCCGGCTTTTACAAAGAATCCCGTGTTTTTCCCTGAATTTTTTGGCTGCATTTCCATTCTGGATAAAAGGATGAACTGCTCCCAGCATACAGGTACCCAATCCAAGCGATTCGGCAGCGACCATGGCATAGGTCGCTGCGATAATGGGATCTGCCGGATCGCAATACGGAGATCCATAAAAATAAAAAGCCACCGGAGCATCATAATTCACCACATTTTCACCTTTATTCATGGAACCGATATATGTTTCAAGAAGAGGTTTCAAGAAATTCCTGAATAATTCGTCGGTCTCCTTCCCCCAAAAAGGTTTCATCAAAGTCAAAAACCATGATGACGAAAACCATCTGATCTTTTCCAGATAGTGGCAGAAATCTTCGGCAAAAGCATGTACTTTTTCTTTCGAATCGAGAACCATCACATTGACATCGGAGGGGGGCAGGCCCATGGGGGCAGTCTGTGCAGCTTCCAACACCTGATCTATCAGATGGCGTTCAACCGGTATCTCTTTATACCTCCTGATACTCCTGCGTCGTTTGTACAAATTCATCAGGGATTCGAAAGATGCAGCACTTTCTCTGCCCGGAAGTGAAAATATATCAGCAGGAGAGAGAAATCTTCCGGTTACTTCGATGGCATCTTGTGAACAAACTGCCATACATTGTCCACAGGCTATGCAACCAAAAACACCCTGTCCGGCAGGTTGTGCTTTCCCTTCAAAAAGTTCAAGGCTAAGATCACTGCAAATGCTCACGCATTTGCCGCATCCGTTACATTTTTCGCGATCAACCTTGATGACCCCGGGTTCTTTTGTTCTGGAAGTTGGAATGGCCATTTATTATGTTTTATTGATCGTATAAAATTAGAATAAATATTTCAAATGGAATCATTCATTAACTTGCAGCCTGATTGTTGAATCATCCAATGATACCTATGAAAAAGGTTTTAATCTTACTGGCCCTTTTTGCAACATTTCTTCCAGGCTTTATCAATGCTCAGAATAAAATAAAAACAGGGGATGTTCCTGAACTGAAAACCATCTTTGATAAATATGGAATGAAAGGGACCCTTCTTATCCTCGACGGACAGAACAATGAACTTTACGGATATCAGAGCGCCTTGTGGGATAGTGGTTATCTCCCCGCATCTACTTTCAAAATCGCAAACACCTTGATCGGTCTGGAAACCGGGGTCATCGACACAAACACGATCTTTAAATGGGATGGGAAACCCCGCAGGATCTCCTCATGGGACCAGGATCTTTCATTACAGCAGGCTTTCCGGCTATCTTGTGTCCCCTGTTACCAAGAGGTAGCAAGGAAAATCAATGCCGCACGGATGAAGGAATATCTTAACCGGCTCAATTATGGAAAAATGGATGTTCATCCTGGGAATATAGACCTTTTCTGGCTTGAGGGAAATTCGCGCATCACCCCCCGTGAGCAGGTAGATTTCATCCAACGGTTATTTAACGGAAAATTGCCGCTTTCAATATCGGTGATGAATTCCGTAAAACAGATCTTGATCAACGAACAAACCATGGAATACACGCTCAGCGGTAAAACCGGGTGGGCAATCCGCAATGGCAATAATTACGGCTGGTTTGTCGGTTATCTCCAAACAAAAAATGGAGTGTACTTCGTGGCTACCCTGGTAGAACCCATCGATCAGGAAAAGATCCCCGATTTTATCTTAGCCCGTAAGACCATCACGATGGATGTTTTCCGGTTTTTTAGTCTGATAAAATGATCTTCATCGAGTTTTTAGCCTCATTCATCACGATTATTGGCATACCATCTGCTTCTATATTATCTTTGAACATTATTCATTCGTCAATCAATACCTGCATCTCATGAAAAAACTTTTCTTCCTTCTGATGTGTGGCCTGCCCATGGCCGCTTTTACTCAGCAACGTTACTTCCCTCCCGTAACCCCGGTGATCCCGGTGGTAGATACCCTGCATGGAATGCTTCTGACAGATAATTACAGATGGCTGGAAGATAAAACAGACCCAGCTGTGATTTCCTGGACCAAAGCCCAACATGAAAGCGCTGTTGCCTATATGAAAGCCAACCAAAAAGAACATCCTGGTTTGCGTGATGAAATCACTGCATATATCGACATGGACTACCAAGGTCCTCTGGACAAACAAGGAAAAAGGATCTTTCAAAGTATCCGGAAAAAAGGCGATAAACAGATATCGCTTTACACCATTCTTGATGGAAAGAAAATTCTGATCTGGGATCCGGTAAAATTGGATACGACTGGAAAAACCTCAACCACTGGAGTCAATTACACTTACGATGGAGAAAGAGCTGCCGTAAGTGTACAAAAGAGCGGAGCAGAAATTTCAACGACCTACATCATTGATACCCGTACCGGTAAAATTCTTTATCCTCCCCTTGAAAACACCTTTGGGTACCAATGGACTAAAGATCAGCAACATGCCTACTTTACCCTTCGCAGCCAGGAAGATGTGAATGCCCAGCGACCGCTTAAAACCTATTACTGGAAAGTGGGTGACCCACTGGCCAACGCACAATTTATCGGAACAACCGATGATGCGAAAATCTCCTGGTTCATTTACGACAACCGCTATGGTGATGTCACTTTTTCTGGGCGGAGTGACTTTAATTCGAACAATTGCTATATAAGGAAAACCGGTTCTTTAGAAGAGGGAAAGCTGATCTATGAAAGCAAAAAATTCCAGGCTTATCCTAATGCCATCGGGAATAAACTGTACATCCTCACCAATGATAATGCCCCCCGGTACCGGTTCATGGTCGCTGACAAGGATAAACCGGAATACAAGGACTGGAAAGAGTTAATCCCCGAAGGTGAAACGGTACTTCAAAATGTGGAGGTGTTAAAAGACGGACGCTTGATTGTTCAGGACAAAAAAGACATTCAAAGCCGGTTGACGCTTTTTGATGCCAATGGGAAGAAGATTGGGCCAATCGAATTGCCGGAAATTGGTAATGTAAGCGGCTTCAACTTTGACCGGGAAGAAGATTCAGTATATATCTATATGTCGACCTTTACTTCACCTGGCAAGATGTTCGTTGCTTCACCCCGGGATTTTAAATGGAGATTGTACTATCATCGTGAGCTCCCCATCGATATGTCGAACATCACTGGAGAAATAAATTTTTACTACTCGAAAGACAGTACCCGTGTTCCAGTGATTGTGGTTCATCGGAAAGACATGAAACTGGATGGGAATAACCCGGTTTTACTGACGGCTTATGGTGGTTTCAACATCGGAATTACACCCGATTATTATGGAGGTTATGCCGCGTTTATTAACCGGGGAGGCGTGATTGTGGAACCGGGTATCCGGGGTGGAGATGAATATGGTGAAAAATGGCATGAAGAGGGGATGTTGCTCAACAAACAAAACTGTTTTGATGATTTTAACGCCTGTGCTGAATGGCTGATTCGCGAAAAATATACCAATCCCGGAAGACTTGCTGCTGAAGGCGGAAGCAATGGCGGTTTACTGATGGGAGCCGTTGCTACCCAGCGTCCCGACTTGTATAAAGCCATCCTTTGTGCCGTTCCTCTGATCGATATGATTCGCTTCCATAAATTCCTCATCGCACGCTATTGGATTCCTGAATATGGATCGAGCGACAATGAACCGGATTTCCGAAACCTGTTGCGTTATTCTCCCTACCACAACATCCGACTTGGTATCAATATGCCCACCATGTTGATCCGCACCGGAGCCAACGACAGTCGTGTGGACCCCCTTCACGCCAAAAAATTTGCTGCTGCACTTCAGAACAACCCAGGCCAGATCAACCCGATATTGCTCTTTATCGATTACAACGTTGGCCATGGTTCCGGACAAGCAACCAAACAAAAGATCGACAATGCCGTGGTTAATAATGAATTTTTGATGAACCAGCTGGGAATGTAATTTGTTTGTAACTTTATCGGGTCTAAAAAATCAGAACCATGGGAAAAGAAAAAACGGTGGTAAAAGAAAAGAAAAAAGAACCCACCAAGAGTTTAAAAGAAAAACGGGCTGCTAAAAAAGAGAAAAAAGCAGCCAAGAAATAATGCTTCCACGCATCATTGCGGATGATAACATTCCTTTTCTGAAAGGTGTACTTGAACCTTTTGCGACAGTTCGTTATCTTTCGGGACAAATCATTGATCGTTCAAACCTGATCGGTGCCGATGCATTGATTGTGCGAACCCGTACTGCCTGCTCTGCAGATTTACTGAAGGGGACCGCAATAAAAATCATTGCATCGGCTACTATTGGTTTTGATCATATTGATACCCGTTATTGCGACTCTCACAACATCCAGTGGGTTACCGCGCCCGGGTGCAATGCCAATTCGGTTTGTCAATATTTAGCCTCGGCTTTGTTTATCCTTGCAAAGAAAGGAGGTTTTTGTCTGGCTGATAAAACATTAGGGATCATTGGAGCAGGCCATGTGGGATCCAAAGTTGAACAATTGGCCCGGCTTTTGGGAATGAAAGTCTTGCTCAATGATCCTCCCCGTCAAAGAAAGGAAGACAGCAATCAGTTTGTTTCCCTCGAACGGATTTTGAAGGATTCGGATCTGATCACTTTCCATGTTCCCCTTAACCGCGACGGAAAAGATCCTACCTTTCATTTGATGAACGAAACCAACCTCAGGAAAATAAAGCCAGGCGTTTTTCTCATCAACACTTCCCGGGGTGAAGTGGTTCACACTGCCGCATTGAAGCAGTTGATCCGGGAAGGGTTGGTTGCCGGTACCGTTCTCGATGTTTGGGAAAACGAACCCATTCCGGATTCTGACCTGCTGAATCTTTCAATCATCGGAACACCGCATATTGCAGGCTATTCAGTCGACGGAAAGGCTAACGGCACCGCTGCGGTTGTGAGAGCCGTTGCAGCCTATTTCAATTTCCCTTTGCAGTCATGGTTTCCCCCTCATCTTCCGTTCCCGGAAAAACCGATCATCCAAATTGAGGGAAGGGGAAAAAGTTCAGAAGAGATCATTGGGGAAACGATATTGAAATCGTACAATATCCTGAACGATGCCGATGCGCTGAAAGAAAACCCATTACAGTTTGAACAATTACGCAATCAATATCCTCCCCGGAGAGAATACCCGGCTTTTATTGTAACTGTTCGTGAAGGCACTGATGAAATTCAGAACGCGCTCAATGGGTTGGGATTTATCTGCGAAAAATATGGAGATGGTCAACCCCTTAAATAAATATTTCTCCCATTTGGAAACCATTGTCAAAGGTTTACCTCACAAACCCGGGGTATATCAATATTTTGACGATAAAGACCAGATTATATACGTAGGAAAGGCCAAAGATCTGAAAAAGCGTGTGAGCTCTTATTTCACTAAGATCAATTCGATCAGCGGAAAAGTTCAAATGCTGGTCCGTAAAATAGCGGAAATCAAATATATCGTGGTAGAGACCGAACAGGATGCCCTCCTCCTTGAAAACAACCTGATTAAAAAATACCGGCCACATTACAATGTGGCCCTGAAGGATGATAAAACCTATCCCTGGATATGTATTAAAAATGAACCTTTTCCAAGGGTTTTTCCTTCCCGACATCTCATCCGCGATGGATCTAACTACTTCGGCCCTTATGCCAATGTCCGGATAATGCATACTTTACTCGATTTTTGCCGGCAGTTATATCCTTTGCGGAATTGCACCTTAAACCTGACTGAAAAAAATATTCAGTCCAGGAAATTCAAGGTTTGTCTTGAATACCATCTCGGCAATTGTAAAGGAGCCTGCGAAGGATTGCAAACAAAAGAGGATTATGATACAAGCATCGCATCCATCAAGGAAATCATAAAAGGAAATTTGAATCAGGTAGCGCGTCAACTCCGGGAACTCATGATGGAATATGCCGCTATTCAGGAATTTGAAAAAGCGCACCTCGTTAAGGAGAAATTGGAATTGCTTGATAAATATCAAAGTAAATCGACCGTGGTCAATCCTTCCATCAATGATGTGGATGTTTTTTCTATTTCAGCAGAGGGTTTGTCGGCATATATCAACTTCATGAAAGTAATGAATGGTGCCATTATTCAGGTACACACGGTCGAATTACAGAGAAAACTGGATGAAACTCCAGAAGAGTTGCTGCAATTTGCAATTACGGAGATCCGGCAACGGTTTGAAAGCGTCTCCCCCGAAATTATTGTTCCATTCCTTCCCGAATATGAAATTTCGGGAGCTCTTTTCACAGTTCCAAAAATCGGAGACAAAAAAAAGTTATTGGAACTGTCGCAACGGAATGTCAGATATTATCAGCTTGAGAAAGAAAAACAAAAGGATTTGGTAGATCCGGAACATAAAAGCCGTCGCATTCTCGACACGATGATGAAAGATTTACGGATGACTGAACTACCAGTACACATCGAATGTTTCGACAATTCCAACATCCAGGGGACTCATCCGGTTGCTGCGATGGTTTGTTTTAAAAATGCCCGTCCCGATAAAAGCGAATACAGGCATTTCAACATAAAAACCGTGGAAGGTCCCGATGATTTTGCCTCCATGGAAGAGATCATCTTCCGGCGTTACAAACGGCTTCTTGAGGAAGGAAAATCACTTCCGCAGCTAATTGTTGTGGATGGCGGGAAAGGACAGTTGAGTGCAGCCTTGAAAAGCCTGGAAGATCTGGGTCTCACAGGAAAAATGACGGTGATAGGAATTGCAAAAAAACTCGAAGAAATCTATTATCCCAAAGATTCATTACCCATGTATCTGGATAAAAAATCCGAGACCCTCAAGATTATCCAGCAGATGCGTGATGAAGCTCACCGGTTTGGGATCACGCACCACCGGAAACGTCGTGAAAAAGCCGCTCTGGCACCCCAGCTCACAAAGATCCCGGGAATAGGCAATTCGATTAATCAGAAATTACTCTCGAAATTCCGGTCCGTAAATAATATCAAAGGAGCCACTCTGGAAGAGCTACAGGAAGTCATCGGAAAAGCAAAAGGAAAAATAGTATTTGACTATTTCTCCAAGGTTTCTCCATCTAATAATTCCTGATTTCTATCTATTAATTCGAACAAATTTCCACGCAGCCAACAACCCTAAGAGACATCCAACCACGTCGGCCAGAAAATCGTATGGAGAGCCACTCCGCAACGGGATAAAAAACTTTTGAGCCAATTCCGTACCCATCGCCAGGAGAATACCAATAAGCAACGTTATTACAACAGCATTGTGATGTAAAAAAGGAAACCGATCCTGCAATACAAATCCCCTGATCTGAACAAACACATAAATTCCGAACATAATTCCATGAACCCATTTATCAGGTTGTAACAGGTCCATAAAACGGGGAAGGGCCGGAAATACTTTACCTGGCAAACAGGTAAGTAAGACGATAACCAGCGCCCACAAAAAACTCCAGAGGTTATGTTTCAGGAACGTTCGCAAGCAAGTTGTTTGTGGGGAAACCAGGATTTAAGACTGAATTTGTGTTGTATATGTTGTAGCATCAAGCAATTCGGCGATTTCGCCCGGAGCTGTCATTTTAATCTTAACGATCCACCCTTTTACATAAGGATCTTTGTTAATGGTTTCCGGAGTAGTGGTAAGTTCTTCATTGAATTCAAGAATTTCACCGGAAACAGGCATGAACAGGTCAGAGACTGTTTTAACTGCCTCAACAGTACCAAAAGATTCGTGCTTTCCAAGGGTTTCACCCACGGTTTCCACTTCAATAAATACGATATCTCCCAACTCATGCTGAGCAAAATCAGTAATGCCAATAAAAGCGTTTTCACCTTCAACTTTTAACCATTCATGGTCCTTTGTGTACTTTAGATTTGCAGGAACGTTCATAGTTTATTTTTTTTTAAGATTTTTTCAAAAGTATGGTTTTTTTTCGAATTGTCAAAGGAACAGTTAAAAAACAGACTGGTTAAGGATGCTACCTACTGTGCCAGGGTAAAACGTAAAGCGATCCCGCCTTTGGTATTTGAGGTCCGATATTGGTTAGAAACATAAGGTGTATTGATCACTTTATCGAAATAGAACCGGACATTGAATCGTTGACTCAGGTTATAATCGGCAGAGAAATTGAGAGACAATACATTCTGTCCTACCGAGACCTGGTTAACATCTTCATCAATCCGTCGTAATACTGTTTTATTCTTCCGGATGGAGAAGTCAAGTTTAAGATTAAGGTCGCTGTTGGTTTTTGTTTTATTACCTCCGCCTACCAATCCTGAAAAGTTTAATCGGATCCCCTTGAAACGATATCCCAAACCAATAATAAACTCATTACTAGTGATCTCGGTAAGTTGGTTATTGCCAAAAGCAAAGGAGATATTACGCCCCCTGCGCATTTCCAGATCGGCCAGCAGGCTATTCACAAAACCAAGATCTATTTTAATAAGCGGGTTGAATTGCTCAGTGATTGAAACAACCATGAGTTGAGATTGAGGAATAAAGTTACCGGCATCATCGGTCACCGAAGGCATTCCATTTTGCTCTTTAAAGAGGATATTGGAGGTGAAATTGCTTACACTGTAGGTCGACAAATAGGCATGGGTAATGGTAAAAGTCCTCAACCAGGTTTTAAAAATCTTTAGTTTTGCTAAACCATCGTATGTCAACCGCCAGTTGGGAAGCGGAATGGAAGGAAAGGCATTAAGTTTGATTTTCCCCGGATCTTTTCCACTGTAAGCTGACATAAAGGCCGAAAGCAGTACTTCCTGATCGGTGTTTCCATAACCCATCGGAAATCCGGTTGAATCAACGACTCCTTTTGAATTCGGATTCATGGCTGCGTATCGCTGGGCAATCTGTAAACGGTATTGTTTCATTCTCTCAAAAGTCGACGAACGTCCAAATTCGTCCTCCTTATCGAAAGAAGTCCCAATTATAAGATACGACATTGTGAAACTTCCCTGGTCTGAAGCCGATAAAGGATCTGTTGGGAAAGCGCCACTCCGGTCGGCTTTGAAATATTCGGTGTGGGCCTTTGAGTATTGTCGCAATGCGGTGATTTCGATCCTTAGATCCTTGATTGGTTCAAGACTCACGTTTACCGTCAAATTTTCTGTGAATTTAGTAATGTAGGGAGTATTCAGCATGGTATCTGTGGTAATCCATCCATGCTCAACAGCTGTTGGACGGATATCTCGCGTGTCGCCAAAAACAAAACCAAGCCCGGGGGCATTTGAACTCCAGTTATTACCAAGAGCATCCGGTTCCGGCTTGAATCCCGGCAATAAAATACCATTGCCCTGATTATAGGTGAATTTGGCAGTCCGGATAGCCATTAAAACCCTGAGTGTTCCATCAAGAATGATTTTTCCGACATTTATCTTAGGTTTTTCTGCTTTCAAGCTATCCTGTTTGGCTAAACTTTTTTCCTTAGAAATTTTGGGAGGCTCCGGACGGGGTATTTTGGAATTTTTAGCAACCCCCTGATTAATCTTCTTCAGATACGAACTTTTATTATATAATGTTACCAGATTAAGACCGCCATTGAGTACTTTGTTGCTTGCATTTTCAATGGTATTCCCATATTGATCCTGAATCGATATCGGGGAGGCAGCCCAGCGATAGGTGGATTGATACCCTGCGTTCAAAGAAATAAAATCCAAATAAGGAATTTTTGTAAAAGGCACTTCCCAGGTTACACTGAAAGCCTGGTTGTAATTGTTCATGGTACCAAAGGAAAAGATTTCACCCCAAACCTGATCCCGGTTTGAACGGTCAATCACTCCCGGAGGCTCATTGATAAATGCAGCGGCATTGGCCACTAACGAAATTTTCAGAGATTTTGAAAAATCGTACTTCAAATCATACGTCCGGGTCCAGTCCCAACGCTTGGTATAAAATGTTTCCATCGGAATTATGGCTGCACTCTTATTCCTGAATTTTTGCTGATTGAATTCGCGAACCATATCCGTCCGGAAAGTGAAAGATTTGGGCAGATAATAAAAATTAAAGTCTTTGATCAACATCAGAGATCTGCTGGAAAGTCCCTTTGATCGTTTGAAAGGCTGTACATTTTTAGGCTGGGCCGAATAGGTATAACCCAAACCTCCGGTATATGTCTTTTGTAACTTATACTCCACGTCCACATCACGGTAGTATATTTCAGAATAAGAATAACTTAAATTGAAATTTTCAATATCATAGATCTTTGGTTTTTTGTCTGAAGTCCGCTCTTTTCTGACATTCATCAGATTGAAATTTTTACGTTGCGTATAAGTTTGGGTCAGCGACTTGATTGAATCCTTCTGTTGCTTGGTATCATAAGCATCCAGAACATCCTTCAGCAAGAGATCCGGGTTGAGCGGATCATACTTGGGGTTATTTTGTTGCATTGAATAATCGAAATGCATCGGAATACGGACCCCTGATTTGGCAGGGAAAAATTTGCCTAAGTCCAGGTCGGTATCAAATCCGAAAGTAGTAATTGATTCCATCAATCGCTGGGTTTGTTTTTGTTCTAGTGTTCCAAAACCCGCGCTGTTATAACTTCCTGTTACCTGTACACGGCCAAGGTCAGCCAGTTCCAAAGCCACCCGTGCTGTGGCAGCCCATCCTCCCTGTTTGTTAAATTCAGACAAACGAAGCTCATCCACCCAAACCTCCGCACATTTTGCCTGCCCATCATCATCGGGTGTTATGGTATTCTTTTTAGGATTACGTACTCCGATCAAGATTGCCCTTACATCGCTGATCGTAGGAGACCCTACTACGGTAATTTTATTTGCTCCATCATATTCCGAATAGGGCGTTGATGCCGTCAGTTCAAGTCCTTTATCGCGCATGGCCACCAGCCGGTTATATTTTACTTCTACCAATCGGTCCAGGTTGATATCAAAAGCATTGGCATCGGGCCAGATGGCTTCCGGATTATCTGATCTGGTTCCCCAGGGTGTAAAATTGAGGGGAATTTCATACTCATAATAGTTTTCCGTGAAATCAGAACCTACCCGCATAAAAATAGTAAGCTCGCCAGGTTTTAAATTCTGGCTCTTGATCGACTTCTCTGCATGAACATACATCTGAAGATGTTTGAACTGGCGGAAGTCAAATTCACAGGTTTTATAAGCGCCCCGGGCATCCCCATCAACCAGGTTGCAAACCTTAAATGACATGGATTGCTCATTCAGCTTCTGCATATTGGTCGATCCCCAGTTTGTTTCCCGTTCAATACCCGGAGGCATTACGTAGGGAATCGGCTGTTTGCTCCCATTTTCTTCGATACTTACAGTAGCAATATCAAACTGAGTGGAATTTTGGTAATCATCGGGAATATATTCCCCTGGGGAAAGCAAACTATAATCATATTTTCTCCATTCGCCACGGGTAAGTTCAAGGGTTGCAAACCGACATACAACCGGACGCTGAAAGTTCTTGAAAAACATCCGCATAAATCGGATAGAAGTAAAATCCGAGATATTTCCAACCACTTTATCCGGGGTACGGATAGGAATTTTGAACTGATACCAGTTCACAGAGCCTCTTGTTCCATCGGCCAGGGGAATATCGGTGGCTCTGTATACATTGGTGATATAATTCGTTCCCGGTATCATCTGATCACGCCGTAACTGAACTACATACTGGTAATAGCGTTCTGCTTCACTTAATGTATTGTCTTTGTTGATATCTTCCACATTGGGCAGGGTTGTGGCAATGGTTGGATAGCTTTCGGGCGACTGGTTTGTGGTGGGAGAATTACCTTCGGGACCGTTGTATTTTTTATATCGGTTCAAAACACTGCTAAAGTTCGGATCATTGTCATAATCGGATCCTCTGAAATAATGAAAATCATCACTGGAAGGGTCTGCAGCAGCATTTTTATAAGCGCCCGAGCCAGACCCAAATGTATTTCTCACTTTGGCAACATAGGTGGTATCAAAAAACGACAGTTCATCCACATCCCTTAATCCGTCATAGCCCACATCCTGATAAGGCCGTGATTCAGGATTGTTGTCGAAAGCATCTACCAGGGCTTGTAACTGCGGCACCCGGCCCCAAATCGTAGTATCCACTCCCGTAACCACGTTAGTAGTTGGTAATCCGTTTTCATAACTCTTCCGTCCATCCCGCAGAATATCCTCCGATACATCCCCCAGGTTAAAATACAATTGTCCGGAATTTAACGTGTCATATACAAAAGGATCCATCATCCAGAATTCAATATACTGGATGTTGGTGGCATCAAAGTCGGTGGACTCAATCTTTCGCATGATCCCTCCCCAGCGGGTTTCAGGCATGGCCAAGGTACCATCGGTATTCAATCCCTTGGAGTATGCTGTAGACCCTACATCGTAATTATATGGCCCCCGTTCATTGGGATAATAGGCTAAGTTTAACACCGCCAAATTAACAGGGACCCCGTTCAATGGCTGCTTGTTCGGAAAAATTTCAGTCTCCCATACCTGCCTTACATATTGGTTTGACAACTCAGAATTGGAAACGTTTGATGGGATCAAGTTGGTGTTTTTATCATAAAACAAAGGATCAATGATATACCATGCCAATTTGGCTCGGTTAAAACCATACGCCAGTTTAGTTCCAGAAGCAGCCTCAGGGAAAAGTCCTGTGGCGGTTTGACCTTGCGGGGAACTGGCCATAAACCAAGTCCCTATGTTTTTAAGGTCAATGGTAGATTTGGCACCTTCAAAATCGTCGATATAGGTAGTACCGGCTTTTCCGATAGACTTGGAATGACCCGGGATAAACTGAGCAAATTCAGCATCCACCGTGAGGCTCGAAGGCGCTTTGGTGGAAATCAACGGCAACGCATCAATAAAGCGGGTAATCAAACGCGATTGCGTACGATAGGAAACGTTCATCCCCCATACGGTATTCGACATCGGTTCATCACCATAGTTGACCTTTTGAGTCAATGGCCGTTCATTCAGGTTAAGTATTGTAGCTCCAACCACAAAATCTTTGTTGATCTTGTAATCGATGTGCGCCCCCATCAATCGTTTGGTTTGAACATTGAACATCTCATTGCTTTCCAGAGAGATGTTGATCGGTGTCCCGGAATTCAGAATCCCTTCGTTGATGATCCGCACACGCCCAAGGGTATAATCTACCGTATAATCCACATTTTCCGTTAACTGAATCCCGCCTGCAGTGACCTTTACAGAACCAGCAGGGACATTCAACGCATTCAACGAGATTTCTGATCCAGCCGAAGATTTGTAATACCCGTCTAATACAAACTTATTTTTATCAGGATACTGCCGCGCCATCGTTTTCGTCATGGTATATAACGAGTCGAAGCAATATTTATCAGCCAGTTCTTTGGACTCTTTGGGATTGTTAACATCCAGAATGGAATCGCGCAAATCTTCCCCGAAAGGCTCTAAAACCGGGAAAAATATCCTTCCGTTCGAAGCCTGTATCGTCCCTCCGATGGTAGCAGCCTGATCGATAAAATCGAACATTCCGTCGGGAGGCGGATTGAATTGCTGGTTGAGATTATCAAGGTCCAGTACCCTGAGCAGGGGAACTCCTTTAATCCGGCCTTCTCCGATATAAGCCGTAGGAACGCCATTGGCGTTGCCGGAATAGAGAATATTCAACGTAAAACTATTGGACTGAAGCTGATAAGCGCCCAACGCATATACATTTTTCATCATCAGCTTCCAGGTCGGGATTTTCGTATTCAGGGAAGTACTCTTCAGCAACTTAACAATTAAGCTTTTAGGAGTATTGATCCCCTGATCGGAAAATTCACCAACCTGATGAATGGCGGTATCGCCAATTACCTGGTATTGATAGGCGACTGCCAGCGTTTGATCAGAATTTAAAGCAGTATTCAAAGAGATGAATCCAAGCTTTGGATTGAAACTGTATTCAGAAGTTAACAGTTTACGCGCACTCTCCACCTTTTCAAAATCTTCACCGGAGATCATAAAGAAAGGTGAACCTTTCAGATAACCGGTTACCGTATTGATGTTACGGACTTTAGCAGTATCGGCCGGATTGGGCATGATCACCTGGAAAAGGTTATTGGAGTTGTTGGTGGTATATTTCCGGTTGGGATCTCCGGTAAACAACCGCGTATTGTATGGTTTGTATTCTCCCAGGTCCATAAAGGCTACAATGTTTCTATTTTCAGTAACAGCAGCGCCTACATTGGTGACCCAAACCTCAATCTTCAGAATATTGACATTGCTGGTGATGACAGGCAATTTGGAGAGGTTTTGTTTATAATTATCCCGGAAATACTGTCCCAGAAAAAAATGCTTGTTATCTTCATATTCATCAGCCCTGATCTTGAATTTAGTCTGCTGGGCATTGCCTTGAACGGTAATATTCTTTGATTCGCTTTTCTGTTGCGAATACAAAGCAGTCACCGTTACCCGTCCGAACCGTAATTTTGTCTTGATACCAAATAAACTCTCGGTCCCCCGGATAAGGGAAGTACTCAATGGCATATTTACATCACCGGCTTCAATCAGTTGAATGATATCATCTTCCTTGCCTTCATATTTCAATTTCAGCTTATTCTCAAAATCGAAGGTGGCTTCGGTGTTATAGTTAACCTTGAACTCGATTTTATCACCAATTTTGGCAATCACATTCATTTGGATTTTCTCATTGAAATCGAAATTGGTTTGTCGCCGTTGACGGGTATTAAGCATTGGGTCATCACGGCGGTTCGATACCAAACCGAAAGTGATCTCCGCAGATCCCTGGGGGCGGATATCCACAGTGTTGTTCCCAAAAATGGTTTCAAATACTTTTCCGGGGATATGGATTTTTGGAATTATGCCTTTGGCATTATCAATACTGGCAGCTTCCGAACGTTCTTTCCAGTAATTGTTGATCATGGTCTCCATATCCATGTTCTGGTATTCTTCGAATGTAAGGGTAGTTGGAATCCGGTAGGTTGTTTCCCCGATTTTGTACATGTAATAGTACTGCCTCGTTATCGGGTCGTATTCAACAATGGTTTTAAGGTTGGAAGGATTTTTAAGATAAATACCATGCTCTTCTCCTGAACCCGGCATCACCTTGGAGTCGTCAAAAGGATAGCGGAGACGCACCGTATCACCTTTAACAAGGCTATCGGGAGAGAATGTAAATAGCCAGAACCTTCCATAATTACACTTTGTTTCAGCGGCGGAAACCGTGAAACAAAAGGCAACAAGGAGGGCCAGGCAGACGAGACAGTATAAAATTCTTTTCTTCACTAGATATTCCGAGGTGAATAAATTTATGGAACCTTCACGCCCTATAACATTTTGAGGGCGAGTTTGATCAGCTGTTCCACTGTCAAGCCTGTTCCTTCCGTTTCGATGATCTTGTTCAACGCTTTTTCGGCAAGCATCTTTGGGAAGCCCAGAATGATCAATCCTGATAACGCTTCTTCTTTCTTTGTATTGTGCAAAAAACCGGAATTTTCACCAGCGATTATCACTTTGGAAACCTTATCTTTAAGGTCGATGATAATACGTTGAGCCGTCTTCCCCCCGATTCCTTTTACCCGTTGCAATAAGGGAACATCGCCGTTAACAATGGCATTGTAAACCTCCAGCGGGGATAAGGAGGAGAGGATCAGTCGGGCAGTATTCACCCCTACCCCGGAAACACTGATCAACTGGCGGAACAATTCCCGCTCTTCACGGTCAGCAAAACCATAAAGCAACATATCGTCGTCGCGAACCACCAGGTGGGTATACAAGGTACATTTTTCTTTCTCGCGAAGCTGTGCGTATGTATTGATGGAAATATTCAGCAAATAGCCTACCCCATTGGTCTCTATCACGGCATATCCGGGGGTTTTTTCAATCAATTCTCCTTTGATGAATTCGTACATATAAACGACAACTTAATGGTTTTATAAAGGCTATCTTTCAACACTTGCAAAGGTAAATAATTCGGGATTATCCGCAAACCTTAAACGACTTACACCCATAATAATAAATCAATGCAATGTAGAATTTTTTTTGAAGTAATTCATTAGGATGTAACAAAATGTTACGTGTTTTACACAAAGTGTAACATTTTGTTACACTTTTTAAAATGACAAACATACAGACAATTGGTATACAGCATGATAATGTTTTGGCGTAATTATTGTAATATATATATTATGTTTATACCCGTAGTTCTAAGATATTACAACCCTAACTAAAAACAAATAAACAATGCGAATCAAGGGTTAAAAACAGTAAAATATGGAGCAGATATAAACAAAGAATGTTAATAATCTATTGGAATATAAAATATATATAACCTTAGAAATCTGTATCTTAGATGTATGTACCACCAAACATCATAGGATATGATCTCTAAGGTTAAGAGTACCAAATTAGTTGAATTTTTCTTTTACGTATCAGATGCATAAGAAAAAGAACTTAAATTTTCGTGTGAACGCTTCAGTAATTTATTACAGCCGTCTCTGAAAATGATTTGAATGTATTCAAAAATGCCTGGAGTATGATCAATAACAGAACCTTTTTCGGCGACAAAAAGTATCATGATCACGATTTCTTTGAACGTCTTTACCTAACTCAGAATGCGGTTATGATGACCCCTGTCAAGGCAATCAAAGGTCAATCTGAATGGGGAAAACAGTATGATAGAGCAGCAAATGACCTATTATCAAAGGCAGTTTCAAATGTTCGGCAACCGATTGAGGGATGGTTCAATTGGTTGATTGAAAAAACAGACTTTCAAAGAGCGAATAATGTTCGGTCAGCTAAAGGCCTTCTTATTCACGAGTTTGGCAAATTAGCTGCCACTTTTATTTATTTGATTTTTAACCCTTGATTCGCATTAATAAAGTATTCGTTAAACCAGAATAGTAACGTTTTTTTTTGATAAATTAATTAGTTTGATCTTATCTCTATCAATCATTATATGAACCGTTTGTAGTTATTGTAAAACATTTTCCCAAAACCTATCCATTATGAAATATTTCATTTTCACCCTGGCGCTCATCTTGGGGCTGGCGTTACTGCCCCGCGCGGCCTATGCACAGGAAATCACAATCAATCAAAACTTTTCAACGGACACAGTATTCAATCCTTTCACCATCGGAGAGACGGTATATTCACTTGAAATCACTGGCAGCGTCAGCCTGATGTCCGACTCCAGTTTGGTGCGGGTTTTGGTAAAGGACGACTATGGATACTATTACCTATTGTTTGAAGCCTATCCCATAATCAGCAACACGAACTCCTTTTCATTTGACAGTAAATGTGATGAGACATGTTATCTTACAGGAATCAAACCTGTGGAACTAAAAATTGATCTTATCAATTCATCTGTTAGCATTGATGTTCTGAAACTTGACCAAACTCCGCAACAAAACATTCCTTCCTTGCAAGCCCAGGCAAAATTGGCTCTTGATTCAGTTAAAATTTTACTCATAAACCAGAACATTGCTGCCAAAGGATATTACTGGAGGGCAGGAAAAACAATGTTACAACAAAAGAGTTATTCAGATAAGGAGATTCTATTTGGAAAAAAATACAATATCCAAGGATATGAGTTTTACAAGGGAGGACTCTTTCAGTCAACCTTCACCCAGTCACATGCCCAGTCCTCTTCAACCTATACTGATAATTTTGACTGGCGCAACCGGCACAGATCAAACATTCCAAATACTCCTTATTACAATTCGAACGGTTATGGATGGATTACTAAGCCTTGGATGCAATCGGATAATACATGTTACGCATTTGCCTCGATTGGTCTTGAGGAAGCCGGGGCTAATCTGTTTTTCAATAACAATTCTGGAGCAAACGCACTGGCATATCCAGATATAAAACACCAGCTTGACCTAAACCAATCGGAAATGCAGATCATAAACTGCTATGTCAACCTGCCCTGTGTTACCCCCAGTCCATACACATCAGCAAATATTCTGACCTATATGATGAACAATTACGTGGTCAATGAATCGTGTTATCCATTTAACTGTGCCGGGCCACCCTGCTCCAGCAAGTGTACTAATCCAGTCGATAGGGTCAAAATTGGGGGCTTTTTAACCCTCGACAACGGAACCAATTATGAGAATATCATCAAAGAAACACTTATCAAGTTTGGTCCCATTTCCTGTCGGGTAAATGATTATCCAGTGCCCAACCCGAACGTTTACCATCAGATGATCCTTGTAGGCTATTCAACGGCAAAAGTTGGGGACATCTTCTATCCGGGTTCAGGCCCCAGTGACCCAGCCATCGTTCTTGATGGCACCTGTTCATTCCTGGGAACAACCACATGGTGGTTTAAGGATAGCTATAACGGGGACTTCATCCCTTATTACAATACATCCAATATTATCGCCGGGAACAGCAATTACCTCATCGGAGCCATTGAACACAGGCTAAGTAATAGTACGACGACATCGATTAAATGCTCTGACGAAGACGGTGACGGCTATTATTGGTGGGGACTGCACTGGAAAATGAGTGGGACCCAAGTGGTACCGGAAGATCCAGCCAACTGTGGCTGTCCTCCTTGGGTCAGTGCAAACGACGAGGATTGCGATGACAGTGATCCAGCTAAAGGACCTTACACCGCTACGTATGAATGTCAGGATATCAGCTCAAACTGTATTACGAGCAGCACACCGATCATCATTAACCAGAGTTACCAAAATAAAGTTTGGACCACTGATGTCCATATCAACCAGAACATCATTATCGAGCCTCAGCAGGTCCTTGAAATAAAGTGCAACGTATACATGTCGCCGAATGCCAAGATTATTATTAAACCCCAGGGAATTCTAAAGCTTTCGCCACGGATCATTGGGAGTAACGTGTACAATTCGAGGATAAGCGCAGGATGCGGCCAATTCTGGACAGGCATTGAGATAAACGGGGATCCCGGGCAGGACCAGAGCATGAATACCATATTGCAGTATGCCGAATACCAAGGCAAAGTCATCATAGACCACGGCACCATTGAAGGTGCACTTTGCGGGATCAAGACGTTCAACACGGGTGCCATACCCTACAAATCTACTGGGGGTACAGTCGTAGTTTACGAAGGCTATCCATCCGGCGGCATCATCCTGGCTTCCAATGCGCTGTTTCTGAACAACAAGATCGATATCGATCTTTATTCCTACAAATTTGGTTTGGCTCCCAACAAAAGCTCTTTCACAAACTGCACATTCACCACAGATAAGAATCTTTTCGGAAGCGCAACACCGGATTATCATATCAAATTTGAGGGAACCAACCTTGTAACATTGAAGGGGTGTACTTTCTCTAACTCGCGCGAGGACCTTGCCACCTCCACTTACGCAGGGCGCGGAAGGGGTATATACAGCTACAATTCGATCCTGGATCTTCAGAAAGAAACAGTATCGAACACCCCATGCAGCTTTTCAAAACTGGAATATGGGATTTACGGCATGCACAGCGGGATGGGAACGGCTGGCATCAAACTTCAGAACAGTACGTTCAGCCACTGTCAGCGCGGCACATACATCTCCGGATATACTCCCGAGAACAACCAGGTCTTTACCTGGAATACCTTTACCAACATCTACTTCTGCGCAGTGGGAGGAGATAATACCTACGGCCTTTATCTGAATAATTCAAGTGGATTCCAGGTCCAGAACAACAACTTTGTCGGCAATTCCGGCTTCGGGAAGCCGCAATACGGTGTCGTGGTCAATAATTCAGGGGCAAGACAGAATTACGTATATAAAAACACCTTTACATCGCTGACCTACGCGTTGACTGGGCTAAACATCAACAGGGGAGAATACGCCCTGCCGGACTTCTTCAATAACTATAATATTGCCTATATGTTGGAGTCTGGACTTTGCTTTGTTTGCAATTCATTCTCAAATAACACCAATGATATCTGTGATACAGACGAAGATGCTTACACCAGCGGTACTGGTTTAACCTACTACCAGAAAAGTAAGCCAAATCCGGCGAACCCAACCCAGGAGCCAGCGGGTAATAATTTCTCCCTGAATCATGAAACAGGCAATGAAATTTATGATATCCTATTTGACCAAACGGTAAGGAATATTGAGTATTCATATCATACAAGTTCCAATATACTAAACACCCGATTGAATCCTATCAAAGTCAATCGGGAAGATAAAATAACCAGAAAACCGATAAATAAAGCATATAGTTCCTCAAGTTGTCCCGATAATTTCTACACGGATGGTCCATCCATGAATTTCAAATCACAAATTGCCATGGCCGATTTCAAAATTGACAGCCTTGTATCCATTTTGAAGTACCTTGTTGACAATGGTTCCACGGATAGCCTGTGCGAAAAGATCATGACAAGCGAACCCTCCGAATCGAACAATCTTTATGATGATCTGATGTCTGCCTCTCCTTATTTGTCTGACACCGTTCTTGAAGCATCGATTCAGAAAGAAACGGTACTCTCAAATTCATTGATCACAGATATCCTTGTGGGCAATCCGCAGTCGGCAAAGAGTGAAGAAATTATGAACACTCTTGATTTGCGTATCACTCCTATTCCCGATTCTCTTTATGCTGAGATTCTGGATGGGAAAGATGTCATCGGTGCAAGAGAGGTACTTGAAAGCGAACTCGCTGGCTGGATCCATTATCGGGTTTTGCTGATCAACTCTATGATATACAAATATCTTAACGATAGTCTTGCCTCTGCTCAATTTGACAGTATTACTCAGGTGCTGTCGAAAGATTATCGGTTGGACTCAAAACTGGATCTGGTCCTGCTTTATATGGATCATCATACATTTTACCAGGCTGACAGTGTACTGAATGAAATTCCCAGCTTGTATGATCTGACAGAAAACCAACGGTCACGGGTAAATACCTTTAAAAGTCTGAATGATGTCGAACGACAAATGATCCATGACAGTATTGGATATCTTATTCCGGACAGTATACAACAATCCATCCTACAATCCTTAGCTTTAAATGTGATGGATTTACCCGGCAGTTTTGCCCGGAACGTACTCCAGCACCAAAACCTGATCTCGTATCAGGAACCTCTCACTGTTCCGGAGGAATATAAATCCGCTATACTGACTAAAAAGAAGGGTGTCAAAAAGTCAATTGATGATCAAGTCATCATATACCCGAACCCCTGCATGAGCCAGTTTTTTATCAGGATACCTGAACAATTCACTGGTTTGGAAATCAATGCCTGGTTGTTTGGAACAGACGGCAAAAAGGTCATCCCGATCAATGGTTCTCGTAAACATGAAATTCTTACAGTGCCAATGAATGATCTGGAACCGGGAATTTACTATCTTTATATCGCAATGGAAGGACGTCAGCGAGAAGTTCATAAAATCATACATATCAAATAATTTCATGAGAATATTCCGTTTCACACT
>JALNWG010000012.1 GCA_023231005.1 Bacteroidales bacterium | reverse complement strand
TCAGAAATTGTTATGTTAGCAGTGTTTTCCAGGGAAATATGGGCTCCTTGAAGCGCTTTCCCGGAAGTGATATCCAGAATTTTCCCCGAAAGGGAAATTTGATTAGGTTTTTGGCTCCACAAAGAAATGGAGGCAAACATTAAAATGGCACATAGGCTCATTTTTAGCCGAAAAAAGACTGTTTGTTTCATGGTTTCATTTTCCTACGCCGGCATTATCCGGATCAGGTTATTGGGGTATAATCTCAGCCTTGGTTTTTGGCACCCCCTACGGAGATATTATCACTGCAAAAATAATAAAAAAAAAGTAAATTCGCCATCTAAATAGTGAGAATATGAAAATATTGATCATCAATGGTCCCAACCTGAATTTAGTGGGAGTCAGGGAAACAGATATTTATGGATATGAAAAGTTTGAGACCTTCTTGAAAAAACTGCGTAAACATTACCATGATATTAGCATTGAATATTATCAAAGCAATATAGAGGGTGAGATCATCAATGCACTTCAACATGCAGGATTTTTATTTGATGGAATAATAATCAATGCTGGAGCTTATACACATACTTCAGTCGCTATTGCCGATGCCATTAATGCAATAACCACACCGGTAATTGAAGTTCATATTTCAAATATTTTTGCCAGAGAGCCATTTCGGCACACCTCTTACCTGGCGGCTCATGTTAAAGGAAGCATTATAGGATTTGGCCTTGAATCGTATCGCTTAGCCATTGAAAGCTTTATTGGGGATACCGCGCTGAGAAATTATTGATCGTAAAAGCTCTTAGGATCCAGATCGGTAAATTTTTTCTTTCCTCTTAGGTAATACTCGATAACAATATTTTTATCGAAAACATTTTTCATAGAACCTTGCCTGAGATTTTTGCGTTTTTCCTTGGTTTTGCTTAGAGAGTGATAAAAGCTTATATGGGCTCGGGTTACAGCCCAAAAATCCATAAAACCCGCTTGAATTAAAAATTTGCAGGCAGCTATTCCGTCAAGGATGAAGCGAACTGTAAAAACACGGTTTAAACGATTTTCAGGAAGATTTTTGTAAAGAAGAAAGAAATTATTGCGAAAATTCAGATATGTTTTTTTACAAGAGACCTTTGGAAGAGTGCCACCACCAATATGAAAAACTGTAGACGATGGGCAAAACATTATTTTGAACCCATTGTTTTTTAATCTCCAGCAAAAATCAATTTCTTCCATGTGAGCAAAAAAGTCTTCATCCAGCCCTCCCATACTGTGGAACAAATTCGCTTTTACAAACATACATGCTCCGGTTGCCCAAAAAATCTCACAGGGTTCGTCATATTGACCAGTATCTTCTTCAATGGAAAGAAAAATTCTGCCACGGCAAAACGGATAGCCATATTTATCAATGAATCCTCCGGCTGCCCCCGCATATTCGAACTTTTTTGGTTCAAGATAAGACCGGATTTTTGGTTGACAAGCTGCAATTAACGGGTCAGATTCCATGAGGGTTATTACTGGTTGAATCCAGTTGGCGGTCACTTCAATATCGGAATTCAGCAAAATGTAATAATCAGCAGTAACTTGGTTGAGCGCTTCGTTGTAGCCTCGGGCAAACCCATAATTACTTGCATTCCGAATGATCCGGATTTCAGGGAATGCAGATCTTACAAATTCTAAAGAATCATCAGAAGAAAAATTGTCAGCGACAATGATCTCAGCCTCATCTTTGCTGTATTGAACTAAAGTCGGTAAAAATTTTTCTAAAAAATTTCGGCCATTCCAGTTCAGAATAATTACAGCAACGTGCATTAATGGAATAATTAAAGATTAAAAAAAGAATCTGATGTAAAAATACGAATATATCTCAATCCTCCAAGATTAATTGGGAAGAGCCCAATAGTCTTCTTCAAAATCACCCCAGGATTTGATTACTTGGGTGTCCTGAATGTCAGATGAGGTGTAAATTCTATTTCGAAGATAAATTTTCCACCGTTGATTATTGATTTCCCCAATGGCATCCGAATGTAAAAGGAAAAAATCATTGGTCGCTCTATCCGGCAAGTAAAAAACAAACTTTTTGTTACGCTGGCTGTTGTTTAAAGTATAGTATTGCCAGATTTCATAAGGGTAATTGCTCGGGTCGTAATATTGAGTACTTCGCGTATTTGGAGGACCATATTCCAGGTATACGCGCCCACGATCAGTTTGATATCCTTTTTTAACTTGTGTGCCAAAATTAACCTGAACTTTATAAACAGCAGCTTTGTAGGTTAGCCATGCTTGTTCTGGATTTGTAGCATCGCGTTGGGTCCAGAAGCCATAGAAAAACTGCTGTAAGGTCTTCATGTCCACTGTTTTTACAGAATTTCGGATAAAACTTTTTTCTATCCCGGTTGCAATGGGATAAGTACAACTGATATACTCTTTGAGTGAATCAATCTGAGTAATTTTCTCTGCAAAAGTATTTTCGATTTCGGTCATTTGGATCTCATTGAGTGGCATGGTGGCTTTCGGATTCATCCGTTGAAAAAACAATTTTGTTGATGTTACCAGTTCGTTTTGTTGATTTCTGGCTTCAATAACAAGGTTGTAATTTCCGGATGCAAGATTTTCGAGCGAAATTTCTGTCAGAATGGGATTTACCTCCTTCGTAATCTCTTTTTTTACTTTAACATAATTATTCAATTTCAAGTTGGCTTCCTGAGATTCAATAAAATAAGAAAGGATAAACTTTTGATCCTTCCCCAGAAGTTTTTCCATGTTATATAATTCAACATAAAAAATGAGCTTATTCTCATCTTTTGGATAAAATGTAAAGGTATAAGGTACCAGATCAAACCCACTCTTAGTTAAATTTCCGGGTACTTCAGCTTTTGAATAAGATTTAATAAGCTGAATAGAAGAGAAAGTTGGTTTGCCATCTGGAAAATCAAGAGTGATGGATTGACTATAAGGAATAGCTGGAATGGTTTTACTTTTATCGGAAAGTTGAATTTCGAAATCGTAGGTTCCATTTTGTAATAAGAACCGCTGTTGATCAACAAAATTGAAATCGCGATGGAGGGTGTCTTCAACTTCAGGACTGAATAAATCATACTTCTTGAATGCTTTGATTTCTCCTCCCTTTTTAAAGGTCATAAGAATATTTACTGTAGCCTGGTATTTTCCGTTCGCAATCTTCACAAACTGAACACTTTTGCCAGCAACAGTAAGGTAGGTTTCAAGATAGGGTCCTTCTGGCGAATTGAAGGAGGCATATGATAGAAAAGCCCAAAGGTTATTTCCCTGGCAATATGCAGTGATGAAGGAACACAATAATATATTGAAAATGAATAATGTCTTTTTCATAAAATGTCATATTATTAAAATAAAACTATATTACAAAGATAAGATAGAATTGCAGAAATTACAAGAAAATATGAAATACACTTTTATATTTATAAGTGAAATTTCGTTTTTGGCTTGAATAAATTTATTGTAAATTTGCAAACTTGGAGAGATGGCAGAGTGGTCGATTGCGGCGGTCTTGAAAACCGTTGAGGTGCAAGCCTCCGGGGGTTCGAATCCCTCTCTCTCCGCTTATCGACATTGGATTATTTTTCCCTCAAATGCTTTATTTTTGGAGAGATGCCAGAGCGGTCGAATGGGGCGGTCTCGAAAACCGTTGACCCCCGTAAGGAGGTCCCAGGGTTCGAATCCCTGTCTCTCCGCAGGGTTACTCTGTATGAATTGGATTCCAATTCATACAGAGTTTTTTATTGTCCTACCTGTGTTTGATAGATTTTATCACAGACCATAACAAATGAGGGTAACGATACAATTATGGTATCTGATATCATGAGTGCTGACTTGAAGAAAAGGAGGGGTACGTTCTGATACCCTTATGTGAAGGCATCAGGTCTAAAAAATGACCATATAATCAATTGTTGTCGATATAATAAACAGAAGATTATAGCAAAAAATAATAAATTTGAAGATCGAGAATTTATAATAACATAGATATATATGAATAACTATATCGATTATTGCAATCTGAAAAATATCAACATCAATACGAAGTCCCTTGAAATAGTGAAAAAGGATGATTTTTATATCATTTATAATAATGGGGTCCAATTCCTTACCCCGAAGGGATATCCATATAAACACAAATTGGAAAGAGTTATCGCAATGGTTTGTACGGAAATGATGCGACAAAGTTCAACCACTAATCACCATTTCTCATTTCAAACACTATTTGGTTTTCAACGTGATTGTGTAGAATCATCCAATGACTTTTTTATTAATAAATGGAAGAAAATTATTGACAATGACCCTTTTGTGAGGTTGAAGATTTATGGAAAGTCAGGTATTACGCCCTTTCCACCTGATCACGAACTTTTTAACTTTTCATTCATCATAATTTCAATGTTGGTCAGATCAATCAACGAACTGATTAACAAAACCATACGCGATTATATTGTAGCGGATTCAGATTCACATCCGTTCCTTGAATTATTATGTCGGGTTTATCATGAACTGACCCCAGAGCAAAAAGCTGTTGTTCAAGCAATTTCTGAAGTTCATCGATCTGGGATTGTTTTACCATTGACCGTAGTTACAGGGTTGATTTCTCCAACAGAATATGTAAACGGTATTCTTGCTTTACAAATTCAGGAAGAGAAATACTCAACAATACTCTTTTCGGAAATAAATCAGTGTATGGATTATCTTGCCTGTTTTGCTCATTCAAATGCTTTATTAAAACCATTGTCCCTTGTTATAGCTGAGGGGGAAAGTGAAATTCTGGAATTTAAGTCGACCCTGCGCTGGGATATCCGGGCAGGGAAAACGAATCAGGCTGTTGAACGGGCAAGCCTGAAAACCATTGCGGCTTTTTTGAATTCCAGGGGAGGGACTTTGTTGATTGGAATCAGAGATGATGGGTCAATTGAAGGAATTGAAACCGATAAGTTTGTGAATGAGGATAAGTTTCTACTTCATCTCTGGACTTTGATCCGTACCTGTCTTGGACGCGAGGTGAGTCCTTTTATTAGCACTTCACTTGAAAAGATTGGAGAAAAAACAATTTGTATGGTCACATGTGTGAAAAACAATCGGCCTGTTTTTTTACGTCAACCTGGTTTCCCGGAAGAATTCTATATACGTGTTGGTCCTGCAAGCAATGCCATGGATATCAGTGAAGCGCTCAAATATATTGGTGATTGGTTCCCGCTTGGTAAGGATACTACCAATGCGGAGAATAAAAACCTGGATTAATAGAACCAAATCGATCATCGAATGGTGAATATCCATTTGAATAATTAAATCCTGCCTGGATGAACATGTGCCTTCCAATTTTATAGTCGGCTTGAAAACTTACTCCTTCGGCACCATTCCCAAATACTGGAAAATATGGGTTATATGGAAGTGTGGAAGTGGAATTTGTAATAGGGAACATTTTAAATGCAGATCCATACAAAGTTAGCCTGTCATTTACTAAATAGGAACCATTAATAAAGATTGTGGCTGTGATGTAATTCAGATCATTAATCTTTTTGTTTTCATTTGGATACATGGAAGATATTGAGGGGAAATAGGTTGTTGAAATATTTATGCCCCCGCCAATCCTTAATTTTGGATTTAATCCATAAGAAAATTGAGGCGTGATAAAAGAAGTGAATGCAGATCCGAGTCCTGGAGAAAAAATAGCTTGAGAACCAATGGTAAACCGATAATCCAAATGCTTGTAAGGTGATTTCTTAGAAGCATTATCAGTTGCAGTATCGCTCAATGAAAGTTGTCCCGAAACTGAAGAACAAACAAAACAGAAAAAACAAAATAGCAAAATCTCTTTAACCAAATTTTTCATCTTGGAGTAAAAAGTAACGAATAATTATTCAAGAAATGTAATGTTCTCACGAGCTGTTATTTTCTCACAATAATGACAATGGAGCTTCAGATCTTTTTTGTTGATCACTGTAAATTTTGTCGGGATATCCTCATTATTGGTAATGCAGTTTGGATTAAAACATTTTACAATATTATCTGCAAAATCAGGAATTCTAACTTTTTTCTTCTCCACAACCTGAAAATTCTTTATTATAATGAGGGTGGCTGTGGGAGCAACAAGAGCAATTTTATTAATTTCATCACTTTGGAAAAATTTGTTGCTTACTTTGATAATCCCCTTTTTCCCCATTTTCCTGCTGTCAAGATTGTTTCCAAAAAGCAGTTGATCAGGATACTTGGTGAGATTTAAAATCTTCATCACCAAAAAAACGCTCTGACTTGGGATATGGTCGATCACGGTTCCATTCTCAATTGCCGAAACTTTGAGTTCTTTTCTAATATCTTCTTTTTCCATGATAAAACATTTTATATTAATCGACTACTCCAAGAATAGCACAGAGAATTGCTTGTCTAACATAAACTCCATTAAGAGCCTGGGTAAAATAATATGCCTTGGGATTATCATCAACATCGGTAGTGATTTCGTTCACCCTAGGTAAGGGATGAAGAATCTTTAGATTAGATCTGGAATCACCAAGCATATTATTACGAAGGACATAGGCGTTTTTTACTTTTTCATAATCCAGAGGATCAGAAAAACGTTCTTTCTGAATTCGGGTCATATAGAGTATGTCCACTTTAGGAATCACTTCCTGAAGGTCGGTATATTGATGGTATTCCAAATTTCGTTCTTTGATAGAAAGTTTTACTGAACTTGGAAGTTTTAATTCAAGTGGGGATACTAGATGAAAGGTCGTGTTGTAATTACACAGGGCCATAACCAGAGAATGAACAGTTCTGCCATATTTCAGATCGCCTACAAATGCCACATTAAGATTGTCCAAAGTTCCCTGGGTTTTCATGATCGAATAAAGATCAAGAAGCGTTTGAGTGGGGTGTTGATTGGCTCCATCTCCAGCATTAATAATGGGGACTTTGGCTACTTCACTGGCAAATCGGGCGCTCCCTTCTTTTGGGTGACGCATGACAATTATGTCGCAATAATTACTAACAGTAAGAATTGTATCTCGTAAGGATTCTCCTTTTTGGACACTGGAACTTGATGCATCGGTAAAACCAATTACCCGTGCTCCTAAACGGGTAGCTGCACTTTCGAAGCTCAACCGAGTCCTTGTGGAAGGTTCAAAGAAGAGGGTGGCGACGACAAAATCTTCAAGAATTTTTTGTTTTGGCCGATTTTCGAAAGCACCTGCCAATTCCAGGATCCGAACATGTTCTTCCCGGGTAAAGTCATTGATGGATACCAGACTTTTATTTTTCATTGAATAAGTATTAAAACTCAATAATCTTCAAACAAAATTAAAAAAAAAATCCCGGTAAAAACCGGGATTTAAATCATTATTTAATTTTATGCTTTTTCAAAAAACCAGTAAGGATGGTTTCAAGGTCGGGCTGACCGATCTCCTGCAAATCATAATAAACACGGGTATTCGGTTTGTTAATTTTGATAATGCGGTTTAAGTCGATCGGAGTAGCAATCACAACGGAATCACATTTCACTTTGTTGATGGTAGTTTCAAGATCTTTGACCTGTTGATCACCATATCCCATGGCAGGTAATAGCTGACCGATGTTCGGATAAAATTTGAAAGTTTCGGCAAGTTTTCCGACAACATAGGGGCGAGGATCAACCAATTCAGCTGCGCCATACTTTTGAGCTGCAACTGTTCCGGCTCCAATCTTCATTTCACCATGAGTAAGTGTTGGACCATCCTCAATTACGAGAACTTTTTTACCACGGATCAATGATTCATCATCCACACGAATCGGAGAAGCTGCGTCAACTACAATGGCTTTGGGATTTATTTTTTGAATGTTTTCCCTGACAATATTGATGTTCTCAGGGTAAGCTGAATCAATTTTATTCAATACTACAACATCGGAAATCCGTATATTCACTTCACCAGGATAATAACTTCTTTCAGCGCCAGGACGATGAGGATCAGCCACTGTGATCATCAAATCTGGTTTGTAAAATGGAAAATCGTTGTTACCACCATCCCATAAAATCACATCACAGCCTGAAGGATCTTTTTCAGCAGCACGTAAAATGGCTTCATAATCAACGCCAGCATAAATAACATTACCACGATCAACGTGGGGTTCATATTCTTCCATCTCTTCAATTGTGCATTTATGCTTTGCCAAATCTTTGACGGTTGCAAAACGCTGTACTTTCTGAATAACGAGATCACCATAAGGCATTGGATGGCGAATGGCAACTACTTTCAACCCTTTTTTCATCAGGATTTCAATGATCCGGCGTGAAGTCTGGCTTTTACCACAACCAGTCCGTGTTGCACAAACAGCTATCACGGGCTTGGTGCTCTTGATCATTGTATCATTTGTGCCGAGTAAGATAAAGTTAGCACCCGCAGCGTTTACTATAGAACTCATGTTCATGACACGCTGATAAGGAACATCGCTGTATGCAAAGTTGCAAATTTCGACATTGTGCTTTTTGATCAGAGAAACCAACTCTGACTCTGCATAAATGGGAATTCCTTTGGGATACAATTTCCCAGCTAAAGCAGCAGGGTATTTTCGTCCATCTATGTCCGGAATTTGAGCAGCAGTAAATGCTACCACGTTAAAGTTCGCGTTATCGCGATAATACGTGTTGAAATTGTGAAAATCTCTTCCGGCAGCACCAATAATGATTACATTTTTTTTCATGCTAACCTCACTTTTTTTGTGTTTAAATTTATTAATAGTGTTATGGAACACTCTTTAAAATCTATTTGCAAACCTACTATTTTTTTGGTAACCAGCCAAACACGAAACAATATATTTATTAAAATAAGCTAACTTTGTAGCTAAATATCTTGCCATGATTGAAAAGAAATTGCTGGAGGTAATATGTTCAGCAGTAGAATATTTATATCAACAACGTGTTTTACCAGAAAACCTCGGGTTAGAGAAAACCAGGAAAGAAATCGACGGTGATTATACGCTTGTCGTCTTTTCATTATTGAAATTTTCAAAAAAAGCACCGGAAATAACTGCTACTGAAATCGGAACATATCTCATGACAAAAATGCCAGAGATCGTTCGATTTAATGTGATTAAAGGCTTCCTGAACCTGATTTTAAGTGATACTTTTTGGATTGATTTATTAATCTCCGAATCAAAACAGCCTGAATTTGGATTCCATAAACAAATATCAGGTCCTCCTATCGTATTGGAGTATTCTTCCCCCAATACCAATAAACCGCTTCACCTTGGTCACATTAGAAACAACCTTCTTGGTTATTCTTTAGCTGAAATTCTCAAAGCAAACGGACATCATGTGATAAAAGTGAACCTGGTGAATGACAGGGGGATCCATATCTGTAAATCCATGCTTGCTTATATGAAATGGGGTAATTCCGAAACCCCAGACTCTTCTGGTTTAAAAGGGGACCATTTGATCGGTAAATATTATGTACTATTTGATAAAAAATACAAGGAAGAGATCCGTGGTTTAATGGACAAAGGACTTACCGAAGAGGAAGCTGAAAAACAAGCACCTTTAATGGTTGAAGCTCAGGAAATTCTTCGGAAGTGGGAAGCTAAGGATCATGAGACCCTGGAACTTTGGCGAAAAATGAATTCCTGGGCCAATGAAGGATTTATTACGACGTACAAAAGGCTTGGCGTTAACTTCGATAAAATTTATTTTGAAAGCAGCACCTATCTTCTTGGCAAAAAACTTGTTATCGAGGGATTGGAAAATGGAGTCCTAATTAGAAAAGAGGATGGGAGTGTTTGGGCCGATTTACGGGATGAAAATCTTGATGAAAAAGTATTACTGCGATCCGATGGCACTTCCGTTTATATGACACAGGATTTAGGGACAGCCCAACTTAGGTATGACGATTTTCATCCTTCTTCCATGATTTATGTCGTTGGGAATGAACAAAATTATCATTTCGATGTTCTTAAAAAGGTTCTTGCAAGGTTAGGAAAAGAGTATGCCTCCCGGATTTTTCATTTGTCTTATGGTATGGTTGAACTTCCTGAGGGAAGAATGAAATCACGAGAAGGTACTGTGGTGGATGCAGACGATTTAATGGATGAAATGTTTTTTACAGCTGAATCAACAACACGTGAACTAGGAAAAGTGGATGAACTATCTAAAGAAGAAGCATCTCAACTTTTTAATACCATTGGCTTGGGAGCGTTAAAATATTTTATTTTAAAGGTTGATCCTAAGAAAAATATGTTATTTGACCCCAGGGAATCCATCGATTTTAATGGTAATACTGGTCCATTTATTCAATATACTTATGCAAGAATATGTTCTCTCCTTGAAAAAGCAAAAGCAGCTGGTTTCCACCTGAAATATAACCATGGTGCTAAGCCGGAAAGTCTTTTATCACGAGAAAAAGAGGTGATTAAGTTATTAGCTCAATTCCCTGAAATTATCAAAGAAGCTGGAGTAGAATTGAATCCGGCTGTTGTCGCCAATTATTCCTATGATCTGGCCAAGGTTTTCAATCAGTTTTACCAGGAGATCCCTGTACTTAAAGAATCGGATAAGAATAAAATAAAACTGAGGGTCTATATAACCTTTATGACAATGGATGTAATTAAAAAATCAATGTCATTGCTCGGCATTGAAGTCCCTTCCAAAATGTAAAAAAAAAAGCCGGCACTAAAGGCCGGCTTTTTTTAGTCAAATAGATGATTATTCTTTGACGAATTTAATATTTGAAATGCCATTCAAAGTAACTGTCTTAATAAAGTAGACTCCATTTGATAAATTACTTACGTTGATGGATTTTTCATTCCCAGAATATACAACTTTTCCATTGAGATCAATGATGGAAATTTGTTGAATTGTTTCGTTGCTGCGAATGTTGATTCTGTCTTTGGCTGGATTTGGGTAAACAGATACAGTAATCTTGTTCACGTTGTCGATGCCAGTCATAACGTCGATAGTAACAGGAACATCAAGTTGTGGAGTTGCAGGGTCATTACTCAAAAATCTTAATTTTCCGGAATAATTACCAGCATCCAGGGTTGTTGCATCCATTGTAACAGTGACAGTTTGGGTGCCAGCTGGAGCAACAGTTCCGGAAAGAGGACTTGCAGTAAGCCAATGATTAATAGGATCGCCAGAAAGGTGAGCGCGGATATTCCAATTGTATGCAAGAGCAGGGTTACTGGAAAGATGTGACCAACCTACACCGGTGCTAAGAAAATCGCCATTGGGATCATTTGGACCTGCATCTGTTCCAGGAATGTAAATCGAAGGATCCAATTGTGTAAAAGTATAACCGACCCAGATGTCTTCACCAGTAATTTTTAATGGTATATTCAACTTAACCCTATTCCAGGAGGCTTCAGTTGGTGTAAATGCCTGGTTGCGAAGCAATGCACCTGGTTCATAAGAAGTCCCCATTCCATAAATTTTAATAGACATTGTATTACTGCCTGATGTATTCAGGTTATTAATATATACGTCAATGGTGTCAAGTGACATTCCGGCGTAAGGAAGGGTCATTGCATTCGGATATCTTGCGGCACAAGTTACAGTAACAGGAATAGAATTCCAGCCAATTGCGGAAGCGTTATCTCCATCATAGTTAAGGTATACTGAACCATCCGATGGAGGAGTATTGGTAGGATGATAATTAGGATCGGAGGAGCAATTCGTAAGAAGCATAGAGTGAACTGGTTTCACAGCGTCAGCAATAACCGGCATCTCTTTCTTTTTGGAGACGGTATAAATAATATTGACATCATAAGTCAATGCTGTTAGGCCTGTATTTGAAACAGCAAGATCGTCGGTAACGCTCCATCCGGCGGGAGCATAACGGGTAATACTGGGTGGGGTCACACCAATAACCGGGTCATTGGAGGCAGAAGTTTGAACATAATGTACATCATCAACATAGGCTTTTGGCGTTTCTGAAGTGCCTGATTTAGCTCCTGCAAAATAGTCAACACAACCAAGCTTTTTAGTGCCGGAAGTTGAACTGGCTTGCCAGCTGAAGGGCCATTTTTTTACTAAACTTCCATTAATAAACAATTGAATAGAATCTTTGTCGAGGTCAATCAAATGTTTTACCTCGAACCAAGTGTCTTTTGGATAGTTAAAAGTGGTTGCGGTAGAACTACCTGCATAGAGTTCACCACTACCATTAGCAAGGAAATAAAGTTCTAAAGCCCATTCAGTTCCTGGAGATTCAAAGTGCTGAATATTATAATAGCCACACTTTCCGGTTTCAATATATTCAAACCAAGTCAATTCATAAGCGCCGGAGGTTTTTTCTCCCAATTTGAGGAGAAGATCCGTTGCGGTACTTCCTGATCCATCGACACAAATCGATTTAGAAGGAGAATGAGCAAAAGCATTGCTTACTAAAGCATCTTCACCGGTTCCAGGAGCAGCTGACCAAGTTGACCACCAAGTAGGGTTGTCTACTGCAATGTACGTCCCAACCGTATAGGATTCAAAATCATCGTTGTAAGGCAGGGTTTGTGCATTCATCCCTGTCCAAACAAGCATCATAAATAAGAAGATAAAAATTTTTTTCATGGCACTTTTTTTTTGTGAATATTAATTTTGTCGCACAAACATACTATTTATTTTTATACCAGAATTCAATTTACAAGAAAAAAATCAATAAAAATGACATCTATAATTGTTAATTTTGCAACTTTATATTTACTCAGAATTATTTTTTAATTACGTTACCATGTTTGAAGGATTAAGCGATAAACTCGATCGGGCATTTAAAATACTTAAAGGACATGGTCATATAACAGAAATTAATGTTGCGGAAACATTAAAAGATGTTAGAAAAGCCTTATTGGATGCCGATGTCAGTTTTAAAATTGCCAAACAATTTACCGACCAGGTTAAAGAACAAGCGTTAGGGCAGCACGTCCTTACTGCGGTTTCCCCAGGTCAATTGATGGTCAAGATTGTTCATGATGAACTTGCTCAATTGATGGGTGGCCAAAAGACTGAATTAAACTTAAAAGGAGATCCAGCTATCATTCTTGTTGCCGGTTTACAAGGTTCAGGGAAAACTACTTTTTCTGCTAAACTTGCCAACTATCTTAAAACAAAAAGAGGGAAGAAAATTTTGTTGGTTGCTTGTGATGTATATCGCCCTGCAGCCATTGAACAATTGAAAGTATTGGGTCAGCAAATTGAAGTCGATGTTTATACGGAAGATGCAGGGAATGATCCTGTGAAAATTGCAAAAAGAGCAATAATTCATGCCAAAGAACAAGGTTCCCATGTTGTTATTGTTGATACAGCTGGCCGGTTAGCTATTGACGAGGAGATGATGGATGAAATTTCAAATATTAAAAAAGCCATCAATCCTCATGAAACCTTGTTCGTTGTCGATTCCATGACAGGTCAAGATGCTGTTAATACAGCGAAAGCATTTAACGAGCGGCTTGATTATGAAGGTGTTGTTCTCACAAAATTGGATGGAGACACACGGGGTGGAGCCGCTCTTAGCATCAAATCGGTTGTTAACAAACCCATAAAATTTGTGGGTCTGGGAGAAAAAATGGAAGCCATTGATGTCTTTTATCCTGAGCGAATGGCCGACAGAATACTTGGTATGGGGGATATCGTGTCACTTGTTGAAAAAGCACAGGAACAATTTGATGAGGAAGAAGCACAACAGCTTCAACGGAAAATTGCTAAAAACCAATTCGATTTCAATGATTTTTTATCCCAAATTAAGCAAATTAAAAAAATGGGCAATGTTAAAGATCTCTTAGGCATGATCCCAGGTATGGGAAAATCCATTCGTGATCTTGAAATCGATGATAATGCTTTCAAAGGGATTGAAGCAATAATTCATTCTATGACTCCTGCAGAACGTGTAAATCCTGTAATTCTTAATGGAAGCCGAAGAAAACGTATTGCCACCGGATCAGGCACCAGCATTCAAGAAGTAAACCGATTGATGAAACAATTTGAGGATACCCGGAAAATGATGAAAATGGTCACTGCAAACAAAGGAAAAAAAATGGGCAATATTATGCGCAACATGAAAAATATGAACTAAGTAAAACAATATGAAACTACTCGATGGGAAACTCATGGCAACCCAGATAAAAGCTGAGATTGCTTCGGATGTTCAGCAGAGCTTTCTGAACAAAGGCCTTCCTGTTCCACATATTGCAGCGGTTCTGGTTGGCGATGATCCTGCCAGCCAATCTTATATTGCAGGCAAGGAAAAAGCATGCAAGGAAGTTGGTTTTATTTCCTCTGTTTACCGTTATCCCGTTACGATCACACAGGAAAAATTAATCGAAGTGATCCGTTTTTTAAATGATGACACGGAAATTGATGGATTAATCGTTCAGCTTCCTCTTCCAAAACACATTGATGAAAATAAAATCATTGAACAGATCAAACCTCAAAAAGATATCGATGGTTTCCATCCTGTTAACATAGGGAGAATGGTGTTGGGACTTCCGTGCTTTTTGCCGGCCACTCCCAAGGGAATTCTTACCTTGCTTGAACGATATCAAATAGAAACAACAGGCAAGAATTGCGTGGTGCTGGGCAGGAGCCATATTGTTGGATCACCAATCAGCATTCTCCTGTCTAGAAAATCAACCATCGGAAATGCAACCGTTACGCTTTGTCATAGTCATACTCCCAACATCACTTCCATTACTTCTCAGGCTGATATTTTAATTGTGGCAATGGGGAAGCTTGGATTTGTGACAGCCGACATGGTGAAACAAGATGCTGTCGTGATCGATGTTGGAATTCACCGGATCCCGTCAGACGAAACAAAATCAGGTTTTAAACTTAAAGGGGACGTTGATTTTGAAAAAGTATCGAGAAAATGTAGCTATATCACTCCTGTCCCTGGTGGGGTAGGGCTAATGACAGTCGTATCATTATTACAAAATACAATCCTTGCGGCTAAGAAAGTAATCTATTGATTTTTGGAAGAATCGTTTGATAATCTGATCGCCGATGGGAAATTTCTCCCTGTGATGGAGGAGTTCTATTCATTACAAGGTGAAGGATATAATACTGGTCAAGCAGCTTTTTTTATCAGGATTGGAGGGTGCGATGTCGGTTGTAAATGGTGTGATGTAAAGGAGTCATGGAATTCTCGTGCTTTTCCTCCCGTACCAACCGACCTGATCATTCAGCATGCTTTACTATGTCCTGCAAAATCTGTCGTCGTCACAGGTGGAGAGCCACTTCTTTACAATCTGAACTATTTTTGTAGAGGTCTTCATCAACATAAAATAAAAATATTTCTGGAGACATCCGGATCTCAAGGCTTTAGTGGCGAATGGGATTGGATTTGTTTATCGCCTAAAAAGGAATCTCCCCCTCTCCCTGAAGTTGCAGCCCAGGCAAACGAGTTGAAAATCATCATTGAAAACATCAGTGATTTTCATTGGGCAGAAGAAAATTCGAAAATGGTTTCTGTCGATTGTAAACGATATCTTCAACCGGAATGGAGCAAACGGAATACCATAATGCCTGAAATTATACATTATATTATGGAGAATCCACGTTGGAAGATCTCGCTTCAGAGTCATAAATATATGCGGATCCCATGAAAATATTTGTGCAACCATTTACGCTATTGCTATTCATTTCTTTATCGCTGAATCTTGTCGGACAAAATCAGCAGCTTACTACTACAAGTAAAAAAGCCGAAAAATATTTTTTTTCTGCGATTGATCAGTATCAAGCTAAAAACTTTGAAAATGCCTTGTCGAATTTAAAGAAAGCCTTAGACCAGGATCCGTTTTTTACCGAAGCATTTATTCTCCAAGGAGATATCTTGATCGATGATCATCAGATCGAAAAGGCCATCCTATCCTATCAGCAAGCCATTAATACAAACCGGCCATTTTCACCAAATTTATATATGATATTGGCAACACAGCAGCTCAATATGGGAAAATATGCAGATGCGCGTTTTAATTTCAGCCGTTACCTTGAATTTGAAAGAATACCTGAACAAAATAAACAACGAGCTGAACTTTGTATTAAGAAATGTGATTTTGCTTTGCATTGCATAGCGAATCCTGTGCCATTTACTTTGGAAAACCTTGGAGATAGCATCAATTCACCCAATGATGAATACATTAATGATATTACTTCAGATGATGAAAAATTGTATTTCACAAGGAAAAATCCAAGAGATGAAAATACAACGGACCCAACATTGAAATTTGAAGAAGATTTTTATTACTCCCAAAGAATCGATTCTTTATGGACAAAAGCTGTAAATCTGGGATCCCCCATTAATTCTCATGGGAATGAAGGAGCACTCAATATCTCTCCGGATGGGCAATACCTTTTTTTTGCAGCATGTAATCGTCCGGATGGCTATGGAAGTTGCGATTTATACTGGGCAAAGCGGATTGGATCAAGATGGTCTGTCCCCGAGAACCTGGGATCTACTGTAAATTCTCCTCAATGGGATTCTCAACCATCTTTTTCATCCGATGGTAAAACCTTATACTTTTCAAGTAATCGTCCGGGTGGTAAGGGAAGTTCTGATCTCTGGAAAACCACACTATTGCCAGATAATCAATGGAGTGAACCCATTAACCTTGGTGATTCAATAAATACCAGAGCGGAAGAAATGGCTCCTTTTATTCACCCGGACGATCAAACCCTTTACTTCTCTTCAAAAGGTCACTTGGGAATGGGAGGGCTCGATTTGTTTTATTCGAGGAAGAATTTTCTTGGAAATTGGCAAAAACCAGTAAATATAGGCTATCCCATCAATACCCACGCTGATGAAATCTCTATTATTGTCAATGCCGACGGAAAAATTGCATACATTTCTTCCGATATTCCTGGGGGTAAAGGGAAACAGGATATTTATAAATTTAACCTTTATAAGGAAGCGCAACCAGTGCCAGCAAATTATTTTAAAGGAATCGTCTTTGATAGCGAAACGAAAGAACGGCTTGGGGCACGGTTTGAATTGATTGATTTACAAACTTCCCGAACAATTGTAGAGTCCAATTCAGATAAAAATACCGGGGAATTTTTACTTATTATTCCTGCCAGAAAAAATTATGCCCTGAATGTTTCAAAAGATGGATATCTCTTCTTTTCTGAGAACTTTACAATGCTTGATGGTCATTCGCAAGGTGATCCCTTTATTAATAACATCTATTTAAAACCAATGAGAGTTGGTGAAGCTGTTATTTTAAAAAACATTTTCTTTGATACTGACCAATTTACTCTCAAAGAAACATCATTGATTGAATTACATAAGTTGCTCGAACTATTAAAGAATAATCCAAAGTTGAAAATTGAGATAAGTGGACATACCGATATTATTGGGACAATGGGACATAATTTAGAACTGTCAAAAAATCGCGCTAAAACAGTTTATGATTATCTTATTCTGAATGGAATTGTAAAAGACAGGTTAAGTTTTGAAGGTTATGGCTCAAATAATCCGGTTGATTCTAATGAAACAGAAGCTGGGCGAGCTAATAACAGACGAACAGAATTTAAAATTATAAGTAATTAAATAATATTCTTACCTTTGCACCCCTTAAACTTTTTAATATTCCATGATTAACATTACTTTACCCGATAATTCAGTTCGCCAATATCCAGAGGGAATTACAGGATACAAAATTGCTAAAAGTATAAGTGAAGGTCTGGCCAGAAATGTGTTATCACTTTCTGTGGATGGAGCGATATGGGATGCTACCCGACCTATAAATAAAGATGCCAGGATAAAACTTTTCACCTGGAACGACCCCGAAGGGAAATCAACCATGTGGCATTCTTCAGCACATTTAATGGCTGAAGCAATTGAAATCCTATATCCGGGCGTTAAATTTGGTATCGGACCTGATATTGAAAGTGGTTTCTATTATGATATCGATTTTGGTAATTATTCAATCTCTTCTGACGATTTCACCAAGATTGAAAATAAAATTCTTGAGTTAGCCCGGGAAAAACAGCAGTTCATCCGTAAAGAAATTTCTAAAGCCGATGCGCTCCAATATTTCTCAAACAAAGGTGATGAGTATAAATTAGAACTTATACAGGATTTGATTGATGGACAGATTACCTTTTATGAAACCGGCAAATTTCTTGATCTGTGTCGGGGGCCTCATGTTCCGGATACCTCCTTCATAAAGGCGGTGAAGCTAATAAATATTGCCGGTGCCTATTGGCGCGGAGATGAAAAACGGAAACAGCTAACCAGAATTTACGGGATCACCTTCCCAAAGCAAAAAGAGCTAGATGACTATTTGATATTTATAGAAGAAGCTAAGAAAAGGGATCATCGCAAACTGGGTAAGGATCTGGAGCTTTTTGCATTTTCACAGAAGGTTGGGTTGGGCCTTCCACTCTGGTTGCCTAGGGGAGCGCAACTCCGTGAAAGATTGGAGATGTTTCTCAAAAAGGTTCAGAAAAAAGCAGGGTATGAGCAAGTAATATGTCCACACATCGGAAATGTAGAACTATATAAAACTTCAGGTCATTATCAGAAATATGGAGAAAGTTCTTTTCGCCCGATTTCAACTCCTGTTGAAAATGAGGAATTTTTCTTAAAACCCATGAATTGTCCTCACCACTGCGAAATCTATAAAGTAAAACCGAGATCCTATAAAGATTTACCCGTTCGTTTGGCAGAATTCGGAACGGTATATCGCTATGAACAAAGTGGTGAATTGCACGGACTTACACGTGTTCGTGGATTTACGCAGGATGATGCTCATATTTTCTGTATGCCGGAACAGGTTAAAGATGAGTTTAAAGGTGTTATGGACATTGTAATGTTGATCTTTAAGGCATTGGATTTTAAGGAATTCATTGTCCAGATATCATTGCGTGATCCAAACAATAAAGAGAAATATATCGGTACTGATGAAAATTGGGAAAAAGCCGAAAATGCAATTCTTGAAGTTGCTAAGGAAAGAGAATTAACCACTGTAATTGTTCCTGGTGAAGCTGCCTTTTATGGTCCCAAAATGGATTTTATGGTAAAAGATGCCCTGGGGAGAAAATGGCAATTGGGAACCATTCAGGTTGATTATAATCTTCCAGAGCGTTTTGAATTGGAGTATATTGGCGCAGATAATCAAAAGCACAGACCGGTTATGATTCATCGTGCTCCCTTCGGTTCAATGGAACGTTTTGTTGCGGTTTTACTAGAACATACTGCCGGAAACTTACCATTATGGCTCGCCCCAGATCAGGCTATTGTGTTGCCAATCAGTGAGAAATATCAGGATTATGCAAAAAAAGTTTTAACTTTGCTAAATAATTCCGAAATTCGCGCCAAAATGGACGAACGGAACGAAAAAGCCGGTAAAAAGATACGAGATGCTGAAATGATGAAGATTCCCTTTATGTTGATTGTTGGGGAACGTGAAGAAAAAGAAGGTTCTGTATCGGTTCGTCGTCATGGAATTGGAGACTTGGGACCACAAAAAATCGAAGATTTTATTCGGTTAGTTAAAGAAGAAGCCAATAAAGAATTGGGAGAAATAGGGTAATATTAAATGATTATTTAACATAGGAGAAAATCGTATAGTAACACAAACGAATGCCCCACGACGTTATCCGAAACCGGGCAAAAAAGAAGAACCTTATAATATCAACCAGTGGATTAAAGCACCTGTGGTTCGGGTAGTTGGGGATAATATTCAACCAGGGATATACAATATCCGTGAAGCCTTGAGCTTAGCCGAAAATTTCGGACTGGATTTAGTTGAAATTTCACCAACTGCCAATCCTCCTGTTTGCAAAGTAATCGACTACAAAAAGTTTCTTTATGAATTGAAAAGGAAACAAAAGGAGATGAAAGCAAAAACGGCAAAAATTATTATTAAGGAAATCCGCTTGGGTCCAAATACCGATGATCATGATTTCAATTTTAAATTGAATCATGCAATCAGGTTCCTAAAAGAAGGAGCTAAAGTGAAAGTCGATGTTTATTTTAAAGGAAGGTCCATTATTTATAAAGAACAGGGGGAATTAATCCTTTTAAAATTTGCACAGTCAGTGGTTGATGTAGGAAAAATCGAACAAATGCCGCGACTCGAAGGGAAACGAATGATCATGGTCATTACACCTAAAAAGTAAATACTACAATTCAATAATTCAATAATTCTACAATTCAACAAAAAGGTATCATGCCAAAAATGAAGTCCAAATCCGGTGCCAAAAAAAGATTCGCTCTTACAGGAACCGGAAAAATCAAGCGGAAGCATGCTTACAAAAGCCACATTCTGACCAAAAAAACCACAAAAAGAAAAAGGAATCTCGGTTATTCTACCGTGGTTGATAAGGCAGATGCAGCCAATGTAAAAGAAATGCTTCAAGGTTAATTAATTGTATAACTTGTGTTTAGCTCCAAAAGATTCTCGCTATGAGAACGCTAACGCAAAAAATTTAAAACTATGCCAAGATCAGTAAATGCAGTCGCCTCAAGAGAGAGAAGGAAAAAGATCCTAAAACGGGCAAAAGGACAATTCGGAAGAAGAAAAAATGTTCTTACCGTTGCGAAAAATTCAGTCGAAAAAGGTTTGGGCTATGCCTACCGGGATCGACGTACCAAAAAGCGTAATTTCCGTGGATTATGGATTACCCGTATCAACGCAGGTGTTCGCGAACACGGAATGTCATACTCGGTTTTCATCGGTAAACTTGCTGAGAAAAATATTCTCCTTAACAGGAAAACCTTAGCCGACCTTGCAATGAACCATCCGGAAGCTTTCAAAGCGGTTGTTGACGAACTCAACAGTTAGCACAGACAGAATACTTCTTTTTAAAAAGGCCGTTCCAAAATCTGGGATGGCTTTTTTTATTTATTTTCGTTATACCGATTCTCCAGAAATTTTTCCATTTTCTCCCAGGGAAGCTGCTTGGCTAAAATAACTTTACGTTCGTCGAGGAGATATAGTACCGGGGTGGTAATGACATCATACTGTTCATGATAATCTCCTGTTAAAGTCCGTGGACCATCGACATTGATCCAATTCAAATGCTTCGACTTGATGGCTTCTTTCCATTTGACAAGAGAAGTATCTGAACAAACTGCCAGAACTTCAAGTCCGTACTTTTCTTTATTGACATCATAAAAAGCCTTGATCTTAGGAATTTCATGCTCACAATGGCCACAACTCGGATCCCAAAAAAGAATTACCAGATATTTTGCATTGATGTTATGCATGGAAACAAGCCTAAATGAGGTGTCCTGCATAATCATATTTGGCGCTTTTTTACCCAATAATATGGGTTTCAATCGGTCGGATTTTTTAATGATATTCTCTGTTGTTGTTTTGCTGACCCAGGTTGCTTGTCCAGTGGAATAATAAGTATCGACTACATGTACGAATATTTTGTCAAACCCCATAATCTCAGAATTTTCATAATGTGAAGTCATGAACCATACAAGATATTTAAACATCTCTGAGTTGGGTCTGGATTTATCAATCATAATATCGGATTCGTGGATGATAGAATCCGGAATTTGAATCAATACATTGTCGAAATACTTTTTAAGCTTAGGATGAAAGACTGGGGTACGCAAAATACGATCATCTGTAAAATCAACGTCATCCCAAAAATGTTCTTTATAATATTGGTAGGTTGTAGTAGAATCTTTTATTTCTGGTTCTTTCATAGTATTGATAAGCAGATTCAAAAAAGCCCTTGGATGTTCTTTGATCAAATCAAGTTTGTATGCGATCAGATCCTTGTTCATTTGATTGATCTGGTCACTCAATATTTTCACGGAGTCATTATTTTCCTTAACCTTCTTTAAGTGGTCCTGAATTCCCATCATGATGTCATATTGTTCCTTGTTATAACGTAGATATTGATAAAACAACGAATTTTCAGGAGAATCACGAATGATCATGTTTTTTATGGGATTCTGAACATCAGTCTCCATACTGAACTTGTGATCATCATTGACAATAAAATCAAAATAATTCTTCTCGGAAATAATAAAGATGTACATTCCCTTTGGTAGATCAGTCTTAGCTTTAAAAACACATTTACCATTGCCGTCCACTTTTATACTGTCTTTTACATAAGTACCGTTCCCATAATAATTTGCAATGATACAGGTAGTATCCTTAATGCCTTTTATTCGGAATTTGATAAGGTAATCCTGCTGGCTCATAGCAGGTATGAATAAACAAACAAAAACCAGAATCTGTAAGGTAGTAAAGTGTTTTTGCATGGTTGCTATTTATACTTCAATAACGTGGGAGAGACTAAACTATTTTACTACGATTTCTTTTTAATATGGACGGAAAAAATAACGGATATAGAAATAACCAATTGCCTCGTTCAACGTTTCTCTAAATCCTTTAGAAGATTTATACCAATCTCTATGACCATAATAAAAATTTTTAACTGAAATGATTCCAACACGAATAGTATCTCCAAAAGCATATTGAAATAACCGTTGACTTCGTGCTCCATGAACACTCATTGTCATTAGGTTGATTGCTTTAATTCCTGGTTTGTTCTTTTTTAGCCAAAGTCGAAGCGCAATAGCTGAATTGTAAGTCCGGTCATTTCGGATTGAATCTGTTCCGACAATAACTAGTTTTGTGGAATCAAATCCTAATTTTAATAGCGACATGCCGGCGATTCTGGCTGTGTTTTTAAAAGGAGAAAGAAGTTCTCCATATTCCAAAGGGGTACCCGTGGTAATTAACAGTTCATAATCATTATTTCTGAATTCTTTCATGGCATCCCATAAAACATAATCACTGATAAACCCCTCAACAACAAGAATGTTAGCATCTTCACGATGATTCGGGGCAAGAATTCCGTAGAGATTTCGAATTCCAAGAAAAATCATGAGAAATAAGAAACATACAATCAACACCCATCCCCATATTGTCAATCCCCAACGTTCTTTTTTGCTTAAAATGATATAATTTTTACCAGATTTCATGATTTAAAATTCTACATGTTCTTTCCGCAAAAGATCATTAACGCTCTTAACCGGGTTAAAGGTGATAATTGGGATTTCTACAAATAACGTAATCCAATCGGACATGGCCCCGTTCCAAAGTCCTGGAAGTTCCTGTGCTTTGAGGCTTTTTCCAAAAAGAGATTTAATTGAAATGAACCCCGTTTCTTCATCAATAAACTTCGTCAGATCAAAAGAATTTCCCCTATAATCTTTGATTCCGCATACCAGATCCACCGGATTAAAATAGGTGGAATTTTGGAGAATTGATTTTTGTCCCGGATCTTTTATGTCGATTTGCGAAGATTCAACAATCTGAAGTGTTTCTTTCCTATTCCCTGTTAAAACCCAAAATGGTCCTCCGCCTGGTTCGCCTTCATTTTTCACCATTCCGCAAACACGAATAGGCCGGTTTAATAGATTAAATAACTGTTTACTTTGTTCAGATATTTCAAGAGATTGAAATTCAACGGATAATGGAATACATAATTGTTTTCGTAAAAAGCGGAACATTTCCTCGATTTGAAACCTTGTGACTGTATTCTGCTCAAGAATGGTTAAATATTTATAAATTTCATGCTGAAGAGTAAGCAAAACCCCACCCAACAATTTTTTATGTCGGAAAGTCTGCAATTTGAGTTTATCGGGTACAACATTGTCGATGTTCTTAATAAAGATCAGGTCGGCATCAATTTCATTAAGGTTTGAGAGTAAAGCACCATGTCCTCCAGGACGAAAGACTAGTTTTTTCTGTAGATCACGAAACGGTTCATTATTAATATCGACAGCCAGAGTATCGGTAGAAGGACTTTGAATTGAAAACGAAAAATCAAATCGAACACCATATTTCGATTCATATTTCGATTTTACGGAATTAAGGAGTTCTTTGAATTTTTTCTTGTGTTCTGGGGAAACAGTAAAATGGATATGGGCAATATCATGTTGGTCTCTTGTATACATGGCAGCTTCGACCAGATGTTCTTCAATGGAAGTTCGCGTCCCTTCGGAGTCTTTGTGGAATATAATCAGCCCCTTGGGGAGATTGGCATAGTCTAATCCTTTCTTCGTAAGAATAAAATCGATAATGGTATTAAAATCTTTTTTCTTTAATAACATTTCCAACGATTGCCCATTTGAACTCAAATTTTTCCTGAGATCGTCATAAAAAGCAATTTCAGAAAGGTGGGCAAGAAAATAATAAGGAGAATCAAATTCTTGATTCGATTCAAAGAGTGATAATCCGTTAGCATTATTATTATAATGTTCCCTGAATTCAAAAAGTTGCTTGAACATTCTGCTTGCTGCACCGGATGCGGGTACAAATTTAGTGACATGAATCAAAAGGAAATGATCTTCAAAGTATCGGATAAAAATTTCTTTCTCATTTTCAGAGTAGGAGAGTATCCCGTCTCCCGGAATTGCAGGACGGATTAATTTAATGAAGGGGAATCCGTGTTTGAAATGGGAAATTTGCTTTTCAATGGTTTTCAGGGTTATTCCATGTTGCTTGATTTGTTCAAGGTCAAGATCGGTATACATCATTTCGCTTTTAATTTGAATCAAACTTAGTAAAAAAGGTGATATCAATGATGGCCATTTTTGGTTATTTAGCCTTCAATAATCCTTGATTTATATCAGAATTTGTTAAAATTCGAGTTGTCAATTGTAAATTCTGTTGAAATAAATAAATCTATAAATAATTGTATATCATGTAATATAAGCAATTCATATTAAGATATTGTTGAATATAAATGGAGTCTCGATAATTGAACAAATCATGAATCAATTCAGTTCACATTGATAAACGATGATTGTTGCAGAATTCGTTATAAATTTGATATTCAATAAGAATCAAAATATTGAGAACAATCAATCGGAGTTACATTTGTAATTACAAATGTAAACAAAGGCAAATGGTATGTATATTATTGAAATACAGATGATATTATTATCTATTGAATATTACTTGTTACGAAATAACAATTGTATGTTACAAAAGTAATATCACAAATATACAAGTGTAATTTACTCGAAAATCAACATGAATGTATATTTATATTGTTATATACCAGATATATATAAATATTATATTAATATATAGTTTAAGTTAAGATTTTTTTTATAAAATGAAATACATATTTTTGTAATTAATTACTTTTGTAAAAATATTTAACAATGACCGACCGGATTTTAGAGATATTAAAACAAAAAAAATTATCCCCTTCTCAATTTGCTGATGAAATTGGAATTCAAAGATCAGGAATGTCACACATTATTTCTGGAAGGAATAAACCAAGTCTGGAATTTGTGTTGAAGGTTCTTAAGCGTTTTCCTGAAATCAAATCAGATTGGTTACTCAATGGTGAAATTTCTGAGACAATAAATCCACAAGAGGAAATATTTCCGAAAACAGTACATGAAGGCACCTTATTTGATGAAGTTGAAATAGCCCCTAAAAAGGAAATGAAAAGGAACATTGAAATCCCTAAAAAGGAAAAGTCAAATAAAAAGATTGAGAAAGTAATTATTTTGTTTCAGGACAAAACATTTCGAGAATATGATCCAGAATAGAAATTAGCCTTGTTCCATAAGCGAAAAGAAAAAGCAAGACTCTTTGATTGCATTTTCATCACTATCTGATCCATGAATGGCATTTTCCCCCATTGTTTTACCAAATAGCTTACGTATTGTTCCGGGAGCTGCTTTTGCAGGATCTGTTGCTCCAATAAGCGTTCTGAATTCTTCGATTGCGTTTTCTTTTTCTAAAACGGCTGCAACAATTGGCCCGGAACACATAAACCGAACAAGATCATCGTAAAACGGTTTTCCAATATGAACATCATAAAACCTGGATGCCTGATTTTTTGTCAACCAAACCTTTTTTATTGATTTGATCCGGAATCCGGCTTTTTCAATTATTGCAAGTACCTCACCTGTATGTCCATCGGCAAAAGCGGAAGGCTTAATTATTGTGAATGTTATATTCCCTACCATATAAAAAATCTTGTTTATAAACCAAGACAAAATTACATTTTACTATGAAAATATCGCTAATTTTGCACTGTTTAAAACCTAATATATTTGGAGAATTCTGATTTTACAGCCATATCTGAAAAGTTAGCGAACCCTTCAAAGGTTTTGCTAACTACTCATTCGAATCCCGATGGAGACGCTATCGGTTCATGTCTTGCTTTTTTTTCCTATTTGAAGAAGAAAAATCATGCCGTCAAAATGATCATTCCTGATCCCTTTCCTGAATTTCTTGCATGGATGAGTGGTCATGAGGAAATTTTAGATTTTGAGAACCAGAAAAATGCCTGTCTGGAAGCAATCAAATCAGCCGATCTGATCTTTGCACTTGATTTCAATAATCTGAGCCGATTAAATAATGTAGGGAAGTTTATTCTTGAGTCAAGTTCCTGTAAGATGTTAATCGATCATCATTTATTCCCATCTGATGAATTTTTATATAAAATTTCAACTTCCTTAACCTCTTCCACCTCAGAACTTGTTTTTGATTTTATTAAGGATTCCGGTGATATCCATTTGATCGATAAGGAAATGGCTGCCTGTCTTTATGCTGGAATAATCACCGATACCGGATCCCTGAGTTATTCATGCAATTATGTTAAAACCTACCTGACCATTGCTGAATTATATAAACTTGGTATTGATGGTGAACATATTCATCGGTTGATTTATGACACATTTTCTGAAAACAGGCTTCGCTTATTGGGCTATTCGATCAGCGATAAACTAACCGTTCTTCCTGAATTTCATACAGCCTATATCACCCTTTCCAAGGAAGATCTTCAGCGGTTTAATTATGAAATTGGTGATACAGAAGGGGTTGTCAATTACGCCTTATCGATTAAAGATATAAATCTGGCTGCGCTATTTATGGAAAGAGACGGAATTGTTAAAGTATCTTTTCGTTCCAAAGGAAATTTTTCTGTTGAAGAATTTGCTCGTGAGCACTTTGATGGTGGTGGACATCATAATGCATCAGGGGCCAACTGTCAAACCACCCTAAAACAAACTATTGCAAAATTCAAAGCCCTTCTTCCAGTTTATCAATCACAACTCAAATTGGTTTAATTTCGGCAAAAGGATGGATTTTTTAATTAAGATTGCCAATTCCTTTTTCATCATAGGAACTTTTTTTTTCTTTATTTCCTGTACACAATCTACGCCAGTTGCCGTATCTAACAATAATTTTAAGACCATGGATGATACTGTGATAAAGTTCAATCGTCAGGTAGTTAAAACTGAGGCTGATGAAATTGAGGATTTTATTCAGCGGTACCATTGGAAAATGAACACTTCAGAAACAGGTTTACGATATATGATCTATAAAAATGGAAATGGAGAAAAGGCTAAGAAAGGAAAAACTGTTGTTCTGAATTATACACTCAAATTGATAAATGGTGAGGTTGTGTATTCAACTGATGGGGAAAAAAAATTTGAGACTGAGATTGGGAAAAGTCATTTAACCAACGGATTAGAGGAAGGTGTATTGTTGATGCGGACAGGGGATAAAGCAAAATTCATTCTTCCCTCACATTTGGCATTTGGACTTCTGGGGGACCAGAATAAAATTCCTCAGAGGGCCATTCTTATATATGATGTAGAGTTATGTGAGGTTAAGTGACATTCTGGTTCCAACAATAAAGATCACTAAATGGTCAAGTTCAAAAGATGTTGAAAAAAGGACTTTTAAAAAATCAATTTACGAATGAGACTTTGCTAACTTGAGCAAGTTAAATTATAGTTTTCCCGGATCAAGGAAAAAGACCCATAAAATCATTGTAAAATATTGTTAATGTTGTATATAATTAATTAAATCTAAATTGTAAAAATGCAAATTATGAAAAAAGTGTTTGTTAATTCATTGGTCATTGTGATGTTGGTAACATTGACTTTCTTTGCTTGTTCTTCTAAATACCCTGGGTATGAAAAAACTGCGACAGGTTTGTATTATAAATTGTTCAAGGTCAGCAAGGATACAGTAAAACCAAAAGTTGGAGATTGGGTTTCTCTTACAATGCGGTATACTTACAAAGATTCTACCCTTTTTAATAGTAAAAAAGCAATGGGTAGTCCTGTCCGTTTTCAATTACCGGTTTCTGATTTTAAAGGAGATATCTATGAAGGGATCAAATTATTATCTCCTGGAGACAGTGCAGACTTCATTATCAATTCTGACTCTCTCTTTAAAAAGACTTTCCGGCAACCTACTCGTCCTCCATTTATTGATTCCAATAGTGTGGTACATTTTTATATTACCCTGTTATCGTTCGATTCTCCGGTTACCTTGATGAAAAAAGAGGAAGAATCTCTGAAAAAATATCTGGCTGACAAACAAATTACTGTAGCTCCAACTCCATCTGGTTTGTATTTTGTTGAAACTGCGGCAGGAAAAGGAGCGAAAATAGATTCCGGTGTTTGGGTTAAGGCAAATTTTAAAGTCTCCTTGCTGGATGGAAAACAAATTTTTTCCTCGTATGATCGTGGAGAGCCATTACAATTTGAATATGGTCAACGGTTTGATACTCCGGGATTTGAAGAAGGTGTCGGAAAAATGCAAAAAGGAGGAAAAGCTACTTTGATTGTTCCCTCCAAAATCGCTTTCGGAGAAACCGGCAGAGGCGCATTTGTACCACCTTTTTCTCCGATTGTTTATGAAGTTGAAATAGTTGATGTACAAACAAAAGCAGCTCATGATAAACAAGTTGCTGAGGATAAAAAAAAAGCAGAAATGAAGTTAGAGACCTCCAAAAAACAAGAAAGTGAGCTCTTAAAAAAATATCTGAAAGATAAGAATATCACAACCAAAGCATTACCCAGCGGTCTGATTTATGTTGAAAAAGTTAAAGGAACAGGTGCAAAAGCAATGGCAGGGAAAAAAGTAAAAGTTCATTATACTGGAACTTTACTTAACGGAACGAAATTTGATTCCTCTCGCGATCGTAATGAACCTTTTGAATTTACTCTTGGCCAGGGACAAGTCATTAAAGGTTGGGATGAAGGAATTTCTCTCATGAATGTTGGCGGTAAAGCAACATTAATTATCCCTTCCAGCATTGGTTATCGTGAACGGGATATGGGTAATATTCCTCCTTTTTCTACCCTTGTTTTTGATGTTGAATTACTTGGTGTAAAATAAAACTTGTTTGGTGATGAAGATTACTTCCTGTTTTGGAATTAAATATTTTACTTGTTTTATTGTTTTCTTGGTATTTTGCATCAACATTGTTTATTCTCAACCTGTTTCTAACAAAAAAGGAGGGATCAGCTTTAGAATAGATGGTAATCCGTCAATCGAGAAACTCAAACAAGTAGATTCTGTTTTTTCAAAATATGGAATGAATTTCGGTATGTCAATGAGTGTGGGAGATTTTCCATTACATCTCGACTATGTCCAATTTATTAAGAAATTACAATTAAAAGGGCATGAGTTAATGGATCATTCTCCCACTGGACAAACCCAATATTTTGATCTTTTAAATGAACAAGATACTTCTTTATACATCGGTGATCTTGGGGTTGATCACTTTATCGGTTCGCGGGTATGTTTAAAATACTCTTCTTTCGATACCAGTAAATCCCATAATGAAGGGTTAGTGAAAATAGAGGGTAATATGATAATTAGTAGAATTCCGGGTGAATTTAAAGATTTATCCAACTTCATTGCTCTCTATTTTCGCCAACTTAATAAAATTTGTTTGTGGACCTCCATTCATGCAACCAACCCAAATGATGTTGATACAGTATATGTTCAAACCTTTTGGGAAGGGCCAATTGACTTGGGAATCCTTGATAATGTTTCTTATCATTTACTTTCCCGTAATGACATTATTATGTCTCCGCAAGCAATTCAACTTCTGGGTAAACGGACTCTGAAAATTTGTTCAGATCTTAGTATACCCCGTCCAATTACCTGGATTCATCCAGGCGGTAAAATGCCTTATTTTTCCACTACTGAAATCAAAGACAATTTTGGAGACAATCTTTTATACAAAGAAGCAGCCTCTTATTATTATCCATCATTATTATGTTTCAATGAATATAACCCCAATGGAATAAAACCATTTGGGATGCAATTTGGAACGACTTCATTTGAGTCAACGTTCTTTAAATGGAATAAAAAATTAATTGCTAACCAGATAGCTAAAAATTATACAACCATTGTATTGTCAGATCTTTACAACCCTCTTGGAGGGTGGACTTCTTTCTTGCAGCGAGTAGATAGTTTATTATTTTGGTGTTCCCGGAATGATATTCCTGTAAATACACATGCTCAATGGAAGGCAATTCTATATGATTATACACCAAATGGTTCCATCAATGCTATTCCCAAACTCAATGTTGATCTTGATGAAGATCTATTCCCTGATGGCTATAATAATACGGTTGGTTACAAAGGGATTTATTCTACTAATGACGGAGTACCAGAGAGCGGAAATTGTTGCTTTCAAATAAGTGAAACTGGTACGATCTGTTCTATCTCAAGTCTTGGTGGACTTCAAAAAGGGAAAAATGCATTCTCAATTTATACAAAAGCTAATGAAGGTGTAAATGCCACTATTGAGGTACAATTTTATTTTCCTGAAAATGGCACGACGAAGTCTTTTCAGTTTCTTGCTAATTCAGTCAATTGGGAAAAGCAGACTGATACTTTAGCAATTTCTGATTCGATCAATCTTGTTAATGTTTTCTTTACCAACACCTCTTCCGTCCCCGGATCTGTTAAAATCAGTGGTATGTCCTTAACCACAACAGGCCCTTTGATTGTTGATTTTAATTACACTAAAGTATGTGTTGGTAACACAACGATATTGACCAGTACATCCACCCCTTTTGATGATATCATTTCATATTCTTGGGATTTGAACGGAGATGGGAAATTTGATGATGGAACAGGCTCTGTGGTCTCTTATGCTTTTTCATCATCCGGATATCATAATGTGGGCCTTAAAGTAATGAACAAGAAGGGGGAAATAAAGGCAATATATAAATTAGTAGGGGTTGGTGAGGTTCTTGCTGATTTTACATTTGAAAATGAGTGTGTGGAACAACCCATTCAATTTGTAAACACCTCTTCGGTAATTTGTGATACTGTTATTTCCTATAGCTGGAATTTTGGTGATGGTGAACCCCTGTCTCATGAAGAAAATCCGATTCATTCATTCGTTACCTCGGGAGATTTTAACGTGAGTCTATCGGTTACAACGATTAACGATTGTAATGATTCCAAAATCAATATCGTTACAATTTCGGGTAACCCAACGGTATCAATACAATTTTCAAATGATACGGTTTTTTATAAAGGAGATAGCGTGGTTGTTAGTGTTCCGTCTGGATTATATGATAGTGTTTATTGGTCTAATGGAAGCAAAGCTCTTGAAATTACGATTTATGAAAGTGGAACTTATTCAGTTTATGTATATAAAAATAAATGTTCTTCACAAAAATCATTTCGTACCTACGTAAAAGAGTATAGTGATATCCCTATTATCATGAACCTTTTTACACCGAATAGCGATGGAAAAAATGATTACTGGGAAATCTTAAATCTTCTTGATGTGGGACCTTGTGATGTTGACATATACAACCGGTATGGAGAACATGTTTTTTCAGAAGTTAACTATCAAAATGACTGGGATGGATTGTTTCATGATAAAGTTCTTACCAATGATACTTACTACTACTTAGTCCGTTGTAAGAATAGAAAAGTATTTCAGGGAACTGTTAATATTCTCAAATAGATTATGATGAAAAACAAAAACCAATGAGAAAATCGAATCTTACGATTTTTCTGTTTTTCCTCTCACTTACTGGACTTTTAGGCCAACAGTTTCCTATTTTAGATAACTATCTTATTAACCCATCTTCAATTTCTCCTGCCTTTACAGGTAAATATTATAAATTTCAAACCATTTTGACTCATCGGAGTGAATGGACTAAATTATCTGGAGCTCCTGTGATTGGTAATATAAATCTCGATGGTCAATTGGCTAAGAACATTGGTTTGGGAGGGAATATATTGATAAATAAAGCAGGAAGAGTCAAAAATCTTACTTTTAACTTAAATTTTGCGTATCACCTGCAGGTTGCAGCAGATCATTTCTTAAGTTTCGGGATTAATGCTGCCTGTTATCAAAATTCTATTGATCTGACGGATCTTTTAGTTAGTGATCCTACCGATCCATTATTAACAGGAGGTGATAAGATAACCGAAACCTATTTCAATGTTGGTGCAAGTTTGCTATATAATTGGAGGGATTTGAATTTCTGTATTTCTTTCCCACTATTATTCAATAATAATTCATTCTATTCTGGGAGTTCTTACGACCGTATTTTAACAATGGATCGAAACTGGCTATTATATGCGAATTATGCAGTGAATGTCAGTCCTGACTGGAGATTGAAATTCGATTTTCTTTTTAGAAATACCCAATTCAGTTCCTGGACCATTGATTTAAGTACCTTGGTAAACTATAAAGACAATTACTGGTTTGGACTTATGTACAGGAAAAATAATATTCTCGGTGTCACTGCAGGGTTGTCAATCATCAAATCCATTATCCTTAATTATAATTACGAATTTAACGGATTTGCAATGCAAGGTTTAGGCGGTGGAACTCATGAAATATCTATTGGATATCGAATAAAATCATCTGAAACTAAACCATTACAAATAAAAGATTATGCTAACTAATGGCAAACGTGAGAAGCATTTACTCACCTATAATCTGATTGCAAGGCTTGCGATAATCTTGATGATTTTTCCATTTTCAAACAATATCAGCGCTCAATATCTGACTAAGACAGGGGGAGTCTGTTTCCGGGTTGATAATAATCCTTCACTAACTAAATTATCCCAATTCAAAAACATTTTTAGTAGATATCAAAAGAACTTCTGTTTAGGGATTACATCTTGGTCACTTCCACTAAATTTACCTTATGTTGACTCCTTAAAGTCTTATATTCAATTAGGTAATGAAGTGATGGATAATACTCCAACTCATCAAACTCAATATTTTTCATTGCTCAGCCTTCAGGATACAAGTATTTATTCAAATCATCCAGGGGTGGATCATTTTTATGGCCAACAAGTTTGTTTGAAATATTATTCCATCGATACAACGCAAAGTCATAACGAAGGATTGGTAAACATCATCGGAAATACTGTTATCAGTATTAACAATGGTGAATTTTCGGATTTAAATGGGAATCCTTACTTTTTTTCTATCCTTTTTGGGTTTACTCATAAGCCTTGTCTATGGTATGATCTGAAAAATAAAAATCCTTTTGATCCGGATACCTTGAAAGTAAAATCATTTTGGGGTGAGCCATTAGACATGGGGATAATGAATGGTATTTCCTATCACAAACTCACTCAACGTGATGTTTTCATGCACCCAGCAGCGGTTCAGCTACTTGGTTCTCATTCACTTAAAATATATTCGGATTTGAACATTCCACGTCCTTATACCTGGATTCATCCTTCGGGTCAAATGCCATGGATTAACGCTTATGAAATTAAATCCTTTCTTGGTGACTCCTTAAACTATACTGCTGCATCTAATTATACCAATGCTGCATTTTTTTGTTACAATGAATATAATCCAAGTGGAACAAAGCAATTTTCGCTACAGTCTGGTGATATTTCCATTGAAAATCATGATCTTACTTGGAATAAAAGTGAAATTGTTAATTCTTTTGCCAAGCATTATATCAAAGTCGATTTATCTTATTTTATTGATAGTCCCCCAGGTGGGTGGAATGGATATCTATCCAGAGTTGATAGCTTGTTGAATTGGTGTGTTGCCAGCAATATTCCGGTTCTGACATATCATCAATGGACGGCTATGTTGTACGATAGCATTCCAAATCGTGTAACAAATATTTTTCCAAAGCTTAATACCGATTTGGATGGAAATAATTTCCCAGACGGCTACGATCAAAACAGTTCAAACCTGGGAATATATAGTTTGAGCGATGGTGTTGAGGTGAGTGGAAACCGTTGCTTTATGATTGGCGGATCAGGTAATATTTGTCAGATAACGGCCCTTGCGGGCTTGGAAAAAGGTGATAATAAATTTTCGATCTGGGTAAAAAGAAGTTCTAATGACACGAGCAAAGTATTGGTTAATTTTTATTTTCCGGAAACTGGGGGCAACTATAATATGGAGTTTTCTGTTGATTCTATTGCATGGGTAAAAAAGTTTCAAATTCTTAATGTCCCGGAAAATGCTTCAATCGTTAATATTTTAATTGCTAATGATGGACTGAATAATGATACTGTTAAAATCAGTGGCATGGATTTACGTTCTTCAGGTTTTCTCAAGACCACTCATCTTCCTGATCAGGTAATTACAGCCAACGAGCCTTTTCAATCCATTGATCTAAATACCCTGGTAATTGATTCTATTACTCCCGGTACTCCTGTCATCTGGACAATTAGCGGGGTTTCCACTTTAAATTTATCAATCACTCCAGAGAACCTTTTGGATGTTCAGAAGCCAAAATCTTTTTGGATTGGGACTGATAGTGTTTATCTTGTTGCTCAGGATTTGGAAGGGATTAAAGATAGCTGTTTCGTGAAATTTATATCAAATAAAATTCCCACTCTTTGTAAAGGGAATCCACTCATGCTGTCTTTGTTGGATACTCTGGACAATGATATTATTCAGTGGAATTCTGTACCTTACGATTCGACAATTTCTAACCCAGGCATTTTCAATCCCATTGTAAATCCTACAAAAACAACATGGTACAAGGTTATTTGCATCAATCCCTTAGGGAACGTTAATAAAGACAGTGTACAGGTCATTCGTTATCCAGATCCGGATCCTGGTTTGCCTCCCGATACGACTATTTGTTGGGGAGATAGTATGAGGTTGACAGCAATAGGTGGTGATCATTATCTTTGGAATACAGGTGATACCGTAGCTTCTATTGTTGTCAAACCTGTCGTTACTACTCAATATTCTGTATTTGTTACCAATCAATATAATTGTTATGCAAGCGACAGTCTGATAATTACTGTCAATTCCTTACCTATTGTCACATTATCCGGTCTTTTACCTGCTTATTGTTCAGATGATGAACCTGTTAATCTGAATGGACAACCCTTAGGAGGATTTTTTCATGCAACTTCCGGATTGGTCAATAAACAATTTTTTCCAAGTATTGCAAATATTGGTCTGAATAATGTTTGGTACACCTTTACCGATGAAACTGGCTGTAGCAATGCAGATACAATAACCACAAAAGTAAATCCATTACCTGCTATTTTTGCACAGCCTGATACAACGCTGTGTGTGGAAAATTCTATCATTTTGCATGCTGGACCTGGATTTGATAATTACCAATGGTCAAATGGAGCAACTGATTCAATTACCATTGTGGATTCTGTGGGTAGGGGAATTGGTTTTTTCCCAATCTGGGTATATGTTACAAAAAATGGTTGTGCAAATATGGATACCGCTTATGTGGATTTTATCGCTTGTACCGGGATACAAGAGAATAATGCCTTCAATCCTTTCCGAGTATTTCCAAACCCAGCTGATCAGGAAATATGCATTTCTGATTTATCTTATCAGGAAAAAGAGACGGTGACTGTTAATATTCTGGATTTAAACGGAAAGGTTATAAGACATTTAAAACTTTGTGAGCCTTTGTATACAATTCGAGTTGCAGATTTTCTTCCAGGTTGCTATTTTATCAATATAATTAAGGGGAAGCAGAGATTCGATTTCCAATTTATTAAAAAGTAAATATTTTCGAGAAAAAAGATCATTCCCAGTCAAACTGTTCGATAATGGCCATAAGCTCTTGGGGACGGTAAGGTTTGGAAATGTATTCATCCATTCCTGCTGCCAGACATTTATCTCGGTCAGTAACCATAACATGCGCAGTTATAGCAACAATTTTAATTTTTCTTTTTCCGGTTTTTGATTCGAGTTCCCTGATCACATGAGTAGCTTCAATGCCATCCATTACCGGCATGGCAATATCCATAAGGATGAGGTCAAATTGATGATTTCTAAATTTCTCAACGGCAATTTTTCCATTCTCAGCCAGATCAACATTATGTCCAGCCCGCTGCAAGCTAGTCATGGCAAATTTCTGGTTCAATAGGTTATCTTCAACTAATAAAATGGATAATGGTCTTATTTTTCGGGGTTTTGAAATTTTTCCTAATTGATCTCTAAGCAAGCCTTCTTCATCTGCTTTTTCTAGCAATAAGGTAAACCAAAAAGTAGACCCTTTTCCTTTTTCACTGATCACTCCAATTTTACCATTCATCAGTTGAGTGAGGTTTTTAGAAATGGAAAGCCCCAATCCAGAACCTTCAAATTTTTTTATCAAAGGATTTTGTAACTGAGCAAATTCATGAAATAAATTCTCTTGTTCTTCTGATGAAATCCCAATTCCAGAATCAACAACCTCAAATTTCAGAATAACATTTTCGGGGTTTTCTTTAATTTTCTGCACAAAATCATCCCTGATATATTTTTGATTCTGGCAAAAATTTGTGCTATCCGGATTGATGGTTTCTACAGACAGTTCTACATGACCTTCATTTGTGAATTTGATCGCATTATTGGTAAGATTGATCAATATCTGTTTTAATCTGTTCGAGTCTCCTGTAACGCAAACAGGTACAGTAGATTGAATTTTTGAAAAAAGATCGATTCCTTTCCCTTTGGCTTTAATCGACAGAAGTTTGATAACCTGATGAATTTCTTCATGGAGAAAAAAAGGTTTATTCTCAAGTTTTAATTGTCCAGCTTCAATTTTCGACAGATCCAGGATATCATTAATAATAGCGAGAAGATTATGGCTTGAAATATTGATAATATCAAGGAATTCTTTTTGTTCTGATGAAAGGTCTGTTTGATTGAGTACATTATAAATTCCTATGATACTATTCATAGGAGTTCTGATCTCATGACTCATGTTTGCAAGAAACATGGTTTTTGATTTGTTTGCATTTTCCGCATCAATACGTGTTTGTTCGAGTAACGATTTTAACTCAAGGATCTGCTGTTTAAGTTCTGCAATTTGTTTTTTAGTATCCTCCATATTATAATTTGTTCAATTGATTTTTAATAATAGAATATAATTCTTGTTGATTAATAGGTTTTGAAATATAATCATCAAAACCAGCTTCTAAAAGTTTTTCTTTATCACCAGCCATAGCGTATGCAGTTTGTGCCACAAAAGGAATAGATTGGTATTCCTTCCATTTTTTTCTGACTTCATGCATCAATTTTATCCCGTCCCAAGGTGGGGGAAGATTGATATCAAAAAGCATAATGTCGAAAATCCGCCCTTCCTTATATTGTTGATCAATAACCTTTAGAGTTTCATCTCCATTTATAGCCGTGATAACATTTCCAAGTTTTTTTGTCATTTCATACAACACAATTTTATTCATCAGGTCATCTTCAACAATGAATATTTCCAATCCTTGCAATGACTTGAATTTTTGTTTTTGATCAATGCTTCTTTTTACTGAAGGATCCTCTTTGACAGTTTTTTCAGATGGAAAAAATACAGTGACTGTCGTCCCAATACCTTTTGCCGATTCTATTTCAATCCGTCCCCGCATTAAGTCAACAATGCTCTTTGCCAGAGGTAATCCAAGTCCCGCCCCTTGTTGTTCTGTAGTATATCCTAAACTATCCTGTCGAAAAGGATCAAATATTGATGGTAAATAGGAGGTGTCGATTCCAATGCCGGTATCTTTTATTCGAATGGAGATTTCATTTTTATCTTGAAGAAATTCAGTAGAAATATTGATAAATCCGTTCTTTGTATATTTTATTGCGTTATCAACGATGGCAGTAATTACTTTGGTCAATCCTTTTTCATCGATCAAAACATCCGGAATTTCATTGGTTATCAGATTTAATTTCAATTTTTGTTCATTCGCTTTGAATATGAACAACTGGGTAGCATTGGCTATTATCGTATTTACATTACTAGGTTTCAATACAAGTTGCATGTCATTAGCTTCCAACTTGCTGATGTCGAGAATGTTATTTAAAAGATGGAGAAGTCGGTCCCCACTTTCTGAGATAGCTTTGGCATAATCAAATAGTTCCTTGTTTTCAAGAAGGGAAATTTCTGCTTCAAGAAGACTTGAAAAACCAATAATGTTATTCAACGGAGTACGGATCTCCTGACTTATATTTGATAGAAAAGCATTCTTTAGGAAATTCGCCTCTTCAGATCTTTTCAATGCGCGTTTTAATGTGAAATCTTTTTTATCACGCTCTCCTGTTATACCGTAAATTGATATTTCCTGGTCCTTATTTTGTTGGTTGATACGCTCTTTTAATGTTATAAGTTCGTTATTGATTTTCTCTAATTCATCTTTCTTTTGGCGTTGAAGACAGGTAATTTGTTTGTTTTTCCTTGATATAAGGTATTGGCAATAACAAAGCAATGATAAAAGAAAAAGAAACAGGAGTAAACAAATACTATTGAAAAGTGTCATCGTGAAAATTATTTATAAGCAATATACAAATTTTCTTCTGGATTGATGGCATATTTATGGATATCCATAGAAATATTTTCCATTGTTGGGTTAAACTTTCTAACAGAAAAACCTGCATTTTCCAAACGATCTTTATAATCCTGACCATAAATCCTAACATGATCAAACTGACCAAAGACCCGTTCTCTGTCTTCGGGAGAGGTGACCGAGTTGTCTTCAAAGGTCGTAGGGAGGTTCTTTGAAATAGGAACCTGTAATATTGCCCACCCCCCAGGTTTTAGTACACGATAAAGCTCGCTTATCGCTAGTTTATCATTCTGGATATGTTCGAGTACATGGTTGCAAATAATCACATCAAAAACTTCTTTGTCATAAGGGATACTTGTAATATCTAAAAGATTTATCTGACGCTTATAATAATACCCCTCGAGGTATTTTACACCCGGAACATAGGTTATGTTAGGAAGTGAAGAAAGAAGGGATCTTAGGCATCCTTCTGGAGCAACATGAAAAAGAGTAATCGGAGAAGTGAAAATTGTAGTTTCCTCTTCAAGGAATATGTATAATAAACGGTCTCTATCAAGAGAAAAGCACCGGGGACAAACATCATTTTCTCTATACCCTGCGCCAATTACCTGCTTCTCATAAAGAACTGGAATATCATACCCACCCGGTAGTAATTTACGAAAGCTTCTTTGGCAGTATGGGCAATAGTAAAAATCACCACTATACATGAGTCCAAGAATCTTTTGGTAGCCTCCTCTTAATTTCCTTCCAAGCCAGAAGGGAACGCTATTTTTTAACGGAAATTTCATTGGATATGAGGTTTAATGATTCAACACTATCATTTTTCTACTAAATATTTCATGGTCGGTTTGAAAGATAAGGGTATAAACTCCTGGTAAAAGTATTCCTTTTGATATTGTATATTCATATAAGCCAGGTAATTGATTAATGTTAACCGGTTCCATTACCAGTTTTCCCCCGATATCATAAATTCTAATTTTAATGTTCGATTTTTTAAATATTGAATAGCTCACTGTAAAGTAAGTAAAAATCGGATTAGGAAAAATTTCTTTAAATTCGATTTCTTTTTTAAAATTTTCCGGAATACTGAATAGAGATGAGTCGTTACATTCAAAAGCGCCAATATCGTTCTGTGAGGAAAAAGGTCGACTTCGGTGTAAAATATCAAAAGACAAAGAAAATCCTTCAATACCGGCAGCATGATTAACAGCAGGGGAGGTGGGTTCCAAATCAAAATTATAAGTGGATGGATTGATAAACTTAGCAGGGGGGAAGTCATTATTGAGATAATTGTTATATACGGCTACATCAATAGATGGCTCTGTTATGTTGATAAATGCTTCATCTCCAGTTGATCCATATAATCCTGGATTGATGATAAGGTTATTGGGGATCAGATTGTTTTTACTTGTAAGATTTGAAAATTTAATACCGTTACTTTTGGGAGATATGATGGTATTATAACAAATAATAAAACCGGAATCGGTAAGGGTTGAATGATTCCCTACATAAATCCCATGTTTTAGATAAGGATAGTAATTTTCATCCGGGTGGTAGGTTTTACCTTGATTGATAATCAGGTTGTTGTAAATTCTCTGTCCTCCCAAACCAAACAAGTCAATTCCATCTCCTTTTCCATTTTGAATAATATTATTATAGCAATCACAAACGGAACCTTTTCCAATCATAATACCGCTCATTTGATTAAAAAAAGCCGAATCACTATCGTTTTGAATAGAATTGTCATGAATCTCGGAACAGGAATCAGAACAGGACACCTGAATTCCGTCCCATCCAGTATCTTTAATAATATTATTGTAAATTTTTACACCTTTTAAAAGATGGGGTAAAACAATTGTGTCTTTTCCGTTGCATGTTATAGTTTTTCCTTCATAAAATGAACTTCCTATATACATACCTTCCATTCCCGTATGATGAAAAAAATCATCATGAATTATTAAATTCCTAAGCGTGTATTTACCTCTGACTGATTTAAGATCGCAATCAGGATCAGATTTTGCAAATATCCCGACCAATTGAGTCCTCGCTACTTCGACCCGTTCAATTTCAATGTCGGTACTTAAATTTTCGATAGAAATCCCTGCCCCTTTGACATCGGAAATTTGAATTCCATAGTTTAATCCGCTCAGTCCTGATCCGGTCAGTTTTAGATGGGAACAAGAATCAACTCTGAGTCCAAAATAGTGTCCTGAAATAGATATTAATCCGTCAACATTACAAATAACAACAGGAGCATCCTTTGTGCCATGAATATAAGATAAAGCCAGATAAGATTTGTGGCCTGGAAGTAAACATATTGTATCTCCGGGATGTATTGTGGTTGCATTTGTTCTGCCATTAACATCATTTATTCCAAGTGGAATCATTAATTTGCAGTATGTATGTTGAGCATAAATGGAGGAAATGATCAAAACAAAATGGATCATCAAAACCAGAGTACGAGCTATTAATTTCAAAATTTTCATAGCATGGTTGTTTTATTCACCCCCTTTTTGCGCGTTCCCAATTTACCGATTGCTGCTTTTTAATATATCTGAAAAAACCAAGATATACCGCTAAATTCATGATGAAGAAATAATAGGGTATGTATAGCAATTTCACTGTTATTTTTTTTTGTTCGAGGAACCAGCCTAACAGTGCAAGAATATAGAATGTTATCTGGAGCCACAAAAGCCATGTATAATAATTTGAAAAATTGAAAAGTCCTTGTTGTAATGATATCAGAAAATTACAGATAAGAAGGACCAAGAGCCCTAATGGAGCCAGCGTCCATCGGAGAACACGATGCGAAACATATTGAAATGAAAGCCAACCATATTTAAAAGGATTCAGGAGAGATTTTAATCTAAGTATTGACTGAATGCCACCAGCTGAAATCCTGATTTTTCGTTTTAATTCTTCTCTGACATTCGCCGAAGGATTTTCGATGGCATAGGCATCCGGGTCATACTGGATGGTGTAACCTTGTTGAGCAATACGTAGGGAAATGATAAAATCATCAAGTAAAGTATCTGGTTCAACGATCTGAAATAAGCTTGTTCTAACAGCAAACAATTCTCCGGCTGCACCAACAACAGAATATAATTGTGCGTCAAGTTTTTTTAAAAAGGACTCATATTTCCAATAAATTCCCTCTGTTGCAGCTGCAGAATCTTTTGAGAATATCCGTTTTTCACCTGAAACGCAACCAACTTTTGGATCTTCAAAGAGTTTTACAATACGCTGGATGGATTCCTTACCTAACAGGGTATTACCATCAGAAAAAATAACAATTGGCGTTTTGACGAATTGGATTCCACGGTTCATTGCTGCAATTTTACCAGCACGTTTCGGCAAATGGTACACTTCAACATCTTTATATTGTCGAAGTATTTCTGGCGTTCCATCATCAGATCCATCAGTCACCCATACATTTTTAATCTTCTCCTTTGGATAATCAAGGGAAAAGGTATTTTGCATTTTCAGATCGATGAAATCCTTTTCATTATATGCAGTAACAAACAAGGTTACCTCAGGTTCGAATTTTTCCGTGATCAGGGTGGGTTTCTTTATTACGAATACCCTTTTTAACCTGACAAGAAAATAAAGTAAAATTCCATATCCGAGATAAGTATAGAAAATCAGAAAAAAGAAAACCCAGAAAATAATTTTTACTTCAATCATGATAATTTCCTTTCCCATGTTTTTGTCCCGCAATTGTATTGTTTCAATATTTTGGCTGGGTTTCCGCCAACAACTGAGAAAGGAGGGACATTTTTGGTAACGATACTGCCAGCTGCAACTACAGCATGCTTTCCGATAGTCACACCGGCTAAAATAACAGAATTTGATCCAATCCAAACATCGTCCTCAACGACGATTTCGGCCTTTGTGGTCTTTTGTTTAGATGGTGGAATTGAGATATCTTCATATCCATGGTTAAGCCCTGAAAGAACAATGTTTTGAGCAAACATGATATTGTTACCAATTTTCACAGGGCCAATGAGAACATTACTTAGTCCGATTCGTGTGTGGTTGCCAATAATTACTGGACCAACACCATTATTCACAGTGGAAAAATCTTCAATGGTCGAATCATCACCAAGGATAAAATCATTCCATGGAAAAACATCCATGCGAGTATGTTTGCGAATTAATGAACGCTTCCCTTTTTTATGTACAAATGGGTTGACAAGGAGCTTAATCCAATATCGTGGGCGGGCTTGATTTCTGGGAGTCATCAAATGAATCAGAAACTCCTTTACTTTTTTGTTTGACTTTATACGTTGAATTAAAGTGACTTTACTTTGATTTTGTGGAGAGGGATCAGTGTTTTTAACTAGATCGATCGCTTTATATATTTCATTTACGTTGGCTTCCCAAGTATGACTTCGTGCAAATTCTTCACGTTTTTTTGCAAGATCTGGCGAATTTTCATTAAGAGCTTTTTCAATAAGCATTAAATATTCCTCTTTAGAATTAGCAAGATATGAATAGTCTTCAAAAACTTTCATAGCTTCGGTTAATGTTGCCACAACTGGTTTCCCCATGGCCAGATATTCATCAATTTTTCTAGGGTAATTACCAATAGTTATTTTGTTGAGAATCTGAGGATTAATTGCAACGTCAAAGGTTGACAGATAGGAGGGAAGCTCGATAGGTTCTTTACTTCCGAGAAAATAGACATTATCGAGATGATGCAATTCACTCGATTTAAAGTTCTCATCTTCGGGGCCGATCAAAATAATTGACCAATTTGGCCGCTGTTTGGCTATATAATAAATGATACTGATATCAAGCCGTAAGGTATATAGAACTCCGATGTATCCAATGATTGGACTTGTAATTCCTTGGATATCGGAAGGAACCGATTTGATTAACTGCATATCGAAAGTGCTTACATCGCAACCTTGGCCAACATAAAATGAGTTGGGATTAAACTGTTTTAGATAATTAGCCAGAAATGTAGAGTTTGCAACAGCCAAATCAGATTTTTTAATTAAAGCTGCTTCAAGGCGGATGCCTTGTTTCTTCCACCAATTAACAGCGATCAGGTTATCACGAGAGTAATAAATATACAGACTGGGGTGCAGAAGCTCTTTCAAATAGAAACTTCTGAACATGTCACTATCATTAAAAAGTATAATATCTTTAAAATCCAATTTCCGGATAGCAAGCAAAATCTGTTCGGAAAAACGGCGATTATTAATCTTATTGAGATAATCAAATAGGGCATTATTTGAAATCTGACTGATTGACTCAAGAATGGTCAGTGGATAAAGATTCCAGAAATTGTCTTTGATTTTTACAAGATTTTCAATTTCCCCTCTTAAAATTCTTTTCCGTTTTTGCATTTTTGGATCATGCCGTTCGCGGAACATGGTTAATCTGTCGACCGGATAGTTTACATAAAGAACCCGATGATGTTTAGAGAATTCTAACGCCAGATTGATACAATTGCTTCCAATTGAATTGTCAAAGGCCTGAAGACCGGTAACTACAATATCCATTTGATTTTGGTTCTGTTAGCATTTCGAATTTTCAACATCCTGATATAGGTGAAGAACATTTTCTGCCATTGTTTTCCAAGAGAATTTACGGGCATTTTCAAATCCTGCCACAATCATTTTTTCACATAATTTATGGTCGGATAATAATTTGTTAATGGCATCTGCGATTTCTTCTGGTTTAAATGGATCAATGAACAAAGCAGCAGTTCCTCCTACCTCGGGCATACAGCTTGTATTTGATGTTATAACGGGAATTCCGCATGCCATTGCCTCCAGCATTGGAATACCAAAACTTTCCCGTAATGAAGGATAGAGAAAGATCGTACTTAATGAATAAACAGCAGGCAGCTCATCGTTTGGCACATACCCAATTAATTTGATGTAATGTTCGAGTTCAGCATCACCTATATTAGCAACGATTTTATCAAGCTCATTCCGGTCAAAATCGAGCATCACTAGCGGTATTTTTTTGTCAGATGATTGAAGAAAAAGTGATAATGCTTTGAGAACACCAGCGGTATTTTTTTTAGGGTCGGTATTCCCAAAGAAAAAGAAAAACTTATCAGGGAGCTTGTATTTTTCCTTGATCCTTTCCAGCTCTTCCTTGTTGTCAATGGGTTTAAAATGGTTACTAACTCCATTATAGATAGCATGCAACTTCTCATCTTTAATATGAAAGAAATCACCAATTCTTTTTTTTTCAAATTCCGAAACTGTAATAATCTGTTTGCTTTTTTTTACCACAAGAGGTACAACAAACCGCCGGTACATATTTCCGAATTTCTGATAAGCAGAAAACCCTTTTTTTAATAAACTCAGGCTTTCCATAAAAATGATGTCGTGAAGGGTTACGATCAGCGGAACAGACGTAAAAATTGGAGCAGTATTGCTTGTGCAATGTAACAGTTGGCATCCGGCTTTTCTTACAGCGATAGGTAAGCTAAACTGTTCCCAAATAGGGTAGGGTGCTGATGGAACTACAACAATATGAAAATTTGGGCGTTCTTCAAGGCAACGGTTTACATCATTTTTAACAAAGATAAAGTATTCATTTTGTTGATCGATTTCTTGAAGATTTCTCACCAATTCCAAAGCAACCATATCCATTCCATGCTTCTTTTTTCGGAATAAACGTTGACCTTCGATACCAATTTTCATGATTTGTATGTTTTTGAGGAAGTATTATAAAAATCATGTTCTGTATGTATAAATCCTTTATTACTTCCTCTGATTTTCAATAGGATCAGAATCATTAGAAAAAATATTTTTGGCAAATTGATTAAAGCCCTAAGGGTTTTAACACAAAAAAATTTTCTTGGGATGGAAATAAGCAAGGTCAGACAGATCAGAATTAAAAGGCCCAACCAGCAGTATTGATAAGGTTGATTAATGAAAAAGAGGTTTAATATATTCACAAATCCAACAGTCCCCAGAAGAATTAGACGTGGGGGTAAAGAAAATTGAAGGGTTTTATCAAAGTAATCAAAATTACGGTGAGTGAAAAGATGATAGATTGATAGAAGGAAGTCCCTCCCAAAGAAGTAAAACTGTGAATAGATCCATCGTTTACGTTGTTTATAAAAAACATTGGCATTCTGAACTTTTTCATCGAACACGTAGGCATTCTTCAGATATTGGATCTTTACTTTGTCCCTCAATATCATGAGTTCGAGTTCTTTATCAAATCCGCCAATAGCATTGAGTTTAGGGATGTACTTCCGAAACATCTCGATATTAAAAACCATAGCTGAACCGATCAAAGCAGATGATACTCCAAGTGCGGTGTGACCACTTCTGAAGATATTGTTATTGATTTCCTCACTGATCGCATCAAGCACGGCAAAGGACGTATTGGTGTTTTTAGCAATCCTGTGACATTGAATTATTTTATAAGAAGATTCAGCCGCACTATTAATTTTATTTAAAAAATTTTCTTCCATTATATTATCTGCATCTAGGATCAATACAAGGTCTGTGTTATCAGGAAGATAATTAAGTGCAACTTGCAGCGATTTTGCCTTTGTGCTGAAATCGAAAGCAACTTCAACGAGTGTAATTGGCAAGGAACGAATTACATTCAAAGTTTCCTGTTTAAAAGAATCGGCAATCAGGATGATTTGGTAAGATGAAGCGGGATAGTTTTGCTTCAAAGCAGATTCAATCACCTCAATGATCACCGCATCTTCCTTAAATGCTGGGATGATAATCGCGATATTCCTTTTTTGTAATGTAATATATTGAATATCATCTCTCTTAAAGCACCCGGCAACTGCAAATATCAACAGATATGCGATTGATCCAGTGAAATAGACAAGAAATATGAGTTGAACTATATTTATAATTGAATAAAATAAATTCATAATGATCTATTATTCAATGTTTTTTGTCATGTTGAACGGTATGAATAGTATGCCCAAAATTTTGTTTTGCTTTGAAAATTCTGAAGAGAGAACCTAACATGAAAACAAAACCCTGTGGTAAATAAAGCACTGCTTTTAATGTTTGTGAATTGAAATAATTTAAAGGAATTGAAATCAGCAAAGAAATGGTTGATATTACGGTTAGCCCAATCCAAACAAGAGAAACAATGATCGGATTTACAAAAAGTGAAATAAATGATATAATGAAAAGGAATCCAACTAAGAATATTCTTGGTGGTAAAAATTGCTGGAATACTTTATCAAAATAATCTATGTTGCCATGAATAATGAGTTCCTTAAGGCTGGAAAAGAAATAATCTTTTGCATAGATCAGTTGATTAGCCAGCCATCTGGTTCTTTGAACCAGAAAAACATTTGTTTTTTGAACCTTTTCATCATAAACACAAGCATTTTCGCAATATTCAATCGTGTTGTTGTGCTTCAATAATTTAATTTCCAATTCTTTATCTTCTCCAAATGAATCAATAGTTGACATATATTCTTTAAATAGTTTATAGTCAAATGCCATTCCACTTCCGATCAGGGCAGATGAAAGTCCAAGTACCCGATGACCTTTACGAAAGATATGGTTATTAATTTCTTCGCTGACAGAATCCAGGATTGCGAAGGGAGTGTTGCAGTTTTTTGATTTTCGATGTCCCTGAACGGCTACAAATCCTGTTGATAGAGCATCATTCATTAAGGTAATGAAGTTGGTGGCCAGGATATTATCGGCATCAAGGATGATAACTGCATCGTAGTTATCTGGTAAAATGCTCATCGTTTTATTGAGTGCTCGGGCTTTGGAACTCTTTTCAAAAGAGACTTCAATAACCTGAATTGGAAGTTCCTTTAATTTTTGAAGTGTTTGTTGCTGGAAGGAGTCAGCAATCACAATTATTTCAAAGTGAGTTGATTGGTAATCCTGGTTCAGGGCATTACGGGCCACATCAATAATAACATCATCTTCTTTATATCCTGGTATCAGGACGGCAAATTTTCGTTTTTTATTATCTATTTTCTTTTTCTGAGGATAATAGAAAAGTCCTGAAATCGAAAATATAAATACGTACAGTGCTGCAACAGTAAAATAAATAAATAGAATTACCTCAAAAATCTGGAGGAAAAATATCAAATAATGTTTTGCCATCCGTATCCTGGTTTTTGGAGAAGAGGAATTACCTGTAAAGCAAAGTTAAGGATAAATATACCGTTATACTAAAGACTTATTATAAAAAAGGATTATTATGAATATTCGTACTCAATGATCGTTTCAAATGCCAACCCAATGCCCGTACATAGGCGTAAAACAGTGAAAAATTCCCTTTAAAAAGATATTTAAGTGCATTTTTTGGAATAGCAATCATTAACTGATATAGAATGCCAATTACGAAATCATTGCCAAAAACATTTCTTCGCATGAAAACGAGGCGGTTACGATTCAAATAATAAACCTTCATTGGGCTTAATTTCCCAACTGAAACAGACTCTTTATGATATACCAAGGAATTATGAACATAAAATATTTTATATCCGGCATGTTTGATCCTGTAACACCAATCCGCTTCTTCATAATATAAAAAGAAGATGTACGACATCATTCCAATTTCCTTGATTATCTTCATCGGAACCATCATGGCGGCACCATGTGAATAAGCAGTCTCGGCATCTTTATTATACTGTCCAATATCTTTTTCTTTATGACCGATTGCAAAATTGCGCATTGTGTGGTGGTTGATCGGGGCAAATCCCGCATACTGAATGATGGATCGGTCGTAATAGTATCTTAGTTTTGGACTTACAGCTCCAATCGATTTATTTGATTCGAGCTTTGCGACCAAGGGTTCTAAAAAACCTTTATCAACAATGGTATCATTATTTAAGAGCAGGACATATTCGCCACGTGCTCGCATGATTCCCTGATTGTTACCACCTGCAAAACCATAATTAATGATGCTTTCATAAAGGATTATTGAAGGAAAACGTTGTTTAATGATTTTTGGGTTATCATTGGGGGAATTATTATCAATGATAATAATTTCAATGTTCGGATATGTGATTTTCGTGAGTGATTCGATCATTTCACAAGTATCTTCCGAGTTATTATAATTTACTGAAACAATAGAAACGAGTGGATATTCCTTATGTGCCATCGTGGTTGTTCTATTAGTTCCTTAGGTTATATGAGGGTTGTTATGCAATTCTTTATTGAATAAATTCCTAAGATGCCACAAAATGGCATTTATGTATGCATGACAAAGATTTGTCTGACCTTTGATCAAAAACGTTGTAATGTTCTTAGGAACAGCAACCATTCCTTGATAAAGGGAAGAAACAAATGCCTTCCAGCCATGAATGTTCCGTCGCATGTATAAAATCCTGTTTCTATTCAGATAATAGATCTTTAATGGACTCATCGAACCAGTCGTGATGGAATCTTTATGATATACAAGTGAATTGTGGATATAATATACTTTATAACCGGCATCTTTAATTCGCTGTATCCAATCCAGTTCTTCATAATAGAGAAAAAAGATATCAGCCATCAAACCTACTTTTCTGATGACTTCCATTGGGATCATCATGGCTGCACCAAAAGCATAATTGGTTTCACGATCTTCTTCATATTGACCAAGATCTTCTTCCATAAAGCCGATACCTTTATTCCGGATTGTTATTGGGTTTATCGGGGAATATCCGGCATATTGAATAATAGTCTGCTTATAAAAATATTTGATTTTCGGACTAATGATTCCGATATCCGGATTTTGTTCCAACTTTGCTATTAAAGGTTCCAGAAACCCTGGCGTAACTTCCGTATCATTATTAATCAGCAGCACATATTTCCCCTTGGCGATATTAATACCCAGGTTATTGCCACCTGCAAAACCAAGATTTCGATCGCTTTTTATAAGGTTTATATATGGATAGCGTTGAAAAATAATGTCTGGATCATGCGTTGGCGAATCGTTATCAACAACAATAATTTCAATGGAAGGATACGTAATTTTTCTGAACGACTCAATCAGATCACAAGTAATTTCTGGTTGGTCGTAATTTACAGTGATAACAGAAACGAGGGGATATTTAATGATAGCAGGATCATCCATTGAGACGTTCCTTAGTGTGCTTTTTTTCTTCTTCCTTGATAGCCTTCCGATCCTGGTACATTGCAGTTAAAAACCCAATTGGGGTAAAAAGGATCAATCCTATGATCATGTGAACAACGACACCTTCCATATTTTTTGGTTTAATGTTTTATTCTGTCTTATTTTCTATAACCATTTTATCTATTCCAGGGCCTAACATAACATAAGCCATGCTTGCATAAATAAGTAAACCCGTAGGAAACTGTCCTAGAACTGCATTTCCATAACTCGCAACCATAATACCGAAAATACCACAAAGCAAAGCGCTGATTTTCGCTTGTATATCAGGGTCTTTGAGTTTAAACATACAGAGATAGGTCCCTTTTCCAATGATGTATCCAAGGATGAACAAATGAAGATATAATCCGACAATTCCACATTCGGCCCAAATCAACACGAACCAGCTATCTGTTGCTACACTTGATAAAAAGGTGCCTGGGGTATATTGTAGTGCTCGGTCACCTGCGTGACCAATTCCTCCGCCGAAAGGTCTTGTTTTTAAATAATCTTCAAATAATCGCTGGTTTTTTAAACGCACCTGATAAGAAGCATCTTCATCTGGGACAAAAGCAGTTCGCATCCTAAAAATCTGATAGTTGCTATTTCCGATCGTTGTAAATCTCATAAAAGAATAGAAAATTGCCAAAATAATTCCGCCAATGAGGACTGCCTTGAAATTTTTACGAAGAATGATGTAGAGAAATAATCCACCCATCGGGACAAAAATGGCTCCTCGGGTTCCAGAGGCCGACATGCCATAAAATCCTGCGATCATCACAATAATCCAAAAAACACGTTTACCGGTTTTTTTTTCGTTAATCATCAGGATGGAGGCTATTAATCCTATTTGTGCCTGAGCGGCACCAAATTGTCCTGCATCCGTATAAAAAGAAAATGCACGAAGATTACCCCAAATTATATGTGTTATACCTCCAACTTCGTCAAGCCACTTTTGCTCCCATGGATCAGGCCCTATATTTAACTGCATCCATGCTTTGATGGAGGCGAGAATCGAAAATACCCCCCAGATCATAAGAAATTTGTCAAGATGCTTTGGGGAATTATAAAGAAGATAAACCAATGGAATTGTGAGAATCATGTAAAATCCTATTCCGCGAAAGGATGCAAACCATGCGGCTTTACTAATAGCCTCAGGATTAAAGAATTCCAGACAGATATATATAAACCAGATCAGGGCTAAAATTACAAGGTCGGATTTTAATGAAGAGATATTTATCTTTTTGTCAAAATAGTGAAAGAAAATGGCGATGTAGATTACTATTTCTGTAATGTCCATCAGATAACCCATCTTAACTGGAATATATCTTTGAAGCCCCATTAAAATAAAGTTGAGTATGAATGCAAATGTCAATCCATCTTCCGGCCTAGCAATGACCCGGTTCAAAGCATAGATTACAACGGGTGCTACCATCAAAATTGAAGCAATTGTAAATCCGCCTTTGGCAATAATAAAGCCAATTCCAATCGCCATTATTAACACAGAACCGATCATGAAGGGGTTCTTCAGTCGGTCAGCGCCTGTTTGGTCGTGAAATGGATTTATATGTTCCACAGCAATTGCTAAATTGTTTTTTTATGTAATAATCTGAGCGTATGATCCTTATAAAAATGATACCCTCGTTTAAAAATGTCAAAGAAAGAAATTTCAATTTCCTGTTGAAGGAATCGGTAGCCAATCACGATTCCAAGAAGAGAAAACACGATTGAAGCAACAGCAACGAAAAGTAGAAGCGTAGTAACGGGCAAATTAGGAAGCAGGTAATGCATTCCGAAAATGGCAAAAATATCACCTATTATATTAGCTATTGTCATCCATAGCACTTTTTGAAAATTCCGATGGGGTTTATTTAAACTGTCGAGAGCAACCCCAGTGAAACGGTCAAGAGGCAGGAGTGTGCCATATAAAATGAATGCTATCATGATATATGAAATGGGTGTCAGAAGGTCTTTGTATTGGTCTCCACCAATAAATAAAATAAAATATTTATTGAGTACCAGACTAATAGCAGCGATTCCGATAAACAAGAAAGCGACGACTCCTGTATAGGAATAAAAAATATCGCGAAACTGTTGAGCATTTTTATCGATGCTCGCTTTAGATAATTTTGGGAATGCTGTAGTTGCGAAGCTTATGAGTGGAATTTCGATCAATTCAACATATTTAAGTGGGATAGCATACATGGCGACACCGGCGGGGCCACAGTATGCGCTGAAAGAAATGATGAAACTATCGGCTCCTTTCAATAAACTACTCCCGACCTTTGTTCCCATAGAGAATTTTCCGTATCGCAACACTTCTTTCATTTTTATCTTAGAGATGAATCTGAGATTTTCTAATCCGGTCCATTTTTTTACTATGCAGAATGCTGATGTGGCAAAGTTGGTAAGAAGATAAATAATTACCACTGCGGTGATATTGATTTCTACAAAAAGGTAAGCGAAAAAAATGATAACCAGGAAGGAGCATAAGTTAAAAAAACGAATCCAGAAAATTTTTCCGAATTCAAGTTCAGCTTGAAAAATAGTCCATGCATAATTCCATGGGAGATTGATAATGGCAAGTAGGGGGTACCAATAACAAAAAACATTATAGCCACTACTATTTAAAGCATCCGGGATAATAAACGTAAGACTCCACAAAATAATAGCAATTGGAATGATAATGAGGAAGCCAATGAGCCAGCTAGATCCGAGATAATATTTTCGATCTTCGGGGGTAGGGGATGACAGGAACCGTACCAATGCTTCTTTACTGAGGCCAAATCTCAACATATCAATCAAGGATGCTGGCGCAGTGAAGAGTACCCACTTCCCAAAATCGGGGATTGATAGCATGCGCATTAGGATCATGAACGACAATAGACCCATAATTGCGGTTGAAAAGTTCGCCGCTAAAGAAAGAAAGTTAAGATCCTTAACTAATTTTAACAGAGCTCTTTTCAATCTTAATTCAAATTCTTTTCGTGAAATCTTAATGTTAAAATTTGTTTTATAACTCTTCTTAAATTAGATCTTTGACGGGGAAGTTCTCCAAAGATCGCATCGAGATATATCAATTCAACCCCATTAAGAACGATTTGTGCATTTTGTTTAAACAAGGGTAAAAATGCATTCAATGCAGTAGTATCAGCATCGGTCCACGAACGATTTGCTCTAGTAATGAGCAGAGAAAAATCAAATTTTCTGATTAATTCCAGAGGATATGCATTGTTGATTAATGAAGGAATTTCAACGAAAATATAATCATAACTCATTAAATCGATATGTTCGTATCCCTCAAGGAGCGATGAAATTTCCTTGTGATCAAAGAAATTATCCTTTATCACATATTGAATTTCATCATCAGTTGGTGGAATAAGCTCATTGCCAGTCTGATAGATTTGGCTTCCGGGTTGATCCTTGATATAATTAAGGAAAAGAACATTTTCGCCAAATGACTTGAGTTTCCTACTTAATTCTCTGCCTATACAAGTTTTCCCTTCTGCATCTCGTGTACTGAAAAGTAGAATCATGATGGGCATCTGGTTGTGTGAGATGTTAGCTCTGGACAAAACAAGTTTGATATTTTGCGCTAAAATTTCAACTAATCGTGGCAAAATAAATCCAATATCAACATCATAGATTTGTTTGGTGATCTGAGGATATACACCAGCTACTTTTAGGTTGATAAAGCGTTCGGCACGTTCAGGAGTCTTAATAGTAGTATCAAAAAATTCGAGGAGAAGGATAATTGCTACTATCAGAACAAATCCTACAACAGCAGAAAGAAGGACAAGAAGCAATGCTTTGGATCTGATTGGGTTAAGTGGGTAATAAGGAGGGTCAACGACCTTTAGATTCGTGGAAAGCTCGTCATCTTGTTGTTTAAGTTTTGCGAGGTTCAAATCATGTAGCAATTGCAGGAACTCACTTTCGGTCACGGAAATCAACCGTTCGAGTCGTTTCATTTCTGCACCCAATGGGGCGAAAACTTCATAAACACGTTGAAAATGATTTTTACGTTCTGCAAGCACCCTGAGAGCTGCTTTACTTTCTTCATACCCAACCACATTGGAAAGCCATGCATTGAGGAGATCTTTTAGAGGTAAACCTTCAACGCTGTTGGTTACAAGATAGAGTCGATCAATATTATTTTTTATTTCTAATTTAATTTTTTCGGCTTTTTCTTTTAATCTTGATAGCTGCTGGATCGTTGCCGAATCGTTTCCCAAGTCGATTTCAATATTGGCAATTTGCATTGTCGTTTCTGCCAACTCATTTCGTAACCGTAAAATCGCACTTGTGTTCAATGAAAGTTTGCCATGAGTTTCCAGTTTTTTCTCAATTATTTTAATAGCTGCATCAGAAGATGCGAATGCAATTTGCTTATTTTGTATAGTAACGTCAAGTTCTTCCTTTGTGATGGCAATTTCCTTGGTTTGTTCGTTATAGTTGATGATGTTATTCCGTTCGTTAAAGATTAAAAAATCATTTTCTGCTTTTTTTAACCTGCGGGCCGCATCTTCCAACTGAAGTTTAAAGTATTGAATTACAGCATCCGTCTGATTTTGTTTCAATATCTTATAATTAATGATAAAAACCTTAGTAAGGAATACCAGGGTTTGTTGACAAATTCCGGGATCAGGATTGGTATAGGTTAATTTTACGAGATCGCTATTTTGAACTCTGTAGATTCCCACTGTGGAAAGTGATTTAATGCTATAAAAACGGTCATCTTCCGAGTTCCAAAGTTTATAAATGAAATTAAAATCGTTTTGATGTCCGTACGCAAGCAATCGATTAACAATCTTTGCGAAGGTTGTTGAATCCTGAATATTCCGGTTTGTAGAGATTAACGTGTCTGAGTTGGTGAAATAATCATGAACCTGTGAGACGGTATCCTTTGAATTTGATGTAGATGGTTCTGATTCGCTCTCATTTTGAGGTGCAGGGGAGGCTTCAGGTAATATTTCAGAATTGTTCACAATTAGTTTTTGTGACACAGAAATGGTATTTCCTTTCAGATTGTTGTACGACATCAACTCATGAACACTTAGCCCATTTGATTTCGCAATGGAATACATCGTTTCACCAGGTTTAACAATATGAAATTTTCCAGTTGTACGAGCCGGTGTTTGGTTGGCAGTGTTATTATCGACTTCATTAGACTCTAAATCATTGGGGACAGAGTCAATGCTGGAGATATTTCTGGAGGATGATCGGCGGTAGCGCTTATCGTTTCTTTTAGCTTTTTTTACGATTTCAATGACATCGGAAGGTACTTTCGATAGCAAGTCTTCATAGTTTTCTTTAGAAATATAACGTGAGTCGTAATGATCCAGGAGCAGATCCTGCGCTAACAGACTAACAGATACTTCTTCAAGCGTTTGCCTTGATTTAATAAGGTTGATGAGATTATCAAATGAGGCCATCGTGGCCATCATGTCGGAAGTGGTTTGTTGTTGTACTGAATACCCAGATGTAACACCAGTATAAATTGTAGTTTCACTATAAAAGGACCATTGACTTTTTCTTGTCAAGAAAAAAACGACAGCAGCAATTATAAGTGGTACAATAACCAAAAGTAAGATGTGCCGTTGAAGCAGCCGGATGAAATATATTATTTTCAAAAGTCAATTTTATTAATAACGTTAAATTTAATACCAGCGATTTCTTGTAAAATCATGTAGGCATTATAGAATTCATTTCTCGATTGTTCAAAATCTGTTACAGCTTTCCGGTACATTTCATTGATATAGGCCAATTCATATAATGTTGTTTGCCCATTCAAAAATTCCTTATCGCCCATTTCTTTCTGTAGGGCATTTGCTATAACGTTATCGTTTGCAATTTTCAAGATACGCTGATTGACAATTAGCTGATTGTATTGAACGATGATAATCTTCCGTAATTCAATAATTTCACTTGATTTGATGGCTATGGCTTTTTCGACTTCTTTATTGGCTGTTTTAATGCGATTTTTTCTATCCCAAAAATCATCCATTGGTAACCTGAGACTGATACTCGCCAAATAACGGTAATTATTCTGATAGGAAACGATGGAATTGTTATCACCGTATGTTGGTCTATTATTTGTTAATGCATCCCAGATATCATTCTGCAGTTGGCCATCGATATAAAGATTCTGCATCCATTCTCTTTTTGCAGTTTTCACTTTATATTTCCAAATAGCGATATCGGCATCCTGGGACCAGAGTAAAGGGGAGTGTACAATGGCAGAGTCGATAAGATCTTCGAGTTGTGGAATGCGTAATGTTATATCATCAACAAAAGGGTTGAATTCAATAGTAGAATCTTGAGGATGGGTGGCAATTTTCATGAATCCTTGTCCAACGAAAATCATGGGAGATGTAAACAGGAAGACAAGAATTAAGTAACAGTATTTTGTTTTCATAACCAACCAGTTCGTTTTTTCGGAATACTTAAACATTTTCTTTTTGAATAAATACCGTAACCGTTCTCAGGATGATTTTAAAATCTCCCCAAAAGGAATTATGTTCGGCATAATAGTTATCCAGAGCAAAACGCTCTTCTTCAGACATTGTCCCTTTTCGGCCTCGTTTTTCCACTTGCCATAAACCTGTTAAACCAGCAGCAGCACGAAACCGACGGCTCCATTTTTTCTTTGTCAATGCTTCGGCTTCATTTAGGGGAAGAGGCCGGTTCCCCACAATAGACATATCCCCTTTGATGATGTTGAAAAGTTGAGGCAGTTCATCGATACTGGACATCCGAATGAATTTTCCCACTTTTGTTATTCGCGGATCATTTTTTATTTTAAGAAATGCTTTTTTGGCATTATGACGTTTGTTCGCAAGCCGTTCACATATTTGTTCTCCATCATAATAAACCAGTGGGGAGCAAGTTTGGTTTGAAGGCAATTTTGCACATTCTGAACAAACTTCTTCAACAGATTCTCCAATGTATTGATTTAAATGAGCAAAATCTTTAACTCTGGTATCTGCATTCGGGTACATGGATCTAAATTTATAAAAATCGAAAATTTTATAATTTGCACCTACCCGCTTGGAAATGTAGTAGACCTTACCACTGGATTCAAGAAGAATGGCAATTACCGTAAGTAACATAATTGGGGAGAGGATCAGCAAAGCAAAAAACGAGATTGCGAGGTCAAAGACTCTTTTAGGCAAAGGAGTAACATAAGGAGTCATCTCTTTATCCTGAAAATCGAGTGGTTTGGGAATGTATTCTGCTTTAAATTTTTTTAAAAACAGGATACGGCTATAAATTTTTTCACAATCAATGACATTGTGGTAAAAATCATCAACTCCCATGGAATAAGCATCCAGCCTGATTGCATTATCTCGATTCAGAGAGAGGATAATATATGGCTTTGACTGATAGAATTTATATAATTTGAGTTTTCTGTAAAAAGTGAGGGCATTTATACCGGGAAGAACTATTTCGGCAATGATGGCATCAATGTCCTGGTTTTCTTTATAAGTTTTTTGGAACTGTGTATCTTTATTGATATCAAAAAGGTCGAAAGAATTATCTGTCAGCCAGGATAAGGCGGCCAAACCATTGTCTTTTTGTATGACTTCAAATAAATTGCTTTTTTGGAAAAGCTCAATTAATTGGGAATCAGTTCCAATGTACAGGATTTTCAAAGGAATATTTACTGGCTGATCCATAAATATTTAAACTCCTCTTCTCTGAGTATATAATTCTTTTGATTCCAACCGACGTTTAATTCTGACAATTAGTTCTTTCGGATTAAAAGGTTTAAGAACATAATCATCTGCTCCCATCTCAAAGCACTTGATTTTATCCGCGCTTTCTTCTTTTCCAGAAAGCATGATCAGAGGGATTTCTTCAAAGAAACCACTCTCCCGAACTCTTCGGATAAATTCAAATCCATTTAAAACCGGCATTTCTACATCGCATATTATTACATCCGGAAGATTTCCTGATTGCATATAGAACAAGGCATCCATACCATTACTCAAAGTTTTGATATCAAAGTCTTTGTTGAAAGTATTTTCGATGATAAACCGGATACTCTTTTCATCATCTATTGCGAGTATCTTTTTCTTCATAGAGCTTATGATTGGTAAGCAAATATATTCTTTTTTGTACGACCTCGTATAAATAGATATTAACAATAATGAAAAGTTATTGACTTTATTTGAGCCGTTCTTGTAAAGCTTTGAGTTCATCGCGAAAACGTGCAGCTTCAAGAAAATCGAGATTTTTAACAGCTTCTTCCATTAATTTTCGGGTATTTCGGATCAATTTCTGCAGTTTATCCTTTGAAAGATAAGGAATTATTGGGTCAGCAGCTACAACTATGTTGTTTTCTTCAATATAGGCAGTCGGTGATTTTTTCGATTCATCAGCCAAACTGGTTTGACTCATGATATCCTTTGTGTTTTTAAAAATCTGAGTAGGAGTAATGTTATTTTTTGAGTTATAAAGAATCTGCTTTTCTCTTCTCCTATTGGTTTCTGTCATCATTCTTGACATGCTATTTGTAACTTTATCCGCATACAGAATAACCAGGCTGTTAATATTTCTTGCTGCTCTCCCGGCTGTTTGTGTCAGAGAACGTTCCGATCGAAGAAATCCTTCTTTATCAGCATCTAATATGGCGACCAAAGAAACTTCCGGGAGATCCAATCCCTCGCGTAATAAATTAACCCCTACCAAAACATCGAAATTTCCAAGACGTAGATCCCGTAAAATTTCAACCCGATCAAGTGTAATTACATCGGCATGGATATAGCGGCAACGAATGTTAAGTTTTGTAAAGTAATTAGTCAACTCTTCTGCCATTCGTTTGGTTAGTGTTGTGACTAAGATCCGTTCCTGTTTTTTTATTCTTTTATCAATTTCGTCCAACAAATCGTCAATTTGATTTTGGCTGGGTCTGACTTCAACTTTCGGGTCAAGTAATCCGGTGGGGCGGATGATTTGTTCCACAACGACACCTTCACATTGTTGTAATTCAAAATCGGCTGGGGTAGCGCTAACATAGATAATCTGTCGGACCTTGGATTGAAATTCTTCAAATTTCAGTGGACGGTTATCCATGGCCGAAGGTAACCTGAATCCATATTCAACGAGGGTTTGTTTGCGGGAACGGTCACCACCGTACATGGCTTTTATTTGTGGAATAGAAACATGGCTTTCATCTATTACAAACAAGTAATCCTCAGGAAAATAGTCTAGGAGGCAAAATGGCCGTGATCCGGGAGCTCTTCCATCAAAATACCTTGAATAATTTTCAATACCTGAGCAATAGCCAAGTTCACGCATCATCTCAATGTCATAATTCACCCGATCCTCTAATCTCTTAGCTTCCAACTCCTTTCCAATTTCCTTAAAAAAGGTGATTTGCCTGATCATATCATTCTGAATTTCGACCAAGGCTTTACGCATTTTATCCTGGGAAGTGACAAAAATATTTGCCGGATATAAAGTCATGGAATTCATCGTTTCAATACGTCGTCCTGTTAATGGGTCAAAGGACTCGATGGATTCGAGGATATCACCGAGAAAAATCAAACGAAAGGCTAAATCCAGATAGGCTGGAAAAACATCAACAACATCACCCTTAACCCTGAAACGTCCTCGGGTAAAGTCTCCTTCAGTTCTTGAATAGAGACCGTTAACAAGGGAATGTAATAACGTGTTTCTACTGATCCGTTCCCCAGAAATAACCCGGATTACATTTTGGCTGAAATCATCCGGATTTCCAATACCATAAATACAGGAAACCGATGCAACAACGATGATATCACGTCTGCCGGAAAGTAAAGAAGAGGAAGCGCTCAATCTGAGTTTTTCGATCTCTTCATTAATGGAGAGATCCTTCTCAATGTACGTATTTGTTACAGGGATATAAGCTTCGGGCTGATAATAATCATAGTATGAGACATAAAATTCGACTGCATTTTCTGGGAAAAACTGTTTGAATTCACCATATAATTGAGCAGCCAGTGTTTTATTGTGACTAAGTACCAGAGTAGGACGTTGCACCTGTTGAATTACATTGGCAATGGTGAAGGTTTTTCCAGAACCCGTGACACCCATCAATACTTGTCCTGGATCTCCCCGTTCAAGGCCTTCAACAAGTTGCCGGACAGCTTCCGGCTGATCACCAGTTGGAATAAAATCCGAAGTAAGTTCAAAGTCCAAGTTATATTATTTTAAGGAGTTAATGTAAAAGAAGCGGTAACCGGATAATGATCGGAATAATTGAGGCGGTATTTTTGATATTTGACTGCTTTAAAAAAACTGGAATAAAGGATATAATCAATTCTAAATGCCGGAAATAAGCCAGCATAAGTGCTGCCATAAGACTCAGCCCCTGTGGAACGGTATGCATCTTTAAGATCTTTTGTTAACTGATGATAGGTATAGGATGAGGGCGTATCATTAAAATCGCCGGCAACTAAGATTGGATAAGGACAAGCGGAAAGGTGGCTTTTAAGTGATTCTACTTCTTCAGCTCTCATAATAAATGCTCTGCGTAATTTCCAGAGCATTTTTTTTGTACCCTCTTTAATTGGGGTATTCTCATCCATCTGGTCTGTAAGTTTTGAATAGAATGAGTAATCATCATTCCCAAAGCGAATCGATTCCAAATGAAGATTGTATATTCTAACGGTATCCTGGTTAATGATCACGTCTGTATAAATTGCATAAAGACCTTTTTCTGGATATTTCAATATTCCATTGTTAATAATGGGATATTTTGAAAAGGTAATCAATGCGTCAATTTTCTGCTTATTTCGAAATTCCCTATAATTATGGAAGAAAAAATGTTTAAAACCAATAGATTCTGCATAGGTTTTAAGGGTTTTTTGAAAATCAGAACTGACCGCGTAAAATTCCTGTAAACAGATAATATCTGCCTTCTTTGAAGCAAGAAATTGAGTAATGGATGAATGAATTTCAGGGACAATATCTGAACGTTGAACACCCCAGAACAAATCGACATTATAACTTACCAAAGTCAATTGATCTTTGGTAACAGATTTGTTTTCAAAGGATGGGAAAGGACATATTGTCTGTAAGTTATTCCAACCCAATAAGATGGTAAACAATGAAAGGAAGATGAACTTATTCCAGAGAAGAAGCCATAAAAGGATGAAAAACAAATTAATAAACAGAATGAATGGATAAGCCAGACCGAAAAAAGCAAATGACCATACTTTTCCAGGATTAATATAAGCAGCAATATCGGAAGCGATAAGAAAAAAAACAGCAAAAATATTAAGAATGAAGAGGAATTTAATTACAACAGAATTGCATTTTTTCATCTGATGCCAGTATGTTATTGCTTTTTATTTGATGTTTTGAATAGAAAATCTTTTTCCGCTTTAGTAAGGCTGTCATATCCACCCTTGGATATTTTCTCCAGAATATCATCAATTCGTTTTTGATTTTCTTTTTTATGGATATTGAATTCTTCGTCTGTAAAAGGTCGTTGAGTCGGTGAAAAAGACGATTTTCGGAATTCATTTTTTTGTTTGACTTTTTTGACCGACAGGATATAAATAATTCCGAACAATGCTCCTCCGATATGTGCGATATGGCCTCCGGCATTTCCGGATGGAATCATAAAAAAATCAGATACAAAAAGGATAATGGCAAGGTAAAGAATCCGAACTCTTCCTAAGAAAAGAAGCTGGATAGAATAAGTAGGGGAGTAAAACGAAATTGCAGTTACAATAGCCATAACTGAAGCAGAAGCACCCAACGCGTATGATGCATTTACAGCAGCATTGAACACAGGAAAAATATTGAAAGAAAGAACATACACCAGTCCCCCAACGATTCCTCCCCAAAAATAAACGCTTAAAAGCTGCCTTGATGTTAGAAATTCAAGAAACATTTTACCAAACCAATATAACCATAGCATGTTGAATAAAATGTGCCAGAATTCAATATGCAGGAACATATATGTAACAAGGGTCCATGGTTTAGTGATCAAAACCGGTATGGAGGCAGGAACTGCGAAATGATGAATTACCCAAGTTCCCATGAATGGGTTGTCAGGTCCATTAAAAAGAAATAGAAATACTTTAAGAATTTGAAAGAATACCCAAACACCTACATTAACAAGGATTAAAGTTGAAAGTGTTGACCCTTGTTTAAAAAACTGCTTGAATTGCTCCAGCGAGTTTTGAGGTTTATTATAGGAAGAGTAGTTCATAATTTTATGAATAGCGGGATTTTTTCTTCCAATACAAGATTAGTAAGAAACCAAATATCATTCCTCCAAGATGAGCAAAATGAGCAACATTATCACTTGGTTTGTTTGATATCCCTGAAAATAATTCCAATGCCCCGTATATGATGACAATCCATTTTGCTTTAATTGGAAAAAGAAAGTAAATGTAAACAAGCATGTTGGGAAATACCATCCCGAAGGCCAGAAGGATACCATATACGGCTCCTGATGCGCCAATTGTAGGAACATCCATTTGGAGTTTTATTAATTGATCAACGAAATTTATTGACTGGCTGGCATAACTTTGTGCTGCTTTATTAACAGTCCAATCATTGATAAAACTTCGAACCGTCCCTTCAGCTTCATAATAAGTTGGGTAATAATGACGTACAAAAGCAATAAAACCATCGAGTGAAGGTTGAGCGGCATAGGTTGTTGCGGCAGCCTGAATTGCTGAAATATCCCACCAGTTAATAGCAGTTTGTACTATAGCAGCTCCAATACCTGTAATCATGTAATATGTTAAAAACCGTTTCGGCCCCCAATAATTCTCCAATAAATAACCGAACATCCAAAGGGCGAACATATTCATCAGGATATGGCCAAAGTTCGCATGGAGGAACATATACGTTACAAACTGATAGGGACGGAAAAGATCAGATTTAAAATAATGAAGTCCTAAAAGATTATCGAGGTCAATTCCAAATGCATCCTGGAACGTAATTGTTGCGAGGTAAAATAATCCGTTAATAATCAGCAGGTTTTTAACTACTGGAGGTAGAATTCTAAATCCTGCTGGGCTATATTGTTGGTCTGACATGTCTTTCCTTAGAAATTAATATTTAAATTTCTTTCGTAATTCTTCAAACGAAAGAATGGTCATGGTTAGTTTTCCGTCCGGCGAAATTTCTGGTATTTTACAAGCAAAAAGGTTTTCTACCAAGGTTTCCATCTCTAATAAATGAAGTTTGGTTCCTCTTTTAATTGCCAGTTTTTTTGCCATGGTTCGGGCCAGGATGTTAGCATGATCTGACTTGATATCAGGAGGATGCCCTTTCAAGGATTCTAAAATGGTTTCAAAGAAACCCTCTGAAGGAATATTTCCAACGGTTGATGGAATTGAATGAATCAACAAGTCGTCATTGCCGAAATCAGAAATTTCGAACCCAAGTTTGTCAAACTGTTCTTTCCAGGCCTGAAAAAAAAGCAAATCATTTGGGCTCAAATGAAGGGTAATTGGTATTAATAGTCGTTGAACCGATATTTCATCAGCTACTGTTCGATCCAAAAGGCGTTCAAAGAGGATTCGTTCATGAGCATTTTGTTGATCAATTACAACAATTCCGGTTTTGGATTGAGTAATGATAAATGAATTCTCAATTTGAAAACATGGTGTTTTTTTTGGGGCAATATCTTCTTCAATAGGTTGATTAAACTGGCTCCAGGCTTCAATTGTCGCCCGATGCATAGATGTTGAATGAGGTGCCGGTATTGGGTTAGCTTTCTTTTCAAAAGGATTGTAGTCAGGGTTGATTGTAATGGTTGGAGGACGAATTTGTTGATTGGGTTGAAGGGGAGGAAGAATCATGCTTTGTTCCACTTCAAAATCGAGGGAAGGGGATAAGTTAAATTTTCCGATTGCTTGTTTGATCGCAGCATGGAGAATAGCGTAAATGCTTTTAATATCCAGAAAATTGATTTCTGTTTTTGTCGGATGAATATTTACATCGATGGTTTTAGGATCTACTTCCAGGAAAATAAAATAAGTAGGGAAGGAGTCTTTCGTAATCAATTCCTGAAAAGCATTTTCAACTGCATGATGCAGGTAAGGGCTTTTCATGAATCTTCCGTTGGTAAAAAAGTATTGTTCTCCACGGTTTTTCTTGGCAAATTCAGGTTTCCCGATAAAACCGGAGAGGTTAACCAGGGCAGTTTGTTGTTCAATGGGTATTAATCGTTGGGTGAAAGAATTACCAAAGAGGTTAACGATTCGTTGTTTTAGATTTGAAGGAAGAATTTTATAGAGAATCTTATCCTGGTTGAAAAAAGTAAAGGAAATGTCCGGATTGACCATAGCAACCCGGAAAAACTCCTCAATAATATATTTTAATTCGAGGGTGTTTGATTTCAGAAAATTTCTTCGAGCCGGAACGTTATAGAACAGATTTTTAATGGATAAGGAAGTCCCGTTTGGGCAAGAAACGGGTGATTGGTTAATGAGTTTGGTTCCTTCAATCAGTATGGAGGTTCCAATTTCATCTTCCACCCGTTTTGTTTTCAGTTCCACCTGTGCAATTGAAGCGATAGAAGCCAAAGCTTCTCCTCTAAAACCGAGGGTACGAATAGCCAGCAAATCGTCCGCCTGATGAATCTTAGAAGTTGCGTGCCGTTCGAAACACATACGGGCATCACATTCAGACATTCCACATCCATTATCGACGACCTGGATCAATGATTTCCCCGCCTCTTTGATGATCACAGTTATTTCGGATGCGCCGGCATCAATAGTATTCTCGAGCAACTCCTTGACTGCTGAAGCGGGTCTTTGAACTACTTCTCCAGCAGCAATTTGGTTGGCAACGGAATCCGGTAACAAATGAATTATATCTGCCATCTCAACAAAAGAATGCTGCAAAGATATAAGGAGAAATATTTCTTCCAACCAGTATCTTGGAACGGAAGTACAAAAAGAAATTTTATTGTCTCTCAGTGATTGGGATATCCTCAATAATTAAAGAGGAAAACCTGTAATCAGAATCTGGATTTATCCAGAACGGGAAAGCGCAACTGCACAAGGAAGAAGGCTCCATAAAAAACCGCACAATAGAAAGTAGTTCCAAGCAGGTCATTCATAAAGAATGACAAACCATTGGTAACATCATTAAAAAAGACCAGGCCGGCAACATAACATTCAATAAGGCCTGCAAATGTCTGAGGATAGAACGGGCTTGCCAACCAGGAGGCAAAATTGGTTATCAGGAAAAAGATAACCGCCGAGGAAAAAGAGGCAAGCATGACCGATCCGACATTTACTTTTTTACGGATAACCATACCAATTAGGACTGTGACGGCAAAACTTAAGTAGACAGCAGGAATGTTAGCGTGCAGACCAATGACGAGATCGCTGATAAACATCGCGGCGATCGGAAGGGCGAAAGCATATTTCTTTCTATCGACATAGGTACCTGCAAAAAGCGCCATAGCTGCAATCGGGGTAAAGTTTGGCCAATGCGGTAGCAGCCTGATCAGGGCTGCAAAAATGATCACTGAGAAAACGACAATAAACCTAGGATTAATAGATTTATATTTCATTAATATATCGAATTTGAATAGTACAAAAATAGTAAATCATTTGAAATATTTTTAACTTCTTATAAAAAATGTTTATTTATTTTTGACCATGACTTAACCATCAGAAAATCGATAAGATGAGAATAAAATTCTGGATGATAATCGTAATTTCATCCGCATTATTTTTTTTAGATTGTGCTATGAAAGAGCATATTGATTTGTTGATTGTGCATGGAAAGATTTACACTGTAGATGAAAAAAACAGTCAATTTGATGCGATGGCAATTAAAGATGGGAAGATTATTGCATTGGGAGATTCCCGGTCGTTACAATCAAAATATATGGCTGATTCAGTAATAGATCTTGCCGGAAAACCGGTGTTTCCAGGGTTTATTGATGCTCACTGTCATTTTTTAGGATTGGCTCAAAACCAGCAATATATTGATCTTATTGGCGCTCGATCCTTTGATGAGGTTTTGAACCGTGTAAAGAAGGGTGAAAATCGATTTTCTGGGGGCTGGTTGGTTGGTCGTGGTTGGGATCAGAATTTATTTCCTGTTAAGGAATTTCCAAATAAATCGAGATTGGATTTGTTGTTTCCCGATCGTCCTGTATTGTTGATTCGTATTGATGGACATTCTGTTCTTGCCAATGAAGAAGCGCTCAAGCAGGCCAAGATCGGTTTAAAGAATAAGTTTGACCCGGGTGAAGTTGATGTTAAAAGTGGTTCATTGACCGGAATTTTATGTGAAAAGGCCGCTGATTATATGCGGAATTTGGTCCCTCTACCAGATGAGGAAACTAACCGGAAGTTTTTGGCTGAGGCTGAGAGGATATGCTTTGCTGTGGGATTATGTACTGTTTCCGATGCTGGGTTGGATTATAATAAAATTGAATGGATCGATTCTTTGCAGAAAAAAGGATTGTTGAAGATGAGGGTCTATACAATGTTAAACCCGACTAAAGCAAATTTAACTAATTTTTTACCCAGAGGGCCATACATCACTGACCGTTTATTTGTTCGTTCCATCAAATTATATGCAGATGGAAGTTTGGGAAGTAGGACTGCGTTGCTAAAGAAACCCTACCAAGATGATCCTTCGAAAATGGGAATTTTGGTGACTCCATCAGACTCCGTAAGACGGATTTGCGAACTCGCTTACAAATATGGCTATCAGGTAAATACGCATTGTATTGGAGATTCAGCGGTAAGATTGATTCTTGAAATATATGGTTCTGTGTTAAAAAGCAAAAATGATTTACGTTGGAGAATTGAACATGCACAAGTAGTTGATTCATCCGATTTGCATTATTTCAGCGATTTTTCCGTGATTCCTTCGGTTCAGGCTACTCATGCCACCTCCGATATGTATTGGTCAGAGAAAAGGTTGGGATCTAAGCGAATAACAGAAGCGTATGCTTATAAAACACTTTTAAATCAGAATGGTTGGCTTCCCAATGGGACCGATTTCCCCATTGAAAAAGTATCCCCCATACTTACGTTTTATGCTGCCGTGGCAAGACGGGATTTAAATGGACATCCCAAACAAGGATTTCAGATGGGAAACGCATTGACCCGTGAACAGGCTTTACGTTCGATTACAATTTGGGCTGCCAGAAGCAATTTTATGGAAAACCAATCTGGAAGTCTGGAGCTGGGCAAAAATGCTGATTTTACAATTTTAGATCAGGATATGATGCAAATACCCATATCCAGAATTCCCATGGTTAAGGTTCTACATACTTTTGTGAATGGGGAAAAAGTATATTAAAAGAACCGGCAATTATTCAAAAGCATTTTTAACAAGAAATTTACCAAGATTATCGCCAGTACGGTCGTAACAGCTTTGAATCCGTCCACCGGTATCATAATCATAGCCCATCATATTAACATTCTGTAGCTTATTCATTTCGATAGTAGCCAGAATTTTATCCGGGGAGGAGGTCTCCACAATGTCAGCAATCACATCAATATAGGCGTTTTTGCGGGTGATCCCGACGTTGAAACCAGGTTCCACGAAAACAGTCCTTAGAATGATGGTATATTTTGCATTTGAAGCTCCTTCTTTTGCTGTTACGCCAACATCAGAAAGTTTAGCATTGAAATTTTTTTCGAACATCGGTTGGAATCTTGCAGCTCTGTCGGTTACCCAAGATTCGGCCCATTGATCACCGGATCCTGGCTTTTGCTTATTCATGGTAGCAGTATGGTCAGCCACATAATCCTTTTCATTTTTGTACTTTCCGACAGCCATTTTAGAATAATCATATTGAAGGTTCAGGGAGGTCTGACCTTTTAACATTTTGACATCGCCTGACTTGATTTTCTGAGCGAAGTTTTCAAGGGTAAAGAACATGAAGACGCTCAATAAGATGATAATCCTGGTTTTTTTCATAATCATACGATCAAGGTTTAGAACAATAATTTTTAAGGGAAAATGTAATAATACCAATAACCAAAAATATAAAAAATGATTTACTTATCTCGGTTATCAATAAATTTTATTGGTTTACGACTTGTTTTTAAGGATTGCATATCTCCAATTGCTTCATTGGTTTGAAACTTGATTAAAGGGGCGACCCTTAATTTTGCTCTGAAATGGTCTTTAATATCTTTTTCTTTTTGTTCAATGGGGAAATTACTACCGATATGGATCAGAATTTCATCCGTCCCAATTTGGTTGGTAAAGACTTCAACAACGTAGCTTGAAATGAAATCAATATTATCCAAGATATCATATAGCGCGGGTGGGAATAAAGTCGTCCCTTTGTATTTAATCATTTGATTTTTTCTTCCGATCACAGGACCAAGACGCATGGTATTTCTGCCACATGAGCATGGTTCTGTATAATGGTAACAAATGTCGCCGGTTTTAAACCTAAGCAATGGCATTCCCTGCACACCCAATGTTGTTACTGTTACTTCTCCAAGTTCACCTTCTTTTACCGGACGGTCGTCATCGTCGAGAAATTCAACAATAATCAGTTCCGGATGATGGTGTCCACCGGTTCCTGCGCTACATTCGGTAAATGTTGTCCCCATTTCGGTGGATGCATAGGTAGAATAAAGATGGATTGGCCATTTTTCCTTTATTTTTCTTCCTAGTGTATTGAGTGAAAGATTAATATTCCTAAGTGGTTCGCCAATACAAACTGCTCTTTTCACACTACTGTTTCTATAGTCGATTTTGTGAAGTTCAGCATATTCGATGATTTTCAGAATAAAGGAGGGGACGGCAATGATGGCATTTGGTTTTATTCTTTGGATGGTATCCCACTGAAGTTCAGGGATTCCATTGCCAACACGAACAATGCCTGCGCCCAACATTCTGATTCCTAGAAAATAAGCTAATCCAGCCATAAACCGGCGGTCGATGGTTGTCATCAACTGGTAAATATCGGTTTTTCTTCCATCGGCACAGGTAAATGAAATGGCCTCGTTATATGCAAGTCGATCCAAATCCTGATTTGTCATGGCGAAAGTAACCGGGTCGCCTAATGTACCTGAAGTTGTAATGAAATCAATGATTTGGGATTTAGGAACACATAGAAAGTCCTCATTTCGTTGTTGTAAATCGTATTTGGTTGTTACCGGGATATTAATCAAATCCTTAATGGTCCTGATTTTTGAAGGATCAATAGAATTTTTTAAAAACATCTCCTGGTAAAAAGGGGAATTATTGCTCAGATAGTTTAATGCTTCTGTAAGACGGGAATTCTGGTATGTTAATATTTCAGTCGGGGAAGCGTTTTCTATGGCAGGTAAAAAACTAGTTTCAGACATTATAGGGCAGTGATATTTTTCGAGTTTTTAAAATTTAACACCAAAAAGAATTCGGAAAGTATTGGCATTAATGGTTTGTTTTGTTCGAGTATTATCGAAGTTGTCGTAGTTCATATTTCCAAAATTATATTGAAATGACATCACCATAATTCTGTATCGGACGCTCATACTAATTTCCTGCATAAATAAATTTTTGCCGTATTTTGAAAATTGACTTGTTGAAAGGTCGTGCCATTCGCCGAAATAATATGAAAAATTTGCATTGATCTTATAAGAAAGATCAATCATCAATCGATCCACCGGGTTGATGGTGACGAGTGGTCCAAATTTTTGTCCTCCGAAATAATAATAGTGTTCATATTTTTTATTTTGATCATAGGCGCTTGTTGAGTTAAAGGAGAAACTCATAAAAGTGGCATCCATTCCAGCCCGGATAAGGTTATTTGCAAATGCAGGTCCAATATAGATGAGGTATCCCATATCCATGGCAGCTCCAATTTTTGCCGGGAGATAGGACAATGATGCTACCCCATACTGTGTTTGATTATTCATAGGCGTAAATTGCGTAGTTGCATAAGATCCTACAGGGAGAACCGCGCCAGCCTTCAGATAAAAGCCGCCTCTAATATTATTTTGCCTGGTAGTGTTTGATTCCTGGGAAAAAACAAGTTCTGTGCTACACAGAACCAGAAAAATCAAAAAAAGAGTGATTCTTTTCATGGCTGTTGTCAAATTTTAGATACTTTTTTCCAAAAATACAACTATTTATTGAATGGTATATCCCAATCGATTCATGTGTACTTTCAATCCCTTGTTGATGTCTGCTTTTTCATCTGCTGTGAGTGAAAATTCATTTTTCTCAAACTTATCCATTCCTTTTATGAAAATGTTTATTTTGTTTTCGAATTCGGGGAGAAATGGCATGTTCAAAGAGGCATATAACTTTTTCATTTCAAATTCCGGGTTCTTTTCTAAATCTTCAAACCGAATTTCCGCTTTTTGATTTTCAGGAAGGAGCTGAAATCCCTGCTCAATGGATGTTAATAATTGATCCATAACCGTAATAACCTCTTTTATTTCCGGGCAATGGCAGTTGTTATTCAGGCAATTTTGACGCTGAACGATATCCCACATGTGGATAGTTGAAGGTATCACATCATAGGGGTGACGATGGATATGAATAAATTTTGCTTGAGGGAAGATATTTAATAATAATTGGATCCTGAAAGAGTTGAAAGGGTTTTTGGAAACAATGGTTTTATTACTATGGAAATAAAGCTTAGTAAAGTAAGACTGTACTTGGCTTTTCCAATTGTTCAATTTGTTTTTTGGATCTAATTTATCTGAGTTCAGCAGGAAATAGGTTTTGGATTTTGGGAATACAAGATCTTCCAGCGGAGAAGTGTCGGTAAGCCGGTAAATGGCATATTCATCTTCCTGAGGTTCGTCCATGCCGAGTTTCACCATATCCATTGGCCGGTGTTTTGCAACAACACAGTTAAAAACGGGTCTATAATAGGGATAGGAAATAAGGAAACTGTTTGGAATAGCTACCTGGAAAAGAGTAGGGGCATGAAGATTGGGATCCAGGTTCATTATTTGGTGAAGTAAGGTTGAACCAGTTCTCCAATGCCCGATGATAAAAACAGGATCAGGAGGTATTGGTATATTTTTTAATGTTTTAGAATACCGAATTGTTTCAAAAAAGGAAAAAACAGAAGACCAGCATGCACTTTGAAGAAGAAAGGCAATTCTTAACAAAGTTGCAGGAGAATAGGTAAGATTGTTATTTTTCAACAATCCGATCAACCGGTTGAGTTTAATTCCAGCGGTGAGGTAAGAGTCTTTCAAAAACAGTCAGGTTAATTTTTTAAAGTAGCTTGATTGTCACTAATAAATTTGGCAATGCTGTTGATGGAGCGAACGACTTCCCGGGCAAGATGCTGGTCAGAAATGCGGATTCCATAAGTTCTTTGAATGGCCATAATAATTTCAATGGCATCTACTGAATCAAGAGTTAAGGCATTATCACCCCCAAAAAGTGGTTTTTCATCATCAATTTCCTTAATGTCCACATCATTGATTCCCAATGTATTCATTATTAGTTGTTTAATGTCATGTTTCAGTGCATCAGTCGGGGGTGACATAGTCAGTATTTTTGATTTAATATTAATGAATTGTTTTGGCCAGTTGATTAAAAAACATTTCTTCTACCTGAGCACGATCAGAAATCATATCACTTAATTGTTTCAATTTATCTTGTCCAAGGTCACGATTTTTTCCGATCCTGGCCGAAAAAAGAGAAATTTCACGCCAACCATCTCCAATTTCCATCAATTGTTTTGATAATTCTTTTAACTGTGGTTTTTGAATGATCTCTGATGCTTGTTGCAGGAAAGTGGCGTACATAAAACGAAATCCTGCACCTCCTGTTCCCTGATCTTCAAGCAGGATATTAATCTTCATGATTTCGTGGGAAAGGTGTTCCGTATCCCTTGCGAGGTTAGGCCATTCCATGATTTTTTTTGCGAACATACGCATTCCCCGGATACCTATAAAGGGGAGGGGGATTTTGAGCATGTTAAAGCACGCTTTTTTAATTCCCTTTGTGATTGCTGATTGATAATCGATGGTTTGAGGAATTTTGTCTGTGTGGAAAATAAAACCTTTTGGAGACATACTTCCGCCAGCAAAGCGTCCTTTTTCGAGAGCGGAATGATTGAGTTCCACCATAGTTGGGAAATAGGAATCGCTGATTTTGTACGTATCACCTTCTTTACCAACAGCGACCATGAAATGGACGTTGATATGAACTTTTTCCCAAGACGGGACATAATCCATATAAAAAAAATCGACCTGGCAGGCAGTGGGGATATTTTTGGAAAGCAATTGATCAAGGGTGTACATTCCTTTAACAGGGTCGTTAAAGGTATAAGAAGTAAAACGCAACCCCAACCGTTTTTCTATGTTTTTCCGCATTTGTCCTGGTCTACTCCTGACAATAAAGGTAGGGAAGGCAAAGGATTTTGATTTATGGAAATAGCCAAAAAAAATCCCGCTCGAGATACCAAAAACAAGTGGTTCCGTGATATCGAGCCCGGCGTATTTTAATAAAGATGTAATGGTTCCCGATTCACAATGGGCGGCCATTTTATGATCAAAATTAGAAATAATCATCTCTTTTTTTCTTCAATTTTTGTCAGCACAAAGTATGGATTTGCAGTTCCGGTTTGAGAAATGAAGATGTTCCCAGTTTTATTTTCAAGGGTGATAAGTGATTCAATTTCCTGATTTATTTCAACTAATATAACCTGTAATAAATTTGGAACAGGAACATTGAAAACCAAAGCATATTTCACCAGTTCGGCGGCAGTTATATCGCCAAATCCTTTTATGTCCAGATGTTTTTTTACTTTTGATTTTCTGATCCCTACTCTGGCCGAAAGCTCTGAAAGGGTCAGATCTTCGAGTATCCTATAATATTGAATAGGACTGATTTTTCCCAGGCAGAGTTGGTCTCTTAAATCCTTTTCTAAATTTTTACGTTTCGTGAAAAAATCATCCAAAAAGTTGGAAGAAATATAGGAACCGGTCTGCATCGGTCCATATTTCCCATCATCTTTTTCAACATATAAAATCATTTGTTGTTCCGGACAATTAATAAACCCATCCTTTTCTTTCATGGACAATAACGATTCATATAATGGTTAATTTCGTTTTGCAAAAATAACAATGCTAATCTTCATTGCAAAACCAAAAAACAAAAGTAGTAAAATGGTATTTGGCAAAACAGAGATCAGATCCCCTTCACGAATAAACAAATTAATATAATTATCTATACCCCAGCGCATTGGAGAAAGGTAGCTGACGTATTGAATTATGTTTGGCATCAGGTATATGGGAAGGAAGGTGCCACTTAATACGCCCAGAATAACTACCATTACAGAACCAAAAAGGGCAGCTTGATTTTGCGTTGTGGACAAAGCGCCTACCAACAACCCGAATCCGATAGCGGCTAACGATGCAGAGATGGTTGAAATAATAATAGCGAAATACTGATGACCGATTTGCAGTGCAGGAAAACCAAAGAAAGTCGGGAAAACCCATAAGCCAATGCTCATCATCAAAACAAATTGGATCATGCATACGAAAAAATAAATCAAAACCTTACCCGTCAGAATTTTGAAAAAACCAATAGGAAGCGTAGAAAGTCTTTGGAAACTCCCTTCTTTTTTTTCTGTGATCATGCTACCTGCCAATGGAATGACAATAAAAAACATAGCAAAAAGAATGAATCCGGGAACATTATTTTGGATAACATTGGGTTTAATGGTGGATTTATCTTTCAAGGCAAATGTTTCTTTAATAACAGGAAGGTTTCGCATTGTTTTCTGAATCATTTTATCAACAATGGGTTTCATATTCCCTGCCATGTTTTCTATAAGTTTATCCATGGCATCGTGGGTGAGTGTTGTATTGATAAGGTAGGTTAGTGAATGGACCACAGAATTCCGGTAGTTTTCCTGAAGAGTAGGGTCAAGAATCAGTAAAATTGAGGAATCGGAGGATTGAACGACGACCCCGAATTTATAATCTCCGCAGCTGATCATTTGTTGTATTTTGGTTCTGGTGACCGGAATGTGATCGATGGTATTTATTACCTGGAAAAAGCCCGAAGCCTGCAGATTTCCAATAATTTTTTCAGAGCCGGGATCCTTTGTTTCGTCAACCCAAAGAACCGGTGTTTTGATCTGCTGGATTTTTACAGCATTTTCCTGAGCGAGGGTAACAACAAAAATGAGTAAAACAGGCATGATAAAGAGGATGATAAGTCCCGGGAAGTCACGCGACAGGAGAAGAAGTTCTTTTTTAAGAATCGCCTGGAGTTTACTCATGTTTTTTTGCTTCAATCAGGCAAATGGGGGCGATGGTAGGAATGATTTTAGTCAATTCAAATCCCGATTCTTTCAGAATGAAGGCAAATTCTTCCCGAGTTCGTTCTTTTCCGCCAGGCATTGTTGCGAGCATTTGAATGTCAAGTAATTTGACCAATTCCGCCAAGTTGTTATCATGGATCATCATTTCAAAAATGATCAATCGGGAATCCGGTTTGATTTGCCGGGATATATTTTTCAATAACAAGATACAATGCTGATCATCCCAGTTATGAATAATATTTTTCAAAAGGTAGAGATCAGCGCTAAAGTTCACTTCTTTAAAAAAATCTCCCGGAATAATATCAATTCTTTGATGAGTTCCGAAGTGTTCGAGCATAGTCGGAGCTTTTTCAAGCGCTTCCGGGAGATCGAACAAAATACCCCGGGAGGATTTGTTCCGCTTGAGAATATTGGCCAGGAAAAAACCTTCTCCTCCTCCAATATCAGCAATTACCGGGAATTTTGAGAAATTATATGCATTGAGTATAGGAGTCAGACTCAAATCTGACAAGTTGGACATTGATTGGTCGAAAGTTGAATATTCGTCCGGATGATGGCGAAGGTAATCGTAAATAGGTTCTCCATATTTATTTGTAAAAGCGTCATGACCGGATTTTACAGCATATTCGAGGTTACTCATTAAATTCCAGTTTATTGGTCCCAGGTGATGGAGGATCATGTAGCGGAGAGATCCGGATTCATTGAGCAACCCCATTGCCAAATTGTTGAGGGCAAATCGACCATCTTTAAGTTGTTTGAAGATACCCTGACTACAAAGCGCTCTTAAAATGCGGGTAATGTTGGTGTCATTTGCATTTACTCTTTGAGCAATTGTTTTGGATGAAAGGGGGCCAGATTTGAGGCAGGTTGCAATATCAAGTTTAGCTGCAACGTAGAGAGATGGCAGTACCCAGAATGATTGGAATTGTTCATAGAGTACCACATTTCCAGGAAACATTTTTTTATTCAGGCGAATCAGGGAATCTCTGAAAATTTGTATGGCTTTAACCAGCCAAACAGGAGGAAATTTTTGGTCGTTAGGGTCACGCATGATTATTTCAAACTGTTAATCCGGAAGGTTATTTAAAAGAAACTCAGATTTTTCAAGATCTGCAAGAAGGTTTTTTTTCTTCGAAAATAGTTCCCTGTAATACTGGATTCCCTTTTGAAGATTTTCTTTAAAAGTATTGAAATATTCTTGCTGCTTTTCCGAATAAGGCAGTGTAGTTTCAGCCTTTTTTGCTTTCAGATAATCGATATAGATCATCAATTCCTTAATGAACATATTGGGTCGATCATTTCGTTTGATTACATTTATTTTTCCATAAATATGGTCAACCATTTCTTTTAATGTTATCTTATTTGAGAAGTAGGCCATGTTGGGACCGGGGCAAATGGAGACACCCGTTTTTTCTACCTTAGTATCAAGGTTGTTCACAAGAAGTGCAGAAGTACCGAGTCCTACACAGATGCATGATTTTTCGACTATTTTATTAAATTCATCCTGATACTCTTTATCATTTAACCCTTTTGTTTTCAGTTCATCAATTTTCAATTTTTGATATTTTCTGGAGGCAGTACAAAGGGTGGGTTCGCCGAATTCATTATTCAGGGCTGCATACTTTTTTGCACAAGGGTTTCCAGGAGTATGCCTGGAAATATATTCTTCTTTTTCAATATCTTTGGTATTTCCCCTGAGGTTGTTGAAAGACACGCCCAGCGGGCTAATATTGCTGACAACCAGGTCATCTTCTTTAGCCCGGCATAAGAGTTCCAGCGTTTTCTTATCCACGTTGATCACTTCAGGAACCAGCAAGAACGGGGTTCCCCAGCCAACAGAATCAAGTTGATAATGTTCAGTCAGAAATTGTTGTTCTTCTGCAGTGCCAACACCCCCCTGAGCAGTAATTTTTACTTCTAACGGGTGGTCGGGACAAGGTCGGTTTTTGGTTTTCAGAGCAACTTTAAAGAGTGCGAAGGTTTGGTTAATGAGATCGGTTCGACTGCGTTTCATCTCTTCAAGGACTGGCCCCAGAAGATAACCAGTTGTTGGGAAAACATGCCCGCCACAATTTAATCCGGATTCAATACGGTACTCGGAAACCCACAATCCTTTTTTTGCCAGATATTTTCCCTGGATCAAAGCAGACCGGTGGTCACTCACTTTCAAGGTTATTTTTTTCTTTAACCTGAAATTTTTATCGGGATAAAAGTCATTGAAAGTCTCTATGTAGCTGTATAACCGAGGGCTCATTCCGGCAGAAAGAACTACCGAAGAGGAGAGATCGCTGTTAACAAAACCACGCAAAGCAGCATGTCCATCGTTATATTCAGCAGGAAGTTTCTTGTTATCCCGGTAATTCTCCTTATCTACCTTGGTCATAATGTTCACATCGATACTGCCCATTGAAAGGTTGTCCTGAATCCACTGCCGGACATCCAATTCATCCCAGTTCTTTTTCAGTTGTTCGAATTTTTGTTTCAATTGGGATGAATCCTGTAACATTTCGATATATTTTGAGAATTCGCTGCTCTTTTGTTCGTAGGTAGCTTTGAGTTCTTCGAATTTATCGGTGGCAATTTTATCAATTAAATTGAGGTAGGCTGTGATTCTCTTTGCCCTGAAGTCTTCAATTTTTTCAGAAATAGATTGAAAAGGAAGGTTGAATTTTATGCTGTAAAATTCTCTCAATTTCTCCATGAGCATATCATCTAATAAAGAGATAACTGAAGAGATTCCAAGGTGTGCGACCTTAACTGGGGTATCAATGGAATAACCAATTCCTAGAACGGGAATATGGAAAGAATGGGGGGGTATTTTATTCATTTTGAGATTTAAGTAAACAAAGATACGGCTTTTTTTCAGAACTGTATTCGCCAGGTTCCCATTGGGAAAAAACCCATGGAGAAAAAATCCCTGATTTCTCCGGTTTTTGGATTGATTCTTTGAAGAGCGGTATTGGTAAAATTTGTGCGATATTGCAAATCCATAAAAAATTCGATGTTATATCCTGGCAGGTTTCTTCTGATACCAATTTTGAAAGCAACCCGTTTATATTCGGGGAATCGAGGATCATAAGCCTGGACCCAATTATAGGTGGCTTCACCTGCCGCAACCGTTGCCCCTACATCATAAGGCAAATATGGGCTTCCGCCCGCCCAGGTTGCTCTTAATCCAAGTGATAATACACCCCATTTTTTTTTACCGATGATGAATTCATAGCCACCAGCTCCATTCAGTACATAATTTACATTAAAGGCAGAGCTCCGGGTTGCTTTATCGAATCCCTGGTAGGTGGAGTTAAAGAGAGAAGCAGTAATGAGGAAATAATAGTTTTTGCTTAAAAACTTTTCAACGGTAAACTCTATACCATAATTTTGTCCGGTGCCTTTATTAACAAGGCTGTCAGCGTATTGCCGATCAATGAAAAACTCATGTCCCTGATTGATGAGTGCATATTGAGGGATGGATGCTTTGGTGGGAATGTCGTATAGATATTGAAAGTATATTTCCGTTTTACAGTGAAATTCCGGCAAAACCTGGAAATTATAACCCAAGGCTATTTGTGTACTTCTTGTGAATCCAAGGTTATGGTTTGTCTGAAGTATGGTTCCATCCGGCAAGGTCGATTGGATAAAGTAAATCACACGGGGTTGCATCTGGCTATACAAGCCGGACCCAAAACTGATGGTGTGTTTTTCATTGATCCTCCAGTCAAAACCTAAGCGGGGTTCAACAACATACTCATTGTTCAGGGAGAACCAGGAACCAAAAAGGCCAAGGGTGGTTGAAAAAAAATCTCCAAAATTATGTTGCCATTGACCATATCCTCTAACCATCTGCATTTGTTCACGGGAGTTTGTGTTAAGCAGGAATGTACCTTTCCACATTGTACTGTCGGAATACGACATTTGATAATAATCCAAGGTTATACCAACATTCACAATGTTTTTAAGTGAAAACTTTTTCATCAGTAGTGAAGAAAATGAATATTTGGTTTCTGATGAATGTTCTCCTGCCCATGGAGATGGAGTTTGCTGAATATATGAAAAGGTATCGATTTTATTCTCTGTTTCGGAAGCTACGACATAAATCATGTTTTTCCAGCTAAGCGTGGGTTGAAGAAACATTTGATGCGAAATGCCTACTACGCCAAGGTTTGATCCGTTGGTCAGATTTTCCCCATAGTCAGGGAAAAGCCATTGTGATTGTTTTTTACGACTGTCGAACAGCTCAATGTTGCTTAAGCCTCCAATAGCCGTAATGGTAAAGGTTCCTGCTTTACGGGTTGGCAAAGATATTTTCACATTCAGATCCTGGTATTTCGGCACTATTCCAACATCGATGTTGAACCAGTTTAGAAATTGAAGTGGGGAGTAACGGTAAGCTATAAGGTAGGAGGCGCGATGCTTTTTAGAAAACGGACCTTCCGTTCCGAATTCCAGTCCGTTCCAGCCGACTTCAAACCAGTATTCATGTTTCATATTATTTCCAGTTCGCATTTTCAGATCGAAAATTCCTGCCAGGGTATTTCCATATTGAGCTGGGAAGGCACCGGTAAAAAAGTCAGAATTAGTTATCAGGTTATTATTCAAAATAGTTACAGGTCCTCCGGTTGTTCCAACGGCCGCAAAGTGGTTGGGATTAGGGATTTCCATATCGTCAATCCGCCATTGTAATCCAGAAGGAGAGTTGCCACGTACGATAATATCATTTCGATTGTCGATGCCGCTGGTAACTCCGGCGAAATTGGCAACCATTCTGGCTGGGTCGTTGTAGCTTCCTGCGAACCGGAAAGTTTCATCAACACTAAAAGAACGGACACTCACGGTGGCCATTTTATTGATGCTCTCATTTTTTCTGAATTCCGATTTGATTTCTACTTCAGGAACATTCAGAGCGGTTTCATCCATGAAAACAACAGCCATAGTCTCTTTTCCGGTTGTAACGATGAGCAGATCAGTAATTACCGTCTTATATCCCATAAAAGTCACTTTGAGCTGAACTTGTCCGATCTTAACATGAGGGATCCGGAAATGGCCGGAGGAGTCGGTGATGGTTCCGATGACAGGATCCGTATCCATAATGATAACGGTTGCGCCTGGTAGCGGAGCTTGTGTTTGATGGTCGAGTACGGTGCCGGTGATGGTGGAGCGAAGAACCGTCTGACCCATTAGTTCCATACCCAATAACAAATAGGAAAGGAATATTAGGGAACAAACAAAAACTCTGCTTTTAAAATGCACCGGTTCAATTTCAAGGCATGCAATTTAGGAAAATAACGGCAAATTCAGGAATGCATCATCGCTTCCACTTCGTTGGGCGACAGTCTTGTCCACTGAGGGTTGAAGAAACTTTCCCCATTCCATTCAAACTTAACCAGATCAAAAGTTTCCCCATAAAACGTCAACTTGCTATGAAGGTCGGGGGTATGTTCAATAAAAAGAAAATGATCCGGTTTTCCCTGAAATTCCTTCAAAATCCGGGTCGCCAATGGAGCGCACCATTCGGTAACCGGCGTTCCAGGATTAAGGCGGTAAATTTCAGTCGCGATGACCAGAAGTTTACCGTCATTTCGGTTAATGATCTTTAATCCGCATTTGGAAGGACTGTCCCATTGTCCAAGGTAGTCGTAATAGCGGTCCATATATTTGTCAAAGTCGGGATGGGTTTCCATTGGGAAATAGTGAAATAGCGAAATAAAATAATTATGCAACTTTTTGTACTTTTTTACCGAAGCTCAGGTCGGCCAGATCGCGTCTGCGAGGTGTATAGGTGCCATCAGCCAATTCACGGGTTATCACGCGGTTGATGAGGTTGAACATTTTCATGGTCTGAGGTTCATCTTTGTAGAATGTATCCCATGCATATTGATATAATTCGGCCAATCGCCCTGCAGTCATGTGTTTAGGATGATAAACCACTTTTCCTGCATTGTAATGATTCCAGTCGGTATCGAAAATCCGTCCTTGTTTTAGGAGATCACTGTATGCTTTTGTATGAGGAAAAGGAGCGAGGACGGTAAATTCAGCCAGATCGAGATCAATTTCAAGGAGGAAGTCGATTAGTCGTTTGATATCGTCTTCAGTTTGATTGTCGAGACCAAGGAGGATGGTTCCTTCTACGGCAATCCCATATTCATGATATTGTTTGATTCTTTTACGGATGTAGTCGGATGTATCAAAGACGGCCTGATAAACATACCAGGCACCCGCCTGGGCCGCCAGGTCCAGAACTTCGTCTTTATCTTCGATGGTATGGCTAACCCATTTTTTCTTCAGTGGGATCATGGCTTTGAACAGGTCTTTTTCCCATTGAGTATCGAGAGCCAGTGAATTATCAACAATGAAAAGGCGGTTGTTGTCCATTTGTGACAGTTCTTCTACAACCCGATCGATGGGGCGAGGACGGAAGCCACGGCCACCCAGGTAACGAACAGCACAGGGATAGCAATCGTAAATACATCCGCGGGAAGCATGAAAGAGATCTACCATTCGAAATCCCTTATGGTAGTATAGATCTTTTTTCAAAATATCCCGTTTGGCCGGTCCGATCAGTTTCATATCGGGCGGTTTGTTCATGAAATTATAGATTTTTTTGAGGTCGTTTTTCTGAAAATCCTGAAAAACCTGTTCCAAACGACCTTCCACTTCCCCTAAAAAAACGGAATCGGCATGAAGCATGGTATCTTCAGCATGAAGCATGGTAGAAATCCCACCAAAGATCACTTTTTTACCCAGTTTCCGGTATTGATCGGCAATTTCCCAACCTCTTTTCACCTGAGTTGTAAGCATCATAGAAATCCCAACAAAATCGGAGTCTTCGTCAATGGTCAGCGTTTCAACATTTTCATCGGTAAAATCAATTTCTACATAATCTGGAATCGCGGCTGCCATAACAATCGGACCATGAGGAGGAAGGTTAAAAATAGTCTGTCCTTCGAGTTTTTCCCAACGGGGATATATCAGTTTAAATTTCATCCTTTATTTTTTTATTTCGACATAACAATCTGCCAATTTTCTGATAATCACTTCTTTTTCGTGCCATCGGGGGACTACTTTTGTCAATGCAATCCGATAGGCAACACTGGCGTTACCCCATTCTTTTCGTTTTAAAAAGTAATCTCCAAGCAAACTATATACTTCATAGTATTGTGGATTTGATCCCCTGAATTCATCAATAAATGAACGCGTTAACGGAATGGCTTTTTCATCCCGGATGGTTTGTTTTATGCTATCCCGCATTTTCCTAAAGCGTATAAAACGCTTGTAATCATTAGAAACAAGGAAAAGATCAGGAGATATTGAAAAAACGGTATCCGTGATGTTGGTCTTCTGTTTTAACCCGGCAAATTTATGAAAAATTTCATATAGGTTATAACATACATATTTTCCCAATTGCCAGGGAGAGGTCGATACCCAAACCTGTAGCCGACCGGGGACGAAGATGATGGAGTGGTGCGCGATCAACTGGTTGATGGCTTTCTCATTTCCGTAGCCGGTAATCTCATTATTCAGTCCCCCGGTATCGCGAAGAATTTTGGCGGCTTTTTGATAGTTCATCGGACTTTCGTTGGTGATATCCTGGATCAGGCGGTCATATCTATAAACAGAAGCGTTTTCTTTTTTATTACTGATATTCAATGGGTCGGATGAAAAAGTTGGGGAGATAAAATGGTTGGTACATGCGATGTAATCTGTTGAAGATTTAACAAGGGCCATCTTAAAAGGAGATTTTTCGATGATGGCAGCCTGGTTATCTTTAGCAGATCCGATAAGGAAAGATTCTGAGACAAAAGTCTTCCGTTTTTCGGCGATGGAAAAAGCCTCCTGAATGGTAGCAGCATACTGAAGTATTTCTCTGGCTACAATCGAAACAGGAGTTCTGGCGCTTCCCGGAATAGCGGATTTCGCCGCGTTGATGGTCACCGTAAGGCCTGCTTCATTCATTCCCGATACGGTTCCGATCATTCCGCCCCAGGTCACCATCATAAAACCATATCCTTTGTCGGGCTTCTCAAAGCAGATGATTTTATTCTTGGCAAATTCATCTCCCATATAAAAATCAAAATTCCGGCCGATGATCAGGGAATGATCCTGCGACCGGTTTCCCCATACGCCGAAACTTGTACAACCTACCAGGTTAAGGTTTTGCAATGCATGACCGATATCATGAGCGGAATGGTAATTGAGCGTACGTTGATAGCCGGATCCGATATAATTGAATGCATCGGAAGTGGAACGGGAGATTCCATAAATTTCAAGTTGATATTCCAGGGGGATATATTGATCGAGGTTGCGATTAAACCAATAAATGAAATATTTCAGGAACCTAAGGTAAAAATCAGAAGGGATCATGGTTTTGATCTGGTCCACAAAGGCTTGTTCTTGTTCTTTCATGAGAAATTTCGACAATTTTCCATTGATGACACCCCGCTCAAAAGGTCTCCCCTCCAGATACATTTCCCATAAACCGCAGTTGTTTTTTTGGAGCCAGTTATTTCCTGAAAAATAGAAATCAGGTTGTGGATTTTGTGCGATCGTTGCAGTATCGACCTTGCTTCCCGGATCCGGTGGAATGATCGTTGTGGTAAGATGAAAGGAAACACATAGAATAAGTACCACGACCACGATAACCGACAGAATCCAGGCTGTTCTCTTCATTCCCCGGTTTTTTTTATGACTCATGTTTGATTTTCTTTAACAGGTAAGGCAATCCGAGAATTTCACCGCAGGTAATGACAGCGCCAATAGTAACGCCCAAAACACCATGTAAATTGGTATTCTGTCCGGTGAATAAAAATCCGGGAATCTTGGTTTTAGGGAAGATGGTTGTCATCAGAGGATCGGTATAATCTTTTCGTATCCCATATAACGCTCCATCGGGAATTCCGGTATAATCACGGTAAGTCAATGGAGTTGCAGCATCCATCCAATCGATTGAACTTTCCAGTCCGGGAAATTTTTTTCCAACCAGGGTGAGGAGTTTTTGTGTTTTTTCTTTTTTAAAGGATTGGTATTCTTTTCCTCTGTAACCGGAAGGTGTATCTTTCCAGGCGTTTACTTCACCAGGGTGCATATACGTAATGATGGTGATGGTTTTCGCAAATTTTTGATCCGGTTTATGACAAGGCGTGGAAAGCATGTACATCGAAGGCCATTGGGGTCCTGTTGTCGCTCCATCCTGCCAGACATCCTGGTTGACATGCCCGTAAAAGTTATAATTCAGATATGGGAATGAATCTGGTTTTGTCCCGATATAGAGGATAAAGGAGGATGGTGTATTGGGTAAACCGGAGATTCTTTTCTGAAAAGCAGGCCGGATCATTGAATCGGGGAACATGTCAAGGGTTACTGCAGGATGAATTGCAGAAATGAGTTTGGATCCCTCAAAGAGTTCATTTCCGGAGGTAGTCAGAATAAAATTTCCGGCTGATCTGGAGATTTTAATTACTTCTTTGTTGGTAAATACTGCGCCGCCCTGATTTTCAATACTCTTCACCAGTTGCTCGGCAATCTGATTGCTTCCCCCGATGATGCGGCAAGCGCCTGAGATAAAGGAGTGGCTGATCAATCCGGCAATA
>JALNWG010000011.1 GCA_023231005.1 Bacteroidales bacterium | reverse complement strand
TGTTAATGATTGATAAAGGAAATAACCCGCAACATAGAATGTCGTTTTACAATCCTTTATCGTGAATATCTGAATAAGGCTTAATCGCCCTTTATCCTGAAAGGTAATATCACAAAGCCAATTATTTATGTTTTACAGGAAAAATTTTTGACTAAGACTTTGGAGCCGGGCCTCCTTTGGTCATGACACCGAATTACTCCTTTGTCGGATTGATGGATGATTGAAGGAGGATTATACGTGGATTGAATGCGGATTGAATGATGATTGAAGAAGCCTCGAAGGGGTGTTGAAGGAGGCTTGAAGAAGGCTTGAAGGAGGGTTAGAAAAAAGGAACTAAGCCCCAGACAAGACATAGACAAGGCTTAGAGGAGGTGCATGATTGGCGCTGGATGGTAAAGGTTCTTTTTGCGATTCTTTCCGGGACACGGATTTTTTGCCATGGCTAATGTCTGATCAATTGATCAATTATTTGTATAGACCGATTTTTTTTGTAAAAAGTTGCGCAACTGTAAAAATATAAAATATTTCATTATGTTTGTGTTGTGTTGATAAATTTTAATCCCCTGGGAGGGATAAAATGTTTTCTGTTAAGAAATTAATCAGCAGAATGGGGGGTTATGGTATCGAAATTGAAACCGGTATTACTTTTCCGTTGAAATACCGATGCCCGGTTACAGCGAAATCGGCTATAAAATGGGCGATCTGTGATGGCGTTTGCAAGGCTTTGGCTCCCGGAAAGGCCTTGGTGAACATTTCCGTTTGAACGGCTCCCAAAGCCAGACAATTGATCCGGATTTCCCGCTCTTTCAATTCTTCAGCAAGCGCTTCAGTCATCACATTTAATGCACCATTGCTTGCATTGTATGCCGATAGTCCGGGATACTTTTGCCCTCCCATACACCCGGTAATACTGCTGATGTTCACAATATGACCTCCTTTGCTCATGATGGGTAATAAGGCCTGGATAAGGAAAAACGGACTTTTGATGTTGATGTTGAAGATTTCATCGAAATCGGTGGGCTCAAACTTGTCAAAGGGTTTGCTCACCAGCTTGCCGGCATTGTTAATCAAAATATCACAATGGTGGATAATGGTTTCCAACCGCTGGACGATAAAAGGATAAAACTCAAACTGGTTAAGATTGAATTCATACGGAGTGACCTTCGCCTCAGGAAAGAGCTTTACACACTCGCCTACCAACTCTTTCAATGCTTTTCCGTTTCTCGAAATGGCTATAATGTGATTCAATTTGTGTTTGGAAAGTACTTTAACAAGTTCATATCCGATCCCTTTACTTGCACCGGTTATTATAATATTCATCGTGTTGATTTTTTATTTTGATTTTCGTTGAAATATATGCCTTTCGGAGGTATCCATGGGATACTTCAATAGCGAATCCTTAAAATGTGATTATAAAGATAGTAAATTATCTATATAACTCGATTTTATTCCGATCTTTGTAAAAAAAAATCAGTGCCGCAAAGGACAACAATCAAAACCATGTAATGTTATGAAAAAAACACAACTGATCTTATTGCTTCCATTGATGAGCATCAATTTTTTAATCGCACAAAATGATGTTCTGAAACCAACGGTTGACCGGCCAGTATATTTCGATGTTTCACCGCCGCTTCGTGATATGGCGACCTTCCCAATTGCTAAGGCCGATCGTACCTGGAAAGACGGAATCGTAAAAAATAAATTCAATCTGGATGTCCGCGAATCCGCAATTCCGAATTTTTTAGATGCGGGATTACAGGATTATCTGGGAAGAAGTGTAACCGATACCACCCTTCAGAATTTTGACGGTGTTAACAATGTTTCAGGATACAATCCTCCCGATACGGATGGCGATGTGGGCCCAAACCATTATTTCCAGGTCGTAAATTGTTCTTATGCCATATTTAATAAAACAGGCACAAAATTGCTCGGACCTCTATCCAACAGTTCTGTTTGGAATGGTATGCCCAATAATCATAACGATGGGGATGCCATCATTTTATATGATGAACATGCCGATCGTTGGCTTTTTAGTCAGTTCTCATTACCCTCTTATCCAAGTGGACCGTTTTTTCAGATGATTGCCGTTTCCCAAACACCCGATCCCACCGGATCGTGGTACCGCTGGGTTTATCAATTCAGCGATATGCCCGACTATCCGAAATTCGGAATCTGGCCGGATGCTTACTATATGGCGGCTAACCGTTTCAGCTCCGGTATGCTTAGCGCCCAGGGCAATGGAGTGTATTCGTATGACCGTACCGCCATGTTAGCCGGTGATCCCAATGCCCAACGCATCTCTTTCACTACTTCGATGAGTACCGATGGTTTTGTAACCATGATCCCTTCCGATTGCGATGGACCTTTCCCTGCTGTTGGTACCCCCAATTATTTTACCTATATTAAAACCTCCGGGGTTCGCAGGTTAACCATTTATGAATTCCATTCCGATTTTGTCACCCCTGCAAATTCCACTTTTTCCAACCGACTTGATTTACCAGTTACTACCTTTAACGCCACCATCTCGGGAATTCCGCAGAAGGGAACAACAAATTTGGTGGATGCCATTACCGACCGCTTGATGTACCGCTTACAGTATCGTACTTTCAATGGCTATTCAGCCATGGTTGTCAATCATACGGTAAACGCCGGATCAGGACAGGCTGGAATACGCTGGTACGAATTGCGCAATACCGGATCCGGATGGACGGTTTATCAGCAATCAACGTATGCCCCGGCCGACGGCAATAGTCGCTGGATGGGAAGTATGGCAATGGATACCGCTGGAAATATTGCACTGGGTTATTCCATTTCGAGCAGCTCCATGTTTCCGGGTATCCGTTATTCCGGGAGAATGAAAAATGACCCTTTGAATCAGTTAACCATTGCCGAACGGGGCATTTTCAATGGTGTTGGCTCCCAAATCGCCGGGATGGATAGCCGGTGGGGTGATTATAGCTCCATGAGGGTAGATCCTTCAAACCCAACAACATTCTGGTATACCCAGGAATATTTCGCAACAAACTCTGCATCAAACTGGAAAACACGGATCGCTTCCTTCACTTTCGGAAGTGTACTTTCAGCCACTGCTACTGCTACTCCTTCGTTGGTTTGTATTGGAGATTCTTCTCAATTAAATGTTCAACCTTCGGGTGGATCCGGTTCCTATACCTATTTATGGAACTCCATTCCTGCCGGATTTACCTCTACCTTGAAAAATCCAAAGGTTGCTCCCATCGAAAACACCAAATATATTGTCACTACCAGCGATGGTTCCCTTACCCGCAACGATACCGTAAAAGTTGATGTAATGCCAATCCCGGTTGTTTCAGCCGGCGCTGATACTACTGTTTGCTGGTATGTGACCACCATCGGAATTGAAGGTACTGCTTCAAATTATAAAGCTATCGGATGGGTCACTTCCGGCAATGGGTCTTTTACTGATCCTTCTAACCTGATCACCTCTTACCTGCCAACGCTTACTGAAAAACTGGCCGGTTCCGTTGACCTGTCGCTGGTTGCTATTCCAAATGCCCCATGTGTTGGAAATGTTACAAGTACCCGACATGTGGTTTTTGATGAATGTACCGGAATATCCGACCCTGCCTTAAAAGAGGTCAGCCTTACGGTTCATCCCAACCCAACTCATGGCTCAGTTGTGATAACCCTTGACGGGGTAAGCCGGAAATCCGGAGTTCTTACCATCACTGCCATGGATGGCCGTATAATCTATTCCTCCCCAGTGGCTTCCTCGGTATTGAAAATATCGAAACAGGTGGATTTATCGGGTTATGCTAAGGGTGCCTATTTCGTTCAGTTTAAAACCGACGGTTTGTTAAAGACCGAACGTTTGATTATACAATAACAATTTTTTATATCTTTGCTGATATATAGCAATAGATTCTTCAGGGCAGGGTGAAATTCCCGATCGGCGGTAAAGTCCGCGACACCTGTGAAACAGGAACCGAACCGTTGAAATTACGGCACCGACAGTAAAGTCTGGATGAAAGAAGAATCGTATTTAAGTTGAACGTTGTTCAATTGAATAGGATATAGCCCTGATGATCATGCATTGGGGCTTTTTTTATGAGCGACGACGAAAAATTCATGAAACGGGCAGCTGCCCTGGCAAAAAAGGGGATGGGTTGGGTAAATCCAAATCCTTTAGTGGGTGCTTTGATCGTGAACAATGGACATATCATCGGCGAAGGATATCATGAATTTTTTGGAGGCCCTCATGCCGAAGTAAATGCCATCGGGTCTGTTCTTCCTGAAAACAAATCCCTGCTTGCTGATTCCACTTTATATGTCACGCTCGAACCTTGTTCCCACCAGGGTAAAACCCCACCTTGCACCGATCTGATTGTAGATAAAGGAATCCGACATGTTGTGATTGGTATGACTGATCCAAATCCAATAGTGAATGGAAAAGGAATAAAAAGCCTGCAAGCCCACGGAATTGCTGTTGAGGTTGGCTGCCTTGAAAAAGAAATCCGTACTCAAAATGAAATCTTTGTTAAGTATATTACCACAAAACTACCGTTTGTAGTGCTGAAATCGGCCATGACTCTTGATGGGAAAATTGCCACTGTTACCAATGCATCCCGATGGATCACCGGGGAACCTTCCCGTAAGCTGGTTCATCAAATGCGCCAGCAATTAAGTGCGGTCATGGTTGGGGTGAATACCGTAAAATTTGATGATCCGATCCTGAACATCCGCTTGAACAAAATTACCGCCCAAGGATGGAAAAATCCATTAAAGATCATTGTGGATACTCATGGCCGGATACCCTTGGAAGCAAAGGTACTTTCCAATGACCCTCAATTGACGGTGCTGGCTACTACCGCACTGGCAAATACTGAAAAATTGAAAAGTATTGAACGGTTGGGCGCACAGGTACTCCTCTGCCCGGTCAAACACAACCGGGTGGATCTTGGATTTTTGATGCAGTCGCTGGGAGCTATGGATATTGACAGCGTGATGATTGAAGGAGGAAGTACCCTAGCCTTTTCTGCATTTCAGGAGGGTATTGTAGATAAAGTCATTAGTTTTATTGCGCCTAAAATATTAGGGGGCGCTGATGCTCCAACTGCTGTGGGTGGCGCTGGGTTTGAAAAAATGGATGAAGCCATCCCCCTGAAAAATATCAGGATTAAAAAAATCGGACAGGATGTGATGATTATAGGATTGATTGATTTTGTTCATGATCATAAGGTAATTTATCATTCATAAATTAAAAAAGATGTTTACCGGGATTGTTGAAGAAACGGGTACCGTGAGGGAGATCCGGATGTCGGCGGAATCGCTGCAGTTGGTGATTGGAGCCAAAGCAATAATGGAAGATGTGAAAGTGGGCGACAGCATCAATACCAACGGGGTATGCCTTACCGTAATATCAATAGAAACGGGTGGTTTTACAGTGGATGTTATGCCTGAAACCCTCCGGAGATCTAATTTTCAGGAACTGAAAATCAACAGTGAAGTAAATTTGGAACGGGCTTTGCGATTGAGCGACCGGTTGGGAGGACATTGGGTTAGCGGTCACATTGACGGAACCGGGAAGATTCAAAAAAGATGGCAGGAGGGGAATGCTGTTTGGTTATCCATTATGACCGCTCCGGAACTTTTACGATATGTTGTTGAAAAAGGCTCTGTGGCTCTTGATGGAATCAGTTTGACCGTAGTTAAGGTGGATCAGCGGTCTTTTAGTGTGTCGGTGATCCCCCATACCCGCGATATCACTACGCTGCCCGGAAAAAAGATGGGCGACAGTGTCAACATTGAATGTGACATCCTGGCCAAATACCTTGAAAAACTCTTTCAAACTGATCCTAACGGTTCCAGGATCGACAGTGATTTTCTGAACAAATACGGATTTTAATTAAACCTGAATATACATGGAAACATTTAAATTTAACACGATTGAAGAAGCGATTGAAGATGTCCGTAAGGGAAAAATGATCGTGGTAGTAGATGATGAGGACCGTGAAAATGAAGGGGATTTGGTTGTGGCTGCTGAAAAAGCAACTCCGGCCATCATCAATTTCATGGCGAAGCATGGCGGGGGATTGGTTTGTTTACCCATTGTCCGCGACCGGTTGGAAGAGCTGAACATTGATAGAATGGTTTTAAATAACACAGATCCAAGGAGGACTGCTTTCACCGTTTCTGTAGATGCCATTGGATGTACCACCGGCATTTCCGCTTATGAACGTTGTCTAACCATCAAACGGTTAATTGATAATCAAAGTAAAGCGCGTGATTTTACGAGGCCCGGGCATATTTTTCCCATCGAATATAAAGAAGGAGGGGTATTGATCCGGGCAGGACATACGGAGGCTTCTGTGGATCTGGCCAAGATGGCGGGGCTATATCCGGCTGGGGTGCTTTGTGAAATTATGAATGAGGATGGAACCATGGCTCGCGTACCCGAATTGATGGAGTATGTTAAAATCCATAAACTGAAGATCATCACCATCGCTGCCTTGATTGATTACCGCAGGAAAACGGAAATACTGATTGAACGGGCAGCCGTAGTGGATATGCCGACTCGGTATGGCGATTTCACTGCTTACAGCTATATCAGCAAAATCACCAGAGAAAATCATCTGGCGCTGGTCAAGGGAGATATCGCGGATGGGAATCCGGTACTTGTCAGGGTTCATTCTGAATGTCTCACCGGAGATGTATTTGGTTCATTGCGTTGTGACTGCGGCGCTCAGCTTGATTTTGCACTTAAAAAAATTGCTCAGGAGGGTAGGGGAGTAGTGCTGTATATGCGTCAGGAAGGTCGGGGAATCGGATTTTCCAACAAAATGAAAGCCTATTCACTTCAGGATCAGGGTATGGATACCGTAGAGGCCAACAACGCGCTGGGGTTTGAAGCCGACCTGAGAGATTATGGCACTGGGGCGGAGATCCTTGTTGACCTGGGGATAAAGAAAATGTTGTTACTGACCAACAACCCCATGAAGATTTCGGGACTGGAGGGTTTCGGGTTGGAGCTTGTCCAGCGTGTACCCATCCAGATTCAAAGTAATGCACGAAATATCAGATATCTGAAAACAAAAAAAGAGAAATTGGGACATTTGCTTAATTTTAACGAGGAAATAGAAAAAAAATAGCGACTATGAAGACAATTGAAGGTAAACTGGATGCTACAAGTTTAAAATTCGGGATTGTTATCGCCCGGTTCAATGAATTTATCAGTGGGAAACTCCTCTCCGGGTGTCTCGACGGTTTGAAACGTCACGGTGCCGATGAAAATGGAATTACGGTGGTTTGGTCTCCGGGATCTTTTGAGATTCCTTTGCTTGCAAAAAAAATGGCCGGAACTAAAAAATATGATGCGGTAATTTGTCTGGGAGCCGTAATTCGCGGTGCAACTCCCCATTTTGATTATGTAGCTGCAGAAGTATCAAAGGGCGTGGCACAGGTAAGTCTTGAAACAGGAGTTCCCGTGATTTTTGGAGTGTTAACCACCGATAATCTGGAACAGGCCATTGAACGGGCAGGGACCAAAGGCGGGAACAAGGGATTTGATGCAGCCCTGGCTGCCATCGAAATGGCCAATGTAATTCCCTCTATTTCCGAGTGATCACAAATACGGTTCGGCGATTTTTAGCTCGCCCTTCTTCTGTGTCGTTGGTCTCCACCGGAACCGATTTTCCAAATCCCTTGTAGGTCAGTCTGTTTTCAGGAATCTTCTTCTCAATGAGATACTTGTAAACGGAATGAGCACGGTTTTCAGATAATTTCAAATTGGCAATGTCATTTCCAATATTATCGGTATGTCCCTGGATCTCAATGCAAATAGAACGGTTTTCAACCAGGAATTCAATCAATTGATCAAGCACTACTTTTGATTCGGCGGTAAGGTCACTTGAATTGAAAGGGAAATATATATCATTGATGCGATACGATTTGTTCAATTCGATTGGTTTAATTTCTATATCCACCTTGGCTGGAAGCCGGAACGAACTGTCTACCTTGCCGATGTATTTTGATTCAAATACAAATCCCTCTTTTTTTACCGTCATGATATAGTCGCTGTTAAAAGGCGCAATGGCAACATAGTCACCTGTTACACTATCCATCGGGATTTCAGAAATTTTCAGGGTCTCAATATTCTTCAATTCGATGCGGGCCTTTATGGGTTCATCGGAAGATTCCGATTTAACATTTCCTTTGATAAACAATACTTTTTCAGGACGGGCTGCGTCATAAAGATCAAAGGAATAAAGATCCCATCCTCCCTTGCCATTGAATTTGTTGGAGGCGAAATAGCCCTGCGTTCCATCGGTACTGACAAAAAAACCGACTTCGTCTTCGGGAGAGTTTATGGGATAGCCGATATTTACCGGTTTCGACCAGGTGTTGTTGTCTTTTTGTTTCGAGAAAAAGATGTCATATCCCCCCAATCCCATCCATCCATCTGAAGAAAAATAGAGGGTTTTTCCATCGGGATGAATAAAAGGTGATTTCTCATTGCCGGTAGAATTAATGAGGGGTCCCAGGTTGATCGGCGTTCCCCATTCCCCATTTTGCCCTTTAATGGCCCGGTAAATGTCGTAACCGCCATATCCTCCGGTACGGTCACTCACAAAATAAAGGATATTTCCATCGGCCGATATGCTGGGCTGCGATTCCCAGGAGGCCGGAAGATTGATTTTATTGCTGATGCTCTTGATTGGCGACCATTGCCCATTTATATTCTCGGAAAAATAAATATCACAATTGAGATATTTTTTAACATTGTCGAACTTGCATACCGTATAGTAAAGGGTGTTGTTGTCGGCCGTCAGGGTCGCCCCTCCTTCATTATCATTGACGTTGAAAGGTTCCGGCATCTCTTCTCCCTGGGTAAAAGTCCCGTCATCATGACGTTCACTATACATGAATTTTTCTTTCATCTGGGCAGTAGGTACCAGGTTGTTTCTGTTGACCGGGAGCTTGATCTCACGTGTAAACAGTGCCATCTGGTTGTCGGGGGAGAGAATCGGGAGGTATTCATTTTCGGGTGTGGAGATTCCTTGTACTACCAATGGTTTAAATGGTACCGGATGATTGAGCATTTCCTGGTAAAATTTCGAATAATTCAATAATTCAACCGCCCGGTTATAATCCTCATCAGTCTTAATTTTATCTACCTCTTTCAGAAATTCAGTAAGGTATTTGGATGCTTCTTCATAATGCTCCCGACCATAACAAATTTCCCCAAGATAATAGTAGGTATAAGGGTCATACGTGGGGCATAATTCAAGAACTTTGAGGAAGTTTTTTTCCGCTTTGCTGAAATTGTTTTCTGCTTTTTTGAAATTGATCAAACCCATTACGAAATAGGCATCCACGCAGCCGGGTTCATCTCTGATTACCGATTGCATCATTTGTTGAGCCAAACTGTAATTTTTTCGTTTTAAAAATTCTATCCCGTCATGGTAGTTTTTATCCGTTTTTTTATTTAGCGTAATTTTGCAGGAATCAGCAGTTTTGAAAGTCAGACCGTTGGTGATGGGTGAAAAAAGGCCCCAACCCAGAACGAGACAGAGAAACAAGGTGATACCGGATCTCATGGGGATAATTTTTTCAAAGATATGGTTAAAAATCTTATTTTTACCGAATGAAAAAGAACATCTTACTTGTTTGTATGATCAGTATAATCGCAACAGGAAACCTGTTTGCTCAGACGCTGATTCCAAATGCAGGTTTTGAAGACTGGACTTCATTTGGAAATTATTCCAATCCAACCGGCTGGGATACTCCGAATGAGGAGTTGATGGCCATTCCGTTTTTTGGATTTTCGGTAGTGACCCAAAGCACCGATCATAATAGTGGAAATTTTTCGGCCAAATTAGAGACCAAACATCTTACACTTCCCCCGCTGGATGTGCCCGGAGCTATGATCACGGCCAATCTTACCGTGAATTTTACCACGCAGACTTATACCGTAACCGGAGGGGTGCCGATCAATGATCAACCTACACATCTGAAAGGTTTCTATAAATACAGTCCCAAGGGCGGCGATTCCTGTGTTATCGGGATCGGATTATACAAAACTACGGCCGGGATCCGGGATACAATTGCTCATACTGAATTTTCAACTAAGGATACCGTTCCCGATTGGACCTATTTTTCTTCCTGGATTGAATATTATCAGGTCATAAATCCGGATACCATGCAGGTATATGCTTTTTCTACTGCACAGGAAGTTGCTACACCTGGTACGATATTATATGTTGATGACTTGTATCTCGATTATACCGTGGGTACGGTAGAACAAAACCTGTCGGATAAGGTGCATATTTATAATGACCGGGAAACAAAACGATTGATTTTATTTTATGATTTTGATCCGGAGAATGATGTTTCGGTCAGACTTTTTAATATGTTGGGTCAGGAAGTTGTTTCATCTTCTAACAGATCAAACGAAGCCCATCGGCAGATTATTCCATATAGTGATCTGGTTCAAGGGGTTTATATTCTTGAAATCCTTCATGGACAGGACCGGTTAACGAAAAAATATTTTCTGGAGAATTAATGAATAGCGTAAATATGATTCATTCTTCGGTTGATGTAGGGCTTATACAGATGACCTGTAGTTTAAACAAGCAGGAAAACCTCGATAAGGCTGTTGCCCGTATTCGTGCGGCTGCCCTTATGGGAGCCAGGGTTATTTGCTTGCAGGAGTTGTTTGCCTCCCTCTATTTTTGCTGGGAGGAAAACTACGACCATTTCAATTTATCAGAACCCATTCCGGGGCCTGTTACCCGGTTATTCAGTGATCTTGCCAAAGAGTTGGAAGTCGTTCTGGTGGCATCCCTTTTTGAGAAGCGGGCACCCGGAGTTTATCACAATACGGTAGCGGTAATTGATGCCGATGGACGGTATCTCGGAAAATACCGAAAGCAACATATCCCGGATGATCCCGGTTATTATGAGAAGTTCTATTTTACTCCCGGCGATTTGGATTATCGGGTATTTGAAACACAGTATGCCCGGATCGGAACTCTTATTTGCTGGGATCAATGGTACCCGGAAGCTGCCCGGATTACCAGCTTATTGGGCGCTCAGATTCTTTTTTACCCCACTGCCATCGGATGGTCGGCATCACAAAAAGAAACCTTGAATAAAGAACAATATGAAGCGTGGCAGATAATACAGCGGAGCCATGCTATTGCCAACGGGGTTTACGTAGTCAGTGTAAATCGCACTGGTAAAGAGGGTGCCATGAATTTCTGGGGCGGATCGTTTGTGTCCGGTCCTTTTGGCGAGCTACTCTATCAGGCTCCTCATGAAGAAGAAGATATCCATGTTGCGCATCTTGACCTTACAAAAATTGATGAAATACGGGTTCATTGGCCATTTTTACGCGACCGTCGTATCGATAGTTATGGCCCGGTGTTAACCCGTTATCTCGATAAAAAGGAATAGGGGCATGATGAATACTGTTTTGCATCCTACACCCAAAGAACAGGGTTACCGGTTTCCTGCCGAATGGGAACCCCACCGTGCCACGTGGTTGAGCTATCCTCATAGCCACTCTTATTCCTGGCCCGGAACACTTGAACGGATCTTCCCATTCTACAATCAATTCATCAGGGAATTGGCGAAAGGGGAGGAGGTGTGTATCAATGTAAGAGATGAAGTGCTGCAGGATCAGGTGATCCGCGACCTTTCAAAAAATGGCACGGATATGAGCAGGATCAGGTTGTTGCTACATCCTACCAATGATGCCTGGTGCCGCGATCATGGTCCGGCATTTCTGGTTCGCCCGGGGTCGGAAATCCCTAAAGTAATTGTAAGCTGGAAGTATAATGCCTGGGGTAACAAGTATGATCACGATCTGGATGAACAGATTCCGGGGTTGATTGGGAAATATCTGGGATTACCGGTCTATTACCCGGGTATCGTGATGGAAGGGGGAGCTGTTGATTTCAATGGGAATGGCACGTTACTTACTACCAGCCAATGTTTATTGCACGAAAATCGAAACCCGGAACTTTTCATGCATGAAATTGAGGAGTATATCCGCAATTTTTACGGAGTTGAACAAATCCTGTGGCTGGAAGAGGGAATTGCCGGGGATGATACCAATGGGCATATTGATGATATTACCCGTTTTTTCCGGGAAGATGCAGTGATAACCATGGTGGAGCCTCATTCATCGGATGAAAATCATAAAATTTTAGCGGCGAATTTAAAGAAGCTGAAAAGCATGCGGCTTTCCGGTGGAAGACAACTGGATATCGCCGAGATTCCGATGCCCCGTCCCGTGGTATATGAAAACCAGCGGCTTCCTGCCTCCTATGCCAATTTTTATATTGCCAATAAATCTGTTATTGTTCCGAACTACCGGTGTAAAGAAGATGATCAGGCAATGCGGATATTGGAAGCGTGCTTTCCCGAACGAACCATCGTTGGAATCGATTCGGTAGAGATCATCTGGGGGCTTGGATCCATTCATTGCCTTTCGCAACAAGAGCCGGAAATGATGTGCTAAGGTGCTGATGTGATTTTGGATTCCTGATTTTTTCTGATCAGATGGTCTGCGATGGTAAGTGCGGCCATGGCTTCAACAATGGGGAGGGCGCGGGGTACCACACAGATGTCGTGCCGTCCGGTTCCGCTGAAGGTGATCGGTTTACCATCATTCGTCAGGGTTTCCTGCTCCATCATCAAGGTGGATACCGGTTTAAATGCTACCCTGAAATAAATTTCTTCCCCATTGGAAATTCCACCCTGGATTCCTCCGGAGTGGTTGGTGCGGGTAGCTATTTTTCCCTCTTTGACAATGAAGGTGTCATTGTGCTCTGATCCGCGAAGCATTGTGGACTGAAAGCCTGAACCAAAATCAAACCCCTTCACGGAGTTGATGCTCAGCATGGCTTTGGCCAGGTCAGCCTGGAGTTTGTCAAAAACAGGTTCTCCGAGACCTGCCGGAACTCCGGTAATGCTGCCGGTGATAATTCCTCCGGTAGTATCGCCGGTAGTCTTGAGTTGATTCAGAAAATCAATCACTTCGGCGGGAAGGTCGATTTCCGATGGATCATTGCCGGGGTGTTCAGGGGCAATAATAGCATAAGGTCCGATTTGACTGATCCGGGAGCGGATCAGGATGTTGTCTTTTTGCAAAAGGATCTTTGCAAAAGCGCCTCCGATAACGCGGGCTACAGTTTCACGCGCAGAAGCCCGGCCTCCGCCTCGTGGATCTCGAATCCCATATTTTTGCTGGTAGGTGAAATCTGCATGGGAAGGACGATAGAGTTCCGACAGCGAATCATAATCGGCCGGATGGTGATCTCTGTTATGAACAAGAAAAGCAATGGGGGCTCCTGTTGATTTTCCCGCATAAAGTCCCGACAGGATTTCAACCTGATCTTCCTCCTTACGGGGAGAAGAATAAAATGCAAGTCCCGGTCGTCGCCGGTTTACCTCTGTTTGGATGAAATTCAGATCAATGGAAATATTGGATGGAAATCCGTCGAGTACCCCTCCCACAGCAGCCCCGTGAGATTCACCGAAAGTGGTTAGTATCAACGTTTTTCCAATAGAATTTCCCGGCATATCATGCTCCTTGTTGCTTCAGGATCTTCATCTTCGCTTCGAGCACTTTCAGTTCACTTTTTGCTTTATTGATCTTGTTTTCGAATTCTTCTTTCACCAGAGCAGCGCTTTTTGATTTGGCAAAGAAACCGATATTGTTTTCCCACAAGGTGATTTCTTCTTTCATCTTAGAGATCTTGTTGAAGAGGAACTCACGCTCTTTACTGATAGTCCGGCGGGCATTGGGATCATTTTTCAGATGGTCAAATTTCGCCTGGAAATTGATTGTACTCAACTCCACTTCACTGATTTTCAGCTTGTCGAGATGTTCATTCACCAAGGTACGGAATTCATTCTGAAGTTTGTCTTTATCTTTCATCGGAACATGGCCTATTTCGGTCCATTCCCGTTGGAAATTTTTCAGTACTTCAAGATTGGCAGATTTATCTTCTCCGAACTGGTACTCCTTAAGGCGGTTCATCAATTCGAGCTTTTTATTCAGATTATCCCCTTCGTTGGCTTGAATATTGGTAAAGTACGCTTGTTTGGCATTGAAGAAATCATCACATGCAGCCCGAAAGCGTTTCCATATTTTATCGCTGTGTTTTTTGGGTACGGGGCCAATCTTTTTCCATTCACCTTGTAAACGGATCAACTCATTGGTGGTTTTCTTCCAGTCGGAACTGCTTTTAAGCGCCTCTGCTTGCATGCACAATTCCACTTTCAGATTATAGTTGTGAAGCTGTTGTTCTTTAAGTTTATCAAAATACTCCTTTTTAATGGAAAAGAAAGAATCCAAGCTGGATTTGAAACGGTCCCAGATTTCGGCATTGACCTGTTGGGGAACCGGTCCGATGGTTTTCCATATTTTGAGAAGGTCGTTTATTTTGTTGGTGTTTTCCTGCCAGGATTTAATGGTTTCGTTCGGAAGATTCAGGGTTTCTTCAGCTTGTTCACAAAGGGCTGTTTTTGTTTCCAGGTTTTTTAACTGGTCTCCCTCAATTAGAGAATAATGTTCTCTACGCCGATCATTGATTTTATCGGTTGCGGTTTTGAATCGTTCCCAGATCTCATCTTTTTTATCAGCAGGTACTGGGCCTATTTCTTTCCATTCTTCATGGAATTTCTGAAGTTTCTTGAATGATTTTATGACTGAAGTTTCCAGCAACAATTCTTCGGTCTTTTCACAAAGCGACATCTTGGCTTCGAGGTTTTTCCTCAGGTCAAGATCTTTGAGCTCTTTGTTGAGTTTAACTTTTTCAAAAAATTTCTCAACCAGGAAATGGTAATTCTGCCAGAGGTTATTGATCTCAGTGCGTGGAACCATTCCTACCTCTTTCCAGCGTTCCTGTAAGGTTTTAAATTCGTCATAAGTCTTCTTGAGGGTTTCTTCACTATTGATGAGTGTTTTTAATTCATCAAGAATGAGGAATTTCTTTTTCAGGTTTTCCTGTTTTATTTTTTCCTGTTCCTCAAGATGCTTGGCTTTATTGGTTTTGTAAATTGAAAACAGATCATTAAAACGAATGTCGATGGCATCGGGTTCTGGAGCTAAATCCTCTTTGGAACCTCCTTCTTCCGCAACTGTTTCGTATTTTTTAAGACTCTCTTCCTTTTTCTTTTTCAGATAGGCTACCTTGATGAGTGCGATTTTTGTCTTTATCGCGTTGAAATCTGTTTCCGCAACAGCCTTTTCGAGCATGTCGACCAACTCAGGACGGGAAAAGGTTTCATAGTTAACCTCTCCTTCGGGAGTGATCTGCTCAATGGCAGCTTCACTAAGGGATTCAAGGTGTTCGTCGGAATGTTCTTCAAGATTGTCGACCAGCGTAGTTTCAAGGGATTCCTCGAGTGGTTCTAATTTTTCGGTTTGATCCATTGTTGTTTCAACTCCGGTTACAGGTTCCTCCTGAGCGGAGGTGTTTTCAGAATTTTCCATTAGCATTAATCATCTATTAATAAATAAATTGATAGTGTCCGACTTATGCCGGTTTGAGGTTTTCTCTGGGGACAAAAGTACAATTTTTTTAATTAGTTACGGCAAAGCTCTCCGGTTGAAAATGATATATCCAAAGTTGAAGTTTAGCGTGAAGGTATCTGGCTGTTTATCATAATAATTCACACCCAGGCTAATCGGGCCCAGAATGCTGTTATATACCAGCGAAGTAGATGCCATAAAAGCACGGTCAAACAGTTTTGGTCCATAGTAGGCTGTGTTATCATTCAGGTTTTCATATATTTGTTGATAAGGTTGAAAAATATAGCCCTCCAACCGGTATTCGATTTTCTTATATATCTTGAGTATTACCTTCAACCCGGCTCCGGCAAAATTAGGGGCGCGGAAAGCTGGCATAAAATAGCCCTGGCTTTCGGGTAAAGGCTGGAAAGCCGGCGAATACAGTACACTGGATGTGTAATTTGAAAATAAAGGCTGGTTGGAAATTACTACCTCTCCGTAAAATCCGAATTTTACCGGTCCCCACGATTCGAAATAGTTATCATAGAGCAACCTGAATTTTAGCCAGTCCTGGTGCTGTGTAACCGGGATCTTGGAAATGGATGTGGAACCAGGCAACATGTCTTCCTTCCCATTAATATACGCAACCGACATGAGAAGCCGGGCTCCTGCATTCGAAAATTGTTTCCGGTTCAAACTGTTCAACTCAAAAGTGACTCCCGGAGCAAAAAAATTGAAACTGGTCTGATCGGCGGTGTCGTACCGTGAAAACACATTCGATTGATAATACTTGTCGTTGGTAAAGGCATACGTCATGATGAACGAGAGCTTCCCTTTATTGGTAACCGGAAAACCTACTTTGAGATCTCCGAAATATTCTCTTTCGATAACATAATTTGGAGTTCTGTCGTCGAAGAAAAAAACTGAGTTCCGGAAATAATTGAAATGGTTATAGGTATAATTCAGTTCGGCAAAAAAAAGTTTTTTTGATCTGAAATCAATTCTGGTTCCGAATTTTGCAGAACTATAAAATCTTCCAAAATATCCATTCAAATTAAAATGAAGGTCATTGGTCCTCAAATACCTGTATGTTAATTCCAGAAAGGCTTCATTGATATTGCCAAGGGAAAAGTTGCCCCCGAACTGCGCCCCGAAATTGTTAGTTCTCCGGATGTCGAGTGAAAGATCATAAACACCTGCCTGAGTATCGAAAATGGCTTGAGGATAAATGGTCTTTGCGGTTCCTTCATCAATCAGTCTGAAGTATTCACTTTTCAGATCTTCCAGGTTGATGATGGCTTTTCCATGTTTCAGAATTCTCTGTACATAAACCTCCTGTATTTTATTCAATCCAGCAACATGAATAGAATCAAAACAAAGTTCCGGTTTCTTTTGGTTAAAAGCCAACCTTTTTTTTGCAATGGAATCAGAGGAAATACGGTCATGAACAAGTTTTCTGATATCGGGTAGTTTTCGAATTGTGGCAGCGTAACCACTGTCGGCAAGAATGCTGGTTTTGGAAAAATCAAGTAAAGAAATCGGAGGGATTTTAGGTACAATCATAACACTATGGGGGTATAAGATTGTGTCACTTTGCCGCTCCATGAGCATGGTCAAAAACTGGGAGATAATATCATCCCGGTTGGGTTTATCATACCGTTGTGCTACCCTGCTTCCGATGATCACATCCGGGTGAAAATCATGGATGGCTACATCTGCAGGGAAATTGTTATACATCCCGCCGTCAAACACCAGTTTTTTATCGATGGTAATCGGATTGAATACCAATGGGAGGCTCATAGACCCACGAACAGCGGTACTTAAATCTCCCTTGCTCAAAACGATGGCTTCCGTTGAGTCAATATCAGAAACCACACAGCGAAAGGGAACCATGAGTTGGTTGAAATCCCGGTTACACGCTGCCGTTGCCGGGGCTAATAACTCTAATAATTTGAGATCAATTTCATGGGTCTTGATCAGTTGGGTGGGAAGAATTGAACTGATCTTTTTGTTCAGATCAAAATTGGTGGTTACCCACGATGAATTAGGATCTTCTTTCCGGTAGTAATAGATGTACTTTTCGTCCATAACTCCGGATATCCAACGCTGGAATTCCTCCGAATTCAACAGTTTTTCCATCTCGTCCGGTGTATATCCGCTGGCATATAAAGCTCCGATAATCGCTCCGATGGAAGTACCTGCAATATAAGTAATGGGTATGTGATTTTCTTCCAGGGCTCTGATAACACCGATGTGAGCGCCACCTTTAGCTGCTCCGCCTGAAAGAACCAACGCAACTCGTTGGGCTGAAACAGAATGAATAGAAAAAACCGAGGTAAAAACGAGGAAGAAAAATAACAAATGAACCGAAGAGATTGACTTCTTCATTTTGACTTCTTAGTTCCTCGTTTTTAATAGCTCATTCCAGAATCCTCATTAAATTTTCGACAACGCCTGGTCCAGATCGGCAATGATATCTTCCACATCTTCAATACCCACAGAAAAGCGTACCAGTTCGTCGGTGATTCCGCCCTCTTTTTTGGCGGCCTTGGATAGTTTACTATGGGTCATGGAAGCAGGATGCTGAATTAAGGTTTCAATTCCTCCAAGCGAAACAGCAAGCGCACAAAGATGGACATTGTCCATCATTTTTTTGCCGGCTTCTAATCCGCCTTTAAGTCCGAAGCTGATCATAGCACCAGGGCCGCGCATCAGCTTTTTCCCCAATTCATATTGAGGATGGGAAGTCAATCCGGGATACATAACCCAGGCAACTTTGGGATGGTTTTCAAGGTAGTGGGCTATCTTGATGGAATTTTCCTGAGCCCGTTCAATTCGGAGTCCCAGTGTCTTCAAACCACGCCGCGTAAGGAAAGCCTGGTGGGGATCCATGTTGCAACCCATCATCACCATCACCGATCTGATCTTTTTGTATTCGGCTTCGGTTTTAGCAACAATAATACCTCCAACAATATCGGCATGACCATTGATGAATTTGGTCATAGAGTGCAATACGACATCAGCGCCCAAATCGAGCGGGTTTTGGAGGTAAGGACTGCAGAAGGTATTATCTACACATACCGGAATGTTATGCTGATGGGCCAATTTGCAGATGGCGGGGATATCGGATATTCCGATGGTTGGATTTGCGGGAGTTTCCAGATAGATGAGCGCCGTATTGGGACGAATTGCTGCTTTTACCTGTTCCAGATCGGTGGTGTCGACATAGGTAGATTCCACACCAAACTTGGAGAAGGTGTTTTCGATGATCCCGCGGCTGGGTCCATAAACTGCGTTATGACTCAAAATATGTTTCCCGGCACCCAGGTAAGCCATATATACGGTGCTTACCGCGCCCATACCGGAAGAGCAACCGATGCCATCAAATCCATGCTCCAGAGCGGCAATGGTCTTTTCCAGATCGCGAACGGTAGGGTTGGCAATGCGGGTGTAAATAAATCCGTCGCTTTCTCCTGCAAAACAGGCAGCGCCATGATCGGCATTTTTAAATGCAAAAGTGGAAGTTTGATAAATGGGAGTGATAACACTTCCCAACGGGTCTTTGTCACCTGTTCCGTGTACCAGGGTGGAGTTAAATCCAGAAGGTTTGTTTTTCATATTTAATATCTAAAGTTTTAATTATTTCAAGATCTTACAACCGTGATTTCATTCTCTATATCAGCGTTCAGATGGCGTTTAACGGCACACAAAGAGGCTGTTTTGATGAGCGCATTGTCATATTGTGCAGGAAAATCCTGCGGAACATGGATGTGGATGATGAATTTAGCAATCATATTATTTAACGGGTCATATTCATAATCCATATTGAGATGAATCTTGTCGGTTGGAATACTCCGTTGATCGCAAAATTCTTTTACGTAAAAACCAGCACAAGTTCCCAGGCTGGCAAGAAACAAATAGAAGGGTGTCGGTGCGGAAGCATCGCCTCCTGCCTTTACAGGTTGGTCCGTATGTACTGTGAAACCATCCAGAAGGGCACTGACTTTTTTCCCCCCATCATAAAAAACTTGTATTTCCATAGTCGTTTTTTTAAATCAGGACTTGAAATCTGTTCCTAACAGCCCTGCAAAAATACGAATTATTTGCCCTCCATTTGGCCATTTCATCGAGAAAATCGCAATAGAAATCAAAAAGTGATGTGGCTTTTCCTTTTTCTGAATAAATTTGCTGTTACTATTCTTAACCTGAAAAGTAACAATTCTTTTTTTTACAAGTCTATCATCATCTAATCTTAAATTTCATGAAAAAAATATTGCTGATTTGCATTTCGCTCTTTTTATTTGGAGCGCTTCAAGCTCAGGATGAAGGACGTTTGTTAAGGTTCCCGGCAATTCACGGAAATCAAATTGTCTTTACCTATGCGGGCGATCTTTACACGGTTGACAAAACCGGTGGAGTTGCGCGAAAACTCACCAACGATGAAAGCGGTTATGAAATGTTTGCCCGCTTTTCACCCGATGGGAAACAAATTGCATTTACTGCCCAATATGATGGGAATACAGAGGTGTATCTCATGCCTGCCAATGGGGGAGAACCCAAACGACTTACTTATACCGCCACCCTGGGCCGCGATGATATTTCAGACCGGATGGGGCCGAATAACATCGTAATGACCTGGAAAGATAACAACAACATCGTGTTCCGGTCGAGGAAACAGACCTTTAACGATTTCAAAGGCCAGCTCTTTTTAGCCAATATCCATGGCGGTTTACCAGAAGAATTGCCCCTTCCCTGTGGCGGATTTTGTTCCTATTCTCCGGATTTATCAAAGTTGGCCTATAACCGCGTTTTTCGTGAATTCAGAACCTGGAAATATTATAAAGGTGGAATGGCCGATGATATCTGGATCTATGATTTTAAAACCAAACAAACCGAAAATATCACCAATAGCCCTACGCAGGATATATTCCCCATGTGGACGGGCGATAAAATCTATTTCGTTTCTGAACGTGAACGTCCGGTTAACCTTTACTGCTATGATCTGAAATCAAAGGAGACAAAAAAAGTTACCGATTTTAAGGAATACGATATTAAATTTCCATCGCTGGGAGATCAAGCCATAGTTTTTGAAAATGGAGGATTTATCTATTGTTTTGATCTGGCTACCCAAAAAACATCGAAGGTAGTGGTTCGTATTGCCGATGATTTTATTACCGGCCGTAATCAGATGAAAGATGCCAGCAAGTTCATCAATACCTTCTCCCTGTCTCCCGATGGCAAACGACTTGCCTTAGGAGCCCGTGGCGATATCTGGACGGTTCCGGCGAAATCGGGAATTACGCTGAATCTTACCAGTACCCCCGGCGTTCATGACCGCGATGTGGCCTGGTCGCCCGACGGTCAATATATCGCTTACATCTCCGATCAAACTGGGGAGGATGAAATTTATATCCAGAAACAGGATGGATCATCCCAACCGGAACAGATCACCAAAAATGCCGATACTTACAAATATGGTATGATTTGGTCGCCCGACAGTAAAAAAATGCTGTGGGCTGATAAATTGTTACGACTGCAATATGTTGATATAGACACCAAAGCTGTAACACTCGTTGATGAATCGAAAAACTGGGAGTTTACTAATTTTTCCTGGTCACCCGATAGTAAATGGATTGCCTATACCGCTCCCAACCGCCGGGTCACCTCCCGCATTTTTCTTTATAACCTTGCTTCGAAAACAAAAAATCCAGTCACAGATACCTGGTATGACGTTGGTGATGCCAGCTTTAGCAACGATGGCAAATATCTGTTTTTTACTTCCAACCGCGATTTCAACCCAACATATAGCTGGACCGAATGGAATCACAGCTACTCAGATATGACGAAGGTATATTTTCTGACCTTAGCCAAAGCTACTCCGAACCCATTTGCCCCTGAAAACGATCAGGTTGCAGTTAAAAAGGAGGAAAAGAAAGACGATAATAAAGGGGAGAAAAAAGAGGATAAAAAATCAGGAGATACTCCTGCAACGGTTACCGTTACTGTTGATTTTGATGGCATCATCGATCGTATCGAAGCGCTTCCCATTGAAGCCGGATCGTATTATAACGTGAATTGTGTTGGCGAAAATGTTTATTATATCAAGGCAGGAGGACGCGGCAGTAAAACCGGCCTTATGACTTTTGACCTGAAAGATAGCAAGGAATCAAACCTTGGCGATTTCGGAACCTATGAAATTTCGGCTGACACTAAAAAAATGTTAGTGGTTGACCATGGAAAATATGGCATTGTTGACCTCCCCAAGGGTGGAAAGATCGATGTTAAAGATTGGGTTGATCTTTCGAACATGAAACTCATGGTTGATCTGAAGGCAGAATGGTCGCAGATATATCATGAATCCTGGCGGCAGATGAAGTATTTTTTATATGCACCGAACATGCAGGGCCTCGATTGGCCTGCCATCCAGAAAAAATATGCAGTACTATTACCGTATATCAACAACCGTAACGATTTAAACTATGTGATCGGGGAAATGATTGGCGAAATCAGCATCGGGCATTCTTATGTGGGCGGAGGTGATAAACCGGAACCCAAACGCATTAAAATGGGATTGTTGGGTGCCAGGATCACCCGGGATGCTTCGGGATATTACAAAATTGAAAATATCCTGAAAGGTGAGAACTGGACACAGGGAACCCGTTCCCCACTTACCGAACTTGGTGTGGATGTCAAAGAGGGCGATTTTATCATTGCAATAAACGGGAAATCCACTAAGGAGATGAATGATATTAATGAAGCATTGGTAAATAAAGCCGGAATACAGGTGGAAATTACTGTTAATGGAACTCCAACGGATGCGGGTACACGAAAAGTACTCGTTGTCCCCACCGACGATGAAGCCGGGTTAATTTATTATAACTGGGTACAAAACAATATTAAAAAAGTGAGCGATGCCACCAATGGAGAAGTTGGTTATATCCATATTCCGGATATGGGAGTGGAAGGGCTGAATGAGTTCGTGAAACATTTTTATCCTCAGTTGAACAAAAGGGCGCTGATCATCGACGACCGTGGCAATGGCGGCGGCAATGTTTCTCCCATGATCATTGAAAGGTTAAACAGAGCGATGACCATGATCAATATGAGCAGAAATACTGAAGGTGCTCCGGGTCGCCTGGAAATGCAATGGGGGCCTAAGTGCATCCTGATCGATGGGTACTCAGCTTCCGATGGCGATTTATTCCCATACCAGTTCAAAAAGCTGAAAATCGGAAAGGCTATCGGGAAACGGACCTGGGGAGGGGTAGTCGGAATTCGTGGCTCCTTGCCATTCATTGATGGTGGATCACTGATGCGGCCTGAATTTGCTCCGTATGATACAGACGGTAAAAATTGGATCATCGAAGGTCATGGAGTAGATCCGGATATTGAGATTGACAACGATCCGGCAAAAGAATATGTAGGGGAAGATCAACAGCTTAATAAAGCTATTGAAGTAATGAAGGATGAATTGAAAAACTGGCCCAAAGAATTGCCGGGAATGCCGCCATTTCCGGATAAAACGAAGTAATTGGATTTTTAGATTGTTATCCTTTCAATCACTTTTAAACCGAACGTAACGCAAAGGCCTCCCGGGTTTTCACAACCTGGGAGGCCTTTGCGTTATTCCATATTTTTTACGATATCGGTTGCCAAAGCCATTTTATCATTCAAGGGTAATCGTCCATCAATCCAATGAATCTTAAATCCCTGACGCTCCATCCTCCGGAACCAGGTCATCTGACGTTTGGCAAACTGATGGATGGCGGTGTTGAGTCCGGAAAAAAGTTGTTCTTTCGATATTTTCCCATTTAAAAACAAAGTGGTAAATTTATACTCCAGCCCATATTTCATAAGTCTTTCCGGGGTTATTCCCCGAGTTAACAACTGAGCAGTTTCTTCAATCAATCCTCCTTGCATACGTTGCTCCAGGCGTTGTGTTATCCGATGCCGCAACAAACCCCGTGGCCAGGAAATACCAAAAATCACAGATGGAACAGGAGCAAAGGATGAATAAGAATTCCGGGATTGATGTTCTATTAAAAGTGCTTTGATCATTCGTTCCCGGTCCTCAACATCGGTTATATTATGTAAAGTTTTAACGCTTTTTAAAAGGTCGGTTAGCTCATCCTCCGTTTTACCCTCCAGGTTGGAAAGAAAAGCAGGGTCATCTGAAGCAACTGGCAACCGGTAGCCTTTCAGCACCACTTCCAGATACATTCCTGACCCTCCGCACAGAATGGGCCTTTTCCCTTGCCTGAGAAGCTCCTTGTAGATGGTTGAAAAATCCTGTTGATACCGGAAGATGTTGTATTCTGTTCCGGGTTCCACAATATCGATGAGGTGATAGGGAACGCGTGTTCCATTGACTATGTAGTCGGCATAATCCTTTCCTGTTCCGATTGTCATATCGCGATATACCTGACGGGAATCCGCACTGATCACTTCTCCATTGAACCGGCTTGCAAGGTGGGCCGCGAGCAGGGTCTTACCGGATGCAGTGGGGCCAAGGATCGTAAGCATCATGGGCAAGGAGATGACTGCGACAGGTCGGAGTCCAGGGTTTCATAAATAGAATTCTGACTTTTGTATTCCGGCACCATTTGTTTCATTTTACGTACGATGTCGAAATTCGAATGGGAAGTAATCAAACCGGTAAGTTCATTGATGTTGGAGATCACATCATCCAGACTGTATTCCCTTACTTTGGCAATAGTGATGAGCGGGTGGGGGGTAGGTAACGTATTTTCGGCAACATTAAGAAGCTCTTCATACAATTTTTCACCAGGTCGCAAACCCGTATATTTGATCTGGATGTCTTTGCCAAGGGTTAATCCGGAAAGCTGGATCATTTTTTTTGCCAGGTCGAGGATTTTGACAGAATTTCCCATGTCGAAAATAAATATTTCACCACCATGGCCGATGGCGCTGGCCTCTAATACCAACCGGCAGGATTCGGGAATCGTCATAAAGAAACGGGTTACTTCCGGATGGGTGATCGTTATCGGACCACCTTTCTCGATTTGACTACGAAAGAGAGGAATTACAGAGCCATTGGAACCAAGTACATTACCAAATCGGGTGGTAATAAACCGGGTACGGTTTTTTACATTCAGCGCTTGCGTATAGATCTCTGCAATCCGTTTTGAGGCACCCATTACATTGGTAGGATTCACAGCTTTATCGGTAGAGATCATGATGAATTTTCTGACCCCAAAGGCAATGGCCAGATCCGCTACGATCTTGGTCCCTTTTACATTGGTAAGAACCGCTTCTGCCGGATTGTTCTCCATCATGGGAACGTGCTTGTAGGCAGCTGCGTGGTATACAATTTCCGGTCGGAAGGTCTGAAAGATTTTCTGCATCCGGGTTTCGTTGCAAATATCACATAAGATGATTTCAACAGAAGCGCCCTGGTTATATTCCGGGTATTCGAGTTCAAGATAATGGAGCGGGGTTTCAGCCTGATCAATCAGAATGAGTTGCTTGGGGGCAAACCGTGCTATCTGACGCACCATTTCACTGCCAATTGAGCCCGAAGCTCCGGTAATGAGGATGACTTTCCCGGTAAGTTCTTTCGAAATACGATGTTCATCCAACTTGATCTCTTCCCGTTCTAATAACTCTTCAATATTGATTTTCCGGATTTGTTTGAAACTTAACTCGCCATTGATCCATTTGATCATTGGAGGAACAGTAAGGACCTTGGTTTTGAAATTGAGGCATTTATCGACCAACGCTTGTTTCCTGGCAGAGTCGAAATGCTGAATGGAGAGAATGATCTGGCTGATTGTGTTGGTGGCCAACAGATTGTCTATCTTTTTGGGGGAAAGGATGTCAACTCCTTCCAGCTTTTTCCCCTGTTTACTTGGATTATCATCTAAAAAAGCGAGAACTTTATATTTGGTGCCAGCATCGCGGTCGAGGGTGCGTTTGGATATAATCCCTGCTTCACCGGCTCCATAAATTACCACATTGACCTTGGCCCTTTCCGGATGTTGGAATTCCAGGAAAGCCAGTTTTACAATCAGGCGGAAGGTGAGCATCCCGAAGGAAGTAGCCAGAAAATCGATGATGATGATGGAAAAGGGGATGAAGAAAAAGTGATCGATGATAAAGAAAGTAATCAGGTTGGTCAAAACAAATACCAAACTTCCTGACAGAACCGTAGCAAAAACACGCAATACATCCCCGGTACTGGTATATCGTATGATACCCGCATACGAACGGGCAATAACAAAACTTATCGAACGAACCAGCACCATATAGAATAAAATCTGTGGGAGCGGTTTTAGTTCAGAAGCGGGGATGGAAAAATTAAATCTAAGCAAGTATGCCAGTATCACCGAAGAAATGGCAATCACAACATCGATAACGAAAATCAGCCAACGTGGCGTATTTTCCCGGGTCAGAAACATGGGCCAAAAGTAAAAAATATATGAACATTCAACTAATTTCCATACAATTTTTCCTACTTTTGCTCCGTTAACAGTTGCCGGGTTCTTCCCATTACTTGTTTGAAAAATTTATCAAAATGAAAAATACAGCATTTACTAAATTTCATGAGGCTATGGGTGCCAAAATGGTGCCATTTGCAGGTTATAACATGCCTGTTCAGTATGAAGGAGTTAATATCGAACATGAAACAGTTCGTAAAGCAGTGGGCGTTTTTGATGTTTCCCACATGGGGGAATTCTGGGTAAAAGGTCCCAAAGCGCTTGACTTTATCCAGTTCGTTACTTCCAACGATGCTTCCAAATTGGTTCCCGGGAAAGTACAATACTCATGCTTTCCGAATGAAACTGGCGGTATTGTTGACGATCTCCTGGTTTACAAAGTAGATGATCTTACGTATCTTCTGGTTGTAAATGCTTCTAACATTGAAAAAGACTGGGCTTGGTGTAACAGTCACAATAAAATGGGAGCTGTGTTGTATAATGCTTCCGATGAAATTTCGCAATTGGCTGTTCAGGGCCCCCTGGCACTCAAAGCCATGCAAAAATTGACCGATACTCCGGTTACCGATATGGAATACTACACTTTTAAGAAATTGACCTTTGCTGGTATTCCGGATGTGATTTTTGCAACCACAGGTTATACCGGTTCAGGCGGATGTGAAATTTATATGGCCAATAAAGATGCTTCAAAAATATGGAATGCCGTTTTTGAAGCGGGTAAGGAATTCGGAATAAAACCAATCGGTTTGGGCGCTCGCGATACCTTGCGCCTGGAGATGGGTTTCTGTCTTTATGGAAACGACATCAATGATACTACTTCCCCCATTGAAGCTGGATTGGGATGGATCACGAAATTTACAGAAAGCAAATCATTTATCAATAAAGCTGCTTTGCTTAAACAAAAGCAAGAAGGAATAACCCGGCGATTGGTGGGTTTTGAAATGGTCGATAAAGGGATTCCACGGCACGAATACGAAATTACCGATGCCCAGGGAAGGAAAATTGGCGAAGTGACTTCAGGAACCATGGGCCCATCTGTGAAAATTCCCATCGGCATGGGATATGTCCCCGTTGCTTTATCAAAAGAGGGAAGCGAAATTCATATTAAAATCAGGGAGAAGATCCTTCGTGCAAAAGTGGTTAAATTACCTTTTTATAAAGGATAACAATGAACTTTTAAAATGTTAAAATATGACAGAAATTATTAATAAAGTTAAAAATATCCGGTGGCAGCACCTGGTCTTCATTATGTTGATCGCTATGGTTGCTGTTGGAACCGATGGATGTAAAACAACCGGCAAACTTTCAAAGAAGGAAAGAAAAGCTCAGATTGAATATGCAAAAAAACAGTTACAACCCATCATCGATGGCACTTCCACACTTTCGCTGGATGAACAGGGACGACTGATCTCCGAGCTGACCAATAAAAATTACAACGATCCTACGCTCAATTCTATGCTGTTACAGGCATCACAGAAGGTGAAAAAAGCGTATGCCGATCAGGAAAAAGCCAAAGCTCAAAAAGTAGATGTAGCCCGGGCTGCGTTGTATGATCTTCTATTAAATAAGGACAATAAAACTGCCGATGAGCTGGCTGCTGCCCTTTCTGCAATTAAAGCTCAGAATCTGAGCGACGATGAAATCACCGAACTGATTGGCCGTGTGGAAAAGAAAATCCAGGAAATGCGCGCCAATGGCTCCGGCGCTAATCTTCCTGTAAAGACTCAACTGGAAAATGCTTTTAATACCATTGTCAACTCTGCAAAAACGGGAAACCTGTCAATGGCGGATAATACCATTAACAATACCCTCCAGTTGTTCTCTGCCGATAATGCCCCGGTTCTTGTTATTATAAGCCGCGAAGGCTCTATGGTGGATTATGACAAGCCCACTACCATTCGCAAATATCTGGAGTTCCTCAAAGACAGGAAAACCAACCTGAATGCAATTGATGCCATTATGGTTGACTCCAACGGAAAAATTAAAGAACTCGATCTAATTAAAAAATAACTCCCATGAGAAGAATTCTTTCATTGATGATATTGGTCTCCCTTTTTGCCGTGTCAAACAGGGGCATCGCACAGGACAACTTATCCCCGCAACGCAAACAGGCCATTGATAGCCTGGCCCTTGAAAAAGTACGCGACCTTAGCAAATATATCAGCATCATTGGCGATAAACAAACACCCTGGTCGGATGCTCAGCGTGTAATTGAACGAGCTACCGAACTTTTTATGGAAAATAGTGAGATCGGGGTCTCCTCCCTCAACAAACAGGATGTAAACTACTATAAGGTCCGGGAATATTTCGATCGCTTGATGCAGTTGAATTACGACAAAGTAACAATCGACTGGTACAAGATCCAGTATGTGAGTGACCTGGAACGTCAGCCCGATGGAACATACGTGGGGGTGATCACAATTTATCAGCGTTTTCAGGGCTTTGACAAGGAAAAAGGATTGGTGTATGAAGATACCACCAAAAAGGATATTACCGTTTATGTAAAACGCAAAGAGACCCAGATTGGCGGACGTATGATCGGTTTCTGGGATGTGATGTTGGGTGATATCCGTGTAAAGGAAACTTCCAAGTAGTTTCCGTTAACCATTCAAACCATTATGCGAAAATATTGTTGGTTGCTTTTCCTTGTGCTGCCGGTATTTGCACAGTCACAAGGGTCGATTGGATCATGGAATGGGGATGAAACTGTTTTTTATGCCCAGACTAAGCAGATGAACCAGTTTTTTCAACGGTTCAATGGAGAGGAGACAATTCAGGGAAAGCAACTCTATCCGGGCGATCCGAACTATAGAGATCCGAAAGCAAGAAAGAAGTATCTGAATATGCTCTTTGACTTGTCTAACCCTGCGATCAGCAACGATACGAAATTTGTGTTTATTGACGAAACACTGAACAAAAAGAATCCGGTGTTTCTCGATTTTCACAGCAACGGGTGGTTTGCTGAAGTGGCAGCTTCCTTCCTCTATAAAAAGGAAAAAGTGAACCTCATCTTATATCTGCGACTTGAACGCCAAAACGGGGGATACAAATGGATGTTCTCCAATGTTTATTTCGATCGGTTCGAATCGTGGTTTACCAATGTCAACGATACAGTCAATGTGAAATATTTCATTCATCCGATGAGCCACGAACTCGATTTTATGAATCTTCATAAGGTGTTCAAAGATCCCGTAAATCTTGATTTTTACCTGGAACGAAATTATGAACCCGATATGCTGGCATTATTCGTGATGGAAATGAAAAATGGAAACCTTAGCTTTGTATCGGTTAATAATGTCAAATTTCATGTTTTTCAGGTACCGAACTGGTATTTCGAGGTTTCTTATTTCAACCGCAATGAAATGAATTCCGGCTGGCTGATCTCAAACCTGCTTCGCCTTACTCCCCGGGAAAAGAAAGACTTGCTGAGGCATTACACCCACGTTAATTAAACCGGTATGAGAAAGATTTTTACCTTGCTGCTGCTGGTGGCTCCATTGTGCCTGGCACCCGTTCTGGCCCAACAGAAAAAAGCTACTCAGAAAAAACAATCTACTACTGCAATAAAAAAGAAACCGGCTCCTGTTAGCCGAAAGGGAACTTCTGCTCAAAAAACACAGCCTTCGAAGGTCAAAGCTGGTATGATTCCGGCAAATAAAGTGGATACCTTCAAATTACAGGTTATCCCCATTGTGAAATTTTATGAGAGTACCCTCAATTTTTTAGCCGATAAACGGAATCCCGTTAATGAAAAACAGGTCATCATTACGCAAAGTTACCTGAAATTCTGCTGGGATGAAAATGTACAGGTAGAGGATGATCTTGATGACAACCGATTGGTTCCATTATACAAAGACATGCCTGCCTACCTTACCGATGTGGACTTCTTTTTCAAAGGTGCAAAGTTTAAATATGTAGTGCAGGATGTAAGTGTACTGGCAAACCAACAAGGGCTGACCTATTTCAAAGTGACTGCCAACCGGAGCTTAGTCGGGTTGACTTTGAATGGGGATTCTATACACTCCAATAAGGTTCGCTATATAGAATTGAATTATGATTCGGTTAAGCAAGATCTGAAAATTGTTAGTGTATATACTACTAAGTTGAATGAAAAGGATGATCTCCGGCGTTGGTGGAATGGACTTTCACAGGGATGGAAGGAAAGCCTCGCACAGGATATGATGGTTGGAGATAACCTGAAACTGGCACAGGTGGAAACCTATAATGATACCATGGCCTTGATCGGGGGACAAAAAAAGTTCATTGATGGGGGACTGTTTTATCAATCACTTAACCAAATCGTACATTCCACTTCTATTGATCTTTCAGGAACCACCGATATATCCAATCTTGAACCCCTGATTAAACTTTCCGATCTCACGGATGTTAATATTTCCGGAACCTCTGTAAGCGATTTAATGCCTTTGCGAAATCTGAACAAACTCGAAGTTCTGGATTTATCTAATACCGCAGTAAGTAGTCTTGAACCGCTCCGGTATTGTACCCGGCTGAGGGAATTGCGCATGAAAGCCACACAGATCACCGATTTAGCCATTCTTCCCGGATTTCCTGCTTTGGAAGCGTTGGATATTAGCAACACTAAAGTCGCCGATCTTACCCCGCTTCAAGATGTCGCTTCCCTTAAAGAACTTCGCTTAAAAAGCACATCCATCGCCAATCTGACTCCCATCGCGGTATTAACAAACCTCGAATTGCTTAATTTTTCGAATACCCCGTTATCGTCGCTCGATCCATTGAAAAATATGATGAAATTGAGCATTCTTCAATTCGATAGTACCAATGTCAGGGATCTTTCCCCACTTTATGGATTAGAAGGACTGCAACGTGTTTTTTGTGATCAGTCGAAAGTCACCTCTATGGAAGTGGTTCGCTTTTTGCAAAAACGGCCCAATGTCTCCGTTGTATATCAGTCTACCTTCCTGATAAAATGGTGGTCGACGCTTTCTCCGGATTGGCAAAAAATCTTTAATTTTTATACAACACTGTCTGATCCTCCTACCACGGAACAACTTCATAAACTGGCTCTCACCGACAGCATCAACCTGAATGGACGGGCTACGGTGAACTCACTCGTACCCCTGAGAGCACTGAGCATGTTGCGGACACTTCAATGCCAATCTACCGGTGTTGTGGATCTTGGCCCGATATCGGAATTGTCGGAATTGAAGGTGTTGAATGGTTCCAATACAAAAATTACTTCGTTAACCCCGCTTTCAAAACTTAATAAACTGGAATTTTTACAGCTCGACAATACTTTGGTGTCAGATCTCAGGCCTTTGGATGGCTTGCCCAATCTGAAAATGATATGGGGCGATAATGCTCAAATTACCTTGAATGAAGCAAATCGATTCCTTGATAAAACTCCGGGGTGCCTGGTTGTGTTTCAAACGTATGAAAATACCAATTGGTGGAAAAATCTGAGTCAACCCTGGAAGGATGTTCTGCTGCAACAACTCAGTTTCAAGGGAACTCCCGATAAAATTCAGTTACAGCAAATTTCCGATCTGGAAAAGTTTGAAGTAGCTGAAAATGCTTCGATCTCTGACCTTACGCCGGTGCAACATCTGTCGAGGCTCAAGGAATTGCAGTTTTCGGGAACAGCAGTCAATAAGTTGGATCCGGTAACCCAGATAACCTCCTTAGTTGCCATTCGCTGTCCTAAGAATCCGGTAAATGATCTTGCCCCCGTTACTGGATTACCCAACCTGAAAGAACTTGATTTTTCAAATACTCAGGTCGAAGATCTTATGGCGCTTCAAAATATGATGAAAATGGAGATCCTGAAATTCAGCGGAACTCCGATCAAAAATCTGAAATATCTTCAAAAGCTGACGAATTTAAGAGTGCTTGAATTTTTCAATACCCGGGTCAGCAATATTGATGTTTTGGAGGAATTACCACGGCTCGAATCTGTAAAGATGTTCAATACCAAGGTCTCGGCCAAAAAAGTTGAAAAGCTCAAGGCACTGTACCCAAAATGTGAAATTGTTTTTTATTGATCCATGGAAAATTCTAATGAAACCAAATACGGTATTGAGGTTTGTTTTTCTCCCAAACTTTTCTCCAATATTCTGACTCAAGAAGATTTTGTAGTGGTTCTGGTCGATATTCTTCGCGCCACCACCTCCATTTGTGCGGCTTTTCAGAATGGTGTAAAATCGATCATTCCGGTAGCAACGCTGGAAGAAGCGAAGGCATTGAAAGCGCAGGGGTATCTGGTGGCCTCAGAGCAGGATGGGAAAAAACTCGATTTTGCCGATTTCGGCAATTCTGCTTTTAATTTTTCCAGAGAAAATGTGGGCGGAAAAACGCTGGTATATTGCACTACTAATGGAACCAGGGCCCTGGCAATTGCACAGGGCTCTGAGAAAATTGCAATGGGCTCATTCATCAACCTGGATGTTCTTACCCGCTGGTTAATCCTTGAAAAGAAAAATGTAGTCGTACTCTGTTCCGGCTGGAAAAATAAATTCTGTCTCGAAGATGCCATCTTTGCAGGAGCAATTACTGAAAGCCTTCTCGCTTCAGGCGATTTTCGTACCCATTGCGACTCTGCCGCCGCCGCGCTCGATCTCTGGAATACTGCCAAGCCCAATTTGCTCAGTTATATCGAAAAAGCTGCCCACCGGCATCGGCTCAAACGATTGGGTCTCGATGATATCATTCCATATTCCTTTACACTTAACACTGCTTCAGTAGTGCCGGTATTTTTTAATGGGGAGATCAGAAATGATTCCAAACATCTCATCCCTAAGTCCTAACCTGTTCTCTTCCGGCATCCGACTGCCATACTTTATCAATACTCCCATAGTATAACCCGCAAAGTTGTATCTTTGCTTTATCATTTCGAAGGATATTTTATTCATTACTAATTGTAATTATTAATTTAAAATGAAATCATTAGGAATTATTATTATGACATCGATTGTGTTTAGTACCATGTCCTTTGCTCAATCGGGAAAGGGAGTGAAGAAGAATGATACGAAGGAATTTAAAGTGTTTACGGAGCAATTCGCCGATGCAAAAATCCTGCGTTACCAGGTTCCGGGTTTTGAAAAATTAAGCCTGAAACAAAAAACACTGATTTATTATTTAAGCCAGGCTGCACTTTGTGGACGCGATATTACGTACGACCAGAATTGTAAGCACAACTTGCTGATCCGAAAGACACTGGAAGCCATTTATACCGATTATAAAGGGAATAAAACGAGCCCTGAATTCAAACAGTTTACTACCTACCTGAAACGCGTATGGTTTTCCAACGGAATCCATCATCATTATTCAACGGATAAATTTTTTCCTGAATTTTCGAAACTATATTTTACAACCTTACTCAAAGCTACCAATCCGAAAAGTCTTCCATTGGCTAAAGGAATGACACTGGATCAGTTTATTCCAGAAATCACTTCTTTGATCTTTGATCCGGATGTTGATTCAAAAAGGGTATGCCTTGATCCTTCAAAAGATCTGGTCGTCAATTCAGCCTCCAATTTCTATCAGGGTGTCACACAGAAAGAGGTAGAGGATTTCTATTCCTCAATGAAAGCCCAGGATAAGCAAAATAAAAAGGATACTTTAATATCCTATGGATTGAATTCACGTTTGGTGAAAGTAAACGGAAAGGTTACCGAGCAGGTTTATAAAGTGGGCGGCTTGTATTCTCCTGCCATTGAGAAGATCGTATACTGGCTCGAACAGGCACTCACCGTTGCAGAATCACCGCAGCAAAAAGAAACGATTGAGAAATTGATTACCTATTATCTTACCGGGGACTTAGTTGCCTGGGATGAATACTGTATTGCCTGGGTAAAGGATTTAAAATCGCCCATTGATTTTGTGAATGGTTTTATTGAAGTATACAGCGATCCTGTTGCCATGAAAGCAACCTGGGAGTCGGTGGTGAATTTTAAGGATGTGGAAGCTACCAAACGAACTCAGGTATTAAGCGATAATGCTCAGTTTTTCGAAGATAATTCCCCCATCGCTCCGGAATATAAAAAGAAAAATGTGAAAGGGGTTTCTGCTAAGGTGATCACCGTGGCCCAGTTGGGCGGCGAATGTGATCCTACCACCCCTATCGGTATCAACCTCCCCAATGCCAATTGGATACGGAAGGAACATGGTTCCAAGTCAGTTACCATGGACAACATCACCTTGTCATACGATCAGGATGCCCAGGGGAATGGATTTCTGGAAGAATTTGCTTATTCCAAGGAAGAGATTGAAAGGGCAAGGGAGTATGGTCATCTGGCGGGTAACCTGACCACCGATATCCACGAATGTTTGGGACATGGTTCAGGGCAACTGAATGCCGGCGTAACGGCCGAGTCGTTAAAAAATTATCATTCTACTATCGAAGAGGCCCGCGCCGATCTCTTCGCCTTGTATTATATCAAAGATCCTGCCTTGATCAGATTTGGACTGGTTCCCAATGATGAAGTCGCTAAAACCGAATACGATAATTTCATCCGCAATGGATTGATGACCCAGTTGGTCCGTATCCATCCGGGAAAAACCATCGAAGAGTCTCACATGCGCGACCGTTCCCTGATTGCCCATTGGGTATATGAAAACAGTAAGGATAAAAACATTATTGAAATGGGGATCCGCGATGGAAAAACCTATGTTAAAATCAATGATTATGATGCATTACATTTCCAATTTGGTGAATTGCTGAAGATCATTCAACAGATCACCTCCGAAGGAGATTATAATGCGGCACAGGAAATTATTGAGAAGTATGGCGTAAAAGTTGATCCGGCACTTCACAAGGAAGTTCTGGAACGTTATGCAAAGTTGAACCTTGCTCCGTACGCCGGATTTATCAACCCGGTTTATACTCCGGTGATGAATGGAAAAACCATTTCAGATATCAAGATCACCTACCCGGATAATTTTACCAAGCAAATGCTTTTCTATTCTCAGAAGTATTCCTTCCTTCCAGCCCGGTAACAACATGACAAGAAGGGTTATCGTAGTTTCTGCCGTTTTTTTGTTGTCCATGCTGATAACATTGCCGGGTCATTCACAGGAGCAAAAAAACATGTTCCGCTCGCCCGTCAATTTTCCGGTTTCCTTATCCGGATCGTTTGGCGAAATACGGAAAAATCATTTTCATTCCGGTATTGATATCCGTACCCAGGGTGTGCAGGGGAAACCTGTTTTTGCTGTTGCTGATGGATATGTTGCCAGAGTTAATGTTTCACCGGGCGGCTTCGGAAAAGCGCTCTATATTGCCCATCCCAATGGGTATACTTCACTCTATGGCCATTTGAAATCCTATGCCGGCGCTACAGCTACCTATGTAAGAGCTCAGCAATATAAAAAAGAGTCTTTCGCACTTGATATGGAGCTACCTGCTGGTTTGATTAAAGTCAAAAAAGGGGAGATCATTGCTTATTCCGGAAATTCTGGAGCTTCCGGTGGGCCTCATCTTCATTTCGAGATCCGGGAAACAAAATCGCAGGAAATCATCGATCCCCTTGATTTCGGATTTATGAAATCTGATGGCATCGAACCGAAAATTTCATGGATTAAAATTTATCCGATGGATGAAAATGCCAGCGTTAACCGGTTACCGGATGCTTTGTTGATTCCTGTTGCCGGTTCCAAAGGTCTCTATCACCTAAAAAAACATGATACCATTATTCTTTCCGGAAAAATAATTTTCGGAATCGAAACGTCCGACAATGCTGAAGGTGGTCTTAAAACAGGTGTTCACGCCATCGATCTGAGTATTGATGGGTTGCGGATCTTCTCTCAAAACGTTGACCGTTTCGCTTTTTCCGAAACACGGTATATCAACAGCTTGATTGACTATCCCGCATTGATCCGGAGTAACCACAAGCTACAGCGTTCTTATGTCGCTCCCAACAATAAACTAAGCGTTTATAAAGATGTCAAAAACCGCGGGATCGTTACTTTTTCCGATTCACGGAAACATAAGATCCAATATACGGTCAAAGATGCTTTCGGAAATGCTGCCGTACTTGTGTTTTGGGTGAAAAGTAATCCGCCAAAGAGTAATCGGACGGCCTCCAAAGAGAATGTTCCTGCCGGATCCCAGCTTTTTACTTATAAAGCAGATAACCACTTTGAACAACCCGGACTCAAGTTCGATGTTCCAAAAGAAGCGGTATATGAAGAGTTTAATTTTACTTTTAGATTGGGAGCTCCACATCCCGGCTGTTATGCCGATGTTTATGATCTGCATAACGAGTTAACGCCGCTTTTCACGTTCTGTACCCTGTCGATCAAAGCCAATAACCTGCCGGCTGACCTTACCTCGAAAGCCCTTATTGTTTCCGTTGGACCAAACAACCGCTTCGTCAGTCGGGGTGGAAAATATGACCATGGATGGGTTACTACTCAAATCAGAGAATTCGGAAACTTTACCATTACAGTTGATACATCACCTCCCATCATACGGCCTGTCAATATTTTCAATAACAAAAAAATCACCAAGCAATCATCAATCCTGATTAAAATCTCTGATAATCTGTCGGGAATAAAATCTTATGAAGGCAGGTTGAATGGAAAATGGATATTAATGGATTACGACTTAAAAAGTAATCTGCTTACATATACTTTTGATGATCTTATCCGGTCCGGATCCAACCAATTTGTGCTTACTGTATCTGATGCTGTAGGAAATACATCCCGGTATGAAGCCACATTGATCCGCTAATTTTTTTTCTATATTTGTGAAATGCAAGAGACCATTCTCATTCTCGATTTCGGTTCCCAATATACGCAACTTATTGCACGGCGGATAAGGGAACTCAATGTGTATTGTGAAATTCATCCCTATCATACTTTCCCGGTTCCGGATGAACATATCAAAGGAGTGATTCTGTCGGGAAGCCCGTTTTCAGTGAGGGACGAACATGCTCCGTTCCCCGATTTGTCGAACATCAAAGGGAAGCGGCCATTGCTTGGAGTTTGTTACGGCGCACAATTTCTGGCACAATCATCGGGAGGAACGGTGGCTGCTTCAAAGATCCGTGAATATGGCCGGGCAAACCTGGTGACCATCGATGCTTCCAATGAACTCCTAAAAGGAATGATCCCGGGAACCCAGGTTTGGATGTCGCATGCCGATACCATCCTTGAAATGCCCAAGGAATTCACTACCATTGCCAGTACTCCGGAGGTGGCTTTTGCCGGTTTCCGAATAGAAGGAGAAAAAACGTATGGAATTCAGTTCCATCCGGAAGTATATCACACTACACAAGGGTTGGACCTTTTGCGAAATTTTGTGGTCGGCATCTGTGGTTGTCGGCAAACCTGGACTCCCGATTCTTTTGTTGAAAGCACTGTTGCGGAACTCAAAAAGCAATTGGGAAATGATAAAGTGGTTTTGGGTTTGTCGGGTGGTGTCGATTCATCGGTAACAGCCATGTTGCTCCATAAAGCCATCGGTAATAATCTTTATTGCATCTTCGTGGATAACGGTCTCCTTCGTAAAAATGAATCCCGGAAGGTCATGGAGCGTTATCAATCGCTACATTTGAATATCCTGAAAGTGGATGCATGCAGTTTGTTTATTCATGCATTAAAGGACGTTGTAGAGCCGGAGAAAAAACGCAAAATCATCGGAAAAACTTTTATTGATGTTTTTGAAGCAGAGGCAAACAACATCAGAGAAATCAAATGGCTTGCCCAGGGAACCATCTATCCCGATGTGATTGAATCACACTCGGTAAAAGGTCCCTCTGCCACCATCAAATCGCATCACAATGTAGGCGGATTACCGGAACACCTCAAATTGAAGATCGTAGAACCGCTGAAAAGCCTGTTTAAAGATGAAGTTCGCAAAGTCGGCCGCACCTTGGGATTGGATGCCGACTTTGTTGATCGTCATCCATTTCCCGGACCCGGATTGGCAGTGAGAATTCTCAGCGATGTTGATGCTGAAAAGGTTAGACTACTACAGGAGGTGGACGATATTTTTATTGAAGGTTTACGCTCCGCCAACCTCTACCACTCCGTTTGGCAGGCTTTTGCCGTATTGCTTCCGGTTCTGTCGGTAGGCGTGATGGGCGATGAGCGTACTTATGAAAATGTTGTGGGATTACGTGCCGTAACCTCTACTGATGGAATGACTGCCGATTGGGCTCATCTGCCCTATGATTTTCTGGCTAAGGTAAGCAACGACATCATCAACAAAGTGAAAGGAGTAAACAGGGTGGTTTATGATATCAGTTCAAAACCGCCGGCAACAATAGAATGGGAGTAAAAATTAATTGACAACAGACAATTAATTACATGGTGATATGAAGAAAATTATATTTATATTTTTCTTATTCCTTTTATTATGCAACGGTGTTTTTGCACAAACACCTCAGGAGCAGTTGAAAAAAATCCATTCTTCCGTGATTGAAAAGATCGATGGCAAAGACTATTACATTCATACCATCAAACGAGGGCAAACTCTGTACATGATCTCAAAGGCATACGGAGTGGATGTAAACGATATCATTCGTGAAAATCCGGTTGTCAAAGAAGGGATTAAGGCAGATCAGAAGATAAGAATTCCCAAAGAAGGTTCAAAAATTGAAGTTGCCCCGGTAAAAGAAAAACTAACCCCGGCTAAACCTTCTCGTCTTGCCACAGATACCATTCCCCATCCGGAGTTGCCTTGCGGGCTTGACAGTACATCAAAAAAAACAGTATACTCAGTGGCTCTGATGATACCCCTTTATCTGAATGAATTTGATCAGATCGAAGCCGGAAATGATGATCCTGGATTATTAGAGTCGTGTAAATCATTCCAATTCCTTCCATTTTACGAAGGATTTCGCCTGGCTTTGGATACACTGGAAAAAAAAGGCATCAGGGTCCGGCTTTGGGTTTACGATATGGACAAGGATACCGTAAAAACACGACAGATCCTGAAGAACCCGGAATTAAAGAAAATGGACCTGATTGTAGGGGTACTCTATCATCATAATTTTCAAATAGTAGCTGATTTCGCTAAAAAAAACAAGATTGTTCTCGTAAATCCAATTTCCGAAAGATCTCAAATTATTCAAGGAAATCCATTTATATTTAAAACCATCCCTTCTAAAAAAACGCTGATCGGTGGAGTTTCAGACTTTATGGCACATAAATTTTCTTCTGGACACGTGCTGATTTTAAAGAATAACCAATATCAAGATCGGGAGGCATTTGAAAACCTGAAAAAAGAATGTCAGGAACATCAATTGAATACACAGATAATTGATGGGCAGGTGTCAATTGCCGGCAAGTTGTCGAAGGAGAAGCATAATTACCTCGTGGTTTTTACAAGTAATGCCGCTTTTGCTGTTGATCTTACCCGTCGTTTATATGAATTAAAGAACGAATACGATATTACCCTTTTGGGCCTTCCCGATTGGTCAAAACTTGTAGGATTGGAAACCGAATATCTGGTCGGCCTCAAAACCCACCAGGTTGCCACCTCATTTATTGATTATGAAAATGGTTTTGTGAAGCAATTTGTTGGGCAATACCAGAAAACCTATAATGCCGATCCGGAGATTCTTGCCTTCCAGGGCTTTGACGTTGCCTGGTATTTTCTTTCCGCTATGAAAACCTATGGAACAAATTTCCAGCGGTGCCTTGGTGAATTTAAAATCCAAACGCTTCAAAATCAGTATAATTTCCAAAAATCAAAAGGAAATGGATTTGAAAACCAACGCTGGGAAATTTATAAATACGAAAATTATAAGTTGGTCAGCGCCAATTAAGGTTCAATAGCCGGCATGGCTAACAACGGGATATTGGTTGCAAATAGATTTTTCTTGGTAATGTTTTTGGTAAAAAACATGTAAAGCAAACTCCGTTTATGGGGTTGAAATGCAATCAGGTCGATTCCCTTGTCACGAACATACTGGTCGACTGATTTCTGATTGTCTTCAGCTATTTCAATCACCTCAAATTTGATGATTTCGGACTTTTCTTCTTTGCCGAATTTGAGCTGTAAAGCTTTCATCCGGTCATAAGCGTTCGTTGCTACCTTTGACTTTTTAAGAAAATGAACCACCTGAAGATTAACCGAAAACACCGAAAAAAGATTTAAAATCCCTGAAATTGATTCCGCATTGGATGCAGATAAATCGGCTGAGAACATGATTGTTTTAAATTCCCGGTAATCCTTTAACTCCGGCACCGTTATCACGGGTACTTTGGCATGATCAATGATAAATGTCGAAACTTTTCCCCAAACATTGATGTTGTTTCCCTTCCCGGTGGTTCCCATAATCACCAGATCCGGATGAAATTCTTTGCAAAGATCCCGGAGTTCATGTTCAATTTCGCCCCCCAGCACAAGAAAATCAAGCGTAACATTCTGAATTTTCTCCTTTTCTATCATCAAAGTGACTTTCTGAACCAATTCCTCCATATTCCGTTCCGCTTGATGATGAATCTCCTTCATAAGCTCTTCATTGTAAATAGTACTCATATCCAGTGTGTCGGGGAAACTGGTGTCGGCAATGATGACCTGATCGAAATAAGTATGGAAAAGTTTTATTTCGGCCCCGTAGACCCGGGCAAATTCAAGAGCGTATTTACAAGTAATATCCGTGTGACTTGAAAAATCAACGGGTACAAGGATTTTTTTCATACAATATGATTTAAACGGTTAAAGGTAATCGAAACATTAAGACAAATTTAATATATTCAGGAATAATTTGCAATTATTTTGGTTGGAATATCGTTCTATTAGTGCATCTTTCCTTTGCTGAATCAGTGATTCGGAGAATTCCTTCGAAAAAAGAGTTGAAATTTCATTCTTGAATTCCAACGATGTGTTGGCTATTGTACATAATTCTCCTAACTGGGTTCCGTGAACGATTGCCGGATTAACAAGGCAAAAACGTCCGTTAAATAAAGCATTTAATAGTTTTAACTTCAATCCGGTGGCTTGAAAAGTAACTAAAATATTGATATGAGCATTTGCTACCAGATCATTCATCTCTTCCTCGCCAGGGCTCACAACCACGCGGATATTAGACCTCTGACCGGCTAATTTTACCAGGTGCTCTGGAGGGTTTAATCCTGCAAGGATCAGTTCCGGGAATGAGTCTTCCCAAACTTTCGTAATCAGAAATTCAGCAGCTACCGTGTTTTCCGGAACCGAAAGTTTTCCCTGGTACAAAGCATAAGTCCCTTTTCCAGATCGTGCTGTTACCCGGTCATTTCCGTGAAAGCTGGGAAGGTAAACAACCTTCCTGCCGGGGAAATGAGTAGCCAGATAACGGGTGTCCTCCTCCGAAACTGTCAACATGACCGATGCATGTTGCAAGGTTTGCTGAAAAACTTTCAAGCGGAGACTTTCCACAAGGAAAAACATTTTCTTTCCCCAGTTTTTTTCCGCTTTGCTGAGATAATAGTAGTAATGATGCTCAATATTGCTTTCACGATAAATCAGCAAACGGTTCTGCAATCGGTTATCGGAAAGAAAGCCGCAGGTATGCAATCCTTCAAAAATTATTGGATGATCATCCTGGAGCAGGTTTTGAAGAAGTTTCTCCGACTGTCTGCTGGCTACGATATAGGGTGTGAGCGCAAGGTTGGCGGAAAATCCTGTCCTGCGTGGATAATAATCGATACTTTCACAATAAAAATCCAATTGAGGTGCCGGTTTACGATCATACTCAAAACAATGTAAATGGATTTTAATACCAGCCGTGTGAAGCGCTTTGATTTTATAGAAAACATCGATGATTCCTCCATAATTCGGAGGATAGGGAATGTCGAACGATACGATGTGAAGATGCGTGATCATTCAATAGCCTTTCCAACCAGTTCAATCAGCGATTTTTCCTCGTTTTCCCAACACAAAACATCCGCCGCTTTCGCTGTGTTTTTTTTGTAAATCATACATTGATCCTGATCGTTTAAAATGTGGTCCAGTTGCCGGGCCAGGGTGGTTGGATCATGACTATGGACAAATTCTCCGATCTGAAATTGGTCAACGATTGACTTCATTTCAGGAAAGGGTGATACAAGTACCGGAACACGTGCCTGAATGTAATCCATTAATTTATTGGGCAAAGCAAAATGATAATTTACCCCGATGTCTTTCTCAATCGACAAACCCACATCCGCCATCAGCGTTATACTGTGTAACTCCTGAAAAGGCACCTGCCCCAGGAACCGCACTTTAGATATGATTTTTTCCGTGGCCGCAAAATTCTGAAGCTGGATTAAAATATCTCCGGTTCCGGCGATGACAAGTACAGCATCGGTTTTTAAATGTTTCATGGCCAAAATGGCCTCTTCCAAACCGCGATCAACGTTGACGGCCCCCTGGTAGAGAATGACTTTCTGATCCGGACGGATCCCGAATTGTGTCTTGTCTCTTTTTCCTTCTAAAGTTTTTCTGAAAGGAACATTCCGTAAAATGGTGATCGGGAGACCATATTCTCTGAAATAGAGATCGGCAACGGATTGATTTACCGCTACTATATTCTTTAACCTGGGGAAAATTCTATCCTCCAACCATTTCCATGTTGCGGTCACCCGCTTCCGTCCGACCAATTCCGGAACTCCTCTGAAATATTCATGACAGTCGTGAATCATGAAATTTTTTCGCTTACCGGTGATCCAAAATGTTTTCCAGGCTAAAAAAGTGGCAGGTAGGGTATCGAGGTCATTAGAAACCAGCATGTCGGATTTGTGTGTGAGGAGGAAAAAAAACAAACGGAAATTATATTCCGCATAAAACCAGGGACCTTTATCGAATAAAAGGCGCATCCGGTGCATCTTGTATGAACGGGGCAGCAGTGTTTTGCTGGTAGTACGATGCCTTCCGATCAGCAAAACATCAAACCCCATTTTTTCCAGGGTACGGCAGGTACGATCAACCCGCTGGTCTGTAGTAAGATCATTCGTCACCGATACAGATACATGCAGTTTTTGTTCCAAATTCCGGGGGCTATCGATTAATATTTCCTCTTCAGGTACAACAAAAATAAACCTTTTCATCCGACTTTATAACCAAATGGTTTAAATTTGACTTTTACTTTTTACTATGCATCTGGATCAAAATGTTTCCCTGAAAACCCTTCACACCTTTGGAATGGATGTGGAGGCAAAATATTTCGTCGAGGCAAAAACGCCCGAGGAGATTCTCACTTTGCTGAATTACCGGAAGATGATCCGGATGCCGATCCTTTTTTTAGGAGGAGGAAGTAACATCCTTTTTACCCGCGATTTTCCTGGTATCGTAATCCGGATCAATGTAAAAGGTATTGAGGTAATGAAAGAAGATCAGAATAGTGTGTGGATTAGAGTTCAGGCGGGCGAGATCTGGGATACTTTTGTTCAATTCTGCGTCGACAAGGGCTGGCCGGGGGTGGAAAACCTTTCCTTGATACCCGGCACGGTAGGAGGGGCTCCTGTTCAAAATATCGGAGCTTATGGTGTGGAAGTAAAAGAAGTGATTGATGCAATACATTATGTGGAAATTGATTCGGGAAAACAACACCATATTGATGGGAAGGACTGCTGTTTTGGCTATCGTGACAGTATTTTTAAGCAAACCCTCAGGGGAAAAGTCATTTTAATGGATGTGACTTTTAAACTGAATAAAAAAGCTGCTTTTAAACTCGATTACGGAAATATCCGGAATGAGCTAACCCTTATGCAGGTGGAAACACCCACGTTGAATGATGTTCGTACAGCCGTAAGCAATATCCGGTTACGTAAACTCCCTGATCCGGCAAAGATTGGAAATGCCGGCAGTTTTTTTAAGAATCCGATGATCTTCGTTGAGTTATGGGAATCGTTGAAAATGAAATTTCCATCAATACCTGGTTTTAAAATGGATTCAGGAAGGATTAAAATTCCGGCTGCCTGGTTGTTGGAACAATGCGGATGGAAAGGGTATCGCATAGGTGATGCCGGGGTTTATCCTGATCAACCGCTTGTCCTGGTAAATTATGGGAATGCTTCAGGTATTCAAATTCTCGATCTGGCGAACAAAATGATTGAATCTGTTCAGGAAGAATTCGGAATTCACTTAGAGATGGAAGTCAACGTTATTTGAAAAAGGATTGGGTTAATCTGTTCGCAAAGCTCCGATAAGACTGTTCACCGAGTCGAGATGGTGGCGAACAAGATATTCTTCAATCCCGGCAACTATTTTTACTGAAACCTGTGGGTCGATAAAGTTGGCTGTTCCTACCTGAATGGCTGTAGCTCCGGCGAGAAAAAATTCAATGGCATCGGTGGCATTCATGATTCCTCCCAACCCGATAATTGGCACTGGAACGGCTTTGTGTACCTGCCAGACCATGCGAAGAGCCACCGGTTTGATTGCGGGTCCTGAAAGTCCCCCTGTAATGGTGGAAAGGACCGGACGACGTTGTTCAGCGTCAATAGCCATTCCTAATAGTGTGTTGATCAGAGTGATGACATCAGCGCCTCCGTCTACCACGGCCTTGGCTATTTCGGCAATGCTGGTGACATTGGGGGAGAGTTTGACCATCAATACTTTTTTATACACTTTCCGAACGGCGGAAGTGACATCAGCGGCCATCGAAGGGACTGTTCCGAATGCCATTCCTCCCAATTTTACATTGGGACAGGAAATGTTCAGTTCAATTGCGGGAATTTTTGCCAATTCATTGATTCGCCCCGCCACTTCAACATATTCTTCTAATGTAGATCCGGAGACATTGACAATGACATTCGTATTAAAATCTTTTATTTTTGGATAGATTTCACGACAAAAATAATCAACACCTCTGTTTTGAAGACCAACTGAATTGAGCATCCCCGACGGCGTTTCTGACATGCGGGGATAGGCGTTTCCATCGCGGTTTTTTCCAGTCACCGCTTTTACAAAAACTCCTCCAAGCTGCCCCAGATCAATAAAGTCACGGAATTCATCACCATAACCAAAAGTCCCTGAAGCAGTAGTCACAGGATTTTTAAAAATCAGCCCGGCAATATTTACGCTTAAATCAATCAAAAAAAAGAGTGTTACGTGTTAATTCCATTTCAGTTTTCTGGTGTTAAATACCGGTCCTTCAACGCACACACGTTCATTTCCGGTTTGGGTAGCGGTTACACAGCACAGGCATACGCCAAATCCGCAAGCCATGGTGTTTTCCAGCGAAACCTCACAATCAATATGGTGTATTCCTGCAATTTTAGCAATGGCTCTCAGCATGGGTTCAGGACCACAAGCGTAAATCTTTTTAAACTGATTTATTCCATCCCGAATGAGTGAATGGTCCACGACCAAACCTTTTTCTCCTTCAGTTCCATCATCGGTGATCACATGAACATTTCCAAATCTGGAATATTCTTCGATTTCCGTAACTTCCTCCTTCGTTTTAAAACCCAGAAGCATCGTAGGATGAATCTGATGCTGCTGACGCAGGAACTGGGAAAGAAACAGGAGTGGGGCAACCCCACATCCGCCGCCAATCAATAGAACATCGTTGGTTTGCGGAAATGAAAATGAATTTCCAAGCGGATAGATCAGGTTGAGCGGTTCTCCCTCCCTGAGCAGGCTCAGATGATGCGTTCCGGCTCCCTTCAACTGAATGAGAAGCCGGAGCGTATTATTTACATAATCAACCGAATGAATGGAGAATGGACGGCGCAGAAATGTGGATGGGGAATCTTTTACCAATGCCTGAACAAACTGCCCGGGAAGAAGCATCGGAAACGTTTCAGGAGCCACAAGTTCCAGAAGAAAATGCCGGTCGTTCAACCGGATATTTTTAACTACGTGCAGATCCTGAACGAGTTTTCTTACATCCATGTAAAAGGATAATTATTTTTCTTCTGTTTGATCTTCTTGATCAACTTTTTTCTCTTCAATTTTTTCTTCTTCCGGCTCGCTAAAATCAAGTAGTGATCTTTCTGTAAGCAGATTATACCAGCTAATCATTTTCTTGATATCGGATATGTAAACTTTGTCCTGATCATAGTTGGGTACCGCTTCCAGGAAAAACTTCTTTAATACGGCAATATCCGATTTGTGATCAATTGCAGGTTTCCCCTCTGTCTTTTTATAAAATGCTTTAAAAACCTCTTTTAAAGACATATCTTCCCCGGTAGTAAAAACGCTGATTTCCTCCAGCGAACTGATCTTTTCGTGCCCGAATGCCGGAAAACGTTTGTTGTCAACGAGCGATTCCACAATCATAGCACTTTTTGCTTGTGATACAACTTTGAATAATCCGCTTTTACCAGCTATTGACAAGATCTTTGTTAAATCCATATCCATTTTATTTTATGCAAAAGTATTAAAAAATATGAAATTTCTATTTGTTCAAAAGTCTGTAATTTCTGTATTCTCCGATCCTCCACCCGGTTTTCTTTTCTATCCAATGAAGAATTCTGTTTTTTAATGATGAATGGGTATGGGATGGAAGGTAATGAAATTCCCAGTTTTGCCTTCCAAGATGCTCCTTCATCACGGCAGGATGAGTTTCGCTGAATGGTACCAGAGAATCAATCCCGGTATAGTCAAATCTACTGTCTTTTGTAACTTTATTTTTTATCCAGCGATCGCTATGCCAGTAACGGTGGAAGTTTTCCTGCTTGGCTTGCTGATTTTCGGGTGGTTTTACCCAACCATAATGGTAAATGGTGGCTTCAACCGGGGCTACTTTCAGCTTTTCCCCGTTTTTTCGGAATCCCTGTGCGTCGAGATAGGAGTGGATCTGCGGGTCATTTCTAATAACCCGAACTTCATTCCGGTACCATTTTCGGGAATCACCGACATATTCATACGATCCCCAGAAATGAGCATACCGGAACACCAACCCTTCAATTTCCGGGTACATCTCCCATTTTTCCATTGCAGTTTTGATTCCGGGCAGGTATTTTTCGTGAACTACTTCATCGGCCTGTAAATAAAAAGCCCAGGTACTTTCCGGAGATACGGCTGCCAGCGCCTTGTCCGTCTCCAATGCCAGCACCTGTCCGTCCTTCCGTAAAGTTTCATCCCAAATGGTGTCAATGATCTGTATTTTATTTGAAGCGATACCCGACACGAGCTCCCGGGTACCATCGTCGGAGCTTCCTACGGCAACAATGAATTCATCGCATATTGGTAAGATGGAAGTGATGGACTCCACCACCGGATAATCATATTTGATGGCATTTCGGACAAAGGTGAAACCGCTTACTTTCATACTGTATGAAGGTGCTGGATGAAATTTTTAGAAATCAATGATCCCAATGTAATTTTCGGGGGTAATGGATTTGAGCTCGTCCTTTATTTTTTTCGAAACCTTTAACTGATCGATGAAAGAATGGATCGTTGCTTTGGTAATCCCGGATTCTCCACGGGTAAGCGCTTTTAAAGCTTCGTAAGGATCGGGATAGTTTTCACGTCGCAGGATGGTTTGGATCGCCTCAGAAACAACCGCCCAATTTGCTTCCAGTTCTTTTTTTATTTTTGTATCATTCAGGATTAATTTATCGAGACCTTTCAATAACGATTTATAGGCAATTAACGAATGGGCAAGGGGTACTCCCATGTTCCGGATTACCGTTGAATCGGTAAGGTCGCGCTGAAGTCTGGAAATGGGAAGTTTCGCCGACAGATGCTCAAAAATGGCATTGGCCAGACCCAGGTTCCCCTCCGAATTTTCAAAGTCGATGGGATTCACTTTATGAGGCATTGTGGAAGATCCGGTTTCCGTTTTTTTCACTTTCTGTTTAAAATAATCCATCGATATATAGCTCCATATATCACGATCAAGATCAATCAGGATGGTATTGATGCGTTTGAGATTGTCGAAGAAAGCGGCAAGATTGTCGTAATGTTCAATCTGGGTGGTGGTTTGACAACGTTCCAGACCTAAAGTTTCATTCACAAATTTATTGGCAAATTTAACCCAGTTAATGGATGGATAAGCCGCAAGATGGGCATTGAAATTGCCGGTAGCTCCGCCAAATTTGGCCGATATGGGAACAGTTTCCAGTAGCGCAAGCTGCATTCCAAGCCTTTCCACAAATACATAAAGTTCTTTTCCAACGGTAGTCGGAGAGGCTGGTTGCCCATGAGTATGAGCCAGCATGGGGATATCTTTCCACTGACGACTGCGAGCCAACAGATCCCCGAAAACATTTTCGATCATTGGTTCAACAATGTCCCTGTAAGAATCACGCAAAGCCAATGGGAAAGCCGTGTTGTTGATGTCCTGGGAAGTAAGACCGAAATGAACGAATTCTCTGAATTTTTTCAATCCGATTTCATCAAACTTCTCCTTCACGAAATACTCTATCGCTTTAACATCGTGATTGGTCTCTTTCTCAATCGCTTTAACTCTTTCCGCCATTTCCGGAGAAAATTTGCCATAAAGGTTACGCAATTTTGGGAAGAGCTTTTTATCCACCGCTTTGAGTTGCGGAAGCGGGAGTTTGCAAAGGGCAATGAAATACTCAACCTCTACCAATATCCTGTACCGGATAATGGCGGATTCCGAAAAATATGCCGATAAGGGATCGGTATGTTTGCGATAACGGCCGTCAACCGGCGAAATAGCAGTCAGATCTGAATACATAACAAACAATTATAGAAATAAACATCCATTGAACTTCTTAACAAAGGTATAAAAATCGGGTAGTTTGTGCAATTTTATCAAAGTAAGTCCTCACTCATCGAAGAGGAAGAGCTCTTGCTCGAAGAGTTCAGGGAAGAAAACACTCATTTCGGGTTTTCTTTTGTCGTTATTTTCTGATGATTTGAAATTCGCCGTTGTTGCCTAAACGGATAATCCTTGATGGTTTAATTTGCTGTAATACTCCGATGGATGGATCAACTGCGTAATCAACACCTTTTATTATTTCCTCATCGATGTTTTTATATCCCAGAGGAGGACGCTCCCCTGAAATATTTGCTGATGTTGAAACGATGGGTTTGCCAAACGATTCGATCAGCAAGCGGCAAAATTCATTTTTTACAATCCGGATGGCAATCGACTGGTCTTTTGCCACAACATTGGATGCCAGATTTTTTGATTGAGCGTAAATGATGGTCAATGGCGAATCGACACTTTTGAGCAGATCCCATGCAATATCCGGTACATCAACTACATAATCGGTAAGTTTTGCAACATCATCCAATAAAATAATCAGGCTTTTACTTTCCATCCTTTTTTTTAGACGGTATACCTTTTCAACGGCGTGAAAATTGGTTGCGTCGCATCCGATCCCCCAGATGGTATCGGTGGGATAAAGCAAAGTGCCTCCCGCTTTTAAAACTTTTAAACAATGGCGTATTTCACTTTCCATCTGACTTAGAAAAATATTTCCAGCTCATTTAAATAACTCGCAAAGGTACTAAAAATTTGCTTTATGGAAAAGCCTTATTATAATTCCGGAATTCCTTGGTCAAAGCCGGTTTGAGAGCAGTTCATCCGGGATTTCCAGAGCGCATTTGAAGTGTTTTTCCGGACATTTTTGAAACCCGTGGAGGCCGCAGGGACGGCAAGCTAATCGCTCCTGAATCTCTGCAATTATTGAATTTTCGGATAACGGTCCGAATCCAAAACGTGGAACCGTAGAGCAAAAAATGGCAGTTAACGGAGCATTCACCGAAGAGGCAAGGTGCATGGGGGCCGAGTCGTTGGTGAAATTCATCCGGGCCTCCTTCATCAGTGCAGCCGATTGAAGGAAGGTAAGCCGGCCAGCAAGATTAACGGTGTGAAGATGACCGCCACTGCATTTCAACTCTTCACACAGAATGAAATCTGCCTGGCCGCCCAAAAGATACACGGTTCGATCGTTTGGAATCCGGATGAGCAACGACTTCCATTTTTCAACCGGATATTGTTTGGTAAACCATAAGGATGCCGGAGAAATGGTGTAATAGATCCCATGTTGAAAGGATTGAACCGCTTGCTCATCCTCAGGTGAAGGATAGAGTTTGGGTAAAAACCTTGAGGAATCAGTAAAATCCTTGATCAGCAAAAGATTCCGGTCGACCTCATGTTCTCCTTGTCCGATGTGGTGTGGAATTTTTTTTGTAAAGAGAAAAGAAAGCGGATTCTTGTCAAAGCCGATTTTCATCCCTGCCCTTGAAAAAGCTGTCATCACCCCGGTAAGGAAAAACCGTTGGAGGTTGATGACCAGGTCATAATGCGTGAACCAAACCGTATGGAGAATCTTGTCAAAATTGAGATATTTCCCGTTTTTTTTATCCCAGATAATCAACTCATGTAAAAACGGATGGTTGCGGAACAGCGATTCATTGCCTTTTTTAAGTAAAAAATCGATGTCGGCTTCCGGAAAATGGTGATGCAGTTTTTCTATTATGGGTGTAGCCAGGATGACATCCCCGATGGATGCGGTTTGAATAATCAGGATTTTTTTCATCTATACTGCCACCTCAAAATCATGTAAAACCTGGTTCAAGGATGTCTTCAAGTCGGTGGATTTCTTACGTTGCCCAATGATTAGGGCACAGGGAACCTGGTATGTGCCGGCAGGAAATTCCTTTGGAAAATTGCCGGGAATCACAACCGAACGGGGAGGTATATATCCTTTATATTCCCTGACTTTTTCTCCGGAAACATCAAGAATACGGGTTGTTCCGGTGATAACCACATTGGCTCCCAAAACGGATTCGTAGCCTAAGTGTACCCCTTCCACAACGATGCAGCGGGAGCCGAGAAAGCAATGATCCTCAATGATAACCGGAGCTGCCATCAATGGTTCAAGAACCCCGCCGATTCCTACTCCACCACTGAGATGAACATTCTTTCCGATCTGGGCGCAGGATCCTACTGTGGCCCAGGTGTCAACCATCGTCCCGGAATCAACGTAGGCACCGATATTCACATAGGAGGGCATCAGTACTGTCCCCCGTGCAATAAAGGAGCCAAAGCGAGCAGTGGCAGGAGGAACAACCCGGATCCCCAATGCTTCATAATTCTTTTTTAAGGGAATTTTATCATAATACTGGAAGGGCCCTACTTCAGTAACCTCCATCTTTTGAAGCGGAAAATATAAAATCACTGCTTTCTTGATCCACTCGTGCGTTATCCAACCGGTTTCGCAAGGGGATGCAACCCGTAATTCCCCGTTGTCGAGTTTTTCTATAACCTCAAGAATAGCTTCCCGGGTATCAGGCTGTTTCAATAAATTCCTGTCATCCCAGGCGTGTTCAATAATCTCTTTAAGGAGGTTTTTTATTGGCATATCTTTCGGTTATAGCTCCAAAATTAGATAAAAATTCAAATCTTTGTAACTTTGCACTGAATTTGTTGATATGGGAAGAATTCTGGCATTGGATTATGGACGTAAACGCACCGGTATTGCTGTGACCGATGAAATGCAAATCATCGCAACAGGCTTGACAACGGTACGAACCCTTGATCTGCTTGATTTTTTGAAGGATTATACCACAAAAAACAAAGTGGATTGTTTTGTAGTGGGAGAACCACGGCAAATGAATAATCTGCCATCGGAATCTGCCGTTTATATCGATCCTTTCGTAAAAAAATTAAAATCCCTGTACCCGGCAATCCGGGTCGAACGAATTGATGAACGATTTACCTCCATGATGGCTGTAAAAGCCATCCGGGATGCAGGAGCAAAGAAAAAGGACCGTCAGGATAAGGCTTTGATCGATACGGTAAGCGCCACATTGATCCTGCAATCCTATATGGAAACAAAAAACTGCCAATGATCGATTTTTCAATTTCTAATTCTTATTGTTTATGATTTTACCAGTCGTTGCATACGGTCATCCGGTATTGAAAAAAATGGGAGTCGAAATCACTCCCGATTACCCCGATTTGAAGGTTTTAATAGAAAATATGTGGGACACCATGTATCAATCGGAGGGAGTCGGCCTTGCCGCTCCCCAGGTTAACCGGTCAATCCGGGTTTTTGTGATCGATGCTTCCCCTTTTGCTGCAAAGTACCCGGAAGTTGCCGGTGTTAAAAAAGCTTTTATCAATGCAAATATTTACCGTAAGGAGGGTGACGAGGTTCTTTTTGATGAAGGATGTTTGAGCTTTCCGGGGATCCGTGAGGATATCTTACGAAAACCTATCATCTATATCAAATATTTCGATGAAAATTTTAATCCGCACGACGAGCGTTTCGATGGGGTTTTAGCACGGGTTATCCAACACGAATATGATCATACGGATGGCATCGTTTTCGTTGACCGGATACCCAGTTTGAAAAGAATGTTGTTAAAACGGAAATTAACCGACATTTCAAAAGGAAATGTTGATGTCGCATATAAAATGATTTTTCCCATGATAAAAAAAGGAAGAAAATTAACCATGCTGATGCTGCTGGTATTGTCATCGATGTTCACTGGCTGCGGCCCTTCCCGTGAAAAAACCGTACAACAAATTCGTGGCCTGGAAAACCGTTTGTTTTCACCGGAAGTAGTCAGTTTCGATAAAACAAAAGCCGATAGTTTACTGGTTCTATATGAAGATTTTATAAAAGATCACCCCAAAGACTCACTGGCACCGGGATTCCTTTTCAAAGCTGCCAACATCAATATGAATGCAGGAAAGGGAACCAAAGCCATTGCCCTGTTTGATCAGTACCTGAAAAACTATCCCGATCAGCCCAAAGCATCACTTTGCCTGTTTTTTAAAGCATTTGTCTATGAAAATTTGTTAGATAATCTTGACAATGCCCGTGAAACTTATCTTCTGTTTATTGAAAAATATCCCAACGATGATTTTACCGATGATGCAAAGTTGGCATTACAGAATCTTGGGAAAACACCGGATCAAATGGTCAGGGAGTTTGAAGTTCGCCAAAAAGCTGATAGCACCCGCCGTGCCGATTCAATTGCTGCCTTGAAAAAAGGGAATAAAAAGAGGAAATAGCAGCGCGAGATTTACCGGAAGAGATTTTTCAGAAATGTAGAAAGAACGGCAGGGGAGACATCTGTTGTCAAGTTCCCCTCAAAACTGTAAGAAATATTACCTCGCTCTTCGGAAACAATAAGAGCCACAGCATCTGATTTTTCTGTGATTCCGACAGCCGCTCTGTGACGAAGTCCGTAAAAAGTAGGAATATCGGATTTTTTCGATACCGGTAATATGCAACGGGCAGCGCGGATATTGTTTCCGATGATAATCACTGCTCCATCGTGCAAAGGACTGTTCTTGAAAAAAATCGTTTCCAGAAGAACTTCTGAAATTTTTGCATCAACCGTTTGTCCGGTTGCAACAAACTGCGACAGTTCATTCTGGCGTGTAATAACGATCAAGGCACCCGTTTTGGTTTCCGCCATCTTCTGACAGGCTTTTACAATATTGTCGATTTTTTGATTGACCGGATTGTCGATTTTAAATTTCCAGAATAAAAATCTTTTTCGCTGGTTTTTTATGATTTTGGTGTTGCCGACCATCACTAAAAACTGCCTGATTTCAGGTTGAAATACAACAATCAACGCAATTACCCCAACGGAAATAACCTGGCCTAATATTTCGGTGAGCAATTGCATTTGCAATGCTTTAACAATTTTCCACAACAGATAAATGGCAATGATGCCGATGAAAATACGGATGGCTGCGGTTCCCTTAACCAGGTTGTAAATTTCGTAGAGGATAATAGCAAAAAGAATGATATCAATGATATCGACAATCCTAACGCTGAATAATCCAACTAACAACATATCTTAATTTTTCCTGTGCGGCAAAGTTAGTAAATTAAGAGGCATGAAGCATATTCACCAAACGAATGGCTTCCATTGCTTCTTTTACATCATGAACTCGCAAGATGTCAGCCCCTTTTATTAATGCAATGGTGTTTAATACGGTGGTACCGTTCAGCGCAGTGGTTGGTTTTGTTTGTAACACTTTGTTGATCATTGATTTGCGGGAAAGACCTACCACTAATGGGGCTCCAAGTGACCGGAGCGATGTTAAATGCGACAGGATCGTAAAATTGTGTGCTACTGATTTTCCAAATCCGAATCCGGGATCAAGAAGTACCTGGGTGATGCCTTGATTACGACATTTTGCCAATTGCTGTTCGAAAAAGTAAGTGATCTCCGCCATTACGTCCGAATATTCCGGTTTTACTTGCATCGTAATTGGATCTCCTTTCATGTGCATAAGAATGTAAGGAACTTTAAGCATCGAAACCACCTCCAGCATCCCTTGCTCAAACCGACCTCCATAAATGTCGTTGATTATATCTGCACCTTGTTCAACCACGGCCCTTGCAACCACCGGACGGAAGGTGTCTATCGAAATGATTGAATCGGGAAAGTGCTGCCGGAGGTTTTTTACCACAGGAAGCAAGAGATCAAGTTCGTCTGTTTGACTAACTTCCTGTGCTCCGGGACGGGTAGAAACAGCCCCCAAATCAATGATGGAAGCTCCTTCCTCCAACATTTTTTCCACCTGTTTCAACTGGGTCTCTTGGGTCAGATAATTCCCTCCGTCAAAAAAAGAATCGGGTGTGATATTTAAGATTCCCATGATAACCGGAGTGGATAAATCCAACGCTCTTCCGCAACAATATGGCATAAATTGATTTTTTCTTTAAAAAAGGAATGTCAAAAGTACTATCAAAACGCAAAATCTTGCTAATTTTATCCACAGAAAATTGAATAATTTCCAACGTATGAATGTCAATCACGATACCAGTCAGCAATTTGAAACAATAATCGGTCAGTGTCGGGATATCTTCCTGACGAAAATGAAGGATTATGGCGCTGCCTGGAGGATATTACGAACTTCTTCAATCACCGATCAGATCTATATCAAAGCACAAAGGATTCGGAGTATCGACGACAAAGGGGTGCAAAAGATCAGCGAAGGGATCCGGCCTGAATTCATCGGCATCATCAATTATGCGGTGATCGCTTTGATCCAGCTTGAATTGGGGAGCGAAGGCCAACACGACCTTCAGATAGAAGCAGCAGCCCTTTTATATGACAAATACATCTATGCTGCCCGCGACCTGATGCTTGATAAAAATCATGATTATGGCGAAGCCTGGCGGAACATGCGATTGAGCTCTTTAACCGACATCATTCTGATGAAACTGATGCGGATTAAACAAATTGAAGATAATAAGGGGAAAACTTTTATTTCTGAAGGAGTTGATGCGAATTATTACGATATCATTAACTATGCCATTTTTGCTTTGATCAAAATGAACTATGAAAATACTTAGAAACTTTTTCCGGATTCTGGTCGGCCTGGTATTTGTCTTTTCCGGTTTTGTTAAAGGAATTGACCCGCTGGGAACCGTTTACCGGATGGATGATTACTTTCTTGCTTTCAACCTGCCCTGGGCTTCAGCTTTCAGTCTGTATCTGACCATTTTTTTATGTACACTGGAATTTATCCTGGGGGTTAGTTTGCTTTTTAATTTGTGGATCCGGAAAACCGCATGGATACTTCTTCCGATGATGGTGTTCTTCACTATCCTTACTTTTTTTGATGCGTTTTATAACATCGTACCCGATTGCGGATGCTTTGGAGATGCATTGAAACTCACCAATCTTCAGACTTTTATCAAAAACCTTGTCCTGATCGGTCTGGTCATTCCCGTTTTTATCTGGCGCAAGAAATTCCGAAGTCTTTTACCTCAGGTTGGAGAAGTCGGAATCCTCTTACTTGCCGTATTCACTTTTGCCAGCCTTTCCATATACTGCTATACCCATTTGCCTCTGATCGATTTCATGGCGTGGAAAGTCGGAAACCGGGTCAATGATACCAAGACTTTACCCGTTCAGTTTTATGTTACTTATAAGAACAAAAATACTGGGGAAGAAAAGGAATATATTGCTCCCAACTATCCCTGGAACGATTCGGTGTGGCTATCCAAATGGATCTTTAAAGGCCAACGTGTGGTAGATCCCAATAAAAACCAGGGATTGGTATTGCGGGCAGAAGACGCAATGGGAAATGATTATACCTCTGGAATTTTAAATAATCCTGATTACCAATTTATTCTCGTTTCATATAATCTCTCGGATGCCTACATTCCGGGATTTAACAAAATTCTCCCCGTTTATAATCAGGCTGTAAAAAAAGGACTTTCCTTTGTATGCCTTACCAACTCACTTCCAGAGGAAATCAGAAAATTTAAAATTGCTCATGGGTTGGGATTCGATTTCTACAATTCTGATGATGTGGTACTGAAAACGATGGTGCGGTCGAATCCCGGCCTGTTACTATTGAAAAATGGGGTGGTAGTCGAAAAGTGGTCCTGGCGTAAATTCCCTGACCGGGAAGAAATTTCTACCCGATTCCCATGATGAATTTTATCCTGAAACGGCTTTGGTATGGGGTACTGGTTCTTTTCGGAGTGGTTGCCGTGGTTTTTTTTCTGTTTAATATCCTTCCGGGTGATCCTGCCCGGATGATGTTGGGACAACGGGCTGATATGGCATCTGTAGAAACCATCAATAAAGACCTGGGGAGAAATAAACCGATTTTAGTACAATTCGGAAATTATTTGAATGATCTCTTGCCAATTTCGGTGCATAATACTAAGGATCAATCCAGTTTCTGGTATGCCGACAACAGCAAATATGGAAAAACAATACAGCTCTTGCCCATAGGAAGCAGTCATTCTCTTCTCTTAAAGGAACCTTATCTCAGAAGGTCGTACCAATCGAAACGGAATGTTTCGGAAATTCTCATCGAGGGTTTTATCAATACCGCTATCCTGGCTTTGGTTGCAATGACCTTTGCCATTATTCTTGGAATCGGAACCGGTATTGTATGTGCTCTTTATAAAAATAGTTTTATTGATCGGCTATCACTGGTATTTTCAGTTCTCGGAATGTCGTTACCCTCATTTTTCGTTGCGATCCTGAATGCCTGGATATTTGCTTTTGTACTTGCTAAATTTACTGGCCTCAATATGACTGGAAGTCTTTTTACTGTTGATGATTTTGGTTCGGGTGAATATCTGGATCTGAAAAACCTGATTTTGCCTGCCATAACTTTAGGTATCCGGCCACTTGCCATCATTGTGGAACTTACCCGGAACGCGCTGCTGGATGTTCTTACCCAGGATTATATCCGTACCGCTAAAGCCAAGGGATTGAGCAAATCACGAATCATTTTTAAACATGCTCTGAAAAACGCCATGAACCCTGTTGTAACAGCCATTTCGGGTTGGATGGCTTCCCTGCTGGCCGGTGCCGTTTTTGTTGAGTTTATCTTCGACTGGAAAGGAATCGGGGTGGTGATTGTAAATGCTCTCGACAAATATGATTTCCCGGTGGTGATGGGTGCGGTTCTGTTTATTTCCATCATTTTAATTTTGATAAATATTTTCGTTGATATTTTATATGGATTGCTTGATCCGCGGGTCAGGCTACAATAACTGATATTTTAGATTGTTAATAATACCAATTGAACCATGAAAAAAGAGATAAGAAAAAAGATGGTTGCAGGTAACTGGAAGATGAACAAAACCTTCGAGGAAGCCGAGAAACTGATCACGGAAATTGCTGATGCCCTGGATGAAGTCGATCTGAAAGGTGCTGAGGTCGTGCTTTGCCCACCATCAATCTACCTTGAGATGGCTACCGACGTAGCGTATGAGTCTAACTTTAAAGTCGGGGCTCAGAACATCTATCCGTTGGATGAAGGGGCTTTTACCGGAGAAATAAGTCCGCTGATGCTCAAAGCGCTCAAAGTCGATTATTGTATCATCGGTCACTCGGAAAGACGCAAATATTTCCATGAACAAAATGATTTCCTGTCACAGAAAGTGGATGCCTTGCTGAAACACGATATTCATCCCATTTTTTGTTGCGGTGAGATCCTCCCGGAACGGGAAGCCAATCAACATTTTGAAGTGGTGAAAAAGCAACTGGAGGAGTCGGTTTTTCATCTGGATGAAAAAGGATTTAAAAAAATCGTTATTGCGTATGAACCAGTTTGGGCCATTGGCACCGGCGTGAATGCAACTTCCGGTCAGGCACAGGAGATGCATGCATATATCCGGGAGCTTATTGCCAAACAGTACGGCGCTGAAGTTGCCAAATTGACGACCATTTTGTACGGAGGGAGTTGCAATGGCAAAAATGCCAGCGAATTATTCTCCAATCCGGATGTGGATGGTGGTTTGATCGGAGGCGCATCCCTTAAAGCAAAAGATTTTTTACTGATCATTTCAGCGCTATAATCCATGGACTATTTTGAATATACTGTTACCGGGTTTGCGGAATATGAGGCAGAAATCGTGATGGCTCAGTTAGCTGAACTTGGTTTTGAAAGCTTTTCTGAAACTCCGGATGGTTTTCTGGGATATATTCGGGAAGATGTATGTGACGCTGATGTGATCCGCGATTTTCTCGATCACCTGCATAGTTCACAACGAATCCGTTACAAAGCCGAAAAAATCATTTCCCGGAATTGGAATGCAATCTGGGAAAGTCAGTATGAACCCGTTACAGTGGATGGAAAATGTAGGATTCGAGCCCCTTTTCATGATCTGATTCCCGGATTTCTGTATGACTTAGTGATCGAACCAAAAATGTCGTTTGGTACAGCTCATCACGAAACCACTGCCTTGATGATCCATTATTTAATGGAGGAAAATCTTACCGGGAAAAAAGTACTCGATATGGGATGCGGTACAGGAGTTCTGGCTATCTTAGCATATAAAATGGGCGCTGCCGATGTGGTTGCTTTGGATAATGATGATTGGGCTTATGCCAATGCCTGCGATAATATTTTAACCAATAATTCGGCTTCCATTACAGTTATTCAGGGGGAGGCTACAAATATTCCTCCGCTACATTTCAATCTCATTGTTGCCAATATCAACCGGAATGTGCTTCTTCATGATATTCCGGTCTATGCCAATCATCTGGCTGAAAATGGCATCTTGTTGATGAGTGGTTGCTTTGAAGAAGACTTGCCTTACCTCCAACCTGTGTGTGAAACTGCCGGCCTTCGCTATGTTAATCATACCATTAAAAACAACTGGATGGGGGTGAAATTTATCCGATGAAAAAGGCTTATCCCGTTTTTTTTATTCGATTTGGGTTACTTGGGCTGTTGATGTGTTGTTGCTGTAGCTTGCATGCTCAGAAGGGACAACGCTTTTCAAATGATTCAACGCAATTTATCGGGGCATTGAATTCCATTTTTTTTAACCTCACCGATAATGAAAAAAAAATTGTTGCTCCGGTTATGGAGGATTTCGTTCAGAAATGGAATCAGGAGCAATTTTCCCCTTCCCGAAAAAAGATTATTTATGAGATCTGTAATGAAATGGTGAGAAAAAAAATCAGACCGTTTCCCGATTTCTTTAATTATATCAAAGCGCTCAATGTTTTTATCAACAGCCATCAGCCTGAAGGCCATTTCCAGCCATGGTCCGAAATGTTGAAACGTTTGATTATAGATAAAAACAGCCGGAAATTTTTATCGTTTCTGGAATCAACAATGAACCTCTTTGGAGAAAATCTCATTTATAAATCCTCCTCAACCCTTTGGAAAATTGCTACTCCGGATTATTATTTTTTTCAGGATACCGTCCCGGTACTCTTCTTTTCCCCTTCCGACCTGGTGTGCTATGCCAACGGCGACAGCCTGATAATTCATTCCACCAAAGGGAAATATTATCCTTTAACCAACGAATGGAGGGGAACGGGAGGACATGTCGACTGGTCAAGAGCGGGGGCAGATCCCCAGCGGGTATTTGCAGATTTAGAAAATTATATCGTTCAATTACGCTATTCGAAATTTTCTGCCGATTCGGTCTCGTTTACCCACAAAAGCTACTTTCCCCATTCAATTTTAGGAAAATATACGGATAAAGTGCAAGCCGATGTGACCGAAGAAAAAGCCTCCTACCCAAGGTTTACCTCTTACGACAAGATGATAGGAATTTCCAATCTTTTCCCAAATATTGATTATCTGGGTGGTTTCTCTTTAGAAGGATCAAGGATTATCGGATTGGGAGATAAAGCATTAGATGCCCGGATTTTCTTTAAAAAAGATGGAAAGGATTTTGTTATTGCCCGTTCCAAGGCTTTTATTATCCGGCCCGACAAAATCAACTCAAGTATGGCTTCGGTTACGATTTACCATGATCATGATTCTATCTTTCATCCTGGATTACAACTGAAATACATCAATGAAAAAAAAGAGCTTTCTTTTAGTAAGGATGAAAGAATTTCAACCATTAGCCCCTGGTTTGATTCTTTCCATAAAATTGAAATCTATTGTGAAGCCTTGTATTACAAAGTGGGAGAACCGAAAATTAATTTCGAAATGATGCTTGGCCCCAGCAAGCAAAGCAAAGCTGTTTTTGAATCGAGTAATTATTACTCTCAGCACCGCTATGAAAAATTGCAGGGTATTGATGAGATCAATCCCCTTAACCTGATAAAACAATATTGCGATAAAAAAAAGTCGCAGGAAATCACCCTGGATGAATTGACCCGGTTTATGAACAAACCCATCGAACAGGTCGAAGGTATTTTATTGGTTCTGGCCAACCGTGGATTTCTGGTGTATGATTATGAAGACAAAGTCGCCAAAATAAAGGACAAATTAAAAAATTATGTAGCAGCGAGGGGTGCAAAAGCCGATTATGATGTCATCTATTTCAATTCTGATGTGACCAACACCAGTAATGGTATTTTAAATCTTGAGACCTTCGACCTGAAACTTCAGGGTGTTCCGGTAGTAGTATTAAGCGATTCACAAATTGTTCATGTATACCCTAAAAATGCCGAGATTATCCTGAAAAAGGATATGGACTTTGTTTTTAGCGGAAAACTCGAAGCCGGGCTCTTTGACTTTTATGTTCGGGATGGCTCGTTTGAGTATAACAAATTCAGGATCAATTTGCCAATGGTTGATTCCCTGTTGTTTTATGTTAAAAGTAAAACCTGGGATCCCAAAACAGGGACCTATCCCCTTGTAAAAGTCAAGACTGCGATTACCTCACTAAGCGGGGAATTACTCATCGATGAACCAGATAATAAATCAGGATTAAAAGCCATTGTGAAGTATCCGATTTTTACCAACCGGAATAACTCTATGGTATTTTGGAATAAAGGAAATATTCAGAAAGGAGTATATAAAAAGGAGAACTTTTTTTTCGAAGTGCAACCATTTACGATCAACAGCTTAGATGTTGTGGCTACAGATAGCCTGCATTTTACTGGTGCTCTTACTTCGGCAGGAATCTTCCCGAAAATCGAAGAACCATTGAAAGTACGTCCCGATTTTTCGTTGGGACTCGAAACTACAACGAAACCGGAAGGATCGCCTGTTTATGGTGGCAAGGGAACCTTCGTTTCCAGAATTGATTTAAGTGACCGTGGTTTACGGGGCGACGGCACCCTGACTTACCTGAATTCAGTGTCTACTTCTCCTGATTTCGTTTTTCTGCCTGATTCGATGAAGACCATTGCCCGGGGGGTACAAATGACCGAAGTCGTAGAACCTGTAGAATATCCTTCGGTAAAAGGTGATTCTGTGAAAGAGTTCTGGCTCCCATACCGGGATTCTCTCATCGTCACAAGCCTCAGAAAAGATATGGCTATGTACAATGATCAATCCAATTTTAACGGAACATTGTCATTGACTCCCCATGCTTTAATCGGGAATGGTACGGTAAAGATCAAGGATGCCGAAATGGATTCCAAAGGATTTGGCTTTAAACGCCGGACTTTTGATGCCCTGATTGCTAATTTCCGGATCAAATCCTATGATCTGGCTGATCTGACCATCTCTACTAAAAACTATCAAACCCATTTTGACCTGGATGCCCGAAAAGGCGAATTTAAATCCAATGTCGGAATATCAAAAGTGGAATTCCCGTTCAATAAATATATTTGCTCCATGGACCGGTTTGATTGGCTGATCGACAGTGATGAGATCCTTCTTTCAAACGAGCAGAGTAAACCAAACATCTCCGATTCTCTGAGTCTGAAACAATTGATTGATGTTGCATATACCGGTTCTGAATTCATCTCTGTTCATCCCAAACAGGATTCACTGAAGTTCTTTGCTGCAAGGGCAACCTATAACCTCCGGACCAATGTGATCAATGCCCGTGAAGTGAAGATTGTAAAAGTGGCGGATGCTGCCATCTATCCCGATTCCGGAAAGATAATGATTCTCAAAAATGCCCAGATGCTTCCGCTCCACAGGGCCATAATTATTGCCAACGTGAAATCCAGATTTCATCAGTTTTACAATGCTGAGGTGGAAATAACTTCCCGGAAAAATTATTCGGGTTCTGCTGACTATGATTATGTTGACCGGACTGAAGCACATCAGCCAATTCATTTTTCTTCGATCCGGGTAGATTCTGCAGATCAAACTGTTGCCCAGGGGACCCTGGTCGATTCCATTAAATTTCACCTGAGCCCTGAATTTGGATTTAAGGGAAACACGACCTTGTTCGCCAGCGAACGAAACCTTAGGTTTGACGGGGAATTTAAAACTATTACCGATTGCCTGAAGTACAATCCTGAATGGGTTAAATTTACCAGCACCCTCGATCCGCAACATCTTCAGATCCCAGTTTCTAATCCTGTTAAAAATACACTGAATGAAACGGTAAATCTCGGTTTGATGTTTTATAATACGGAAGAGACCATCAGCCCAACCTTTTTCAAGCGTAAAAATTCCTTCAGTGATTCGATTATGATCACTACGGAAGGATTGATCGAGTATAATGTTCCAACCACCGAATTCCGGATCGCCAGCGAAGCGAAGCTGAAAGACCTTGGAGCAAACGGTAATTTTGTCTCCCTAAATACCACACACTGCATGATTAGAGGAGAGGGAAAACTGAAGTTGGGCCTGAATTCAGGAAATATGAAAATGGAATCATTCGGGACCCTGGATTATTTTATTATTCCGGATTCCACCAGATTGCATTTAACAATTACGCTGAATTTTCCTTTTTCGGATGAAGCCATGCAGCGATTCAGCGCCCAGCTTGAATCGGTTAATCTGAGTGGTGTCAACATTATGCGCACACCCTTTGCAATGGCCATGGAGTCTTTGCTGGAAAAACAAGATTTCAACCGCATAAAAACGGAGGTTGAATTGGTGGGACGGGTTAAAAAATTTCCTGAATCCTTAGTCCGTACGCTTGTTTTGGCAGATATCTGGATGAAATGGGATACCGCCACCCATTCTTATATTTCGTATGGACCGATCGGCATTGGCAATATCGGAAAAACACAGATCAACCGCTATGTTAACGGAATCGTTGAATTTTCGAAGAAAAAGCGGGATGACGATTTTACCCTGTACCTGCAACTGACCAATGATGATTGGTATTTTTTCAATTTCCGTTCAAATCTCATGCAAGCCATCTCTTCCGATTTGAATTTTAATGACCTTATCACAACTGCTGCCAAATCAAGAACAGAGATGAACAGGGTGGGAAAGGAAGCCAGGGGATACCGGTATTCCATTTCGACAGATCGAAAAAAACGCGATTTTCTCAGAAAATTTCAGACTGAAGAAACTCCATAATTCCGTTACTTTGCACTTCATTTTTTTACGATGATATCAATATACATTATTCTGGAAATTTTGGCTGCCTATCTGATCGGTTCGGTTTCTTCTGCTGTTTGGTTTGGGAAGTTGCTCTATGGTGTGGATGTCAGGGAGCATGGAAGTGGAAATGCAGGGGCAACCAATGTGATCCGGGTACTCGGTTACAAGGCGGGCCTCCCGGTTATGCTGTTTGATATTTTTAAAGGTTGGATTGCCGTTCAGCTGGTGAGTTGGGTGACAATTTCCGGATTAACGCCAGAGGCCCTGATCTATCTTAAAATAGGAGCAGGGGTAGCTGTGGTAATGGGTCATGTTTTTCCGGTGTTTGCCAGTTTCCGTGGAGGAAAAGGAGTAGGAACGATTGCCGGAGTTGGTTTTGCCCTGTTTCCCCTCGCCGTCCTGATTGTTTTAGGGGTATTCATCATTGTGCTGATATTCACTCATTTTGTTTCACTCTCCTCCGTAACGGCAGCTTTTTTATTCCCATTTGTCGTTTATTTTGTTTGTGGAATAAGACACCCTGGGTTGATTGGACTTGCAATTTTAACTGCGATTTTTATTCCCATAACCCATCGAAAAAACATCAGACGTTTATTAAAAGGAGAAGAACGAAAATTTGAATTCAAGAAAAAAAGCACTCCCTGAACATCCGGATTTGTAATAAAATGGGTACGAAAAATGTTGTAAAAGCAAATTAAATTTTATACATTTGAACAATTTTCATAAAAACTACTACCATGAAATTTATCATTTCTAGTTCAATTTTACTTAAAAACCTTCAATCTATTCAGGGTGTTATCAATTCTAATAATACCCTCCCTATTCTTGATGATTTTCTGTTCGAGCTGAAAGAAGATGTTTTAATCATAACTTCCTCCGACCTTGAAACAACCATGAGGGTCAATTTGAAGCTGGATAAATCTGAAGAACAGGGAAGTGTGGCCATCCCGGCAAAAATTCTGGTTGATACCTTGAAAACTTTTGCTGATATTCCTATTTCTTTCACCATAGATCCTGAAACTTTGATGATTGAAATATCTGCTGGTGAAGGAAAATACAAACTTTCCGGGCACAAAGGGGATGAATATCCTCGGACTCCGACATTGGAGGAAACTACCTCCATTCACCTGGATTCAAAAATGATGGCACAGGCAATTAATAAAACACTGTTTGCAACCGGAAATGATGAACTCCGCCTCGTACTTTCGGGAATCTTCTGTGAATTATCCCCCGAGGATGTTACTTTTGTGGCTACTGATGCCCATAAACTGGTTCGTTATAAACGAACAGATTTGAAATCGAACGATTCGGCCTCTTTCATTCTCCCCAAAAAGCCAATGAACCTTCTTAAAAATATTTTGTCGGGAATGGAGATTCCGGTAACCATCGAGTATAATAAAACCAATGCATTTTTCTCGTTTTCGAACATTCACCTTATCTGCCGGCTGATCGATGGAAAATATCCCAACTATGATGCCGTGATCCCAAAAGAAAATCCCAATATCCTTGTCATCGACCGTCATGCTTTGCTTACCACCATTCGCCGGGTTTCTATTTTTGCCAACCAATCAACCCATCAGATCCGTTTTAAAGTAACCGGTCAGGAGTTGTTGCTTAGTGCTGAAGATGTTGATTTCTCCAATGAAGCCAGGGAGCGGTTAAGTTGCGCTTATGAAGGGGAAGATATGGAAATTGGTTTTAATTCGAAATTTTTATTGGAGATGCTTAATAACATCGATACCGATGAAATCCGCCTTGAAATGTCAGCCCCTAACCGTGCTGGGATACTCACCCCTGTTAATAATGAAAATAAAGAGGAAGATATCCTCATGCTGGTGATGCCGGTAATGCTCAATAAGTAAGATGTTTTTTTATCTCTGAGTATTCACTTAAAACCTCGCTTATGAAAACACGATTGATTTTTGTAATGCTAACGGTTGCTGTGATTCCTGTGCTATTTTTTACTTCTTGTTCGAAAATTAAAGATCTTGCATCCGTTGATGTGAACTACAATGTTCCACGCGTGTCCTTTGTATATACCCCAGCCACCCTAAAAGGATCTGGAACGGAGGTAGTGCTTTATGAAGGACATGTTCATGTGAATGTTGATTCTCTTTTAAGTGCCAATGGAATTTCTACTGGCACGATTGGCAGGGCTACATTTAACGCTGTTTCAATTACCATCCAATCTCCTGATACGGCTAATTTTGGATGGTTGCAATCGGCCCGTGTTGTTATTTCTTCGTCTGGTACCTTTAATTCACCCGTTGTGATTGGTACGGTTACGAACAGCAATCCACTGGCCAAAACCATCATTTTTGTTATGAATAACACCAACATCCAGCCATATTTTGGATCTACAGGATTCTACCTGCGCATATATGCGGTTCTGAATGGAACGGTTCCCTATAACTGGATCGGAATGTACCTCGATTCGCAAATGACCTTACATCTTGAAGCTATTTAAACAAAAAAAGCGGAGTGTTGCTCCGCTTTTTTTTTAATCAAAAGAGAAAAGAAATTATCCTTTTCGGACGTTGATCGCTTTCTTTCCACGATTGTCTTCGGTGATGTCATAAGAAACCTGGTCGTTTTCACGGATCTTGTCCACCAAACCGCTTACATGAACAAAAATTTCCTGTTGGCCCTCATCATCGATGATGAACCCAAAACCTTTTCTTTCGTTGAAAAATTTTACTTTACCTGTTGACATAACAATTATAATTAAGTTGAATTACTAATGCGAATGTACAATAAAATTATAAAAATCAAAAATTTCAATTTATTTTTTTACCCTGCTAATTTCGGATGATCAGATTAAATTCTATAACTTTACAAAAAAACACACACCATGAAAGAACTCTCTTTAACCCTTGAGAATCTTGATGAAGCATTTCCTTCATCGTTTACACAGGAACAACTTGCCAAAGCAAAAACCATATTTTTAAAAAAATTATCTGAGGAAGCACATGCTTTTTATCAAGGTAAAATCCAAACCGTTCCCAAAGCTCCTGTCGTGGGATTCAATTGGTTCAATGTTTGGTATACACCTGGTGTTTCAAAAGTTTCCACCATGATCAGGGATAATAATGACAGTTCTTTTGATCTTACAAACCGGGGAAACCTTGTGGCTGTCGTGAGTGATTCCACCCGTGTGTTGGGAGATGGGGACTGTACACCTTCCGGAGGGCTTGGCGTTATGGAGGGAAAGGCTTTCCTGATGAAATATCTGGGAGGTGTTGATGCAGTTGCTTTATGTATCGATAGCAAAGGAAAAGATGGTAAAAATGACCCTGAAAAAATAATCGAATTTGTTAAAATGGTACAGCCCAGTTTCGGTGCCGTTAACCTCGAAGATATCTCTCAGCCGAACTGCTATAAGGTTTTAGATGTGCTCCGTGAAAGTTGTAACATCCCGGTGTGGCATGATGATGCTCAGGGCACTGCTTGTGTGACCCTGGCAGGCTTGATCAATGCTTTGAAATTAGCCGGAAAAAACATTCATGATGTAACAATTGTAATGAATGGTGCCGGCGCTGCAAATACTACCATCGCACGGTTGCTTGTGACCGACGGAGCAGACCCGGCTAAAATGATCATGTTTGATACCAAGGGTTCTCTTCATGCCGGACGAACCGACATTCAGAATGATCCTCGATTTTACCGCAAATGGGAAGTGTGCCAGGCTACCAACCCGAACCACATACTTACCATTGAAGAAGCAATGAAAGGAGCTGATGTGCTGATCACTTTATCCACACCCGGCCCGGATGTAATCAAACGTGCCTGGATACGCAGCATGGCTCCAAAATCAATTGTGTTTGCCTGCGCTAACCCGGTCCCCGAAATTTATCCTTATGCTGCCAAAGAAGAAGGCGCTTTTGTAGTTGCTACCGGACGTGGCGATTTCCCCAACCAGGTCAATAATTCCATCGGATTCCCCGGTATCTTAAAAGGTGCCCTCATGGTTCGGGCTAAGAAAATTACCGATAATATGGCTATTGCCGCTGCTCATTCTCTTGCCGATTATGCCGAAAAACGCGGAATCAATCCCGATAATATTGTTCCCAATATGGAAGAGGCTTCTGTATTCCCTCATGAAGCAGCCGATGTTGCCATGCAGGCAATCAAAGACGGGGTGGCTCGTATCAAAATTACCAGGGAAGATGCTTTCCAAAAGGCTAAAAACGACATCGATCATGCACGTTCCCTCACCCGCTCTCTTATGGATAATGGATTCATCAAAAATCCTCCTCCTGATATGGTTCAAAACGCGCTCAAATACGCTATCAGCCAGGTGTAACCCATAACGGGTTATGAAAATTGAAGTACCTTCGCAAAAATTTTATTTCTAAACGTAGTGAAGGAAACTCAATATATACTTTTCATCTTATTTATTTTGACTTGTTTATGCGGATTAGATGCCGGTGCTCAATCTGTGCATGGTGTTATTTATGAGTATGATCAGCAGGGTCATAAAATAGGTTTTCCTGGAGTAAATGTTTCTTGGATCGGAACATCGAAAGGTACATTTTCCGATGCCTCCGGAAAATTTGAATTGTCAAAAAAAGGAATTCAGGATTATAGAATCGTTGTTAGTTTCATAGGCTACAAAAAAGATACCCTGATAGTAGAAAAAGTGAAGACAAAAATTGATTACCGTATGATTCCCGATAATCAGAATCTTATGGAAGTGGAAATCAAGGGGAAACAGGATGACTCTTTTATCTCTAAATTAAAAGCCCAACAAACTCAGGTAATCAATATCGGGGAGTTACAACGTGCTGCCTGCTGCAACCTGGCCGAAAGTTTTGAAACCAATCCCTCGGTAGATGTTTCATACAGCGATGCTGTTACCGGAGCCAAACAGATCCAATTGCTCGGTCTTTCCGGAATCTATAGCCAGGTAATGACCGAAAGTATCCCCATGCTCAGGGGGCTGGCTTCTTCATTCGGATTGAATTATATCCCCGGCCCCTGGATGGAATCAATACAGGTTAGTAAAGGTGCCGCATCTGTTGTAAATGGTTATGAATCTATTACCGGGCAAATCAACGTGGAATATAAAAAACCCGAACATAGTGAAAAATTGCATCTCAATTTTTTTGGTAATAGTAACTTGCGCTTTGAAGCCAATGCCAATGGATCTATTCAATTTAATGATAAATTAAGCACCATGTTGTTTGTTCATGTGGATGATTCTCGATATAAATTCGACCGGAATCATGACGGATTTATGGATGCCCCCATGCTGACGACCTACAATATTTTCAACCGATGGGATTATATCAATCCGGGGAAATGGGTTTCGAAATTCGGGATTAAATACCTTGATGAAAATCGGTCCGGAGGGCAGATGGAGTTTGATAAGCGTACTTGGAATACCGATACAACGGGCATCAGTAACGATTCGAAAAAATATGGAATCGGGGTTCATACCAGGCGATTGGAAGCCTTCTGGAAAAATGGCTTCTTTATAAAAAACCATCCCACCAGTAGTTTTGGTCTGATCCTATCCGGAATCAATCATGAACAAGATGCATTTTATGGAATCAATAAATATAACGGACATGAACGTAGTCTTTATGCCAATCTTATTTTTACCTCAGATGTGAAAAGTCAGAATCATAAGATTTCTGCGGGTTTTAGCTGTTTATTAGATGATTTCAGAGAAAATTATGACCAGAATCAGTTAACCTATTTATACCAAATCTATCCCGATAGCAGCCTTTTTAAACTTTACAATGATACCCTTGTGAATTATATTAGAAACCGAACGGAATGGGTGCCTGGCGCATTTTTTGAATATACCTTGAATGTGAAGGAAAAATTTGCCATGATCATTGGAGCACGGATCGATTATAATAGTTTATATGGTTGGTGTTTTACCCCGCGGCTTCATCTGAAATATAAATTTAATGAATCAACTGTTCTTCGTGCTTCTGCCGGTAAGGGATATCGTACCGTTAATGTTTTTGCCGAGAATACTGGCATATTTGTGAGTCAACGATCTTTGCTTTTTCTTGAAAATTTAAATCAGGAAGAGGCCTGGAATTTTGGAATCAATTTTACCAAAGATTTCAAATTATTTAACAACAAAGCGGAGTTCAGCATCGATGCTTATCGTACCAGTTTTGTGAACCAGGTTATCGTGGATGTGGATAGTTTGCCTACTGCCGTCTTTTTTTCTAACCTTCATGGAAGATCTTATGCCAACAGCATTCAGGCACAGTTTACTTTTGAGCCATTATCCCGGTTCTCTGTCACCGCTGCTTTTCGTGTGAATGATGTAAAAATCACGGAAAATGGAGAACTCAGGATAAAACCCTTTGTGAACTCCTACAAAGGCCTGTTAACGTTGAGTTATGCCACCAAGTGGGCGAAGTGGAAATTTGATCTTACCGGACAGATGAATGGTCCTCAGCGGCTTCCGGATACCCGGAAAATGCCGGTTTCCCTGCAACAACCTGAATATTCTCCTGCTTATTTTCAGTTGTTGGGGCAGATCACCAGGAAATTTAAATATGTGGACCTATATCTTGGCGGTGAAAATCTTTCTAATTTTACCCAAAATGACCCGATTGTTGAATACTGGAAACCTTACCATACGCATTTTGACGGATCGATGGGATGGGGCCCGATTGTTGGATTGACGGTATATGCAGGAGTAAGGATAACGATTAATTGAGAAATAATGAATTGGAATCAGGAAACATAAACACAATATCATGAAGAGAGAAATACGAGTTTTTGGGATTGTATGGCTTGTATTGTTTTTATTAGTTTTTACGTCGACAGGAATGGCGCAGAATAAAAAAAACGATACGATTAAAATCAAAACATCTGCGGTATGTAACCAGTGTAAGGATCGAATTGAAACTGGGTTAGCGTATGAAAAAGGGGTGAAAGATGTTTCTCTTGATGTTGAAACTAAAATCGTTACAATAAAATACAACACAAAAGCAACAACCCCTGAGGAGTTACGGAAAAAAATCTCAAATCTGGGATACGATGCCGATGATGTTCCGGCTGTCAAGGCTGCTTACGATAAATTACCGGCATGTTGTAAGAAGGATGCTAAGAAACATTGATCATTGCCTGAACAGATAACACATGAAAAAATACAATATTCTTTTTCTTTCTTTCTTTTTCCTGTTCCTTTGCTTTGGTAGCAGGGCTGCCATAATCGACAGTAGTTTTTATGGCTTCACAATACGCCACCAGATTGTGGTCAATACTCCTCCCGATACTTTGTTTAAGGCATTAGTCAATATTGGTAAATGGTGGAATCCGGAACATACTTTTTCAGGATCTTCCGCTAATCTTTCTATTCAGCCAAGGGCTAATGGATGTTTTTGTGAACGACTGGAAAACGGAGGGAGTGTAAAGCACATGACGGTAATATATTATGACCCGCCAAAGACATTGCGATTACAGGGTGCGATTGGACCGCTCCAGTCGATGGCTGTCAATGCAATAATGACTTTTTTGCTGATGCCGGATGGGGCAACAACCCGGATTTTTGTGACCTATACGGTAAATGGCTATTCACCGGAAGGATTGAATAAACTGGCAACTGTTGTGGATGCTCTTGTGGGGGAACAAATAGAACGGCTAAAAAGTTATTCTGAGGGGCAATAAAAAAGACCAATTTCCTGACTTTGACAATACGCCACCTTAAAATTTTTTCCGGAAAGTTTCATCAAATGGTGTTGCTATTGATTTGTGGTTTTTTGTCAGGAGCATGGTTTTTGTCTGCGTATTTTCACTGATTGGCAATCTTATTTTAATCCCGAACCTGGATATTGGCACGTAGTAGTTAATAAAAAAACGTGAAAGGACTTGATTTCATATAAAGAAGAAAGCATTTGGATTCCCAGAATGGCTATTCATGAAGGCATCTGACCGGAAATGCATTTGCCCTGCTTGAAGGATATAAAGAAACAGAATAGTTGTATGTGTTCATTCCGTGTGATAATGCTTTATACTGACCCCATGATGTTGAAGACCAAAAAAGGGTTGCGAATCCATTAAAACTCATGCTTGAATTCAAATAGAAAACGCCGCTTCTCGATGCATTGAATCCTGAAATAATGCTGTCCTGAAGCGGTTTTCCTGCAAGTCCATTCCCCTGGTAAAAATTAAATAACGTTTGCCATTCATTTTCGGTTGGCACATGCCACCCTGGAGGACAAAATCCCTGCCCGGCCTGAGTGTCATCATACTTCATCATTTCGTCCCACTGGTAAAGTCCGCCAAAGTTGGAGCAATTACCGGCTAAATCATTATAACAATATTTTTCTGAGATGCAATTATCATTTTGTACCAATGAAGATAAGACAGTTATTCCATAATCTAAATTTTTTGCCATCCAGCATTGTGAGCCGATTTGAACTGTTGGATATACTTTATTATCGCGGATATCTGTCAGGTTATTACCACACACAAAGACGAATGTGGATTGTACTGCTATATTCCTAGATTTGCTTGCGCTGCACAGGAATACATTCGTATAAGTGTAGGTGATAGACTTAGTCCCGATACCTGCGACAGCGGGGTTGAAGATGCCTGCTGAAACACCGGGGCCTGAATAAACACCATTCAACGGAATTCCGCCCTTCAATTTGATTGGTTTTGCATTCACGGATGTGATCGTGTCAAAGCAGGATGTGAAGGTAACTGTCGGTGTCAGGGTGCCGTTCATGATGATCTCTGCAGAGCTTGCAGGATTATTGGTAACACAAGCCAGATTGGATGTCATCACGCAGCGAACGCTGTCTCCATTTGTCGGGTTATATGAATAGGTATTTGAGTTGGTCCCGACATTTGTCCCGTTGACCTTCCATTGATAGGAAGGCGGTGTACCCCCGTTGTTCGGGGTTGCTGTAAATGTGACTGAACTTCCTGCGCAAAAAGGATTTGGATTGGCTGTGATGGATACCGATGCAGGAAGGTTTGAATTGACCATCATCGGAATCGTGTTCGATGTTGCAGGATTACCAATCGGACATGCAATGTTTGAATTCAAAACGCAGGTAACAACATCACCGTTCAAAGGAATGTAGGTGTAAGTTGGCAGATTAGCTCCCACAGGGTTCCCGTTGACCTTCCATTGATAGGACGGTACTGTTCCTTCGTTCAAAGGATGGGCCGTAAAAGTCACGGATGTTCCTGAACAAACTGGATTTTGGGTTGGAGTCACTGTTATGCTAACCGTAAGGTTTGGATTAACTGTCATGGTGATCCCATTGGACGTTGCGGGATTGTTTGAAATGCAAACGGTAAGTGAAGATGTCAGGATGCATTGTACCTGGTCGCCATTGACAGGGGTATAGGTGAATACCGAGCTGTTGTTGCCTGCATTCGATCCGTTCACTTTCCACTGGTAAACAGGTGTTGTCCCAGGGTTGGTTGGTACTGCGGTGAAAGTGACCTGAGTCCCGGTGCAGATGTTGTTTGCAGATGCTGAAATCGTGATCTTGACCGAATCCCCTGGAACCACCGTGACCGGAAAATCCACTGTACTGCCTGGGCAGCTTCCGATTTTGGGAGTAATGTGATAAGTGACGATCCCGGATGTTGGCAGGGTATTGGTTAAAACCTGGTTGATAACCAATCCCGAATCGGCGCTGAACCCTGTGATGTTTCCAAAGGTAAGAGTAGCTGTCCAATGAAAGTTAGTTCCCGCCACATTTGAGGTCAGCGAGATATTCGTGGATTGCCCGGAACAGATCGTATCGTAGAGGGGGTTGTTTGTTACCTGAGGCGCTTGTGTAGTAGAGATATGAATGGTATCTGAAATGATGCAATGTATATCGGGTACCCTAACCCAATAATATCCTGTATCCTTTACCCATATAGACTGTGTAGTTGCACCCGTATTCCAAAAATACCAATTTCTTCCGGAACCAGCATTAAGAAGAGTACTGTCATTTTGACATATTTGACGGTTAGGTCCAAGATTTATTGGCGAATATGAATAATAAGAAATAACAATGGTATCTGAAAGAGTACAATTTCCTTCTTCAGTCGTTGTCACCCAATAAATACCTGGGGTGTTGACCCTTATCGTTGCAGTCGTATCACCTGTATTCCATAGATACGCATCTCGACCGAAACCTGCATCCAGAATTATGCTGTCACCTGGGCAAAAACTTCTGTCTGGTCCAAGATATAAAGAACTATAATCAGATACAAAAGCTGTCTTAGAATAATCAGCTGTATCGGTTGCATGACAATAGGTACCAAGCATAACATGAAATCTTCCTTTTGAATTGGAGATAATTTCAGTAGTATAAAGTGGCCAGGCGCCATAAGTACATCTAAATGAGACGATAGTTCCTTGAGTTCCCGGAATTAGGCTAAATGAATTTGTATCCAACCCAAATTGCGGCTGGAATGAGAACGAAGAAAGAATTGCCCTTTTCGCGGTTACACTTATATCAAAGACTTGTTCTTTACCTCTGGGAGGAGTTAACACAAATACAACCCGTTTTGAACCGGTACAATTGAATGGCGCAGGTATTGTCATTGATGCTTGTGGTGATGTCCATCCGAGTGGATAGATATTATCTTGGAAGCTATATTCCACAACCAATATTGGCTTATTTGATGTTATGTAACAACCTCCAATTGAAACACCTGGTGGATGCCATCTGATTTCTATGGAATCGCCCCTATTGATGGTTTTTGTGATTTTGGTTGTACTATCATTATAAATAATAGAGGTGAAATTCTCATACGCATAGATATAAAACTTTGTATAATGATGAAATCCTGAAATAAGGCTAAATGCATATTCAGTTCCCGATAAGTTTCTTGGTGGAATTTGAGCTCCGGCAAGATCCTGAGTATTGGAAGAGGCATCAGGAATATTTAGAGCATCATCGGATGTTGTTACAGCAATCGGTTTATTTGCAAAAACAAAAGAGCCTCCGATATGGGCAGAGGAATCTCCTGAAACCGCGCTACCATTCCAAGTTTGTCCGCGATTCAATAATATTATAACAGTATCGTTGGGTGGATGACCTACAATTGCTACTTTCGGAACGATCTTAACCGTGGTCGAATCTTCAGTTGCAACAATCTCAAAGGTATTCAGAGCAGCCGGATTTGTATAAAGATAGTTCGAATAATGATGCTGAGAAGGCACAAGAAATTCATAGCCTAAACCATTCTTCCCCAATAATGTAAATGTTTCTGCATTATGCGGTGATTGAACTTCATATTGTGCTGTTATCCGTTTTTTGGAGATAATATGCAGGCCACAATTGAGAACAGAATCGGCAGGTTTTGTTTCAATTATATCAAGATAATTCGTAAGATCAATCCAGGTTGTTGTTGAATTGTTGACAACTACTGATATTGGTGTAAATGAAGGATTAGCAGGTTGTTCAATTGTAACGTTGGCGGGTCCTTCTGCAGTTGTAAAATAAATTCTAACTGGTCTATTAAGATTTTGGTATAATACAGAACTAGGTGGAATAAATTGATATGTAATGGGCGGCGCTGCAAACCAAAATTCATAGTCGGATTGACCAATAACCAATTTATCCGATATAAATAATATGCCTAGTGTTAAAAGGAATTGGAGTAATTTTTTTGATATGTTTTTTGACACTGAGTCACCCATCACCCATAATGTATTTGTGATTATACAAAGATACGATGTTTCATAATTGAACCAGATTGTGATGGATTTAAGTATAAAAAAGAATTACCGGGATCCGGGAAATTTCTAAAATTTCCCGGATCCCGGAATTCTTCGTGTAGTACATTTTACAGTTTAGATCAATTACTAGGGTAAAAATTGGGAACTGGCCAATTTCCTGCAGATGGTGGGCAATTGGTTATAACTTTATCCGGAATGGGACAGTTGCATGCTGCGCCTCCAGTATCAACATAGTGCCATATAAGAACAAGGCAGGGATAGGTGGCAAAATCCCAATTTACACCAGTCCAAGAATATACAGGACCATTGTCAAAAGGTATAGCGCTGCCAAGTTGATTGTAACCCGTACTACCATCCCACTCCCAAAGAGAAAGATACCATGTATCACAATCATCACAAACACTGATAATTGGTTTGTTTGTGACCGTGACATCAACAAGGGCTAGAGGAGAACAACTTGGAGTAATGGAAGGATCGACCTTCACGCTATTTCCAGGTGTTTCGGCACTGGCAAAATGTACCAATTGCGCCAAAAAGAAGATTAAGATGTAGATTCTTTTCATAAGTTACAGATTTTTAATATTAACTCTCTTATTATTCTGCTGGAAGAGAGTATACCAGTTAATATGTTTAAGCCAACGGTTAGCTTTTCTCTACGACTTTTTTCTTTGTCAGGATCAACGATTTTCAATATTTAAAAAGGTTGTAAAAGAATATAAAAAAAAATAGATTCGCAAATCTTTTTTAACCAATTATTTTAGACAAATGTCTATGGAAAAAGATTCTATGATCACATCCAACACTCACAAATTCAACATGGAAGAATAAGTATCTGAAAATTCCGGTGCACAACTCGGTGCACCGGAATTTTCAGATTCAAATAAATTATATGGAAGGGAATGGAATTATTCAGAGATTTTTAGCGAGACTTAAACCCGTGAAACTCAGGAAAGTTTATTCACTTTGGCAACGAGTTCGGTATTATTTTTAGCATTGAATTTCTTTCGCAAATCTTTCAAAATATTCTCAAGTCCTGATCTGCTCTTACCGATAATGTCTGCTATTTCCTGATGACTGTAACCATTTGCAAGCATATTGATGATTTCCATTTGAATCGGAGACAGAATCTGTTCTTGACTATCAATTGTAATTAGGGCCTTTCTATAATTAGAATCTTCAACGTTGATAGGATAAAATGCTCTCCCTTCTGCAACATATTGAATTGCCGTTTTAATTTCAGCACGATCGGCTGTCTTTGTAATAAATGCCAGAGCACCTTCCTCGAACATCCTGATTTTCCACGCAACTGCTGTCTCAGATGTATAAATCATTACATGTTTATTCGGGAAAACTTGTTTAAGGGATCTCAAGTCTTGTAACGGAGTTCTTGTTTCCAACCAAAGATCAAGTATGAAGATATCAAAATTTTCCGGTCTTGCATATTTAATTGTATCTTCAACTGATTTTGAAGAACCCACGACTTCGATCCCATCCCTGCTTGAATAAAACATTCTTTTCAAGCCTGAAACGATAATGGATTCGTGATCTTCAATAACATATAAATGAATCATTTCCTAATTCTTGATGTATCTACCATTTTAATCCAAGGGTATTCGAATTGTCCAGTGCGTTCCCTTTCCTTGTTCCGATCTAAGAAAAGCTTTACCCTGAATTAAATTTGCCCGTTCAACAATGCTTATTAATCCAAGTCCACTCCCTTGCACCCTGTCAGGAGAGAAACCGGTTCCGTTGTCATGATATATGATATTCAGATTATTGAGTTCTACAGAGAGTATCAAACGTATCTCACCCTGTTTAACATATTTTACGCCATTGGATAAAAGTTCCTGAATAATCCTTATAACGTGATGTGTTCTTTCGCCGGAAATCGGAATTGTTTCTTTTTCCATTTGGAGCTGTATCTGGGCTTCTGTTCTGTATTGCATCTCATGACACAGACCTTCTACCAACTGTCCAATTGAAAGATTCTCAAAAAAACTTCCGGCCATTTTATGCGAAATATTACGGATTTTCTCGGACAATTCTTTAAGGTTCTTAATAAGTTCATCCTTAATATTCGGCTCCGAAATAATCATATCCTCGATCTGCCTAAGCATGCTCGTGTATGCCGGGCTTGTCATATCATGAAGTTCCATAGCCATTCTGCTGCGGAATGTTTCATCGAGCTTAAGAATTTTATTTGCAGATGACAATCTTTGACGCTCTATCAACAATTTATTTCGTTGATGTCCCCATATCCATAAAAGACCAAGTACAACGGGGAATAATCCTACGATTACCAAAAGAAATCTTATCCGAGTTGATTTACTTTGAATTACCTGGTCTTCAGATTGAATATGGAGTTCTTTGTTTTTTACATCCAATAAAAGTGCCAGCAATCTGAGTTGCCCGGTAACTTTCAGATCATAAGCTGTTTCCCTAAACTTGTATGCCTTTTTCTCCGCTATTGCCGCCTCCTTAGCTTTATTTTCGGATAATAGAAGATCTGAATAAGTATCATATAATGTAGCGAGCCAATCAAAATTATTCCATTTTTCAGCTAATGGGATTGCCTTACGCACCAAACAGTTTTCTGCAATATCAAACTCTTTTCTGTCGATATATCCATACGTTAAGTTATTATAAGCAATTAACAGAACTTCGTTAGATGACCCGCTATCTACAGAGTTGATTGCTGATTTATAATATAATATTGCGCTATCCGAATCTACGCATCTGTTTCCAATATTTATCTTTAGCTGAGCAATAGCTTCTTCAGCCCCGATGGTCTTTTGAAAAAAACTTAATGCTTTTTTCAACGTATTGATTGCAATCAGCGAATTTTTTTCAAATCTTGCCAAATTACCAAGTGCTACTCCGATTTGTTTATTAAGCGAGTGAGATGTCGCTATTCGAAATGAAGTATCAAATAATCTTTTGGCATCGTTATAATCATGCAGGTTGAATTTAATTACCCCCAGGTCATTATACGTGTTTGCAACAAGTTCATAATTTGGTGAAGTAATAGGGGTGCGTAATACAGAATCCAGATAAATTATTGCCATCTTATAATCCATAGACTCTGAATAGATTTTTGATAGATTGTAGTATATTTCTTGCTTGAATTTATTGATTCCAAATATATCCGAAGCTTTCATTGCTTCTTCAAGATAAAAAAAGCCCGAATCGGTTTTCTCCGATATGAACGCCGATCCAAGGATAATATTTGCTCTGATGAATGCTTGTGGGTATTCATTTATTCTCTTGAGGGAAAGACCTCTTTTTGCAAATAGTATACTTTTTCTGGAATCAATATTCCGGAAAAGGTTAACTTTCGATTCAATGATAGTAAGAGAGTCAAATAACTCTTTTTTTGCCGAAAGACTCAACGATCCTCCTGACGAATCTGACATCTTCGAACACCCAGCAGTAAGAAGTACCGATAACAGCAACAATCCTGATTGAATACGATGAAACATCTTATTTATAGTAGATTCGTGGTAAATGCCATTGCGCTTTTCTACAACTACCACACTTGTAGTACCCGAGGTTCTTCTTCTTGCGCACAAACATGCACAAATTTATACATTTACCCGACTTGCGCCACCCAAATTGGAGACGAAGTTTTATACAATACTGATTATGCGTTATATATAAAAACACTTGTTTTGAAGTGTCAAAGTCAGGAAGTAGAACGGCTAAAAAGTTATTCTGAGGGGCAATAAAAAAGACCAACCTGTTTCCGGATTGGCCTTTTTTATTCTGGTAGTCTAAAGTTTATTTTTTCTTAGCTACTTTTTTCACCGCTTTTTTAGGAGCCGCTTTTTTCTGTTTAATCACAGCGTGAGCAGCGGCCAAACGGGCGATGGGTACGCGGAATGGAGAACAACTTACATAGTTGAATCCAAGTGAATGGCAAAATTCAACGGAAGCGGGGTCGCCACCATGTTCGCCACAGATACCGATCTTCAGGTCTTTCCGGGTTGAACGTCCTTTTTCCACAGCAATACCCATTAATTGTCCTACTCCTTCAAAATCGATTACCTGGAATGGGTCAACCGGAAGGATATTCTGTTCGAGATAATCGGGCATGAAAGCGCCGATGTCATCACGGGAGAATCCAAAGGTCATTTGTGTGAGGTCGTTGGTTCCAAATGAGAAAAATTGAGCAGTCTCAGCGATTTTATTTGCTGTAAGGGCTGCGCGTGGAATCTCAATCATGGTACCAACCAGATGTGGGATCTCTTTAATCTTGAATTTTTTGCAAACATCAGCATAAACCTCGTTGATGATCAGATATTGGTGTTTCAGCTCCTTGTCGGTACAAGTAACCGGGATCATGATTTCGGGGAATACCTTCTTTTTGTCTTTCAACAGTTCGGCAGTGGCTTCGAAGATAGCACGTACCTGCATTTCGGTGATTTCGGGATAGGTAATTCCCAAACGAACACCACGGTGACCCATCATTGGGTTGGTTTCATGCAGTGCATCGGCGCGACGATCAAATTCCTGCATGGAAATATTCAGACTTTCGGCAATTTTTTTCCGACCTTCTTCATTCTTGGGAATGAATTCGTGTAAGGGAGGGTCGAGGGTGCGGATGGTTACAGGGTATCCATCCATTGCAGAAAGGGTCTGTTTGATATTTTCTTTTACGTAAGGATAAAGTTCTTGTAAAGCCTTCCGCCGTTCTTCAACAGTTTTAGAAACGATCATTTTACGAAGGATGAACAGTGGTTTTTCGGCGTTTTTGCCATAAAACATGTGTTCGGTACGGAAAAGTCCGATCCCTTCAGCTCCGAAAGCCCGTGCTTTGGCAGCATCTTCGGGAGTATCGGCATTGGTGCGGATTTTCATGGTACGGACGGCATCGCATAATTTCATGAAAGCCTGGAAATCGGGATTTTCTTCGGCAGCTTTGATCATGGGGATCTTTTCGCCATAAACACATCCTTTTGTTCCATTCAGGGAGATATAATCTCCTTCTTTCAGCGTAATATCATCAGCTTTCATGGTTTTTTTGGAAGCATCGATTTTCAGAGTTCCTGCACCGACGATACAGCATTTTCCCCAGCCGCGTGCCACGAGGGCTGCATGTGAGGTCATCCCTCCACGGGCGGTTAAAATAGCTTCTGCTGAACGCATTCCTTCGATATCTTCGGGATTTGTTTCTTCCCGAACAAGGATCACGGTTTTGCCTTTCTTGGCCCAGGCCACAGCATCCTGAGGAGTAAATACAATTTGTCCGGTTGCACCACCAGGACCGGCGGGTAAGCCCTTAGCCAACGGTTTGGTGTTTTTTTCTGCCTTGGGATCAAGAATCGGGTGGAGAAGTTCATCCAATTGAGATGGTTCTACCCGGGAAACAGCTTCTTCAACAGTAATGAGTTTTTCATGATACATGTCGAGTGCCATTTTTACAGCAGCGGGACCATTGCGTTTTCCAACCCGGCATTGAAGCATATAGAGCTTTCCATCCTGAATGGTGAACTCAATATCAAGCATGTTGTGATAATGCTTTTCCAGTTTGAGCTCTATGTTGTGCAATTCTTTATATACCTTAGGCATGGCGGTTTCCAGCGACTGAAGTTTTTTGGTGTGCTCGCTCTTGCCGATTTCGTTGATGGGGTTAGGGGTACGGATACCGGCTACCACATCTTCGCCCTGAGCATTGGCCAACCATTCACCATAAAAATAGTTTTCGCCGGTAGCCGGGTTGCGGGTAAATGCTACGCCGGTAGCGGAGGTATCGCCCATGTTGCCGAATACCATGGTTTGAATGTTGACGGCTGTTCCCCATTCATCAGGAATGCCTTCGAAACGGCGATAAGAGATGGCACGTTTGCCATTCCAGCTTTGGAAAACAGCACCTATAGCACCCCAGAGTTGCTCCATGGGATCTTCAGGGAAGGCTGTTCCAAGCGCTTTTTTAACGACTTTTTTATAGATTTCGATAAGACTTTTCAGATCTTCAGCTGTGAGCTGCGTATCGGAGAAATAGCCTTTGGATTCTTTCATTTTATGAAGCTCGCGTTCGAGCTGTACACGGACACCCATGCCTTCTTTCGGCTCAATACCGGCAGCTTTTTCCATAACTACATCGGAGTACATTTGGATCAACCGGCGTTGAGAATCATAGACAAATCTTGGATTTTTTGTTTTTTTGATCAGCCCTTCGCGGGTGGTATCATTCAAACCTACATTCAAAACAGTTTCCATCATGCCCGGCATGGATGCTCTTGCACCGGAACGTACCGAAACAAGTAAAGGATTGTTTTTGTCGCCGAAAATGGCACCCATCTCTTTTTCAGTTCTCTTCAGGCAATCTGTTACCAGTTTTTTTAATTCCTTAGGATAGCTCTTTTTGTTCTGTTGGTAGTAAGTACATACTTCTGTTGTAATTGTAAAACCTGCAGGAACAGGAAGCCCAATGTTAACCATCTCTGCCAGGTTGGCACCTTTGCCACCCAACAGGTTTTTCATATCGGCTTTTCCTTCTGCTTTTTTACCACCAAAAAAGTATACGTACTTTTTGTCTTTAGCTTGATTTGCCATGGTTTTCAGTATTTTCGTTTGTAAAAAAATTTAAGCCTGCAAAATTACAAGAAATTTTACCACGAACAATTTTTAACCGGTTAATTTTTAGATAATTTAATACTTTATCGGGCCAATATTATTCATGTTCCATAGGATCCATTCCTGACGGTCGCGAATATAGGGTGTGGGGTTTGCAGGATTCCATTTTAATGGATTTGGAAGGATTGCAGCAATCAAAGCTGCTTCCCCTCGCGAGAGTTGAGAGGCGGATTTTCCGAAATAGGTCCGGGCTGCTGATTCTGCCCCATAAACCCCTTTTCCTGTCTCAATCACATTGAGATATACTTCCATAATCCGTTTTTTACCCCAAACTGTTTCTATCAGACCGGTGAAATAAACTTCTAATCCTTTTCTAAACCACGACCGTTGCGGCCATAAGAAAACATTCTTGGCAGTTTGCTGGGAAATTGTACTCGCTCCCCGAACCTTTGTCCCCTTTTTTCTATCGTTGAATTCTTTGGCTTTCTCAATCGCTTCCATGTCAAACCCGTGATGATTCAAAAATCGGTTATCCTCTGAAGAAATAACTGCAATCGGTAGATTCGGGGATATTTTGTCAAGAGAAACCCATCGCTTCTGTAATCTTAAAGTTTGTCCATCCGTGGCTTGCTCAATAACCCGGATCAACATTAGAGGAGTAACCGGTGGATTCACAAACCGGTAAAGGACAACAAATAACAGGGTGGACCCGAAAAACAGGATCAGAAAATATTTTAAAAATTTTCCACAACCCTTGAGGAAATTCTTCATCGTTAATAATCAGTTCAAACGCTTTCCAAATGTAGGAAAAATTCTTAATTTTGCCTCACTCTAATTAACTAACACTTCCCCCCATGAGCAACTACATTGGAATCAGAATCGAAGATAAATATGAAATGGAAAGAAGAGCTCCGCTAACTCCGGCGCATGTTTCCCGACTGATCAAACAAAAAAAACTGGATATCGTTGTCGAATCATCTGAGAAGCGCGTTTTCAAAGATGAAGAATATGCCCAGGCTGGTGCCGAAATATCGGATAACCTGAAAAAATGTTCGGTCATCTTTGGTGTTAAAGAAATCCCAATTCCAAGTTTTGAACCGGAAAAAACGTATGTGTTTTTTTCTCATGTGATAAAAGGACAGAAATATAATATGCCCATGCTCCGACACATGATGGAACTAAAATGCAATCTGATCGACTATGAACGTGTTGTTGATGAACAAGGGAAAAGGCTGATATTTTTTGGCCGTTATGCGGGAATGGCTGGAATGATTAATTCCCTTTGGGCGCTGGGTTTACGCTTGAAAGAGGACGGCTATCCTACCAACCTGGCACGAATCAAACAAGCGTGTCATTATCACTCGCTTAAAGAAGCAAAAGATGATATCTCTGCAATCGGTCAGTTAATTGCTGAAAATGGAATTCCCCACGAATTACGCCCATTTGTAATCGGTTTTGCTGGATATGGGAATGTTTCGCAGGGAGCCCAGGAAATCTGCGGTTTCCTCCCGATTAAGGAAATATCCCCTGAAAAATTTATTGCACTCCATCAACGTAAAAAATTACCAGACAACCTGGTTTATAAAGTGGTTTTTAAAGAAGAAGACCTGGTTGAACATATTGATGGAGAACCATTCGATCTTCATGATTATTATGCCAATCCCCATAAATACCGCAGCAAATTTGAGAAGTACATTCCCCACTTATCCATGCTGATCAATTGCATCTATTGGGATGAACGTTATCCAAGACTGGTCACAAAATCATACCTGAAAAAGTTATATAATAAAGAAAACCCACGACTGAAGGTAATCGGCGACATCAGTTGTGATGTAGAAGGTTCTATTGAATGTACCATGAAACCTGCAAAAATTGAAGAACCTTTATTCGTCTATAATCCCGATACGGAAACCATTGCTAACGGGCATCAAGGTAAAGGAATGTTGGTTATGGCAGTCGATATTTTACCGGCTGAAATACCGCGCGATTCATCAAATGGATTTGGAGATGTACTGGTGAATTTCGTTAAACCGATCGCAGATGCTGATTTCTCCGCTCATTTCGACGACCTCGATTTGCCTCGTCCAATTAAAAAAGGACTCATTCTACATAAAGGAGAATTGACTCCTGAATTCAAATACATTGAACAATATCTATAATCAAACTAAAAATCAGATAATATGAAAAAAGTTTTAATTCTTGGAGCAGGAATGGTGGTTAAACCAATTGTTACCCACTTGCTGAGTAAAGGAATTCAGGTAACGGTTGCTACCCGTACAAAATCAAAAGCAGATGAAATGATCAATGGACACGTCAATGGAAAAGCGGTGGCCTGGACGGTAGAGGATCAAACCGGATTGGATAAAATGATCTCAGAACACGATCTTACTGTAAGCCTCCTTCCCTATGTTCATCATGTTATGGTTGCCAAACATTGCATAAAGAATAAAAAAAATATGGTGACGACTTCCTATGCAAAGCCGGAAATGCGTGCTCTTGATGCAGAAGCCAAAGCAGCTGGAATTATCATTTCAAACGAAATGGGACTTGATCCCGGAATCGATCACATGTCGGCCATGCGTATTATTCATCATGTTCATGATAAAGGAGGAGCAATCCAGGAATTTTATTCCTTGTGTGGTGCTTTACCTGCCCCCGAAGCTACCGATAATCCATTCAAATATAAATTTTCATGGAGTCCTAAAGGTGTGGTGATGGCTGGAAATAATGATGCCCGTTTTATGAAACATGGCAAAGTTATCGAAATCCCCACAGCGAATCTATTCAAAAATCCTTTTCAAGTTGATTTCCCACAGGTCGGCATACTTGATGTATACCCCAATCGCGATTCTATTGCCTACCGTGAAATTTACGGAATCCCTGAAGTCAATACCATCTTCAGAGGTACTTTCCGCTACCCAGGTTGGTGCGAAACACTGGATGTGATAAAACGTCTGAACCTCATTTCTTACGATAAAGTTAATTTGGATGGTTTGACTTATGCTGGTTTAATAGCACGCCAAATTGGAGCTAAAACCTCATCCAATATTAAAAAAGCTGTTTCGGATTACTTAAAAATTCCCGTAGATGCATACGCTGTCAAAGCGCTTGAATGGCTCGGATTATTTGAAGATAAACCCATGAATCGCAAAGTAGATTCTACTTTTGAAATAACCTCCGATCTCATGATCGAAAAAATGGGTCTGGGCTTACATGAACGCGACATGGTCGTAATGCAACATCTATTCCTGGCTGCCTATCCGGATGGGAAAAAAGAGGTGATACGCTCCCGTATGTTGGATTTTGGAACCTTGGCCACCGACACTTCCATTGCCCGTACCGTTGCTTTACCTGCTGCTATCGGCGTGGAATTAATCCTGAATGGACAAATTAAAATTAAAGGAGTCCACGTACCTGTTGTACCGGAAATTTATAATCCGGTGCTGGACCAGCTCGAAAAATTAGGAATCAAAATGACTGAAGAATACGGACTTCCACTGACCGAGATGATAAAATAAAAACAAGGTTTTATACTCCCTTATTTTTAATTTTTAATTTTTAATTTTTAATTCTTAATTCCTAATTCCTAATTGATTTTATTATGGGTATCGGTGGAATCATTATAGTCGTGATTATTGCGATTGTGTTGTTTTCTGTTTTCAGTATGCGAAAAAAACCATCGGAACGGGGCTCTGGTTCTTCCACTTCCCCTGGTCATGATCAGCGGCCTAATGATTCCACCGATGCAAACCCATCCTATCAATCAAATTCCGGATTTAAAAAAAGATCGGGTTATGCCAAATGGGTAGGAGGGGGATTGGGATGGGTTTTTGGTGGTCCCATCGGAGCCATTCTGGGTGTTGCACTCGGTTCGATGTTTGATGGAATGAGTGTCAGTACATCTGCTTACCGTGGAACTCCCCGGGGTGATTTTGCAATGAGCTTACTGGTACTGTCGGCTGCAGTGATGAAAGCAGATCAAAAAGTTTCAAAATACGAATTGGAATATGTAAGAAGTTTTTTTATTCAACAGTTCGGAGAGGAAGAAGGAACCCGGTTGATCCTGATGCTGCGGGAAATATTAAAGCAGGATATTAATGTTCAGGATATCAGTGTTCAGATTGGCCAATATACCGACCATTCTTTGAAACTGCAACTTCTCCATTATCTGTTCGGTATTGCTGCTGCCGACGGTATTTATCATCCGGATGAGGTTGAAATGATCGGAACGATCTCGGGGTATATGGGAATTCCTTCTGCCGATTTTTCCTCCATCAAAGCAATGTTTGTGAAAAGTACAAGCTGGGCTTATGATGTTCTTGAGATAGTTCCTTCAGCAACCGATGAAGAAGTGAAAAAAGCTTACCGGGAAATGGCAAAAAAACATCATCCTGATAAAGTTGCCAATCTTGGAGAAGATGTTAAAAGAGCTGCTACTGAGAAATTTCAAAAAATCAGTGCTGCCTATGAGGAGATTAAAAAGCAACGCAACATGAAATAACCATTCATTTCAGATGTTTTTTGCTTGAAAACAGCCAGTTGGCTATTTCCCTTTCAACTCTTCAAACGATACATCCATAAGCGGATATCTTTCCCAACCTTTGAAATCAAAATGCCACCATTCACTCGGAAAAACAGTGAATCCATACTTGTTCATGATTTGAATTAACAGCGTACGATTCTCAATGGCTTTTTGAGGAAGATCAGTGTATTGGGGACTGGCTTTTTTCGTAAAATCATCAAACGGTGTAGGCATTTCCAAATCTTTTCCTGTTTTCAGGTCAATCAGTCCAAGGTCCACAGCACATCCCCGGTTATGCCTTGATCCCTGCCATGGAGCGGCGACAAAAAGCGTATCTTTTGCGATTTCCCAAAATAGCAATGTGGCTGCGTATGGTCGGTATGCATCATAGATTTTCAAGCCAATCCCCTTTTTTTTAAGTTCCCCTTGAACTCCTTTCAACGCCCGTGCTGCAGGTTCTCTAAGAAAAGCCATGGGCTCGCTATAGATTTTTTTATGCGTAAAATTATTACTGGTCGCATAGCGAATATCCAACTGGATTCCAGGAATGGTTTTTTTAAGATCAACTAACTTTTGAAGGCTGTCTTTGGCAACCATCCCGGAATATTCGTTAACACTGCTGACTAACGTCAAATGATAGGGATTTTCTTTTGTATCCTGCGCTTCAGAAGGGATATACAGAAAGAATGAAAGAAGTATCCAACTTGCCTGAATGATAAACCAATTCGTTCTTGTGTTCATAGTGTAAGTTTTTAATTCATGAAATTTCCTCGTAAATTTGTGTCGGTTATGATGATACCAAATATCCTAAATTATTTCATTCCTGCAAATTATTTTTATGACCAACTTGCTGTTTACTTCTTCAAAACTTGGCAATCTTACCTTACGAAACCGCTCAATCCGATCTGCTGCTTTTGAAGGAATGTGCCCCGGGAACCATGTTTCCCCTGAGCTTGTGGCTTACCATACGGCGGTTGCTGCCGGTGGTATCGGAATGACAACAGTAGCCTATTCTGCTGTTTCAAAAAGCGGATTGTCGTTCGAGCATCAACTCTGGCTCAGAAAAGAGGAGGTGCCGGCATTGCGTGTTCTCACCGATGCGGTTCACAAGGAAGGAGCTGCCGTGGCTATTCAGCTTGGCCATTGCGGACTGATGGCGAAAAAAGCTGTCTCGGGCGGTGTTTGTCTTGCCCCAACCGGACGTTTTAACCTGTTCGGACCTACCTGGTCAAGAACCCTTACGGTGGAAGAGATAAAATCCATCATCCGCGATTTCGGGATTGCGGTAAACACTGCCCGTGAATCCGGATTCGATGCAGTAGAAGTTCATGCAGGTCATGGTTACCTGATCAGTCAGTTTCTTTCA
>JALNWG010000010.1 GCA_023231005.1 Bacteroidales bacterium | reverse complement strand
TTTTGAATCGTATTCAGTGGGATCTCAACATATCAAAGTGAATACTTCTAAATATCCCGATGGTAGTTATATCTATGTAATCAAAACCGAAGGTTATTCAGTTACAGGTAAGTTGTTCATTGTACACAATTAAAATTCTTTTCTCATATTCTTTACTCAAGTTTAGTGGTTGAATTTCAAGTGTGATTTATTAATAATCATGCGGCTTTTCGAAGTGACTGACGCTAATTCCCGGACAGTTAAATATAGATATGCTTATCAGGGGAATGATTTCATACGTACTGTTGCAATTGATAATCTTTCGGCAACTCAGAATGTCATAAAAATTGATAAATTTGGGAACAGAATCAATATAATTGATCCGAGTTCGGGTTCTATAGAAGAGACCTATAATACATTTGGTGAATTGATTTCAAGAAAGGATCAAAAACAAACGGAACTAAACAAGACACAATATACGTATGATATGTTGGGCCGAATGATCACCAGAAATGAAGATGGAAAGTTGACAACCTGGACTGTTGCCTCCCGATATATTACCTCAAGTACCTATGTTACCACCGTATATACCGCAATTGAATAATCCGAAATAAAGTGTCATGATAAATTTTCGTAAAATGAAAAAAAAATGAATACGTTTATAATATTAGCTTTAGCAATGATAATTGGTTTTACTTTAATTATGATCAGTAAAAAAATGAGTAGGAAAAGTAATGATGAAATTTTTTCAAATCCTTCTTATACAATAGGAATAGTTAACGAATTTCAGCACAGATCAAAGGGATTCTATTCTACTACAATTAGTGTACAGTACGTTCCCGCAAGTGTTAAATATAGTTATATAATCAACAAAAAAGAGTACAAGTATAGAACAGTACCAACATAATTCTAAAAACATTTGTAAGTTTGCTATTAATAAACGAGCCTGCTCCGAAAAGCATATCATTTTGGACTAAAGTCCAGTAACTAACTGGTTCTCAATTAAAAATTGGCAAAAGGTCACAATCATCACAAAAACAATTTATTATGGAAATGAAAGAAAAAAAATCGATCAATTATTATATGCGTTCTTTACATCGCGATATTGGCTTTTTTGTAATAGGTCTCACTATTATATACAGCATAAGTGGAATAGTTCTTATTTATAGAGATACAGACTTTTTAAAACATGAAAAACTAGTAGAAAAACAGTTATCCCCAAACATCAAAGAATCTGATCTTGGGATGGTTTTACATTTAAGAAATTTGGAGATATCGAAAACAGAAGGAGATGTTGTTTATTTTCAAAACGGAACATATAACAGTAAAACGGGAGTTGTAAAATATACATCGCAAGAACTTCCTTCATTGCTTAATCGGTTTATTGCCTTGCATTTTTCTTCAAGTAGGAATTTAGTGCATTGGTTTTCAGTAACCTTTGGAATACTGTTGCTATTTTTAGCCATTTCATCATTCTGGATGTTTAAACCCCAGACGAAATTGTTTCATAGGGGAATCTATCTTGCAAGCGCTGGTATTATCTGTTCAATAATTATTTTGCTATTATAATCTAAAGAGGCAAGCCAAGTCCTGACAGGTTACAAAAACTGTATGCTTGCAGGATGAATTTCATGATTAACCCTATTTGATTAAAAATTTATTACTTTTGTATCCAGACAGTTCTGAGAAACGGTAAGTACTTTTTCAAAGTTTGTCTAAAAAAAAGTATAAACATACATCCAATCCAAAAGAGTGTCTGATGGAAAAGAGAATTGGTACTATCACGATATTAATAAAAGGCACAACCTCAATTCCTGCGGTAAATGATTTGCTTTCTGAATACCGCAGTATAATTTTAGCTCGACAGGGGTTGCCTATTCACCATCGCAATATTCACGTTATTTCTCTTGTTATTGAAGGTACTACCGAGACAATCAGTGCTCTTACTGGAAAGATTGGACGTTTAAAAGACGTTGAAGTTAAATCTATTCTAACTAAATTCAAGGAAGGGCAAAACTATGAACAAGAGCGAAAGGAACAAAGTATTTATTGACCGGCAAAAGTTATACTCCCTCATTGAAGGGAAAATCCCGGATATAAATCAAGTAAACACGATTCTAAACAAAGCTCTAAAGCTGAAAGGGCTGAATTTGGAAGAAGTTGCCGTACTTCTTCGTGTTCAGGATACTCCTGTTATTCAAAAAATAATGGATACAGCGCGTACGGTAAAGGAAGAAATTTATGGGAAAAGGCTGGTTCTCTTTGCTCCTATTTATACAGGCAATGTTTGTATCAATAACTGTACATACTGTTCCTTTAGACGCGACAACACACTCATTAAGCGAAAAGTGCTTACGATGAAAGAGATTGCCGAGGAAACCCAGGCTCTTCTTCGAGAGGGACATAAGAGAGTGTTACTAATCTGTGGCGAAAGCAAACGCAACAACACTGATTACATGGTAGAGGCCATCCGCACTACTTATGCAGCCAGAGAAAACGGCGGCAGGGATTATATCCGCCGGATCAACGTCGAACTGGCCCCGATGGAAGTTGAAGACTTCGCTAAGCTGAAAGCAGAAAAAATAGGAACTTATGTTTGCTTCCAGGAAACCTACGACCCGGTGCTATACCGGAATTTTCACCCGGTTGATACACAAAAGGGAAATTACGAATATCGTCTTACCGTGATGGACAGGGCCATGGAAGGTGGCATAAATGATGTCGGAATAGGAGCATTGCTGGGTTTAATTGATTATCGTTTTGAAGTTTTGGCAATGATGGAACATGCTCATCACCTTGAAAACGCATTTGGTTGCGGTCCTCATACGGTAAGTGTTCCCCGTATCGAACCCGCTGTAGGAGCTCCCAATGCAGATAACATTCCGTCGCAGGTATCCGACAATGATTTTAAAAAGCTGGTAGCAATACTTCGCATTGCGTTGCCATATACCGGAATAATACTTAGTACAAGGGAAAATGATGCCATGCGGACTGAACTTATCCATTATGGGATAAGCCAAATATCTGCCGGATCGCGCACTAATCCGGGTTCTTATATGCACGAGGAAGAACAAACCGGCAGCCAGTTTACTTTAGGCGACCACAGGACACTCGATCAGATGATATTTGCACTTGCCAATGAAGGTTTTATACCCTCATTTTGCACCGGGTGCTACCGTAAAGGAAGAGTCGGACAAGATTTTATGGACCTTGCCAAGCCTGGCCTAATCAAGCAATATTGTATGCCAAATGCACTCTTTACCTTTAAAGAATACCTTGAAGATTTTGCTTCCCCTGAAACCAAGGCAAAAGGATTGGCTGTTATTCACAAATTGGTCAGCGAAATTGAGAATACCACACTTAACACGAAAATATCAGACAACCTCATTTCAATCGAACAAGGAAAACGGGATATCTATTTTTAAGATGGCCATCGAAATTAAAAATCAAATGTAATTCCTTGTGCCAGCGCTGTTTGCCCGCTAAAATTGATGGTATTGGTTTGACGACGCATATATGTTTTCCAGGCATCGGAACCAGATTCACGCCCACCGCCTGTTTCCTTTTCGCCTCCGAAAGCACCGCCTATTTCAGCGCCAGAAGTACCAAGGTTTACATTTGCTATTCCGCAGTCGGAACCGGTTTCGGAAAGAAATTTTTCTGCTTCCACTAAATTTTCCGTGAAAATACAGGAGGAAAGTCCTTGAGGAACATGATTGTTAAGATCAATCGCTTCTTCAATCGTTTTATATTTAATCAGATAAACAATCGGAGCAAAAGTTTCCTTCTGTACCATTTTATAATGATTTTCTGCCTCAACGATTGCAGGCATAACATAATTACCGGAAAGATATTTTTCACCCTGAAGCACAGTACCTCCAAAGACCAACTTACCCCCTTCTTTCTGCACTTCTTCAATAGCATACAGGAAGTTTTTAACCGCTAATTCATCTACCAATGGCCCAACCAGTGTTTCCTTGTCAAGGGGATTTCCGATCCGTTCACTGATGCTCTGATAGGCTGATATCAGTCGTTCTTTTACAGTTTCAAAAACAGATTCATGAATGATAAGGCGGCGCGTTGAGGTGCAGCGTTGTCCGCATGTCCCAACTGAACCGAAAACAACCGACTGCAGGGTCATATCCAGCTTGGCATATTCGGAAATGATAACGGCATTGTTACCCCCCAATTCCAAGATGGTTTTTCCAAGTCGCTTCCCCACGATGGCAGCGATCTTTTTACCCACTTCTGTGGACCCGGTCGCTGAAACAAGGGGAATGCGCTTGTCGGCAGCAAAGTTATCGCCCAGTACGGATGACTTAGCAATGATCATATTAAACACACCCTCAGGGACATGATTGTTTCGGAGGGCCTCAGTAATGATTTTTTGCACGGCAATGGCACAGAGCGGGGTCTTGGAACTGGGCTTCCAGATGACCACATCACCAGCTATTGCAGCCAGCATGGAATTCCAGGCCCAAACAGCCACCGGAAAATTAAAAGAGGTAATTATTCCGAGGATACCAATCGGATGATATTGATCATACATACGATGGGAGGGACGCTCGGAATGCATGGTGGCTCCATTGAGCAAACGAGATTGCCCAACTGCAAATTCACAGATATCGATCATTTCCTGAACCTCACCCAGCCCTTCTTCATATATCTTGCCCATTTCTAATGATACAAGGTATCCCAGCTCTTCTTTCCTCTTCCTAAGCGCTTCTCCAATCTGCCGGACCACTTCCCCTCTCTTTGGAGCCGGAATTATCCGCCATTTCAGATAGGCCTCCTGTGCCTTGGCCATTAATTTTTCATAATCATCCAGTGTGGCATTTTTCACCTTTGCAATGATGGAACCATCAATTGGTGAATAAGACGTTGTTTCATCCCCATGGGTATCAAACCATCCATTGCCGGTACTTGCACCTGGATTTATAAGATCAATTCCTAAATTTTTCAGATTAAAGTTCATATTTTTATCGGTTAAATAGTTAGTTAGTTTTCATTCCATCATATAATTATAACGGTATTCTGTAGCAGGCTGAAATGTTTCTTTAATGGTTCTTGGGCTGATCCAACGAAAAAGGTTGAATTCGCCTCCTGCTTTATCATTGGTCCCTGAAGCACGTGAGCCGCCAAATGGTTGCAAACCCACAATGGCTCCGGTTGGTTTATCATTGATATAAAAATTACCGGCAGCATACCTCAATCTCTCACACATAGATGCAGCTACCACCCGGTCACGGGAAAACACTGCCCCGGTAAGTCCATAAGGCGAAGTTGCATTACATAATTCTATTGTTTCATCCAACTTTTCATCCTGATAAACAAATACCGTCAGCACAGGACCGAATATTTCTTCTTCCATGGTCTTGAATTTGGGATCGGTAGTTACAATTATGGTTGGTTCAACAAAGTACCCCACCTGTTTGTCCCCGTGTCCTCCTACAATGATTTCAGCCATTTTTGATGCTTCTGCATATCGGAGATAATCCATGATGTTATCAAAAGAGCCTTCATCAATCACGGCGTTGATGAAATTCAACGGATCTAATACATCGCCCATTTTTGCATCAGAACTGATTTTGATCAATTCGGTTTTGATGTCCGGCCAAAGTGAAACGGGTACGTACATCCTGGAAACAGCAGAGCATTTTTGTCCCTGAAATTCAAAAGCACCACGGTATGCATTTACAGCTACTTCTTGTACCGAAGCAGAGGGGTGTACGATCATGAAGTTTTTTCCTCCTGTTTCTCCGATTAATCGCGGATACGACTTATAATGAGGTAATTGCAGAGATACTTGATTCCAAAGATGGTTAAATGTTTCATTCGACCCTGTAAAATGAATTCCAGCCAGATCGGGTGATTCAAGAACTGTTTTTCCGATCATTGAACCGCTCCCGGGTATAAAATTGATGACTCCATCGGGAAGACCGGCTTCCTGGAAAATTTTCATCAGGTAATAATTGGATAATAAGGAAGTCGATGCCGGTTTCCATACTGTGGTATTTCCCATCATCACCGGAGCCATATTCAGATTCGATGCAATGGAAGTAAAATTGAAGGGACTAACAGTAAATACGAAACCTTCGAGTGGGCGAAATTCCATCTTATTCAATTGATTGAAAGTCGAACTGGGCTGCATTTCATAGATACGTGAGGCAAAAAAGGCATTAAACTTCAGAAAATCTATGGTCTCGCAAACAGCATCAATTTCGGCCTGATATATGTTTTTGCTTTGTCCCAACATGGTTGCAGCATTCATTAACTCCCGGTATTTACCTGAAATAAGCTCTGCCGCCTTCAGCAGGATGGCAGCCCGGATTGTCCAGGAGAGATCCGACCAGATGCGATGGGCATCAAGCGCTGCTTTGATGCCCATTTTTACCTCTTTTTCCGATGCTTTGTAATAAGTTGCCAACACCTGTGTATGACGGTGTGGCATTTTCACCAACCCCGTCTGTTGGGTCCTAACCTCCTTACCACCAATAATTAGTGGAATTTCAATGGGATTCCGGAGTTGCCTTTGTAATTCTTTTTCAAGGAGAATCCTTTCATTACTCCCCTTCTTGTACTCAAGAACAGGTTCATTAGAAGGAAGCAGGAAATTATAGATGGCATTGTTCATAAAACATTGATTTTAATTTGCCATTAAGCGAATTGCATTGTTTTGCAATTCGGTGACAAAAGTATCAATATTTTATCGGGTGGCAAGACATCACACAAAACTTTTAAGTGATCTTTTGTTTCATTTCAGCGAGGATCGTCTCGAATCCATGATGAATGATTGAATCAAATTCTGCATGAAATTTTTCGAATGCTGCGATGATGATTTTCCCTTCAAGGGTCAGTACGGTGTTTCCGCCATCGGCACCTCCACGAGTCGGTTTGATTAACGGGAACCCAAGATTTTTTTCAATTCGCCGGAGGTTATCCCAGGTTTTACGATAGGTCAGCCCCATCTTTTTTACAGCATCATTTAATGAACCAGTTTCATTGATGGCCCTAAGTAAATCACACTTCTTATCGCCGAGCACACCTACCTGGCCGGAAGTCTCCAACCAGATTTTATAGTTCAGCTGCAGATTATCTATTTTTGAGCTCATTTTTCAGGAATTATTGTTGTTGTCATTCATCTGATTAACAAATTGTCCCGATTAAATAATCATGGAATTCACTAAAAATCACTTGATGCAACACTCTATAATGGTGAGATAGGCAATTCTGGATCCGAGGCGACTGGCTTGATTAAAGTCGGAACAGGCACCATCTAAATCATTCAGCTCTTTTTTACACAATCCCCTTTCATAGTAATAGCCAGAATATTCCGGATCAGAAAAAATCAGAAAATCAAAGTCCCGGATAGCTTCCTGGTATTTTTTCAACACAACCCTCGCTTCTGCCCGCCTTTCGTACGCCGCAATTTCTCCCGGTTCAAGTTGCAAAACCATGGTATAATCGGCCTCGGTTCCCCTGATATCTCCCATATTTTCTCTTGAAGAAGCACGTAACCGGTATAACTCCGGATCGCGCGGATCAAGCCGGATTGCTTTGGTCAGATAATAGCTTGAGGCAGCATAATTACCTACCATGTCATATTGCGCTTCTGCCACAAAGGTATAATAGGCAAGAGAATCTGCTTTATTCCATTTTTGTCCAACCAATAAAATGGGAAAGAGAAGAATGATGAGAATCATTGACTTTTTTTTCATGGTTTCATTTTTTGGTTAAACAATATTATTTTGAAGACCAATATCCAGTAAGATTTAACACCCCATGAATAAACGTGAGGGGATGCACCGGATTACCCGGAAGATATAGATCTACCGGATATTTCTCCAAAAACCCACGTTCCAATGCCGGACTTCCCGAAAAAATTCCTCCGCTGATGACATCACTTCCTGCTAATATAATGATTTTTGGAGCAGGAATAGCATCATAGCACAATTGTAATGCGGCCGACATGTTCTGGGTGATGGGTCCGGTAATGACCAGGCCATCTGCATGTCGCGGCGATGCCACAAATTCAATTCCAAAACGGCCCATATCGAAATTGACATTCCCTGCAGCATTCAATTCCATTTCCGAAGAATTATCACCACCAGCCGATACTTGTCTGAGTTTCAAGGCGTGTTTGAATAAAACCCGGATTTCCTCACGGATTTTTTTTCGGTCGAGCTGAAATGGGTTGCTCATCCCTTGCACAATAATCAGATCATCCCTCGAATTCACCGCCAACCGATAATCATTGGTAAATTTAATCTTCCCTAAGGATTGAAATTCGCACTCTTTACAAAAAATACATTTCCCCAAATCAAGGGAACATGGATTTATTCCAATGGCTTTGACAGGACACAAATTATGCAATCGACCAGCCTCTTCAGGCAACAAATCATTACTGATCACTGGCCTCCCCCTGAAAATTTCAGGCAATTCAACCTTTTGTAAATCAGGAATAAATTGCCTGCCATGTTGCCGAAAAATAGTTAATTCCTTCATGCTGTCTTTTTCGCTATTTCACCATTTACAAATCGTTACCACAATAACTCAGATTAAAACTCTTATTGCAGAGGGGAAAGTCGGAAATTTCCTGATTTCTGACAGCTAAAGCCAGCGCCATCCAGTTATGCAACGAAGGATCTTTTATTTTATAAAAAGCCATCTTTCCTGAATTATCTGTAACCGCTACATGACAGATCTCACCACGCCATCCCTCAACTAAAGAAATAGCAAGGGATAAAGGAGCAAGGCCGGAATTTATGATGTTAGATTTTTGATTTACCGTTTCGTAATTCTGAAATTCAGAATGATCAATCATAAAATTTTTAAGTAGCTTCCTTATTATTTCTATAGATTTTTCTACTTCCAGTTTTCGTAACAGGGCTCTTGACCAGACATCTCCTTTTTGAAGCATGGCTGGTTCATAAGGATGATCTGTAAAAGCAGAAAAAGGATGCGACCAGCGGATATCGCGATACATTCCGCTGCTGCGGGCTGCCATTCCAACCGTCCCGATCAGGGTTGCCTGTTTTGGAGTAAGCTTTCCCATATTTTCAAAACGTCCCAGAACACTGGAAAGAGTAAAAATCCGATCGGTAACCTGAAGATATCTTTTTTCTACTTCTTCCAGGTTTTTTAATATCACCTTAACGATATCCAGGGATAGCGGATAATTGGTTTTTGAAGGACGAATCAATCCTTTTCCAAACCTATTTCCACACCAAAGCTGAGTGGTATTGATGACAATGGTCCGTAATGCTTCGTTAACTACCTGGCCGAATTGATAGGCAATATCGGTACATAATGCAGCCGTATCCCCGATATGAACAGCAATCCGTTCGAGTTCCAGAGCAACCGTTCTTTCAATAGCCAGGGAAGAAGAAACATGAATTCCAGCCAGGGATTCAACTACCCCGGTAAAAGCCAGAGAATGACCTATAGCCGTATCACCGGTAATATTTTCAGCCAATATTGATTGATAAAGCAGTTGTTGATTTTCAACAAAAAGATGTTCTATTCCCCGATGTTGAAATCCAAGCTGAATTTCCAGATGTAAAACTTCTTCACCATGACAGATAAAACGGAAATATCCTGGTTCGATGATGCCGGCATGAATAGGGCCTACCCCTACTTCGTGCAACTCTTCTCCTTCTATAGAATAAAATGGGTAATTATCTATTATATTTGAATGATCGGCCCGTTGGAATGGGAAACGGACAGGTTTTAACCAGGGATGATCGGGAAATTTAATACCGGTATTTTCAAAAATTTCACGTTCAAAAACATGAAACTGAAAATGCCGGGCAGTGATTGAGGGGAGTGAAGGTAACGGATTGCGGGGTTGTTCATGAGAGAATATCACCAAGGCATGATTTTCATCAGCAGCCATACAGCATATAAACCGGAAGGTTTCGGCTTGTGGTAATGCGAAATAGGCTACACAATGAGTCCCCTCCTCCCCCATAAGCTGATCCAGAAATGCCAGAAATGCCGGATAATCTAAAACAGGAATGTCTAATAACCGGACGGAATCGGGATTTGAGAAAAGTTCGATATATCGGGTTTGGTTCATTATTTAGGCAAAGCATTAATGATTGATTCGATTAAATGGCGAAATGGCATTGGCTGAACAAAACAGATGAAAATGACGAGACCGAATAAAAAATATTGACTGATCGATTGCCATGGGTTAACCTTCTGCAGCTCATGTAAGGGTTTTTCCCGAGGTTGGGAATATACGATGTGCAACACCCTGGTAAGCAAAGCATAAAGGACAAAGCACAACAACAAACCAGTGACAGCGAGAAGCAGATAATTTTGGGAATGAATCATGGCTTTCATCAGATATAACTCCGAGATAAACATTCCGGATGGTGGGATGGCAGTGATACAAAGAAAACCCAGCAATAAGGCGGTTGCTCCAGCAGGATAAAGCGCCATATAGTTTCCTGATTCATCAAGCTTATATGTTCCCATCACTTTATACGATTGACCGATTTGATAGAAGAGGCCAGCCTTTGTAAACGAATGGAGTACGATGTGAAGGATGGCAGCATAGTAACCAATACCTCCAATACCAATGGCAATGGCTACAATCCCCATGTTTTCGAGGCTTGAGTACGCCAGCATACGTTTATTGTGTTTTGCCTTGAGCATATATCCTGCGGATACGAGCAAGGATAAAACTCCAGAAAGGATCAGCACATGATTCATAAAGGGAAGTATGGAGGTGGCCGAAAAGAGGGCATAAATCCGGAAAATGGCGAGAAATCCAACATTCATGAGTGTCGTAGATATAAATGCACTGATGGGCGGTGGGGCTACGGTGTGAGCATCCACTGTAACCGTATGCATGGGGAAAAGACCCATTTTCGTACTGTACCCTACCAAAACAAAGACAAAGGCGATTTTGAGATACAGCGGATTGGCCATTTTTGCAATTTCTGTGACACTATCGAAGGAGAGATGCAACAAACGGGCATCGTGAACTGTAAACCCAAGGAATAAGATCCCCAGATAGGCCAAGGAAATCCCAATAGAACAAACAAAAACATATTTCCATGTTGCTTCCAGTGCCAATGGAGTCCGGTCGTGGTAGATCAGCGCAGCAACAGACAATGTAGTGGCTTCGACAAAAATCCATACAGTGGTCATCCCGTTTGCCAGATAAGCCCCCGACATTGAAGCTACTAAGGCAATCAATGCCGCATGATAAATAGCGTAAATCCTCGGTTTTGCATCTTTTACATATATAAACCCATGATAAACCGTGGTAATGGTAAGAATCGAAAGAATCGTCAGCAACAAAACACCCAGCGGGTCGAAGGTAAAATAGTCAAGTACCGTTTCGCCAAGATGAAGCCAGCAATATCCCGTAAAACTTATATGAATGACCACATATAAGATGGTTATGGATCTTGCCAGTAGCTTGCTATGCACCAGCCCGACAACAACCCCCATCAAGAGTGAAACCAAAAAAAACCCTGCTAATATGTACCCACTCTCTGACATCTTTTAAATTTCATTTTACTTTGTCTCTTTGTTTCATTTCTAGTCATCCTTTAGTAAGGTCAACTCATTTGCATATTGTTTTAACTTCATCACAAAAATCCCAAGAATCAAAACACTGACAAAAATATCAAGCAATATCCCGATGTTGATCAGCATAGGCATTTCGCTTCCAATGGCTAAGGAAAGCAACAATACCGAGTTTTCAATTACCAGGAACCCTACTAAATGTGAAAAGATCTTTTTGTGGGAAATTATCATGAACATTCCTGTATATACTGCAAAAAAAGCAACAATAAAATAAATCATGGTAGCCGGCTTAGTATCCAATGAAAAAGAAATCACAATACTAAGCAACAGCCCAACGGTGACAAATAAAAGAGAATAAAATCCCGGGAGGGCTTTGTCGTGTACTCTTGCTTCACCAATTTTGTCAATAATACGGAATAAAAGAAAAGGGACTACGATTACCTTAAACACAAGTGTTTCTATAGCTACAAAGATCAAAGTTGATAAGGTAATAGCATGAAGTTCAAGGAATGAAAGGGCAAACAGCAACACGCCCTGAAAGGCAATCAACCCCGCATAGATCGGGAAACGCTCTGTCATACTGAGATAGATCAGTGTGATGGCAAAAACAATGACAAGAAGAACATTCATTTAACCGATCATTTTAAAAGTAATCAACAATACAAGAATAAAGGCCACCAATCCAATGGAACTTAGGGTGACGATAAATTGCGGATTTTTAGCCAGTTTTTTCCGTGCCCGGAATGATTCCATCAAACCGATAAGAACCGCCATCGTGACCTGAACCACAAAAAAGAGGAGAATTCTGATTATAAGTGGAAACTGGGGTGGAATCAAAAAGTTGGCGATTAACAATCCATACATCGAAAATTTCAGAGCAGTCCCGATATGAATTAACGCCAAATCAAATCCACTATGATCGAGGATCATTACTTCATGGATCATGGTCAGCTCAAGATGGGTTTTTGGATCATCGATGGGCATACGGCTGTTCTCAATCATGGCAATCTGGATTAAAAGATACACCGCAATAAATCCTAAAATGAAAGAATTGTGACCGGCAAATTGGAAAGAATCAAAGATTGGTTGCATCGATGAAAAACCTGTAAGTAAGGCAAGGGTCCCGAAAAGAATAAAAAAAGCGGGCTCTGCCAACATAGAATAAAGCGCTTCGCGACTGGCTCCCATTCCTTCAAAACTACTGCCGGTATCCATCGCGCTGATAATGAACAAAAACTTTCCAAGGGCAAGCATATAGGCAAAAAGAACAAAATCGCCTTCAAAACCAAGTAGAGAGGGAACTCCCGGAAAAGGGAGGAGAAGAATAGCACAAAGAATGGTACAGAGATAAATAGTAGGTGCCAGCCGGAAAATATAACTTGTGGTTGTACTGATTACATTGCCTTTACGAAGCAACAATAAAATATTCCTCCATGGCTGCATGATCCCGGGTCCTTTTCTTCCGCTTAACAGGCTTTTTACCCGGATAATGATTCCAGGAAAAAACAAAGCGGCAGCGATAACAAGCACGAATCCCATTACAATATATGTAAATAAAGTAGCACAAAAATGATCAGGATAAAAACAAAGGCATACAAGATATAATGCTGTATATTACCGGTTTGCAAGCGTGCTATCTTTTTCAATAAAATCATGATCAGATCGATGATTTTATTCAGTGCCGATTTAAAAACATCTATCGGGTTTTGAGAAAAAGAGCGGTTTTTGGGAAATATTTCTTCTTCCTGAATTGCTTCATACTCCTGCTGTTCAGGAAGAATAGGATGTGCCAACTCGGCAAAAGTTGCTGCATAGGCTGTTGCTGTATACTGTTGCCGTGATGTTCCTGCCGTATAACCACAACCCCAAGTAGGACCATATTGATTTTCTCTTTTTCTCAAAATCCCATGTCGGATAAAGAGGACTACGACAATCAATCCAATCAGGATTAAACCCATAATTCCAACCTGGGTAAAAACCGGGAAAAGAGAATCCAGAAAAACCGTTGGACCGAGGTTGAACATTTTAGAAACTACTGCAACAATCGGACTGATAAAGACCATTGGAACTACTCCGATCAGAATGATCAAAATTCCGATAGCATATTGGGGAATCAACATCCCTTTTTCAGCTTCCCTAACTTCTGGATTTGGAGTTGACCGGTTGGTGCCTAAAAAAACAACCCCAAATGCCTTGGTAAAACAGAGAATGGCCAATCCTCCAATAAGAGCAAGAGAAATCAGTATAAGGAGAAAAGTGATGGATTGATATACGTTCCCAACCGACAACCCTTTTATCAAACCAACATAAATAAGCAATTCTGAAATAAATCCATTAAAAGGAGGTAATCCGCAAATGGAGAGTGCTCCAAGTAAAAACAAACCAGCCGTTTGGGGCATTTTATGAATCACCCCGCCGAGTTGCTCGATATTCCGGGTATGATAAGCCTGATAAACTGACCCCGCGCTGAAAAACAACAAAGGTTTGAATAAAGAATGATTAAGCACATGTAACAACCCACCGGTAAATCCCAGAAATACAAGCACCGGTTGATGCAGCCCAAGGCCAATGGTTCCCAACCCGATGCCAATACCAATAATACCAATGTTTTCAATGCTATGATAAGCCAGCAGTTTTTTTAAGTCATGCTGTACAATGGCCATCATTACGCCCAACAAACCGGTAATGGATGACACAACAATGATGGTTAATCCGATGGTTAAAAAATCTGATTGAGTATACGTGAGTACCCGCACGATACCATAGATCCCCATTTTTATCATCACTCCCGACATCACCCCCGAAACATGGGAAGGTGCAGCAGGATGAGCTTCGGGGAGCCAGGTATGTAGCGGAATAAACCCCGCTTTGATACCAAAACCGGCAAAAAATAAAAGAAACAGTGGAAAATTGGAATGGCTGGAAAAATAGCTTCGTAAAGAATCAAAGCTCATTTGCCCTGTTTCCGCTTCACATAATAAAAAAGCAATGACCAGAAGAAAAAGACCCACGTGCATCTGGATCAGGTAGTTGACGGCAGTTTTCAGGGTTTTCCGTTTTTCAGCCTCAAACAAAACAAGCATGAACGAGGAGACAGCCATCAGTTCCCAGGCAATAAGAAAGGGCAAACCGTCACGCAACATAAGTACGGCCAACATAGAAATGTGCAACCATACAAAACTGAAATTATGAAGGGCTAACTGAGCAGGACTTTTACTTTCCCGGTAGGGTTTCAGATATCCCTGTGAATAAACCATCCCGGCAAGTACAGCAAAATTGGTTACCAAGATAAAGAAACCACTTAGACTATCAACAATAAAGGGAAGTGTGCCTATCGCTCCACCAATAAAAAAAATAAGAGGGCCATTAACCGGATTGAGTAACGCATTGAAAGCTGGGATGGCCGTAATCAAAGCGATAATAATAGTCAGGCATAAGGTATAGTAATACCTTATTCTGGAAGGCATTACCAGAATGAAAAACGAGAGAATTACCGGTGCAAGGATGGTGTAACTTTCCATCAGAACCTGCAAAGTAAACCCTTTTGAGGACGGTAATGTTGATTGGAAGATAGAATTTATAAACAAGGGATTGTTTGTAATCGATATTTAGATGCTTTTATCTCAGACATTATTAAATTTACCGGCAAAAACAACGAATTGACCGATTTGTTGATGGACCTCTGTTGTTATGTTATAAGTTTATTTTTTATATGACATTTTCATTTCTGACCGGTAAAAAATTAAAAGTATTTCTACATATAACTGTGTGGACGTTTTTGTTCGTTTTTCCAACCTATCTTTTATATGTGGATTCCAGCCGCGATTTGTTTTTTTTAAAAAGAACCTATACACAGACAATTCTTTTTGCATTTCTTTTTTATCTGAATTATCTACTGCTTGCGCCACGATTATTTTTCAGGAAAAAGAAAATCTGGTATATCATTTCTGTCACCATCCTTGCAATCCTTGCAACGGTAATTATGGAAATGTCGAGCTTTCCCCATTTCCCTGGCAATGAAAGGAATTTTCCACCAAGAGATCGAAATGCCAGCCTTCCACAAATTGAACAATCCCCTCCTTTCAAATCTCCCAGAGATGAAAATCGTCAACGCCCATCAAAAGGATGGCCCACTTATAATTTCCTATTAACTGCTTTTATCATTTCCGGGTTGGGTCTGGGTATTTGTTTTTCCGATAAACTTGTTCAGGCTGAAAAGCAACGGAAAGAGGCAGAAAAAGAAAAACTGAACATGGAGCTTGCTTTTTTAAAAAACCAAATTAATCCACATTTTCTGTTTAATACACTTAATAGCATTTATAGCCTGGCCTTAGTGAAAAGTGACCATACCGCTGAAGCGGTCATGAAACTTTCAGAAATGATGCGGTATGTTCTCTACGACATCAAAGATGATAAAGTCCCGATGGAATTGGACATTCAGTATATCAAGCACTATGTGGAATTACAAAGAATCCGGCTCAGTGATACTATGGATATTCAGTTGAACATTAATGGCGACTATAGTTCCAATCAAATTTCACCACAAATTCTTATGGTATTTATTGAAAATGCATTTAAATATGGGACCAGCAGTCATGAGAAGGCCGCAATTATTATTGACATCAACATTCTTCAAAACATATTGGAATTCAAGGTTTCCAATCAGATTTTTTCTGGTCGTCAAAAAAATGAGATGGCGGGAATCGGACTTCGTAATACCCGTCAACGATTGAGTCTCGAGTATCCTGATAAACATAACCTTACATTGATAGATAACGGGAAAGTTTTTATTGTTAAACTTAGTATCAACCTTGTATGATGCGTTGTATCGCAATAGATGATGAACCTCTGGCACTGGAGGTAATTAAGAAATATTGTTCTGAGACACCGCTGGTCAAGATTGAAAATACTTTTACAGATGCCATTCAAGCATTAACATGGTTGAAAACCCAACGGGTTGATCTGATATTTCTTGACATTCAGATGCCGGATATCAATGGGATTCAATTTATCGCCAATTTGAAAGACCCTCCCATGGTCATCTTCACAACAGCGTTTCCCGAATATGCCGTGAAAGGATTTGAACTTGAAGCTATCGATTATTTAGTTAAACCCATAAAACCGGAACGGTTTTTCAAAGCCATTATCAAAGCGCAAAAAGCAAAATCAGTGATTCTTGCACCAGAAACGGTAGAAGGGTTTTTATTTGTAAAATCCGGATACCAGACAGTTAAAGTTCTTTTTAAAGATATTGTATATATTGAGGGACAGGACGATTATATAAAGATTCACCTATCCTCAAATTCATCCCCGATACTTTCATTGATGAGCCTCAAAAGTATCATGGAAAAACTTCCGGAAAAAACCTTTATGCGTGTTCACCGGAGTTTCATTGTCCCTTTAAAAAATATTCGGAGCGTCAGAAATAAACATATTTTTCTTGAGAAGGTTAAAATACCAATTGGTGATACCTATTATGAATCTCTTCATCAATGGCTCTCCAATTTCTGATTTTTTCCCCAAACACCGGTAAATTTATCCTTTTTACCTATTTTGAATCTTTGGACTTCCATTGTTAGGTAGTTTTGTCCGGACTCTCGGATATGAAAAAGCACCTTCTTCTTTCCCTCTTTTTTTGGTTCATCGGAACATGTATTTATGCACAGGACCTTAGTAAGATTTTAGTAGATAAGCTCTACATCACAACGCTCGATAAAGTGATGGATGATATTGGAGCCATAAATCATCTGAAATTTGAATTTGACCGTGAGATTTTGGTCCAATTCGAAGTCAATGAACGACCTATTCAAAAACCGCTTAATTTATTTCTGGATCAACAGTGTGGTGAACATAAACTGAAATGGTACCAGTCGCCCGATAGGGTCATCCATATTGATAATAAATACCAGCAACTTACTTCTAAACCTCAGGAAACCCAGAAAAAGAAAACGTATACGGGCCCCGCACTTAAATTTCAGATCAATCTTACCGGAGTGGTAAAAGATAAACAAACAGGAGAAGCGTTACCATTTGCCAATGTCGGGGTAAGAGGAACTGTTTTGGGGACTTTTACAAATGCAGACGGATATTTTTCACTGATTAATATTCCTTCCGACACTTCTACTTTGATGATCAGTTATATAGGATACAAAAATGCCATAATTTTTCTTACTCCTGATTTACCATTAAACAACCTGCTTATTGAAATGGAATCGCAATCTCAAACATTGAAAGAGATAGTTGTGACGGGTGAGCAAGAGCAATTAATGCATGCCAATGATAAAATAAGTTCTCTGAAAATCACGCCACAAAAACTGGCCACCTTGCCAAATATCGGGGAAAAAGACGTAATCCGTTCATTCCAGCTTTTGCCCGGTGTTTCTGCAGCAAATGAATCTTCCTCCAACTTATATGTCCGGGGTGGAACTCCCGATCAAAACCTTCTACTTTATGATGGTTTTACCATCTATCAGGTTGATCATTTGTACGGTTTTTTTTCAGCTTTTAACTCCAATGCCATTAAGGATGTTCAATTATATAAAGGAGGATTTGAATCAAAATTCGGAGGGCGGTTATCGAGTGTTACGGAAATCACGGGGAAAGATGGAAATTCAAAAGGTTTTACCATAGGCGGAGAGGTTAGTTTGTTGAGTTTTAATCTGTATCTTGAAGTTCCGGTGGGAAAAAGGTTTACTTCTCTTATTGCCTTCCGTCGATCATATCAGGGTTTGTTGTATGATAAAATCTTCAAACAGTTTAATTATTCAAGTGAGGCAAAACAAGTTTCTTTCAAGGGAGGTGGAAAAGAGCCGCCCGGAGGAGGGGCTTCTCTTAATACAACGATTCAGTCATACTTTTATGACATCAATGCCAAATTTACCTACCGGCCTTCCCCCAAGGATATCATTTCGTTGAGTTTCTATAATGGTACTGATAAACTGGATAATGGATCGAGTATGGGCAGTTCCGGCGGTGGCGGGGGGTTTAGTTTTAATATGGAAAATTCAGATCTCACCCGATATGGTAATCTGGGAGGGGGTTTGAGGTGGTCAAGAAACTGGAATACCCGTATATACAGTAATACCTTGATTAGTCTTTCGAACTATTATAGTATGCGTGACCGTACCAGCAGCGGAACTCATTCGGGAGGGGAAGGAGGACCAGGAAGGTTTAATTCCGGTATTTCTGAAAACAATAATCTCTTTGACCTGACTTTCAAGAGCGATTATGCTTATAGCCTGAACAATAAACACCAATTGTCATTTGGAGTATTCCTGACCGATTATATCATTTCTTATAAATTTGGCGAAACAGATACCAGTATTGTTTTAAATAAAAACGAAAACGGTATTCTTGCCGGAGGATATTTTCAGGATAAAATAAAAATATTTGACACTAAACTTGCTATAACTCCCGGAGTAAGGATTTCCTTTTTCTCACCAACCGGAAAGGTATATTTTGAACCCCGGGTCTCTTTGGTCTATAATCTGACAAAAAAATTCAAGTTGATTGCTGAAACCGGAAAATTTTATCAGTTTGCCAACCGGGTTGTTCACGAGGACATTTTGACGGGAAGTCGTGATTTTTGGATTCTGTCCGATGGCGATACAATACCGGTGAGCTCAGCCTGGCATTATATTGCGGGAATAAGTTATGAAAACAAGGATTTTTTAGCCAGTATTGAAGGTTATTATAAAAACATTGATGGAGTAACAGAGTATTCGCTCCGGTTCAACCCTACCCGTGAAGGGACTACTTATGCTGAGAATTTTTATAATGGTATCGGATATGCAACCGGGTTGGAATTTCTGTTGCAGAAAAAAATCGGAAACCTTACAGGATGGGTATGCTATACCTTGAGTCAGGCTAAAAATAAAATTGCCATATATGGAGATAATTACTTTCCTGCATCTCAGGATGTTACCCATGAATTTAAGTTTGTCTCAATGTACGATTATAAAAATTGGAGCTTTTCTCTTACCTGGCTTTTTGCTTCCGGTCGGCCATATACAGCACCTGATGGTGCCTATTCTGTCAGTTTGTTGAATGGTACGGAACAAACGTTTATTGATTTCGGATCTAAAAATAGTAGCAGGTTACCACCCTACCATCGGCTGGACATCGGAGTGAATTACCATTTCAAGAAACAAGATACAGGAAATGAATGGGGGAATATCGGAGTATCGATATTCAATGTTTACAATCGCCGAAATATCTGGTACCGCGAGTATCAGATTATTGACGGAAACATTATTGAAACTGATAAACTATTTTTAGGATTTACTCCAAATATCACCTTGTCGCTTAAACTGCGCTAAATTTTGTAAATGGAAAAAGAATGAAACGAAATCATGTGTTAGTGGAATTTTTGGTTTTCATTGGATTTCTCTTCCTTTTCTGGGGTACCTCCTGCCAAAAATCCGAATCGGTCATTTTTAATGACTTGCCGGTCGTGGAAGCCTATCTGGTTCCAGGAGAAAAAATCCGGGTGAAAATATCGCAAAAAATTCCGTATGATGAAACCCTTTCCGGATCCACAGCAGATATCAGTAATCTATCTATATATATTATTTCAGGTACAACACAATACAGGCTTACTCCTATGGGAGACGGCGTTTACTATGATACCTTGGGAGTGATTCCGGTGGTAACTGACAGCTCATATTCGCTACACTTTGAATACATTGGGTCTTCTATTACATCTTCTACGCTGATTCCAACGAAACCCCAGTCGGTAACTCAATCTGTCACCTTTATAAAAATGAAGCAATTCGATCCGGATAACCCAACAAGTGGTTCAATGCCCGATCCTGTCGAAATTACCTTCAGTAATCCGGATAACAGTTATTATTTGGTTACTGTTCAATGCATGGATTCGGTTCTTGTTCCGGTTATTAAAGATTCCATCCCTTCTAACGACATGCTTTCTTCGCAACCTGCTACCGGAACCGAAATCGATATTCAACCGATGATGATTCGCTATTTTGGGAAAAACCGGATCATTCTTTATCATATTAATCCGGAATATGCGACCTTTTTCCAGCGTCAGGCCAGTACTTCCCAAAATTACCAGGAACCGCCCACAAACATTACAAACGGTTTGGGTATCTTTACCGGAATCAATTCCGACACGCTATTTTTAAACGTCATCCAACAGTAGATCCCCATTATTTTATTCATACCGCAGTGCTTCGATTGGGTTGAGACGGGCAGCTTTCCGTGCCGGATACCAACCAAAAAACATTCCGATGGCTGAAGAAAAAAGGAAAGACATAAGGATAGATTGAATGGTGATGGATACAGGCCAACTTAAAAGCTTAGCAATCAACTGGGAAACAATGCCACCAAGAACTATTCCGAGCAAACCACCAATTAGACTGATTAGCAAAGCTTCGATCAAAAATTGTAATAATACATCGTGACCCCTTGCTCCTACACTCATCCGGATACCTATTTCCCGAGTACGTTCCGTCACTGAAACAAGCATGATGTTCATAATCCCGATTCCCCCCACGAGCAATGAGATACTTGCGATAGTAGCTAGTAATATTGTCATAATGGCAGAAGTAGATGTGGCCATTTGTGCAATATCGGTCTGTGTACGGATTGTAAAATCAGGATCTTCCGATGGCCCCAGGTGATGTTTGGCCTTCAAAACTTCTGTAATTTCCTGGGAAGCGATTGGAATCAGGGCTTCTGATTTTGCTGAAGCTAACATACTTTGTATATAAGTGATGGCCAACATGCGTTTTTGCACTGTTGAAAAAGGGGCAATCACCATGTCATCCTGGTCCTGACCAAACGCATTTTGTCCTTTTGTTTCAGTGATACCGACAATTTTAAAAGGAATTTTATTAATCCGGATATAATTACCTAACGGATCGGCATTTTCCCCAAAAAGGTTGTTTACAACAGTTTGACCGATCACACAAACCTTAGCTGCACTCCGATCATCATTCATGGTAAATACCGATCCACTAACGATTTTAAGGTTACGAATATCAAAATAGTCGGGATAAACACCGTATACAGAAGTCCGCCAATTCAAATTTCCATATACCAGTTGCCCGCTGGTTCGCACCTGAGGGGTTAAATAGGCAACAGAACTACAACGGTTTTTTATTACGGCGACATCTTCCAATGTCATTTTTTGTGAAGATCCTGCTTCCATACGAACCCCGCCTGTACTACTGGCTTGTGGAAAGATCATCAGAACATTTGTTCCAAGGGTAGAAATCTGAGCTTGGATACTTTTTTTGGAACCCTGTCCGATAGCAATCATAGCGATAACAGAAGCCACTCCGATTATAATTCCCAGCATGGTCAGGAAAGTGCGCATTTTATTTTTCCTAAGCGACCGAATGGCTGCAATTAAAAGGTTTTTTATTCTCATAATTCCTCCTCATCAACATTTACTGGCATTTGCATTAACTCTTCCCGGGCATTACGCGGATGATCTATTTCAATTGCACGAATAATTTTTCCATCGCGGAAAGAAACATTCCGTTTTGTAAAAGAGGCTATGTCCGCTTCATGGGTCACAATTACAATAGTAATACCTTGTTCGTTTAATCGCTGAAAAATATCCATAACTTCCAGGCTGGTTCTTGTATCCAGGTTTCCTGTTGGTTCATCAGCAAGAATGACAACCGGTTGGTTGACCAACGACCGGGCAATAGCCACCCGCTGTTGCTCCCCACCTGACAACTGGTTTGGGAAATGGTAGGAACGGCTTGACAAACCCACAGATTCCAAAGCTTTGATCGAAAGGTCCTGCATCTCTTTTGAGGAGATCTTTTTATTATACATCAATGGAAGTTCAACATTTTCAAGTGCGGTAGTCCGGGAAAGCAAATTGAAGGACTGGAAAACAAATCCGATTTTCCGGTTTCGCAAATTAGCCAACTGGTCTTTGGTAAGAGTCAGCACATCAACGTTGTCGAGCAAATAATGTCCACGGGTCGGTACATCTAAGCATCCAAGAATATTCATGAAAGTTGATTTTCCCGATCCGCTCTTTCCCATGATGGCAACAAAATCACCTTGCTGGATGTCGAGGTCGATGCCTCGCAGGGCATGTACTTCTACATCGCCCATGACATAATTCTTGACTAGGTTTTTAACAGAAATGATGGGTTTGCTCATCTCAACGTCCTCCTCTGTTACTTGGTGGTTTTGGTGGTCCAAATGGACTTTGTTGTGTTTGACTATTACTAGTCTGCGTACTTTGAAGAGAATTTGTTCCCAGAATGACCTCATCCCCTTCTTTCAGATTTCTCCCTTTCACTTCAGTATAACTTCCATCCGTTAATCCAACTCTTACCCGTTGTGGTCTGATCTTTTCTCCATCTTTGATCCATATCATTCCCATTTTAGGTCTTACCATCTGATCTCCTTTACCTGAAGGTATATTTTTGCCAGTACCTTGACCTGGCCGGGTAATCATTCCTTTATTAGAACCGGAATCACCACGTTGGTTACCCATCCCCGAATTGGTGTCACTCGGCCCCTTTCGTTGTCTTGGTTTGAGTGAATCAGGCAAATTTTTCATCACTTCATCAATGATTTTCTGTGGGGGTGAAAAACGAAGAGCAGTAGCAGGGACTTTTAAAATATCTTTTGACTCTTCTACCAACACGGTAATATTTGCCGTCATTCCAGGAAGCAATTTTAGATCATCATTCGGCACATCAATGATAACCGTATAATTGACTACATTTTGTGATACTACCGGTTGTAACCTAACCTGCCGAACTACTCCCGAAAATGTTTGTTCCGGATAAGCATCTACTGTAAAACTCACTTCTTGATCTACTTTGATCTTTCCGATATCTCCCTCATCAATGCTGGCTTGCACTTGCATTTTCGTAAGATCGTTGGCGATGGTAAACATGGTCGGTGTACTGAAACTGGCAGCAACAGTCTGTCCCACATCCACTGCCCGTGAGACTACTACTCCTGAAATAGGGGCAATAATCGTTGCATAACGGAGATTGATTTTTGCCCTATTAAGTGTCGCTAAAGCAGATGTGGCATTAGTTACAGCCGTTTCCCAAGTACTTAAAGCCAAATCATAGTCAGCCTGAGCCATTACCTTTTGCTCAAATAGAACTTTTGTGCGGTCATAGTCACGCTTAGACTGATTTACCTGTATTTCTGAACGTTTCAATGATGCTCTCGCATCATCTACTGCTTGTGCAAGCAATGTGGTATCAAGCAACGCGATTATCTGTCCCTCTTTAACAACGGAATTAAAATCGACATTAATTTTCTTAATGATCCCAGAAACCTGAGTTCCTACTTGCACTGTAGTCACAGCCTGTAATGTGCCACTGGCACGCACCGTAACCTGAAGATCTCCTTTTTCAACTTTAGCGGTTTTCCATTCAATTTTTTCGCTTTTTTCAGTTCTAAAAACAAACCATGCAGCGACAATGGCAACCACAACTACGATCCCTATTATAATCCAAACTGATTTTTTCATCTCTAATTTATTTAATCTCAATATATTGACAATCTTTATTTCCGTTATTGTTATTCCTAATTGAATTTAATCTCTTTCCCTTGATAAAAATCCAGAATTTTCTGTTTAAAAATATAATCAAACTTTGCCTGAATCAGGTTTGATTGCGATTGGGTATAATTATTTTTCTGAATCAGGAAATCGGTAGCATTCATCACCCCTACATCATATTTCTTTTCGGCATTTAGATATACCGATTCAACAGCGGCCAATTGTTCTTTTGTAGCTCCATATTTTTTCATGGCAGCACGTAAATCAGTATAAGTTTGCTCAATGCTTTTTCGGAGTACATTTTTCGTATTTTGCTCACTGAGTTGTGTTGTCATGGCATTGATCTTAGCACGGTCAATATTACTTTTTATCTGACGGTTATTATAAATAGGGATGGAAAGTCCAAGGCTGAACGATTGTCCGATATTATCCCATATCTGAGTAAAAAACGGATAGTTTTCAGGATTTACAGCCGTTCCTTTGGTACGGCTAGAGGCAAAATTTGAGCTGAGACTTCCTCCAAGTGTTAACCGGGGCCATCGTGCTCCTTCCGAAATCTTCAATGCCATAAGAGAAGCATTGGTTTTCAAAGAAGCACTGGCAATCTGAGGCTGAACTTCCAACGATTTCTTATAGATTTCTTCATTGGTTTGACCCAATTCAATAGGAGGCTCCGTCTGAACCGGAACTTCTACTTCGAAATTATCGGTGATCGGAATCTCCATCAATTGCATTAAAGTGACCTTTGCCAGGTTGAGTTGAATTTGGGCATTGACAACCGAAAGATTATCGGTGGCTAATTGTGATTTGATCTGCAATAGATCGCTTTCCGGCGATTTACCTGCATTGACCAGTTTTCCCGTTCGATCAACCTGTGCTGCGGTAGCGCTTTCCTGACTTTTTGCGGCCGATAGAATTTCATAGGCAAAAAGAACCTGGAGATAACCCGTTGTAATATTCAGGGTTACATCATTTTTTACCTTTTCAATGTCATATTGACCAGCCTGAACATTAAGCCGGTTTTGCCGGATGGTATTGGCATTTTGCATTCCATTGAATAAATTCAGACTGGAGCTTACTCCAAAATTGGTGGAATGATAGGCTTGGGTTACATAAGAGTTTGTTGTCGGATCTACGTTTTTCCCGAAATTTAAACCTTCTGAGGCATTTGCACTCAGACTTGGAATACGGTTCGCTTTGACTTGTTCGAGACTCACTTTGTTTAATTCGTTAGACAAGCGACTTTGATTGATACTGATGTTTCTTTGCCAAGCCGTATCTAAACATTGTTGGAATGTCCATAGTTTATTTTGGGCTCTTCCACCCGTTGTGATCAGTATCATGGCTAAGATTGGCCAGATGATTTTTTTCATTTTATTCCGAATGTTTTTCATTGTTAATGATATTGAAAAGCTGATCCCGGTAATGTTCACTAACCGGAATTTCTTTATTACCAATGCTCAGGGTCTGTTTTTGGATATAATCGATTTTATTAAAAGCAATGATAAACGAGCGATGGACACGAATAAAATCTCGGGCTGGTAGTTTTTCCTCCAACGATTTCATACTCATTTGTGTAATGATGGGTTTGTTGCCCGTATAAATTTTAACATAATCTTTCAGACCTTCAATATAGAGTATATCATTGAGATCTATTTTCACAAGTTTATAGTCGGCTCTGACAAACAGAAAATGGGAGGAAGTAAGGATTTCTTTCGAATTCTCATGTGATATTGCCAGCTCGCGTAAATCAAGATATTCCCTGACTTTATTTACCGCTTTGATAAACCGCTGAAAGGAATATGGCTTAAGCAGATAATCGATCACATCCAAATCAAATCCCTCTCTGGCGTAGTTGGAGTATGCGGTTGTGAAAACCACAAGCGGTTTGTGGGTTAAACTTTTAAGTAACTGTATCCCGGAAATATCCGGCATCTGGATATCCAAAAAAATCAGGTCGATGGGCTGAAAGCGCATAACTTCCATAGCTTCCAGGGCACTTTTGCATGTTTTAACCAATTCCAGAAAAGGAACTTTTTTGATATTGTCCTCAATCAAATCAAGGGCAAGCATTTCATCATCGATAGCCAAACAACGGATCATGTTAAAAGCAGATATTTAATTCTACACGATATTTCCCCTGTTGATCATTGATTTTGAGATCATGCTTTTGGGGATAGAGCAGATCCAATCGACGAATTACATTTTTCAATCCAATTCCCGAACCTGATTCTTTGAGCTCTTCTTCTTTATTTTCGATGATTTTGTTTTCAACGACAAAAGAGAGTTTTTGACGTTGTGCAGAAAGAGTTATCAGAATTTCCGATTCTTCCAGATAACTCACCCCATGTTTAAAAGCATTTTCAACAAACGGGATGAGCAAAAGAGGTTCGATGGAAATTAGTTCGGGCCTGCCGCTAATTATAAAACTAATTTTAACCGTCTCGGAAATCCTTAAGCGCTGAAGCTCAAGATAGCTCTGAAGATACTCTACCTCTTTTTCTAAATTCACCTTCTCTACTTTTGAATCTTGCAACATATATCGCATGATTTGTGAAAGCTTGATAATGGCATTTTCCGTATCATCCGATTTTTTCCTCGCAAGCGAACAGATATTATTTAAAATGTTAAAAAGGAAATGAGGATTGACTTGCGATTTCAGGAAAGCCAATTCCGAAGAAAGTTTTTCAGCTTCTATCTCTCTTTTTTGTTTTTCATTCTGGAAATATTCCAGGGTGATTCGAATTGCCGTGCTTAAAGCAAATGCCATTAACATTGGATAAACCGGGAAAAATACAGATCTCCAGAAATGAAATGGATGAGGGTGTCCCATGAAATCGGCAATAAAAAACATGAAAAGGACATTTAATCCACTAATAACAATCAATCCAAAAAGTAACATCAGGAAATAAATCCAAATTTTTTTCCGTAATAAAAACCGTGGAATAAGAATGGAAAAATTGTAATAGAAATAAAGAGCCATCAATAATTGAATAAACCAGCCCATCACCATGAAACGCTCCCGACCAGGAGTCGATTCAATAAAAAGTAATGGAATCATGAAAAAAGCCACCCAAACAAGAATATGGATCAGAAAAGAAGATGGTTTTAATCGCTTTGAAGGAAGCATGTCTGTTAAAATTATTAATATGCAAAATTATCCTAATCTATGGTATAATGTTGGCAAAATCGACAGGTTACATAAATTTGATGACTGAAATGTTTTTTTCACCGATGATAAAATAAATTCAATGGATTAATTGTTACATTTGTTACCTATGCTGAACCAAAAACTACAACAACGGTTAATCCAGAAATTGTCGCCACAACAGGTGCTGGTCATGCGTTTGTTGCAGGAACCCATTCTCTCTTTAGAACAAAGGATCAAACAAGAGATTGAGGAGAATCCGGCTTTGGAAGAGACCAACCGGGAAGAGGAAGAAACGGAAAACACACAGGAGGAAACAGCACTCGATTCTATTGATTCTGAAGAAGATGAATTTGAAGAATTAGAACCCACTATTTCAGCTGATGATGAATTTACTTTTGAAGACTATGTGGACGAAGGGGAGATTCCGGAATACAGGCTGGTCGCTAACAATAAAAGCCCTGATGAAGAAACGCATGAATTTCCTGTTGTTTCCGGTATCAGTTTTCAGGATTTTCTAATTGCCCAGATCGGGATGCATAAATTTACCGATAAGCAGTATATTATTGCGGCAGCAATTATCGGGAACCTTGATGAATCCGGATACCTGAGAAGAGAAATTCCTGCCCTTTCTGATGATCTTGCTTTTAATCAAAACCTTGAAGCAAGTCCAACTGAAATTCTGGAAGTTCTCGCAGTGGTACAAACATTTGATCCTCCAGGTATTGCTGCCCGTTCACTTCAGGAATGTTTGCTCATTCAGCTGGAATCCAAAACCGATCGCACATATACCACCGATCTTGCAGGGATCATTATCAAATACTATTTTGATGAGTTCAGCAAGAAACATTATGAGAAAATCCTTCAAAAAGGAAATATTTCTGAAGATGAACTCAAAGAAGCTATTGAAGAAATCCAACGGCTTAATCCCAAACCTGGAATTTCCATTGCGGAAATTTCCCGCGATAACCAATATATTATTCCCGATTTTTTCATAACCAACCTTGACGGGGAACTTGAATTAACTCTGAATAACCGAAACACCCCGGAACTAATTCTTAACCGTGAGTATATTAATATGCTGCAAGAAGTTAGCCATTCAAAAAATAAAATTGGAGAAAAAGCAGCATTGACATTTGTAAGGCAAAAACTTGAGGCAGCCAAGGGCTTTATTGAAGCAATAAAACAACGTCAGGAAACCTTATTTACTACCATGAAAGCCATCATGAATTATCAACGGGAGTATTTTCTTTCCGGAGATGATACAAAATTAAGGCCGATGATCCTGAAAGATATTGCTACCATTGTCAATCTCGATATCTCAACCGTTTCCCGTGTTGCCAACAGCAAATATGTACAAACTCCTTTTGGAACCTTGCTTTTGAAAAGCTTGTTTAGTGAGTCGATGTTGAACACTGATGGAGAAGAGATTTCCACCAGGGAAATAAAGAAAATCCTTTCCAACACCATCGAAGCAGAAGACAAATCCAATCCCCTCACGGATGATGAACTCATGGATTTTCTGAAAACAAAAGGCTATAATATCGCCCGCCGTACGATTGCAAAATATCGAAAACAACTGAATATCCCTGTAGCACGCCTGAGAAAAGAACTTTAAACATTACCGGAGAATGGAAGATAGAATTGCCCGGGTGTTATCTTATCTATTCCACCCCATCATGATGCCTTGTTATGTTTTACTGGTAATGTTCCAAATTGATGCTCTTTTCCCATTGCTAATGCCATGGAAATACAAATTACTTCTGATGGGAATTGTTTTTCTTACAACTGTTTTACTCCCGCTTTTTTTTACTTTTATTTTATTCCGATTGCAATTTATTTCTTCATTGTTTATGGTACGGAAAGAAGAACGAACCTATCCACTGCTCACAATCGCCGTTTTTTTCTATATTACTTATTATTTGCTGAGAGGAATTCATTTTTCCACTATCTTCAGTTTTTATATGCTGGGTGCCACTTTTTTAGCTATCCTCATGCTGGTTATCAACTATTATTACAAGATCAGTCTTCACATGACAGGAATTGGAAGCTTTGTGGGGTTTTTTCTGGGACTCTCCCTTAACTTTGGACTGAATCTTAACCTGGAGATTCTTTTAGGAATCTTTTTCGCCGGATGGATCGGTTTTGGACGAATGAAAATGAATTCTCATCATCCATCGGAACTGATCACAGGTTTTATTACTGGTTCGGTGGTTATGACCACCATCATGTTACTTATCTAATCAGAAGGGCATTAGCAAAAATCCTATGGATATCGGATACATGTCGATTCCAGTGGATTTGGTAAAAACATTTGACAAGGAATAATAAGCATTTAAATGAAACCACTTATAACCAATCCTAAGGGTTGGTCCATAAGAAAATTTCTCAATATTCTTAATGCCACTTACCGTAGTACGAAGAGTGCTTGTGGTGCCATATAGATAATCATCACCCACCCATTTAGAATGGGCATATATCATGTATCCTACTTTAAAACCCAGCCCCACAGCAAATTTGTACTTCGTCCTGAAACGAAATTCCAATGGGATCTCCAGATAAGGCAAGGTAACTTTGCTACGTTTGTGACCAATTGAATCGGGAATTTTTTCGAATTGGAAAGAATTGTCACTACCATTATACAAATAGTTCCAGTATAGATTATGCACACTGATCCCCAATCCAAGAGCAAATCCGAAATTGCTTTTCCCGAAAGGGACATTATACGTCCCAAAAACGTTCACCCCTTGGTTAATGGTTCGGGTTTTCATTCCATCCGGAGTGTTCATCCACAGATCAGTAAACATTCCAAAACCAATGCTGATTCTCTTTTTAGTTGCTTCTTTAACCACCTGAGCCTGACTAAAATTTGGAATTATTAACAAAAAGAGGGCACAGATCACAGAATATCGTATAAAATTTCGTCTGATATGGTTCATATAAAAGGATTTTACCTTTGACAAAAATATTGATTTAATTGATCTCTTATCATAAAAATAACGAACCTTGATGGGAAAAATTGGATCAGGCCCATAAATTCTCAGGATAGATTCCTTGATTGATCAATGAACGGATTTTTTTCACAACCATTTCGCGGTCTTGTTTGTAGGTCATCCCGAACCACTGATGACCACCAGTCAGTATTTTGACAGTCATTTTTTTCTCATGGATCAACTCATTGACGACCGTAGGAATAAAAAATTCCGACTTCAGGTTCTGATTATTATCCTTGATAAATTGGGCAAATCCTTTTTTCAGATATTCGAAAAAGGAGGGGGTAAAACCCCAAAAATTCATGGAAACCAAGGTTTCATCTTTGATAGGAACAAGATCTCCCGTTTCGTTCTTAAAAACAATCCCCTGTTTTTGTCGAGTAATAAATGATCGTTCTACAACATTTACAAGATTCGCATGGGTGTCGGGTTGGCAGATGCCCCTTGAAACAGCGCCGAATTCGGATAAGGTATTGGCCAACTGATATCCAACCATACAAAAATCAGGTTCTCTTTCCGGAGTCCAATTCTGATAATATGAAGCAATAGAACGATAGGCTTCTTCCCCATAAAAATCATCGGCATTGATCACGGCAAATGGTTCATTGATCTTTCCCTCTGCCATCATCACTGCATGTCCGGTACCCCAGGGTTTGTCACGGTTGTCGGGGATCTGAATTCCTTCAGGAACCATCCATATTTCCTGGAACACATAATCAATTTCTATTTTATCCTGAAGTTTTCGGATAAAGGTTTCTTTGAATTCCTGTTCGATATTTTCTTTGATGATAAAAATTACCTTTCCAAAACCGGCACGGATGGCATCATATATAGAATAATCAATAATTGTTTCACCAGAGGGACCAATCGGATCAAGTTGTTTGAGCCCTCCATAACGACTGCCAATACCGGCAGCTAAAATCAATAAAGTAGGTTTCATCTGTTAATAATTTTGATTTTAATGGTCAGACGGAATATCCATAATTAATATTCACGGTTTGCATGATCGTTGTTCTTATGGATGTTTCACAGATTATTTTTTTTCCAATTCGTGATTTTATGACCCCTGACAGCAAAAAAGAGGATACAAAGATAGCAAGGAATGGCAATCCAGTAAGCTTGTTGTGAAGTCCAGATATCGGAGAGGTATCCCCAGATCAGGGGTAATACTGCACCGCCCGCTATAGCCATAATCAACAAAGCGGATCCGGTTTTAAGAAATCTTCCGAGATCATGAATAGCCAGCGGCCACACGGCCGGCCATACAAGGGCATTGGCAAGACCAAGCATTCCAACAAAAAGGCAGGTGTAAGGGAGGATTAAATCTACCCGTTTCATAGTAAGAAGATCAATAAACGGGAAGCTAAAATGTAGATTCGCAGGAATTGATACAATTAAAATGGTAAAGAGAATACCGGCAATTCCACACCAAATCAATGCAGTCTTTTGAGAAATAACCCTGGGAATCAAAATGATTCCGATAATATAGCCCAATACCATTGCAATCAGAACAAGAGAAGTGAAATTTTTGGCTGATTCCAACGGAATTCCAAGCGCCAATCCATACCGAATTATTGTATCTCCTGCAATGACTTCAACTCCGACATAAAAAAACAACGTAATTACACCCAGTATTAATTGGGGAAATTCAAAGATGGATTTTTTTCGGTTTGCTTTTTCAATGTTTTCAGACAATTCCTGTTCAGCCTCAATTTCCGGCAGTGGGGCTTTTCGTATAAAAATCCCCAAAACAAAAAGTACAGCGGTCATCACCAGATATGGATTGATCACACGACGGGCAAGGCCATCAAGCGCAACAGTCCGTGCTTCCTGCGAAAGAGTTCCCAGGTTTTTCAGGAAGGCATCCCCGTCGTTCAGAATAAAATAAGCAAGAATCAGGGGAGCAATGGCACCGGCCAGTTTGTTGCAAATTCCCATTATGCTGATCCTCCTGGCGGCAGTTTCGCGAGGGCCGATAATGGTGATGTAGGGATTTGAAGCAGTTTGCAAAATCGCCAGTCCTGTCCCCAAAACAAACAGTCCCGTAAGAAACAACGAATAAGTCCGGAGAAGGGCGGCTGGCACAAAAAGGAACGTACCCAAAGCCATCACCCATAAACCAACCATCATCCCCTTTTTAAATCCTGTTTTTTTCAACACCCAGGAAGAGGGAAGGGCCATGATAGTATAAGAAATATAAAAAGCAAAGGCAACAAAAAGAGCCTGAAAATTTGATAGTTCACAAGCAATTTTCAAATATGGAATAAGAATACCATTAAGCCAGGTAACAAATCCGAAAATGAAAAAAAATACGCCAATGATGGTTATCGATAAAACATAACTCCCCTTCGACCCGTGTTTCTGGGCCAATTCTTTTTGTTCGGTCATAGTCAGATTTTTGTGAATTGAAAATATGAGATTCAGAAGCAAAAATAATGGTTTTTTAATCTTTATTAAATTAAATTTTTTATAATACATTTGTGCTTAATACAGTATTGGTTAAGATCAGAATCAAACAAGAGATTACCATTTTTAACACACCATTCGATGGATAACCAAAAGGAAAAATTTAATATTTTAATAGTTGACGACAGGAAAGAAAACCTTCTATCCCTCGAAAGTATCATTGACAGTGAGGAGTTGAATATAATAAAAGCAATCTCAGGGAATGAAGCACTTGCACTTATGTTGGAATACGACATTTCGCTTGTGCTGCTTGATGTCAATATGCCCGGAATGGACGGTTTTGAAACAGCGGAGTTAATGAGGGGCAGTGATCGTACGAAAAGTATTCCCATCATCTTTATCACGGCCACTTACCGCCAACCGAAACAAATTTTCAGAGGATACGAAACGGGGGCCGTTGACTATTTATATAAACCACTCGACAGAAAAATTCTCCAGAATAAAATCCGGGCTTATATCGATTTTTTTAAACAGAAACATGATTTACAAATAGCTACGAAACAACTTCAAAAAACGATCGAGGAGCTGGATCAAGCCAAACGAATTGCAGAAGAAGCAACCATTGCAAAAAGTTCATTCCTGGCTAACATGAGTCACGAAATCCGTACGCCTTTAAACGGTATTATCGGCATGACTGATCTCATTCTAATGGATCAGGATATCCCCGAGCAATATTTTGAACACCTTACCGACATAAAACAAAGTAGCGAATCCCTGCTTGAGATCATCAACGAGATTCTGGATATTTCGAAAATTGAAGCAGATAAACTGGAAATTGAAAATATCGAAATGAGTTTGCGTGACTTACTTGAAAAGGTAGTCAGAATACTATCGGTAAAAACATTCCAGAAAAAACTTGAATTTCTTTGTCTTCATCCAGCTGATATTCCCGATAAAGTGATCGGTGATCCTACCCGTATCCGTCAGGTGCTAATTAACCTTTTGGGTAATGCTATAAAATTTACGGAAGAAGGCGGAATCACCCTCTCTCTGGCTGCAAAAAAGATAAACAACGATTCTATTACACTTGAATTCAGTATTAAAGATACCGGGATTGGAATCCCTGCCAATAAGATTGAACACCTGTTTGAATCATATTCCCAAGCAGATTCTTCAACTTTTCGGAATTATGGAGGTACCGGGTTGGGGTTGACCATTTCAAAAAGACTTGTCGAAATGATGGACGGGGCGATCGGTGTAGAGAGTACGCTTGGAAAAGGAAGTACCTTTTTCTTTACCATCCCCTTGAAACTGGTTCCCGATCCGATGCCCACCTGGCAAATGTCGCTACCAGAAAATTTTAAATCAATGGAGGTTCTGATCGTGGATGGCCAGAAGAAACACGGTCAATTAGTCCATGATTTCTTAAATTGCTGGAAAATCCCCGCTGAACTTGTTTATACTGATGAAGAAGCCCTCCAGCGAATTCAACTGCCGGATGGGAAAAAATTTGATGTTATTTTTGTCGACCAGCACCTTCAAACACACCAAGAACAAAAACTGATTCCATCGATCCGGCAACTCTACCCCGTAAACCATGCACCTGTATTTGTTCTTCTTACAGCAGACAAGTCAATTCATTCGGTCCGAATGATGCAGACTTCCGGAATTGGGTTTTTCTTGTTTAAACCTGTCTTGCAGAATGAATTGCGAATCATTCTTCAACGAATTTTTCGTTCTGATCCCATTCCTTCCTCTTCTGGCCAAAATGAAATGACAAGTTTATTGAAAAACACCCCATCCCGAAAATTGAAAATACTATTAGCAGAGGACCAGCTCATCAACCAAAAGATTGTGGTTCAGCTACTGGCCAAAAAAGGATGGGAGGTCACCCCCACGGTAAATGGGGTTCAGGCATTTCAAAAAGCACACGAAACGCCCTTTGATCTTATTCTTATGGACGTTATGATGCCGGAAATGAATGGATTCGAAACAACACGGGAGATCCGGAAAGATACAACCGGAAAAAACTCAAAAACACCTATTGTCGCGCTCACTGCCAATGCCATGAAAGGAGATCGTGAAAAATGTCTGACCGCAGGTATGGATGACTATATTTCCAAACCTTTACATCCTGAAGATGTATTTCAGACCATCGAAAAGTATTGTAACCTATAACATTTAAAATCGACTATGACCAAAAAAACCTGGTCGGACCTGAAACGGTCAGTAAAAGAATTTGATTACCATACCTTAAAAAATATGGGCATCGGGAAATCATTATTGCTCTGGTTTTTAGCAATTTCACTGATTCCATTGGCCACATTGAGTTTTATTAATTTTCTATCCTACTACCAGGGGCTCAATATCATGGCAAAAAAATCCTTGTTTACAACTTCTCAACTTAGGGTAAATTACCTGAATATCTATTTTCAGGAAATGTCTGATTATCTGAACCATATTACCACAGATAACAACACCATACAGGTATGTGAATCTCTTCCAAATAGCAATTCTGAAAGTCCAAAATGGGAAGAAATGGCTGAAAAGCTACGGCTTAATTTTGGAAAAACATTTGTACCAGAAAGCATAAAAAATATTTTTTTCATTAATCTTAAAGGGACAGTTTTATTTGAATTAAATGGAAATTCAGAACTTTTTAAGAATCTTTTTTCGGGTTCTTTGGAGAGAACAGGCTGGGGAAAAACAACCAGCAAAATTTTAAGTACCGGGAAACCGATGATTACCGATCTGGTAGAATATCCCTTGGGAAGTAAAGAACTCTGTCTTTTTCTTGGAAAACCCGTTTATAATTCCAAGGGTGAAATAATGGGGGTGATCTCTTTAAAAATTTCTCCGGAAAAAATTGATAGAATTGTTGAGTATGGTATCGGATTCGGGACTACCGGTCATGTTTATCTAATTGGCCTTGATTTAAAATTGAGGTCAGCCAGTAAGTTGGGGGATCGCCCAAAAATTTTATTCCAGAGCCAGGAAAATGATAAAACTAAGATCTGGCAGGAAGTAAAGGCCAATAATGTTGTTCTTGATCCTGAAGGAAAAACCATTGCGGAGGAGGTAAGTTTCTATAAAAACTCCCAAAACATCATGGTAATGGGGCTATACAGAAACATTGACATTCTGGAAGACCTAGGTCTTAATTGGGCATTGGTTGAAGAAGTCAATCAGGATGAAGCTCATCTTGTTGCCCGGGAAATGTCATCCTTTGCAAAAATTTCATTACTAATTACCACCATTATGGTGCTAATTATTTCCACTTTTGTAACCCGCCGTTTTGTCTTCCCTATTAAGAAAATTTCCGAATGGGCCAAACAGGTAGCACATGGTGAACTGATTCTCAGGGATGTCCACGTTGCTAACAATGAAGTTGGTGAAATGAGAGATTCTTTCAACTGGCTCGTTAATTCTCTCCGTTCCTTTTCCGATGTGAGCCAATCTGTTGCCTTGGGCGATTATAGTAAATCTGTTACCGTAAGGAGTCAAAAAGATGTGATGGCCATCTCAATGAACCAAATGGTAGAAAGCTTTAAAACTGTTGTCAAACAGGCGAAAGCCATCGCCAGCGGAGATTATTCCACCAATGTAATTCCTCGCAGTGATAAAGATACTCTTGGAATCGCTCTTTATGATATGACCATGAAGTTGCGAGAAGCTTCGATAGAAATTACCGGCCAGGATTGGCTTAAAACAGGGATTAATGAATTGGGATTTAAAATACGGGGAGAAAAGAGCAAGGCTGAACTATCCAATGGAATCATCTGCTTTCTGGCACGCTATCTGGATGCCCAGCTTGGTTTTTTATATTTAATCGATGACAATAATTTGCTTCAACTTACTGCGACTTTTGCTGTCAGAGGCGATCAAAATATAACAAAAACACTTTCCGTTGGGGAAGGCCTGATAGGCCAGGTTGCCAAAGAGGAAAAAACCATTACTTTCTTTGCGAATGAATTTCAAACCCCTTTGGTCGACATTGGTCCGGAAAAAGTACCCCCTCAACATTTTATCATCTCCCCCATTTTATTTGAAGGGACGATGATCGGAGTCATTGAGTTGGGGTCATTCGCTCCATTTGATCTTCAGAAACAAACTTTTATCGAAGTTTCATTGGATAATATTTCCGTTGCCATCAACACAGCAAAATCAAGGGAACATGTTCAGGAACTGCTTGTTAAGACTCAGGAACAGGCCAAAGAACTGGTCATGCAAAAAGAGGAGTTGCGCCAGATCAACCAGGAGCTTGAGGAACAAACCAAAGCCCTACGACTGTCGGAAGAGAACTTGCAACATCAGCAGGAAGAGTTACGGGTAATCAATGAAGAGCTTGAAGAACGTTCCAATGTTCTGGAACTTCAACGGGATGATATCCGAAAAAAGAATGAGGCATTGGAATTGGCGCAGAAAGAGATTAAGCAAAAAGCGGAAGCGCTTGAAATTGCCAGTCGTTACAAATCCGAATTTCTTGCCAATATGTCGCATGAACTTCGTACCCCGTTAAATAGCATTCTGGTTCTCTCAGAGTTGCTAAGTACAAATAAAAGTGGGGCGCTAACCCCGGACGAGGTTGAATTTGCCACAGTTATTAATTCATCTGGAAGAGATCTGCTTGATTTGATTAATGATGTGCTTGATATCTCCAAGGTAGAAGCCGGTAAAATGGAAATCGACATTGAGGAGATGAACCTTGAAGAGTTACAGGATTATACCTTACGAACATTCACCCCGATTGCAAAAAACAAAGGTATATTCCTGAAAACAAAACTGGAAAACGGATTACCCGATTATATCATGAGCGATACCCAGCGGGTACAACAGATTATTAAAAACCTCATGTCAAACGCCATTAAATTTACCAACAAAGGTGGCGTTACGCTGAGAATTTTCCGTCCTGATGAAAAAACCAAATTCACACAACCCGGCCTGGATTATAAAAACTGTATCGGAATACAAGTGATCGATACCGGAATCGGAATTTCGGATGAGAATGCAAAAATGATCTTTGAAGCATTTCAACAAGCCGATGGTACCATTAGCCGGAAATTTGGTGGTACAGGGCTTGGACTGACAATCTCCCGTAGTTTTTCCCACAAACTCGGTGGTGAAATCCAGTTAGAAAGTAAAGAAAATAAAGGTTCTACTTTTACACTTTACCTCCCGCTTCAGCTAAATGAATTTTCTTATTCCGAGCCCTTCCCTGAGAAAGAAACGGTTTCCCCCTCCCCGGATCGGGAGATAACAAACCAAACGACTGATGGCGAGGACATCATTTCCTCCCTGACATCACAGCCGGATTCTATTTTCGAAAATAAAAAAATCCTTATCTGTGACGATGATATGCGGAACGTATTTGTCTTATCAAAAATTCTGGAAGAAAAAAAGGTAAATATTCTGGTAGGTAAAAATGGCAGGGAAGGCATCGAAAAATTACAGGCAAATCCCGACACCAACCTTGTTCTAATGGATATTATGATGCCCGAAATCGATGGTTATACTGCTATGCGAGAGATTCGTAAAGACCCGCGTTTTCAGCAACTCCCTATTATTGCATTGACTGCCAAAGCGATGAAAGGAGACCGTGAAAAGTGTATCGAAGCCGGTGCGAGCGATTATTTATCAAAACCTGTTCAAACTGAAAAACTACTCAACTTGCTCAGAATCTGGCTCCAAAAATGATTTTCTGTTGTGTTTAATCATTTTCCCATCCACAATAAATACAACCGATTCAGCAATATTAGTTGAGTATCCGGCGATACGGACAATTTGAGTTAAGATGATCATTAGATTGGTGGCAACTACGATCACTTCAGTTTTATGCATCATTTCATCAAGAATTCGAGAAGAAATAGTTTGAACCTTTTCTTCAATGATGTTGGCCGATGAAAAGATTTCTTTCACGAAAGTGGTATTTCGCGTATTCAAAATGGTAATTACGTCTTTCACGATCAGGTCAGCCATGTTGGCCAGGTCATCCACATGGAGCTCTGTAAGAATTTCTTTATAATCACTAATCCCCTCAATTTTTGCAGAAATATTAACGGCCAAATCCCCTAACCGTTCCAAGTCATTGTTCATCTTTAATGCCGACATAATGAGCCGAAGATCTGTAGCAACCGGCTGCGTTAATGCAAAAATCCGTTGACAGAGCTTATCAATTTTTACATCTAGCTTATCTACTTTAGTATCGGCATTGATTACCTGTTGAGCCAATTCATTGTTGCAAGTGAGCAAAGCCTCCAGCGCGTTGTGTATTTGTTCGACAACCAAATTTCCCATTTTGAGAATTCTGTTGTTCAGTTTATCCAGTTCTTGTTCAAAATGTCGTTCCATAATTCAATTTTAAAGTAAAATCTAAAATTATCCGAAGCGGCCGGTAATGTACTCTTCTGTTTGCTTTTTATCCGGGGTAGTAAAGATTTTCTTGGTTTTTCCAAACTCAATCAATTCTCCTAAATAAAAGAATGCGGTAACGTCACTCACACGAGCCGCCTGCTGCATATTGTGCGTAACAATAACAATCGTATAACTCTTTTTCAATTCGAAGATCAGTTCCTCGATCTTAGCCGTTGAGATCGGATCCAGCGCACTGGCAGGTTCGTCCATCAAGATGATCTCTGGTTCCACAGCTAGAGCTCTTGCGATACACATACGCTGTTGCTGTCCACCCGATAATCCCATGGCTGAATCATGAAGACGGTCTTTCACTTCTTCCCATATAAAGGCCTTTTTTAGGGAAGATTCAACAATTTCTTCCAGTTTTGCTTTGTTGTTCATTCCATTGATCTTAGGGCCATAGGCTACATTTTCAAAAATTGACTTTGTAAAAGGATTCGACTTTTGAAATACCATTCCTACTTTCTTCCTAAGATTGACCACATCTATTTGTTTGTCATAAATATTCAAAGAATCCACAAGCACTTCCCCGGTTATCTTAACATTTGGAATAAGATCGTTCATTCTGTTCAAAGTCCGGAGGAAAGTGGATTTTCCACACCCGGAGGGGCCGATAAAAGCGGTGACCTCCTTCTCGGGAATATCCATTGAAATGGCGTTTAAGGCCATTTTTTCTCCGTAAAAAAGCGTCAAATCCCGAGTTTTTATTTTTGGTTCTTTCATTGTTCAGATTTCTTCATTGATCATTTCGCTTTTCTGCGTAACCTTGAACGGATAATTACAGCCGTTAAATTTAACATAAAAGTAAGCATTAGCAGAACAAGCGTTGTAGCAAATTGGATAGGCAGGGTTTGGTCTACATTGGCCGATTGGGTAGCCATAATGTATATATGATATCCCAGGTTCATAAACTGGTCGCTGAGAGAGGTTGGCAAAGTTGCCAGATAATAAGCTGCTCCGGTAAACAAAATCGGGGCAACTTCTCCTGCCCCGCGGCTGACAGCCAGAATGGTTCCGGTCATAATCCCAGACCTTGACCCGGGGATAACAATTCGTTTGATTGTTTCCCACTTGGTTGCGCCCAACGCCAGACTTGCTTCACGCATTTCCCTTGGAACAGTGCGGATGGCCTCTTCCACCGAAACAATAACCACAGGCAGCGTTAATAACGACATCGTTAGACTTGCCCATAGAATGTTAGGTTGTCCCCATTTTAACTGACCTCCAAGGAACATATTATCCATTCCGCCACCGACAAATTTGATAAAAAACCCCAATCCAAATAAACCGAAAATAATGGAAGGTACTGTAGCAAGTGTTCTTACTGCAAAGCGGATGGTCTTTGCAAGAATTGATGTTTCCTTAGCATATTCGGTTAAGTATATCGCTGTTATGGTTCCAAATGGGACTGCAGCAACCGACATGATCAAAACAAGTAAAACAGTTCCGTAAATGGCAGGGAAAATGCCTCCTTTCATCATTCCGTCTTCCGGAAAAGAGGTAAGAAATTTCCATGAAAAGGTATCTTTACCCCCGATGATAATGACCACCAAAAGGATGATGATAACAGCAATGATCAGGAAGGCAGAAAAAGCTGTTGTGCCTACAAATAATGCCCCGGTTATCCGATTTTTTCTGTTCATGATTATTTTCCCTGAAATCGTTTAACTAATTTTCCTTTCACATAAAATTCTGCCAGAGCATTTAACCCAAATGTAAAGATGAAGAGCAGCGAACCGATCAGGAATAGGACACTGTAATGGGTGTCGCCGAAAACAACTTCTGCCATTTCGGCACCAATTGTTGCAGCTAAAGTACGCACCGATTCGAAGGGATTCACTGAAATCATAGCAGCATTTCCGGTAGCCATCAGGGCAATCATGGTTTCCCCAAATACACGGCCTACTCCCAACAGAACTGCGGCAAAAATTCCGGGAGTTGCAGCCGGAAGAGTTACAAATAAGGCAGTTTGCCAGCGCGAAGCGCCCAATGCTAAGCTGGCTTCAGTATAAGAGCGCGGTACCGCTGTAAGTGCATCTTCGGTGATCGTGTATATGATCGGGATCGCAGCCAATGCCATGGCAACTCCTCCAACGAAAGCATTTAGCCGGGTATCATATCCAAAAATGTTTTGAAAAAAGGAAGCCATTACCATCAGGGCAAAAAAACCGATGACCACCGATGGAAAACCAGCCAGTAATTCTATAGCCGGTTTTATGATTTCTCTCATCCAGGGTGGGGCAAATGCAGCAGAAAACAGAGCAGCAAGGATGGCAATCGGAGCAGCAAATAAAATCGCAAGCAGTGTTATTTTCACCGTTCCGACCAAAAGTGGAATTAATCCATATCGGGGGCGGTCAGATACTGGTAACCAATCCTTACCCAGGAGACTTTTCACCGTTGCCTCATCGGCCCCATGAATAACAGTATCCTCCCCCACAACCTGATTTTCTGTCATCATGGTGTCTTTCGTAATTACTCCATACTGCTCCTGTCCCGAAGCATTGGTCGGCTGAGCGTTTTCGTCACCCCCATATTGTTCCTGTTTCTGAACTGATTCCACTTTTACAATCTCTTTCTTCTGTTTGAAAATTGGTAATGTCTCTCGAAACACGAAGAAAAAAATCAGAATAATAATGGTGATGGAAAGAAAAGCCACTCCGGTAATAATCCTTTCAGAAAGAAATTCTGACCATCGGAATTTTTTTCGTAACGACTCTTTGGTAAAAACAAACCCAGTATTATTAATCGAATTATCCATTTTTCATTTTTAACGATGAAAGGCAACTCTTTTCAGATATTGCCAGACATCGATCATCACACTTACTAACAGCAACTATTTAACAGGAAAATATCCAATTTCGGTAACCAATTTTTGACCTTCAGGGCTAAGGATCCAATCAATATAGGTTTTGGTATCACCTGTTGGCCTATTACGCAGATACATATAAAGGTAACGGGTAATGGGATATTGACCTTTTTTTACAGTTTCGGCATTTGCCACATAAGCCGTACTTTTATCATCTTTTTTAACAGCACAATGTTTTACACCTGCAGCATAGGCGGCTCCGCCATAACCGATTCCATATTTATCTTTTGAAACGGCATTAACCACAGCAGCTGTTCCTGGCAAGGTTTGGCAACTGGCAGCATAATCCGTTTTAACCACATTATCCTTGAAGAAGACGTATGTTCCGGAGCTGTTTTCACGACCATATAATTTGATATCCTGATCAGGGCCGCCAAGCTCTTTCCAGTTGCGGGTTTTCCCGGAGAAAATATTGCTTAACTGTTTTATGGTTAATTCTTTCACGGGATTTGATTCATTCAGAAAAATGGTTATCCCATCTTTGGCACAAGGAATTTCAATCCCAAGAGAAGCATAACGATCTTTCAATTTATTCATTTCCGATTGTTTCATCGGACGGCTTGAGTTACAGATATCTGTTGATCCGTTGATCAGCGCGGAAATACCTGTTCCTGATCCACCTCCGGTAACCTGAATCACCGATCCGGGGTGTGATTTCATGTAAACTTCAGCCCATTTTTGTGCCAGTATTACCATGGTATCTGACCCTTTTACTGTGATTTTTTTCGGAGCCGGCATAAAGGCAGCTCCAAAGATGGTAATCATTATTATGACCATCATTCCCCATATTTTTTTTGAATTTTTCATATTTTCTATTATTAATAGTTTAATTTATTGATTTTCTTACAATTCAATTAAAACTTAACCTGAATACGGAATGTCAAAGTGTTTTGCTTTAATACATTGCTGTAATCATAGACCCCCGGATCTCCGTTTACAGTATAGGAAGAAGTAACATTTCCGTTTCCATTTGCATCGACCGTCCCGACTTTCTTATTCATAGGAATCTCATAGGCAAGCATAAACTTGATGTTGTCGTCAAAGAAATAGGTGTAACCTAAGGTCCAGGTTCCGTAAGGAATATCATTGACCCCACTGCTCAGTTTGTTGACGGTAACGGTTTTGGATTGGTTGTTGGTAACAACAACCGGATCTGAACCTTCCATGGTTTTACTATCTTTTGTAACATCGGCTACTTTTGCATCCCATTTGGCTGTCCCAATTTGATCGGCGCTTAATTTTGTATTCGGATTATAATAATCATAACGTACCGCAATCTGATTCCGTTTCCCAATATTTTTTACGAGATAAACATAATAGCCATTGAAATTACGGCTTATTGCAGGCGCATTGTTGACCGATGTTGTGGTCAGAGTGGTCAAAGTCAAGGTGTCATTTTTTAGCGAGGTTGAAGAAGAAGTGAATTTTGCGCTCCCGCTATATCCTGGAGTGGAATTTACTCCAAAGATGTACTCCCCTTTCAGAGCGAGGCCTCCCAGAAAATCAAAATACAATTGAGCTTCAAATCCCACCCAGTTCTTTTTGACTCCCTTTCCTACGTTTTCTAATGATTTATCATAGGTGTAATCCGAATTAAGGACATCCTTGCTATTGGCTTTTATCTGCCCGTAATATCCATGTGCACCGATTGTCAATCCACCGATTTTTCCTAGTTTAAACGCATAAGTCACACGGCCCATAAGATCTTTATAATTGTCAAAATCAGTGTTTTGACCTACAGATGTAACATTGTCCCATTTCCCAGTTCCATAATTATAAACCGGGTTGTTGATGGAAATTCCATCATTGCCATTAAAAATGGCCAATTGAACTTTTAAAGGAACATTCGGAGGGGCAATTTCCAATTTTGCACCAATGGCACGTTCGTCAGGATAAATTGCGCGGATTACCCTTGAACGTTCAGGAACTTCACGGCTGCTGGAAGAGTATTCCACTTCATAATTTGGACGATTAAATTTACCGGCCCAGAGTGAAAAGGTTTTCAGCCAGGGTTCGTTTACTTGGGCAAATGCATCCTTAATGGTAATATTGCCAGGTTGAAAATCAGGCTGTAACACGAAAACCACACCCTGTACCGGTTCATACGTAAATTTGATTCTGGCTCGGCGAATCATAAAAAGATTGGCGGGATAAGCATTGGACGCTTCAAGATGTTGCCATTGGGCTTGGATATACCCTGACAATTTGATTTTCGTCAGTTTGGCAAGATCCCCTTCTGCCGTTGCAATTCGTTCTTCAATACCAGTGATTTTATCACGCAGATTGCCGACATTTTCATTGATTGTATCTTGTTCTTTTTTTAGGTCATCGATTTGCTGAGCCTTCAAATTTGTCGATAAGACCAATAAAGGCAAAATAATGCCAAGGAATAATAGGAAGTGAGTAATTTTTTTCATTTTTAGTTTTTTTATGATTTCGCAGCAAAGGTATTTCACCATGCGCCGAGCCATGTTAACACAAGGTTACCTTTGCGTTAAATAATTGTTAACGGTTTAAAAAAACTAAAAATGATCAATAGAAAGAATTCCTGTTTATGCGGAGGGAATAGGAAAACAGAGGGAAAATAAGACTCCGGGGGCATTTTTAAGGACCATCTCTCCTTCTACTTGTTTGCACAGAATCTGAACGATCTGAAAACCCATACTTTTACATTTTTCGAGTTGAAATTGATCGGGCAATCCAATTCCATCATCACAAATGGAGAAAGAAAGGGTTTTTAGTTGGATGTTTTTTTTCAGTTTAACCCAAATGTTTCCGGAACGATTTTTAGGGAATGCGTGTTTATAGGCATTACTAAGAATTTCATTTATAATTAGCCCTAACGGAATGCAAGATTCAATATCGATCACCACTTCATCGGCATCGAAGGAGAGCGTAATATCTTTGCGGTTATACGTACCTGAAATCACTGACGACAAGCTATGCAAGTATTCTGGAAAAGAAATTTTTTCAAAGTCTTTAGATCGATATAACATTTCGTGAACTAATGACATGGTTCGGATACGTAATTGAAGATTCATAAGGGATTGCCTAACTTCAGGATTTTTACTTTGATCCATCTGCATATTAATGAGACTGATCAGAATGGCAAAGTTATTCTTAACCCGGTGATGAATTTCTTTGAGGAGATTTTCTTTTTGCTTTGTATTTTCCATGAGTTCCAATTCTTTTAATTTTCGTTCCTGAATATCTCTGGTAACTGCAACAATTTCTTTAAAATCATTAGTTTGAAGATCAAAGATCGGATTGACTATTGTTTCAGCCCAGAAATAACTTCCATCCTTTTTTTGGGTCAGATAAGTAAACTGATCTGCACACCCATTTGCTAACATGACCGATAATTTTTTTTCTACATAATCATAAAAATCAGGATGGGCCAGATCGTATGGCGCTTTTGTCAACATTACTTCCGGTTCGTACCCATAAATTCTTTTTGACGAGGGAGAAGCATAAACTCTTTGCATTTTATTGTTAAAATGAGTAATAAAATCGATTGAATTTTCAGCTAAAAAACGGTACTGATATTCTTGTTCTCTGGCTCTGTCCTCTGCTAGTTCCCGTTCTTTTTGTTCATGTGACAATTGGTTGAATAAATCTTGTACTTTTTCCCGTGCATGCCGGTTATAAAGAAACCAAACTAAATAGTAAATCATCCAGATTCCTGCTAATACCATAAGCCCCAGAACGAAATAATTCTGATACTTTTGATTATCTAAATTTAACGTTTGGATGTTGTTTTTCTTAGATAGAAATTCATTGGATTCTTCAATATTGTTAATCTTAAGGTTGGCTTCAAGCATTAAAATATTGGTTTGGTTCTGCTCTTTGATCATACTGTCTGATACATCAGTATACTGTTTGTAACTCTCTAAGGCTTTGGAGTAACGACGCTTTTTAAGATAATAATTGAACAGATGGCGGTATGCATTTTCAACCAAATTTTTGCGGTCGTATCGTCTGGCAAGTTTCAACCCCTTTTGCAGGAAATATTGTGCAGAATCAGGGTGGTCAAGTGAAAAATAATCCCCTGCAATATTGATAAAGGAACTAGTTATATCCGGTATTATATTACTTTTGGTTCTAACTCTAAGGGCTTTCATATTATATGCCAGAGAATGTTTGAAATCTGATTTTTGGAAATATATATGGGCAATACGTGTATAAATAGCACCGATAAATTCGCCATCAAGAGAGTCTGCTTTGGTTAAAATATTCTGATAATTTTTCAGGGCTAAATCATACTGTTTTTGATCAATTAAAATGCTTCCAATATCATTAAGGACTATCAATTCTGTATGTTTATCACCTGCTTGTTGGCATACTATGATCGCCTCTTGATAATATTTATTGGCTTGAAGTATATCTCCTTTTGCTTGGTATATGATGGCCAATTTATCAAGAAATATTTCCATCATTTTTCGATTTTTCTGTGATCTGGAAAGCACCAATCCCTTGTTAAAATATGTTATTGCCTGAGAATAATTTCTCAGACTACATTCAAGGTTTCCAATCATCGCTAGTACTTCGAGTTCCTTTCCAAAATTGTTTATCTGGTGATAAATTTTTAAGGCCGCCTGGAAATTATTTAGGGCATAAAAGAAATTCCTTTTTTTTTGATAATATTCTCCAAATAAAATCCGGGTTTCGCCTTTCAAAGAGAGATTGTTCAGCTGAAGGGCAAGTTTGTACGCATTAATAATAAATGTAAAAGATTGTAATGGAAAGCTATCGGCCGTTTGCCTTGACAGGATGATCAATATTTTAGCTTGCTGAGTCAGATCCGCACTTGGTAATGCAACTATTAAACTATCATACTGTATGCAGTTGAATGTATTAAATTGCGAAAACGAAGAAGTCGAGAAACAGAAAAAAAAGAAAAAAAGTAAGATAAATCGATACCGCATGTAATGTTTCCCTTTCTACCGGGATCAAGCCATTTTGACCAGAATAGTCTTGATGATGTCCGAGACATCCTCTGCCATATCGACGGTTTTTTCGAGCGTGGCAATAATTTCTTTGTTTTTGATTAATTCGATCGTGTCTTTTTCATTTTCAAAAAGCTGTGAAATCCCATCGTGATATAAATCATCAGCTTTATTCTCAAGAGTATTGAGGTTAATGCAAGATTGGAATATTTTCTCTTGATTTTTACCCGCATTTCTTAATCCGAGCAAAGAAAATTCGATTTCCTTAGCTGAATCAACAATAACATCAGCGATTTCTTTGAAAGTGGAGTGAATTACTTTCGGTTTGTAAAGACCGATTCGTTGGGCAGTGCCATTAATATAATCAACAACATCGTCCAAGGAAGAAGCCAACTCCTGAATATCTTCCCGGTCGAAAGGGGTTATAAAAGACTTATGTAATTGCTGATAAATTTTATGGGTAACATCATCTCCTTCGTGTTCAACTGATTTGATTTGTTTGATAATGGATGTACGTTGTTCTATCGTTTCAGTAGCCATCAAATCTTTTAACAGGTCAGCGGATTTGATAATAACTTTGGCATCCTCTTCAAATAAAGGAAAAAAAGAGGTGTCTTTGGGAACAAAGTATTTTAAAATGGGATCGAAATTCATAAGATTTTTTTTAGATGGTGTAATATATTTTCATTAGAGGCAGTTCATCAAACGAAAAGTTTTATAACAAAAAAGAAAAATCCTCCTATTATAGCCGAGATCGGAATGGTCAATATCCAGGACCAGAAAATTTTTGTTGTAACCCCCCATTTTACTGCCGAAACACCTTTTCGGGCTCCAACACCAATAATTGCTCCGGTAATTGTATGCGTAGTACTTACAGGGATTCCAAGACTTGTAGCCATAAAAAGAGTAATGGATCCTGCCAATTCTGCACATACCCCCTCAAAAGGCCTCAACTTAGTAATTTTTTGTCCCATGGTTTTAACAATTCTCCACCCACCGAATAATGTTCCTACGGCTATGGCTGAATAACAACACAGAACAATCCAGGAGGCAATGGGATCGTTCTTGGTAGTTTGTCCGGTTACGATCAAGGCGACCCAAATAATACCCATCGATTTTTGCGCATCATTACCCCCATGTCCTAAACTAAAAGCACCTGCTGAAAAAAGCTGGATTTTTCTGAAATACTTATCTACTTTAGAGGGGGTGAGATTTCGACAAATGTAAAGAACTATTGCTGAAATTATGAAAGAAATTAGCATCCCAAGGATCGGAGCAATGAAAATAAAAGCCACAATTTTTACGAGTCCTCCGATAATTACAGAACTAGCACCTGCTTTTGCAATAGCGGCACCTACCAGACCTCCCACCAGAGTATGCGATGAACTGGAGGGGAACCCCCACCACCAGGTCACTAAATTCCAGACAATTGCAGCACAAAGGGCGGCAGCAATTACGTTCAGGTTGATCACATCCGGATCGACCACCCCTTTGCCAATCATTGTAGCAACTTTTGTATGAAAAATAAAATAGGCAAGAAAATTAAAAAATGCAGCAAAAATGACTGCAGTAAGGGGGGAAAGAACTTTTGTTGAAACAATAGTCGCAATAGAATTAGCAGAATCGTGGAACCCGTTAATAAAATCAAAAGCGAGAACCATTCCAATGACTACGTATAAAAAAGTCATGTGTCAGTTATTAAGACGGAAAATCGGTGGGCAAAGCTAAGATTATTTCAGGTTAAAACAAACAGATAATTAAGATCATGGGGTCTCTAACCTTCTCTTTATTCCCCTCATGATTTTAAGTGGAGTTTCTGTGATAACCATGTTATAAATCCAATCGGGAACACTTCCTGCCGGGTCAACATGTCCCTCTAAAACAAGATGAACGATTCCATTCATTCTAGGTTCAATAGTCCACCGTTGCCAGTAATCCGTAATTCGAACCCGGTCCGGTTTTTCGGGAATCACATTAAGCATTGGGGTGGAATAAACTACCCTTATTCCTGTTACCGGGTCGGTGGTAATTTTTGCATCCACACATAAATCACGGTCAGTAACAGGCCAGGGAGCACCATATACCAGATAATACTGGATATGTTTATCTTTTTCGTATAGCAACACATTGATCTCACGCAAGTTTTTATCCCACCAATCAACGTTTTTTACATTACCGATCAGGTTAAAGACTTTTTCAATAGGGGAATGAATATCCATAATTCCCATAAAGGATTTCAGAGAGCTGTCTTTGTCTTTTCGGGTATAAATTTTGATCCCGTCTTTTTCCTTGATAAAGTCCCAGGATTGGCAAGTTGCATTTTCCGGAAAAAACTGTAGAATAAAAAAAAGAGGGAAGAAAAAAAGCAGTGATTTCAAGTTCATGCTGTTTCAAAAATTAAGAAAAGTAGAAATACCTACGCGAATATACAAATAACTCAAGAATGGTTATATTGGTGGCCGTATGAAGGATCTGTCTTTACTGATGGAGTAATTCGGGTTGTGTCTTTCCAAGAAGAATGGTTTCAGAACTTGGAATGGCCATTCCGATGTTTTCATTGCGTCCCTGCAAGATAAATCTGGGATTAGGAATTTCCATTTCGTCAACAGCCCTTTTACAAAGTTTGCCAATTTCACCTCCTTTGACCCTGTTCCAAATCAATGCTAATTTCATTCCCGGAAATTTAGTAAGCATCTCTATATCGCCATCGCTGTCGCCGGCTGCAAACAACGGATCGTGATTTTTGCCTGGAAGAGATTTTATTTTCTTATTAATGGCTTCAACTTTTCCCTGTCCGAACGTTTTTATCCACCCTTTTTTATATTCAGGTAAAATTTTTCCATCGGCACCAATTTCAAGTTCCATGCCAATTACATGATCCGGTTCAAAATTATATCCGAAGTTCCCAATCCCTGAAAAAACCTCAACGACGGGTTTATAACTTGCAGAAACGATATATGCATCAATGCCATGCCCTCTGCAAGTAGAAATCAGATCCTGCATTTCCGAAAAAACGCGCAAGCCGGAATTAAAGGAACAGGTTATGTCACCTGTACGCGTTTTTAAACCAGATGGTGAATGCAACGTCTGTTTTCCGATCTGGTTAGCCAGTTCAAAAGAAACAGCCTCTTTTGCCATGGATTTTACTTCATCAATAGAAAATCCTGTAAATAAATAAAGCTCCCAAAGAAAAATATGATCCATACCAATACCGGGCGTATCGAAATATCCATCTGCCAGAAAAAGAAATTTGACGATAAAGTCCTTGTACTGGGGGGTCGACATGATTTCATCCAAGGCCATTTTCCCATGAAATCCCACGTAATTATCTTGAAGAAAATTATATTCTGTGATCAGATCTGAATTCAAATCGGAAAGATTGATTTTATTGAAATTTTCCGAAAGTTGGAAAACTCCGTTGATGGTGTCTTTGAGAATGTTTTTGAATTGATCTTTTGTCATTTTAAAGTGAAGGTTGAACAACTGATATCGCATCAACGCCTCTTCAACATCAAAATGGGCACATGTTTGATCCCAGTCCAAAACAATATATGGGGTTTTGCCCTCCTCATGATATTTTCCCCCGATTCCATATTCGTTGATCATCTGGTTAAGAGTTGAATAGTTTCTTTCGGACCAGTTCAATCTGTCCAGAGAATTCTTGAGTGCATTTTCGGTTTTTGGATTATTGAAGGAAAGGGTTACAAAAAGTATCCCTAATAAAAGTGGGAGCGACAAGATCTTCTTTTTCATCTGTGTTGAATAATTATCCTGAAAATATCCTAAATTTGTTAACATTAACTATTGCAAAACTATTCAATTTTACTGTAATATTACGCGTTCAATTCAAATGATTGGATGAAACGAAATTTCTTTCCCTTTTCATTATTAGCAGTTGTCATTATTTTACTAAGCGGATGTAAACCAAACGCTACGGAGTACATCTATTCAAAAAACAATAAGAAAAAATACCGCAAAGAGAACTTCGGTGAAGTAGGTTTGGGTTATTATCATGCGCTCTCGTTCCCTTTTGCAGAAACCAATATTGAATATTACCGTACATATTATGGTACAGTAACTGCCGGGATATCATTAAAATTCAATTTTTCGAAAAAAGATAAAAACTATTTGAAATAATATTGGACATAAGCATACTTCACATGAGAACAAAAATCTTTCTGCCCTTACTAATGATTTGCTGCTTTGCTATGCATGCATCAGCTTGGGTTTTTCCCGAGCATAGGGAAATAATGATGGCTGCCATCACGAAACTTGATCCCAACCGTCGTGCAATCCTTGACCAGATTTGGGCTTCAGCCAGAAAAGGTTATGAATCAAGATTATGCATAGAGGTCATTGAGTTGGAACAAGGCTTAAAACCCCAGTGTATCGATTATGCGACCTGGTGTGCAATAGCAGGAGATCACGCTGTTTCATCTGCAGATATGACCAATATTGTTCTCCAATCCGATTGGATACTAGATGTCACAGCTATAGCGGCAAAGCTCCAATTTGGACTCGACAATGCGCACAATCGCAGTGAACGTATCAGTGAGATGAGAGATTCGGATATCAAGCTGCTTCGTGCTGATCCGGAGTATGTTACCAGGGGTGGTAAAAACAATGGCCACTTCATGCTGGCGCTACCAGCCGTAAATACCAAACCTGAAGCTTTTTTTTCATTGTGCTATAAAGAAGGAACGGAAATCAATACCATTGGCACCTATACCTGGTATCACATGAGCGCTCTGTCAAAAGCCTCCCGGCTAAATTCTAAAAGCCTAACACCCGAGCAGCGCTCAGCATTGGCACTATCGGCTCTGGCCGATGAAGCATTTGCAGCTCATTTTCTTGAGGATAGTTTTACATCTGGGCATGTAGCTGGAATTTGGGGTGATGCCGCAAAACGTAAAGGAACTCATGATTATTACAATGAAGCAGGGTTGAATGTAACTACCTGGCAGGGTAAAGAAATGGTATTAATGGGAGATGCCACGATGCGGGAAGAGGATATTGGATGGACATCCAGAGCGGTCCGTACGAGTCTGGAGCAACTTTTGGATGCAGCCAGCGGGAAGATCTTGGTGGATGCTGTTCCTGTTGATCTTTTCCCTGCAACACCGGATACATTCAACGTAAGCAAAGCTGTAGTGATGCCCATACATCCGATTGATGCTAAAATGATGATTTTATGTGATACCGTATTGATGGCAACCCCAATTCCAGGTTTGATAGCAGGGTTGGGAGAACTACCAAGATTCCGTGCAGAAATAGGTCCTTTTGTTGGCCTTAGTGCAGCAACCAGCCTCAATTATTTAGATGGGGGCTTTTTTAACTATCAAACATACAACGGTTTCAGCTCGGGGTTGGAACTTGGCCTGCGTTTTGGATTGGGAATGGAAGGGGTTTTGAACGAATCAGGCGATGGACTGGTCTTTCTTGATCTTGGTGCCCGTATTGATTTAGGCTCCACCATGAGATATGATTACAATGACGAGCCCATTATGCAAAGTTTCGGCGATTTTGCTGCTGCTATTCCAAGCCGTGATGCTTATTATGTCCGTTTAAGATTACCTTTCTTTCTGATTCCCGGCGACTTGGTGATTTTAGCGCCTATTTTAGCGTTGACATCACCAAATACCATGCAGAAGGTAATCACTACAGCGGGAAATGGAGGTTTGATTCCCTGGCAAACGGGTTTGCCGACCCCTATTGGAAGATTCCAGTTTGTGCTGGGAAGAGAGGTAGCTGTCAGTATGTATGGAACGGGAAGAGGACCGGACAGATACCTTGTGACCATTCAAGATGCCATTAACGAGCAAGGTGGCCCTGTAGAAGGGTACTATTCGATGTATTCAACCAGGTTTGAATTCCCGATTGTGGAATACCGCCCCTTCCGTACCTATTCTTCACGACAGACCGGGAGCCTGCTATTTCAGTTGCATGGAGGGTTTGATATACCAGGAAAACGATCTACCATCGCGATAACTGATGGCAAAGATTATGCGTTACCGGAAACGCGGACCATCTGGTATGCGGGTATCCGGCTTGTATTTGACTATCGTTATTATTTTTCAGGAAAAAAGAAGTGAGATGAGATAGGAAGTGGGCCCACCAGGACTTGAACCTGGGACCAATAGATTATGAGTCTACTGCTCTAACCAACTGAGCTATGGGCCCTTCAATTTTAATTGGCAATTGACAATAAAAATTGAAATTTAAGCGGACAAAAGTAGATATTTATTACGATTTTTGCAAGCGTATTATGTTTTCATAACCTTTTCTCAATGCGTCTCTCCATACCAGATCTTCCAAATCCGGAATCCATTAAAAACCTGGTTTTTGATTTTGGAGGTGTAATCTGTGATCTTGACATGAAGCGTACAGATGCTAAATTCAAGGAATTTGGGATGCGTACTTTTGTACCTTCTAATTCCATTTCAAGTTCAGATGATCTGCTTCGAAAATATGAACGGGGTGATATGACATCTCAAGAGTTCAGGAATATTTTAAAAAAACAATTCATTGCACCGGTGAATGATGAACAAATCGATCAGGCATGGAATGCCATGTTACTTCCGATTCCTCTGGCACGGATCCGGTTACTTGAAAAATTAGTTCGGGATTTTCGGGTTTTCATCCTCAGCAATTCCAATGAGATTCATTACCGTCAATATCTTCATGATTTTCAGAAGCAATCAGGGTATCCCGATTTTAATTCCTGGATTGAAAAAGCCTATTTTTCATTTCAGATTCATCTTCAGAAACCTGGCAAAGCGGTGTTTGAGTACGTTCTCAGGCAAAGCAGGCTAAATGCTCGTGAAACTTTGTTTATCGATGATTCCATCGAGAATATTGAAGGTGCCATTGGATGTGGGATGGTTGTGCATCATTTGAAAATCCACGATGGAGAAGATATTCTTGATCTTTTTTCAGATTCATTAACTTGATTTCTTGACTTTTGGTAAAAAAAGCATTACCTTTGCCGGCCTTTTTAACAGGCCAAAACTCATGAAATTATCCCAGTTCCGCTTCCATTTACCCCCCGATTTGATCGCCAGTCATCCTTCAAAACAGCGGGATGATGTTCCGATGATGATCCTTGATCGTAAAACACAAACCATTGAACATGGCTCTTTTAAAGATATCCTTACTTATTTTGGCGAAGGAGATGTCTTTATCATTAATAATACCAAAGTCTTCCCAGCGAGACTTTACGGCGAGAAGGAAAAAACCGGTGCAAAAATCGAAGTTTTTTTACTTCGTGAATTAAATCGCGAATCGCGCCTTTGGGATGTTCTTGTTGATCCGGCACGAAAAATCAGGATTGGCAATAAGCTTTATTTCGGCGATGATGATTCTCTGGTGGCTGAGGTGATCGATAACACAACATCCCGTGGGAGAACCATCCGGTTTTTGTTCGATGGTACTTATGATGAATTTAAAAAAACCATTCAGCAATTAGGGCAAACGCCTCTTCCCAAGATTCATAACCGCCAGGCCACGCCCGAAGATGATGAACGCTATCAAACCATTTTTGCAAAACATGAGGGAGCTGTCGCTGCCCCTACTGCAGGGCTTCATTTTAGCAGGGAAATCATCAAACGGCTCGAATTACAGGGTGTTTCCTTTGCTGAAATTACCCTCCATGTAGGATTGGGAAATTTTCGCACCATTGATGTTGAAGATCTTACCAAACATAAAATGGACTCGGAAGAGGCCATCATTGAACCGGAAACAGCTGAAATTGTCAACCGGGCAATGGCCGACAAAAGAAGGATTGTTGCTGTGGGCACTACTTCCATGAAAACAATCGAATCTTCTGTTACCATTGCCGGTAATCTGAAACCCTATCGTGGATGGACCAATAAATTTATTTTTCCTCCTTATGAATTCAGCATTGCTAATGCTATGATCACCAACCTGCATCTTCCCCAGTCCCCCATGATGATGATGGTGGCAGCCTTTGCTGGTTATGATCTTCTGATGAAAGCCTATGAAGTTGCCGTTGATAAGAAATATAAGTTCTTTACTTATGGCTACCCAATGTTGATTCTTTAATTCAACTTTCGTTTATTGAAAAAGTCGGCCATTATCGTCGCAGGTGGCATCGGGAACCGGATGAAAGCAGAAGTCCCCAAACAATTTTTGCTGTTGGCAGGGAAGCCCGTGTTGATGTATTGTATTGAGGCATTTAATCAAGCCTTCACAGACTTGATCCCTGTGATTGTTTTACCCAAGGACCAGTTTAAAACCTGGAAAGATTTATGCTCCCGGTTTTCCTTTACTTTTCCGCATCGGCTCGTTGCCGGAGGAGAAACCCGGTTCCACTCTGTTAAAAACGGATTGGAAAAAATTTCGTCTGAAGGAATGGTTGCGATTCACGATGGGGTTCGTCCCCTGATCTCTCCAACTCTGATTCGAAAAGTATTTGAGGCGGCAGAAATAAATGGAAATTGTATTCCCATGATTCCCATTCATGATTCAATGAGAAGGATTACCAAACTGAAAAACCGGCCAGTGAACAGAATGAATTACTGCATCATTCAAACACCTCAGGTTTTTAACGCCGCCATTATAAAAAAAGCATATTTGAATCCTTATTCGGATGCATTCACCGATGATGCCAGCGTTCTTGAGACCTTGGGTGAAACAATTCACTTAATACCCGGAGAATCTTTAAATCTGAAAATAACTCACCCCGACGATCTTACTCTTGCGGAGGCGTTTCTCTCCCTCCCCTTCCAACGGTAAGGTAATACCAATCCCAAAGCCCCGATAAAAACCACATAAAAAAGCTGAAAAACCTGGGCAATAAAATAGTACCCCAACATCTCTTTTTTGTTGAAAAACCGGGCCATGATATAGACTCCAGGATAATCAATCAATATTTTTCCTATCCACAAGAAAAAGGAAATAAAAAATAACGAGGACGAGAAAAACCCAAAAACCATCCCGGCTAAAAGAGAAAAATGGACCATATAGGTAACCATTGCCACCCCTATTATCAATGGATCCCGATATCCTTTCCCTTTTGAAATCCACCGTATCCGTTGCTGAAAAAAACTTTTTAAAGAATCTTCCGGCCATGTTTGAACGATAGCCTGACGCTGATATAAAAACCCGATTGCGGATCTTCCAAATTTTTTCGAAATGGAGGACATAAGAAATTGATCATCACCGGAGGCATATTGAAGGTTGTCTTTGAATCCTCCGATTTCCTGAAAAGATTTTTTTGTATAAGAGAGGTTTGCCCCATTGGCCATGACGGGTTTCCCGATGGCCGCAGAACCAGCCGTAACAGCCATGATTCCCATGAATTCCAACGATTGTATTTTTTGAAAAACCGATTTTTCGTCCCGAAATGAAACCGGGGCCAAGATCATTTGACTCTTACTCTGTTCATATTCCCTCACAATACTGGAAATCCATTGAGATTGACGAATTGTGTCAGCATCCGAACAGACAATCAGTTCTCCCTTCGCTTCCCTTTGAGCCCTTTCAATCGCTGATTTTTTCCCATATTCAAGGGATTCCAACGATTTACCGGTTATTAATTTTAAAGGAAATTCTGGAAACAAATCTACAAACCGTTTGATAAAAGCGAGGGTATTATCTTCCGAAAAATCATCCGTAACAATGACTTCAAATAGTTCTGAAGGATAATCCTGAAGACGAAATTCCTCCAGAATCCTAAAAATGTGTTTTACTTCATTCCGCACCGGAACAATGATAGTAACAAGAGTTTTAAATTCCTGAGATGGATTTTTTGCAGTTGTTTTACTGGCATGATCTAACTTAAACAGGCCTGTTGTAAAGTAAAGAATGATGAATCCATATCCGGCCAATATGATGAATAAAATCAAACAAACTATTACTTCGAGATCTGTCATTTTTTGAAATCCTTTCCCTTATTTTCTAAAAAATTGTAACCGGAAAATAAAAACAGAACCCAATACAGCCGGAATTCCAAGATTGATCACCCAAAGTAGGGTAGTAGCAGCCAGGACACCAAGATCATAATTATTACTTACGATGTTGGTGTGAGCTACATAGAGACCAAATATATAAATCGAAACCGAACCCCTGATCCCTAATTCGGTTAAAGCGATTGTGGGGATCACAGCCATAATGAAATAGATGATGGCGATAAGAATCTGAGCATCAAAAAAGTCCACAGGCACACTAAACAATCTAAGCAAGAGATAAAATTGAGTAGAAAAAACCAGGTATCTTAGGAAACTAAATAAAAGTACCGTAGCTATCTCTTTATTATGATAAAAAGTAAAAACTCTGAAAAACCTTCGAAGCTTTTTCAATCCATTTTTCAGGATTCTTTCTTTGAGAGACGTTAAAAAAGAAACATTGAAAAAAAGCATGAGCAATAATAAATCCAAGACAAATACAAGAGAAATCTGGGCATAATAAAAATATCCGGAAGCAAACGGAGATGCCGGAAAATATTGAGGGATAAAAATAAGCCAGGCAATACTACCTGCCAGCACAGTAATAAGAAGCTGCCCCATACTACCAATAATTGTGATGAGGATTCCTTCAATCCGGCTTCTCATTCGCAGCATGAAAACCCTCCCAAAAAACTCTCCAACCCTGTTTGGTGTAAATGAACTGATACAAATTCCAGCAAGTACTGCTTGCACAGATTTCAGAAAGGAAACCCTTTCAACTTTACTGATTAAAAATTTCCATTTAGAGGACTCCAGCCCCCAGTTTACCAACATGAGAAGTAACACAACGACAAGCCCAGAGGCAAAACCGGTCTGTGAAAAATCTTCTTTAAGCGTATTTATAATTTTCGGGAAATCCCCTTTTAAAAATACTTGTTTATATATAAATCCATAAGTACCCGCAATAATGAGGATTTGAAGCGCCAGATTCCCTATTTTTCTTACTTTTGAATGATTTTTCATTATTTTTTCTATGGCCAGTGAGCGTATTATCTTAGGGATTGATCCCGGAACCACGGTGATGGGCTATGGTATTATTTCAGAATCCGGAAATAAAATCGAACTTCTTGCTTTAGGCGAGCTAAAATTAAACAAATACAATGATCATGCGGTACGCCTGAAAATAATTTTTGAACGTATGATTTCGCTAATTGATCAATATCATCCGGATGAGCTTGCTATTGAAGCTCCATTTTTTGGGAAAAATGTTCAATCAATGCTTAAATTGGGACGGGCGCAGGGGGTAGCAATTGCAGCAGCATTGTCGAGATCTGTTCCTTTTTTTGAATATTCCCCTAGAAAAATTAAGCAATCGATTACCGGGAAAGGGGCTGCATCAAAGGAGCAGGTTGCCAATATGTTGATAAGACTATTGGAAATCCGGAAAATTCCAGAAACATTGGATGCAACCGACGGTTTAGCAGCAGCTGTTTGTCATTATTTTCAAAAGGGACATCCGGAAACCGGAAAAAAATTTTCCGGATGGAAAAGTTTTCTGACTGAAAATCCCGCCAGGTTGGGTTAACTAAAGCCTACATGAGCTTTTGATAGACCATCCACCATCGGTCCGGAATATCATTTTCACAGGCAGTTTGATAATCTTTATAGGAGCAAGGTACTAAGTAATGTCTTTCGTATTTGATCCTTTGTTCCATGGGGAGAGGAATCTCCATCCACCATCGATCTGTTTTTTTACTTTTAAAGAAAACGATCTCCTCTTTATGATCCCGGATGCTTACACGATATTTCAGATAGTCCTCTTCGTTACGAAATGGAAAATCATGGGCACGATTATAAAATCCATCAAGGAAATACCAGATCATCTGAGCCACCAAATGCGAGGTTTGGCCTGCATGATCTAAGGAAGGGTTTACTTCATAAAATCCAATGGAAGTAAGTTTATCCGATAACCCTGCATAACGGATGATCTGACAAGCCTCTTCTCCATAAAAACCGTTGGGAGTAGCATTCCCATTTCCAGGCGCATCAGAAATACGTACAGAAGAGATGTCGAAACTCAGCATATCAGCGTTTCGAACGATTGGTTCAACTTCTTCCAGACTTTCACGAACTATGCCAAGTCGATAGGTGTCAAAAAACAAGTTTTTCATCAGTTTCAAGGCTTCCTGATCGACAAAATAAGTCTGGTATCCTATATTTGCGTAATTAAAAAGATAATTAGGTTGGTGCAGAATAATATTGCTCAGATACGATTGTGATGTAAGTTCCTGTTCTGATTTCCCCAAATCAAACATGGGATCAACTGCCACAATATTGATAATCTGGCCCAGGCTTTGATATGCCTGATAATTGGCGTATGTCAAATCCTGACTACCTCCAATAATAATTGGGAAAACATTGTTGGATAACAATTCAGCCACTACAGAGCTAACAGCAAAATAGGTATCGGATAAAGCATGCCCTTTTCTAATATTGCCAAGGTCGACCAGTTTGATGGGGTAAGGCCCGGTGTTTAGTTGGTAAAGATATTTTCGTACCATGTCAGGCGCAAAGGCACATCCCTCATTATTGATGGCGCTCCGGTCATCTTTTACCCCGATGAGGGCAAGTTCATAGGAAGAATAGTCGGGAAAATCACGCTCATCAGAAAAAATTCGGATAGTGTTTCCCAAACGGGTCTGCGCAGAATTATCACCGATGATGGGAAATTCCTGCAGATCTACAGATTCAAAAAAAGTAGAAACATCCATGGGATATTACTTTTTCTTTTTCAATTTTGATTTTGAAGGCTGTGTATTGGCAATAATTGTTTTGCAATCTTCCAGGGTCAAGGATTTTGGGTCTTTCCCCTTAGGAATTTTAAAATTTTCTTTTTTAAAAGAGATATAGGCCCCATATCGTCCATTTAAAACCTGTATCACCTTTTGGTCTTCTTTAAATTCATGCAAGATTTTCTGGCTGTCTGCTTGTCGTTTTGCCAAAATGATCTCAATGGCCCGGTTGAGCTCTACCGTTAACGGGTCGTCTTGTTTAGGAAGCGAGTAAAACAGAGATTTATGACGGATATATGGACCAAACCGGCCGATTGCAACGGTAACATCTTCAGATTCAAATTCACCAAGGGTTCTTGGCAATTTAAATAAATCCATCGCTTCGGTAAGAGAAATGGAATCGATACTTTGCCCTTTTTTCAGGGCAGCAAACTTGGGTTTTTTTTCATTATCGGTTACTCCCAATTGAACCATGGGTCCATAACGTCCGATTTTTACGAAAACGGATTGGCCACTTTGAGGATCTGTACCAAGAAGTTTTTCGCCGCTGACTTTTTTAGTATTTTCCAGAGTCCCTTCAATCTGAGCATGAAATGGGAAGTAAAATTCTTTAATCATTTCATTCCAGACCAGTTTTCCTAGTGCAATCTGGTCGAATTCTTCCTCAACATTTGCAGTAAAATTATAGTCCATGATATTGGTAAAATGTTCTACCAGAAAATTGTTGACCAGGGTACCTATATCGGTAGGGAATAGTTTGGACTTTTCAAAACCTACATTTTCCGATTTAATCTCTTCCTTAATTACTTTATTTTTTAGCGTGATCAAAGTATAATTGCGAACATATCCCGGACGATCTTCCCGGATGATATATCCTCTTTTTTGAATGGTGGAAATTGTTGGAGCATAGGTAGAAGGCCGTCCAATTCCAAGTTCTTCCATTTTTTTTACCAAAGTAGCTTCTGTATACCGGGAAGGTTGTTGGGTAAATTTTTCCTGGGCTATCATTTCACTCAAGTCAAGTTTTTCGCCTTTTGATAAGGGAGGGAGCATCCCTTCTTCACCGTTTGATTCTTCGTCATCTGTCGATTCCATATAAACTTTCAGGAAACCATCAAATTTAATAACTTCTCCCCTGGCAATAAACTTTTCTTCAGCATTATTTATTCCGATGATGACATTGGTTTTTTCCAATTCAGCATCAGCCATCTGGGAAGCGATAGTGCGTTTCCAGATCAAATCATACAGCCGTTTATGTGATTTATCCCCCTCAATGGTTTTATGGTTGAGGTAGGTGGGCCGTATGGCTTCATGGGCTTCCTGCGCTCCTTTGGTTTTGGTAGTAAATTTCCGAGTTTTCACATAAGGGACACCGAAACTATCGGTGATTTCCTGGCGTGCCATTGCCAAGGCCATTTGCGATAAATTTACAGAATCGGTACGCATATAGGTAATCTGCCCGGATTCATAGAGTTCCTGGGCAACGCGCATGGTATTAGCCACGGAAAATCCGAGTTTACGAGATGCTTCTTGTTGAAGTGTTGATGTGGTAAATGGAGGAGCAGGAGATTTTTTTGCCGGTTTTGTGTCAACCTCTTCCACTGTATAAGTACTTCCAAAATTTTTTTCTAAAAAAGCAACAGCTACATCTTTGCTGGAAAAACGTTTGTTTAATTCAGCTTTGACGAATTTTTTTTTGGTGCCATTTTGTACAATGAACTCTCCGAGAATTCGGAAAGCCGAAGTGCTTTTAAAGTTTTTAATCTCTTCTTCCCGCTCAACGATGAGACGAACCGCAACGGATTGCACACGACCGGCAGATAATGATGGTCTTATCTTTTTCCACAACAACGGGGACAATTCAAATCCAACTAAGCGGTCTAAAACACGACGTGCTTGCTGTGCATTTACCAAGTCAATATTAATCTTTCTTGGAGATTCGATTGCTTCAAAAATGGCTGTTTTTGTAATTTCATGAAAGGCAATCCGTTTGGCGTTTTTTTCTTCCAAACCAAGAGTTTCCATCAAATGCCATGCAATGGCTTCTCCTTCCCGATCCTCATCAGACGCAAGCCACACTATTTCAGAATCTTGCGAAAGTTTTCTTAATTCGGAAACAATTTTCTTTTTTTCCGGAGATATGACATAACGTGGCAGAAATCCATTTTCAATATCAACTCCAAGATCCTTTTTTGACAAGTCAGCTACATGTCCCATGCACGACTTCACCGTAAAATCATTCCCTAAAAAACCACCAATGGTTTTGGCTTTGGCTGGAGACTCAACAATTACTAAGTTCTTTGTCATTTGGATACCGTTTTTAGTTTTCGAAATCCGGCACAAAAGTAAGACAATTAACTTAATCCTTACCTTTGTACCACTTTTTTATCCTTAATCAGTCAAGTTACCGGGAGGGTAATACGCTTCATGAAAAAAAACAATAAAATATTTATTGAAACCTATGGCTGTCAGATGAATTTTTCTGATAGTGAAATCGTTGCTTCCATTTTAACAAATGATGGATATGAATTGATTCCCAACGTTTTGGAAGCCGATATTATTTTTATCAATACCTGTTCCATTCGTGAAAATGCAGAGGATCGTGTTAGAAAGAGACTTTATTATTTCAAATCATTAAAGAAAAAAAATCCGAAGCTAGTGATTGGGTTGCTGGGATGTATGGCAGATCGAACCCGTTTGGCTTTAGTTGAAGAAGAACAACTACTTGATCTGGTCGCAGGACCAGATTCTTATCGTCATTTACCGGACCTTATCCGTCAGATTAGCAAAGAGATTCCCGCGATTGACACCATTTTATCAACCGATGAAACCTATGCCGACATCTCTCCGGTTCGTATTGATTCCAACGGGATTTCGGCTTTTATTTCTATTATGCGGGGGTGTGAAAATTATTGTTCATATTGTGTCGTTCCATTTACCCGTGGAAAGGAACGAAGCCGTGATGCTGCTTCCATTATCGAGGAAACCAAGGATTTATTTGAAAAAGGGTACCGGGAGGTTACCCTTCTCGGACAAAATGTAAATTCTTATAGATGGACAAATGAAGAGGGGACAATTAATTTTGCACAGCTTCTGGAATTGATAGCAGAAGTGAATTCCCGGATACGCATCCGTTTTGCCACTTCACATCCCAAAGATATTTCCGATGAATTGCTTTATACCATTGCTCGTCATGACAATCTTTGCAAAGCGATCCATTTGCCCGTACAATCTGGAAGTGATCATATCCTTGGTCTGATGAACCGCAAATATACCCGAAAACAATATATGGAGCGGATTGAGGCCATTCGCAGAATTCTTCCGAATTGTGCCATTTCGACCGACATCATTTCCGGATTCTGCGAGGAAACAGAAGCTGACCACCAGGATACTCTTTCGTTGATGGAATGGGTTGGTTATGATGCAGCATATATGTTTAAATATTCTGAAAGGCCACAGACTCTGGCAGCAGAAACACTGAAAGACAATGTTCCAACAGGTATAAAAGACCAACGTCTCCAAGAGATTATTCAACTTCAGCAAAAATTATCCCTTGAAAGGAACAAACTGGAAATCGGGAAAACAGTTCAAGTACTTATTGAGGGACGTTCAAAGCGATCGGAAGACCACTATTTTGGCCGTACCATTCAAAACAAAGTTGTTGTATTTTCCAAAACCATTGCCCAGCCTGGTGATTTAATCAAGGTCAAAATTCTCAGTGTTACTTCTGCCACAATGATTGGTGAAACAGTTGAATCTTAGGGAATATTTAGGATAAATAACCAATGTCCTTTGAATTAATTATCAAAAAATGTATTTTTGCGTTCTCAATTCAAGTTCTCTATGAAACACCATCTATTATTATCCATAAAAACTGGCCTTTATCTTTCTTTATTAATTTTCATTTTTTCGTCCTGCGTTCCCCAAAAAAAGATCATCTATCTCCAAAAACAACTGGAGCATGACACTTCCGTTTTTTATAATAACACCCACAATATTGACTATAAAATTCAACCCAAAGATAATCTGTATATCAGGGTTTTTAGCTTGGATGAAAAAGCATTTCTCTTTTTTAATAAACAATCGGGAACCAATTCCTATAATGATTATGCCAATGATGCATCTATTTATTTAAATAGCTACAGCGTTACAACGGAGGGGACAATTGATTTTCCCATTATCGGTAAAGTTATTGTAAGGGATTTAACGGTTGATCAGGTGAAGTCGATGATTCAGCAATTGATTAATGAATATTTAAAGGAGACAACGGTAGTCGTAAAAATGGTTAATTTCAAGATTACCTTAGTTGGAGAAGTAAACCGCCCCGGGGAATTTACGATCTATAAAGATGATATCAATATTTTTGAAGCCCTATCCCTGGCTGGAGACATGACCGAATTTGCCAACCGCAACCGGGTAGCATTGATCCGTCTTACAAAAGGAGGATCAAAAGTTAATTATCTCGATCTGACCAGTGATAAGATTCTTAAATCTGATTATTATTATTTACAACCTAACGATATCATTTACGTAATTCCTCTGGGGTATAAACGATGGGGATTTGGGACTACTTTCCCATGGGCCATCGTGCTTACCTCAATTTCAACAGCCCTCTTGCTGATTAATTACTTTAACAAATAATTTTGCCCGTGAACGAGAATATTCAGGATTTCAACGAACAACAGCAATCTGTTGACTATAAAGCCATCCTTTTTAAATTTTACCGTTACTGGTACTTCTTTGCTGTTACCATATTTATTGCCATTATCATTGCTTTTATCTTTAATAAATATACCAAACCGATATATGAGGTAAAAACAACGGTTCTGATTAAGGACAAATCGGAAAACAAGCTGAATCCCCAGGATTTATTGGGAATGGGGCTTTTTAACAACATGCAGAACTTACAAAACGAGATCGGGGTGCTTTCCTCCTACTCGTTGACTTATCGGACGCTAACAAAAATCGGTTTCGAAGTATCCTATTTCAGCGAAGATAATTTTATGACGAAAGAACTTTACAAAAGCAGTCCTTTCGAAGTAATTATGGATACGGCTTATCCTCAGCCCATTGGTGCCCAATTTAATGTTAATTTTATTTCAAAAGACAAATTCCGCCTCGAAGCCAAAGATGAAGAAGCAAAAATGTATATTTATTCAAAGCAACGGATGGTGGAAGACCGAAAAGAAGATATTTCAATTGATAAAACTTTTTCGGTAGGACAAACCATTCAAACGAAAGACTTTAAATTCAAAGTGTTGGTAAATGACAATTTTGATCCTTACAAAGACTTGAAAAAATCATTTTCATTTGTTTTCAAGGATTATGACGGATTGGCGAAAGAATTTAAATCGTTCAGCCTTGAACCCATTAATAAAGAAGCATCTATTGTTGAGATCAAACTCAAAGGAGAAAACGTAAAGAAACTTACAGATTTTCTGAATTCGTTAACAAAAGAATATTTAGCCAAGGGATTGGAACGTAAGAACGTTGTGGCAATCCGTACAATTTCTTTTATTGACAATGAATTACAGGGAATTTCCGACTCTTTGAATTCATCTGAAAAAGCGCTGATGCTTTTCCGGACCAACAAGGAGATCATGAATCTGGATGATGAGGCCAAGCAGGTATTCGAAAAAATGATGCAGCTTCAGGACGAGAAAGCCGTTCTGATTGTCAAATCAAAGTATCTTTTGAATATGAAGGAATACATCGAAAAAAATCGAAAGCTCGATGAATTGATTGTTCCTGCATCCATGGGTATTGACAATACAGTACTGAATGATCTGACCATGCAACTGACCGCGTTATACATGAAAAGGACAGAGGCATCGCAGTATTCCATGGACAAGAATCCCAGCCTAAGAGCCATTGATTTGCAGATTACGACGACCAAAAATGCATTGTATGAAAATGTTAAAAGTGCAATAAATTCGAATGAAATTGCCTTGAAAGAGATCAATAGCCGGGTGTCATCAATCAATTCCCGAATCAGTAATCTTCCCGAAACACAACGAGTATTATTTGGCATTGAAAGAAAGTTTAAACTGACTGATGCAATATACACCTACCTGCTTCAGAAAAGGTCGGAAGCTCAGATTACACAGGCTGCCAACCTCTCCGATAATGAAGTCCTTGACGAAGCAAGTGGAGTTGGTTTATCTCCGGTATATCCAAAGAAAAGCCTCAATTATATCATTGCTCTGATTCTGGGAATTATTCTTCCCATCCTTTATATTCTGGGAAAGGATTATTTCAATGATATGGTCATGGAACGGGAAGATGTTGAAAAGGTAACCAAACTTCCGATCGTCGGACATGTAATACACAATGACAAAGCCAGTAAAATTCCGGTGATTGACTCTCCGAAATCGACCATTGCCGAGTCTTTTCGTTCGGTCAGGACAAATATCAATTACCTCCTGAAAGGGAAGGAAAGACAAACCATCCTGGTGACCTCTGATATGGTTAGCGCCGGAAAAACTTTTGTTTCCATTAACTTAGCTTCTATTTTTGCCTTATATGGGAAAAAGACGCTTTTAATGGGTTTTGATTTACGGAAACCAAAAATCTATCAAGACTTCGGACTTACCAATTCCGAAGGGATCAGTTCTTATCTGATCAACAAAAGCAAATTGGAAGATATCATTCAATTCTCTGGCATTGAAAATCTTGACATCATTACAGGCGGACCGGTACCTCCAAATCCGGCGGAACTTATTGCTTCTGAAAAATGCAAGGAAATGTTTTTCAAACTCAAGGAAATTTATGACTACATCATCCTCGATACTCCTCCAGTGGGTTTAGTAACAGATGCTTTTCTTCTTATGAGACATGTCGATGCAAATTTATTTTTGGTACGGCAAGGCTTTACTCATAAAAAGATATTTGCTTCCATCATCCGCGATATGGAACTCCGTGAGATCAATAATCTCGCAATATTGATTAATGATGTGAAGCTCACCCGGAGTTCATATGGATACGGTTACGGATATGGGTATGGATACGGTTCCGGATATGGTTATGGGTATGGGTATGGATATGGATACGGATATGGGTATGGATATGGGTACTATTCTGACGATAAAGATTCTTCCAAGAAAAAAACATTTCTTCAGCGAATATTTGGGAAATCATAAGAGACAGTAGGAAATGAGAATCGATTATCAGTTGACGCACCTGAACGAGCTGGAAGCGGAAGCAATTTATGTTTTGCGTGAAGTTGCTTCACAATTTGAACATCCGGCTTTGCTGTTTTCAGGCGGAAAAGATTCCATTGTTTTAGTTCATTTATCACGTAAAGCATTTTATCCTGCTAAAATTCCTTTTCCCCTGCTTCATATTGACACTGGTCATAATTTCATGGAAACCCTTGATTTTAGAGATCGACTAGTATCGTCATTACAAGCACAACTGGTCGTTGGCTCTGTACAGGAATCTATCGATTCCGGACGGGTCGTGGAAGAACAGGGAATTAATGCCAGCAGGAATTTGTTACAAACTGTTACCTTACTAGATACCATAGCGAAAAATAAATATGATGCAGCCATTGGAGGAGCAAGAAGAGATGAAGAAAAAGCGCGTGCCAAGGAACGCTTTTTCTCACATCGCGACAGCTTCGGACAGTGGGATCCAAAAAATCAACGTCCTGAACTTTGGTATCTTTTCAATGGGAAAAAACGGATGGGAGAACATTTTCGGGTTTTCCCTATCAGCAATTGGACAGAAATGGATATATGGCAGTATATTCTTGCCGAAAAAATTGACCTTCCAAGCATTTATTTTACTCATGAACGGAAGGTTTTTTTTCGTGACGGGGTTTGGCTTGCTGCTGCTCCTTTTATGGAAATGAAACCAACTGAGAAAATTGAAACCCTGCAGGTTCGTTGCCGGACTGTGGGGGATATCAGTTGTACCGGATTATCTCTTTCTACTGCCGATACCGTGGAAGATATTATTCAGGAAATAGCTGCAACCAGAATAACAGAACGTGGTGGCCGGTATGATGATAAACGATCTGATGCAGCCATGGAAGATCGGAAAAAAGAGGGATATTTTTAATGAAAGATATTTTTTCGAGTAAGGCTTATCTTGACATGGAACTGTTGCGATTTACTACAGCAGGAAGTGTTGATGATGGAAAAAGCACACTCATTGGAAGGCTTTTATACGACAGTAAGTCTATTTTTGAGGATCAGCTTGATGCTGTAAAACGAGCCAGTATTCAAAAAGGGAATGAGCACTTGAATCTGGCTTTATTTACCGATGGACTGCGAGCAGAACGGGAACAAGGGATCACCATCGATGTTGCGTACCGGTATTTTGCTACTCCTAAACGGAAATTTATCATCGCCGATACACCCGGCCATATCCAATATACCCGGAATATGGTTACCGGAGCTTCCACTGCCAATGCTGCCATCGTGCTCATTGATGCCCGTAACGGGGTGATTGAGCAGACTTACCGGCACGCCTATTTGGCTTCCCTCTTAGGGATTCCTCACATTATCGTCTGTATTAATAAAATGGACCTGATGGATTATCGTCAGGATGTTTTCCTTAATATAGCCGGAGATTTCCAGAAGTTTGCTGATCAGGTGTTTCCGAAAACGGATATCCGGTTTATCCCCATCAGCGCACTACATGGTGATAATGTGGTGAAACCATCGATGAACATGCCTTGGTTTAATGAAGGAACATTATTACAGGTTCTAGAAACCATCCCAATCAGCCAGGATCATGATCTTGTTCACCCTCGTTTCCCGGTTCAATATGTAATCCGGCCGGAATCTGACAAATATCATGATTATCGCGGATATGCCGGACGGGTTGCTGGTGGATTTTTCCGACCTGGAGATCAAATTATCGTTTTGCCCAGTCATCTGCAAAGCGAAGTAGTATCTATTGACACCTTCAATGGTCCATTGAAAGAGACCTATCCTCCGATGTCAATAACACTTACCATTAAAGACGATCTTGATATCAGCCGTGGTGACATGATTGTAAGTGCTAGTGATCTGCCAACTGAAAGTAGCTATATTGACATCATGATTTGCTGGATGAATCCCAGACCCCCTCAATTCGATGTCCGTTATGTTCTGAAGCATACTACCCGTGAAGTTCGTTGTATTGTAAAAGAAGTCGATTATGTTCTAAATATTAATACCCTGGAAAAAATCACGACCAATAAAACCATTAAAATGAATGATATTGCCCGGGTTCATTTACAAACAACTCAACCACTGTTCATTGATCCATACACTTCCAATAGGATAACCGGGAGCTTGATCTTGATTGATGAATCAACCAATGAGACAGTTGCCGCCGGAATGATCCTTTGAAAACCCTGATTTTTTTTACAATAAATTCCGAGAAAATCAGTTATTAAAAGTTGGCATAACGTATCCAAAATCTTCATTTTATGAAAATTATTTCCGCAATTTTTACTTTTTCCTTCCTTTTTTGTTTTCTCCAAAATTTCGCACAACAGGTTCCTATCGGACAATGGCGTGATGAACTGCCCTATACATTGGTCAATTCTGTGACGGATGCGGGAGATAAAATTTATGCCTCCACCCCCTATGCAGTTTTTTCTGTGAACAAGGATGACCTGAGTGTAACCCGAATTACTAAAATCAATGGCCTTTCTGATATCGGGATCAGTTGTATCAATTATAATTCCGAATACCAGACTCTCGTCATCGCCTATACCAATGCCAACATCGACCTGATAAAAAACAATACCGTCATCAATATTTCTGACATCAAGCGTAAGCAGATTCTGGGAAACAAGACCATTAACAATATTTTTTTTCAGGGTAAAAATATTTACCTGTCCTGTGGTTTTGGAATCGTTGTTGTAGACCTTGTGAAAGAAGAAATTCGTGATACCTATTACATTGGTAGCCAGGGAAGCCAGGTGAATGTGCTGGCCCTTACTACCGACGCACAGGACAGTTTGTTTGCTGCCACCGAAAAGGGAATATATAAAGCATATCTGCCTGATCCCAATTTGGCCAATTATGCATCCTGGCATAAAGATCATAGTATTGATACTACAGCCAAATACAGTTCGATCACTACTTTCGGAAATAAAGTCTTCGTCAACAAGAAAACCGGGACAGCTACAACTGATACCATTTATTATTTTGAAAACGGGAAATGGATAAAGTGGAATCTTTCTGTGAATAATCCGGTTCGCCATTTGGAATCAAACAGCAAATATATTCTGATCTCTTACAACTCTTTCGTCACCGTTTACAATGTTAATCTGGAAACTGTCACAACAATCTGGAGTTATTATAATGGTGGAAATCCATATCCCATAGACGCAATTGCTGATCGTGAGGGGACCTTTTGGATTTGTGACACCTATTCAGGGCTGATCAACTATGATATGATTCCAAATGTCATGCACTATTTTAACCTCAGTGGACCGCTTTCTGCTTCGGCATTTAGTATGAGCTGCCTGGGAAATAATCTTTATATCGCCCCGGGAGGAAGAAAGACAAACTATGAACCGACCTATACCCAGGCTCAGGTTTATCATTTTGATAATTCAACCTGGAAAAATATAGCTGGCTATAATAGCCCATTAATGAATTCTGCCTATGATATTATAGGCATTGCACCTGATCCGTTTGATACGAAACATGTGTTTGCCGGCTCCTTTGGGAAAGGAGTGGTTGAATTGTACAACGATTCGGCCATTACACGATACGATCAAACCAACAGTACATTGCGGCATTACACAGGGGGCGTTGATGATGATATCCGGGTTGGGGGATTGACTTTTGATGCAGAAGGAAATTTATGGGTAGTCACCGGCAATAGTGAAATTACACTTTCAATGAAAAAAGGAACACAGTGGACTGGATTTAATATTCCTATTGCGAGTTCAATTGATATGGGCCAAATCATGATCAATAAACTGGGTCAAAAATGGATCCAACTTCGATATGGAACCATGAATCCTAACTCCATTTTAGTATTCACAGATAACGGAACCCCACAAAACACTGCCGATGATCAATCAATTTTAATGAATAGTGCTGTTGGAAGTGGAAATATTCCAGGAAACAATGTTTTCGCGATGGCAGAAGATAAAAATGGAGAGATATGGATCGGTACAGAAATTGGAGTTGCCGTTTTTTATTCTCCGGAAAATATTTTCACCGGGCAAAATTTTGATTGCCAACGTATTTTAGTACAGCAAGGGTCTTATACCCAATATCTGCTTGAGAATGAAACTGTTACTGCAATCGCTGTGGATGGGGCCAATCAAAAATGGATTGGGACCGACCGTGGTGGAGTTTTTCTTTTTTCGGAAGATGGTACAAAACAAATATACCACTTCACTTCAGAGAACAGCCCATTGCTATCGGATCGGATCGTTTGTATTACTCTTAACAAGGGTGGAGATGTGTTTTTCGGTACCGATAATGGGGTGATCTCTTTCCGGGGAACTGCTACACCTGGAGGGGATACCAATGAAAATGTTTATGCATTCCCGAACCCGGTAAAATCGGGTTATGATGGATTCATTGCCATTAAAGGACTGGTAAACAATGCTCAGGTCAGAATTACCGATATTAATGGGAACCTGGTTTACTCGACCCGTGCTGAAGGCGGGCAAGCAATTTGGGACGGGAAAAATTTTAACGGACAAAAAGCACACACGGGCGTATATCTGGTATTTGCTGCCAATGACACTGCTTCAGAAAAAGTCGTTACAAAAATCCTGATCATCAATTGATGCTTCAGTCTACCAAAGGAATTGTTTTTCATTCCATTAAATTTTCCGAAACCAGTTTGATTGTAAAAATTTACACGCAGGTTTTCGGTCTTCAATCATATTTGTTCAAAGGTATCCGTAATCCAAAATCTAAAATCAAACCAGGTTTGTTTCAACCGCTTACCTTGCTCGACTTGGTTGTATATCACAGGGAAAGAAAGTCCATCCAGTCGGCCAAAGAAATTCACCTGGCCCATCCCTTTGCAACGATCCCGTTCGATATCAGGAAAAGTTCTGTGCTTCTGTTTCTCAACGAATTGCTATATAAATCGATCCGTGAAGAAGAACCCAACGATGGATTATTTGAATTTTTATGGCTGGCATTGATTTATTTCGATGAGTTGACTTCAACCGACAATAATTTTCATTTATTTTTTTGCCTCCAGCTTTGTCACCATCTTGGAATCTTTCCTCAATTGAATTATTCCTCCTCTACCCCAATATTCAACCTCCGGGAAGGTCAATTCCAGAAAAGTATTCCCGACCATCCTCAATATCTTGCCCCTCCCAATAGCAGCCTTTTTTATCGATTGCTTTGTTATTCTGATTATTTTCTTTCTCCTATGAAAAGTGACCTTGAAAATCTTGTTCTGACTCCAAAAGCCAGAAAGGAATTCTTGGAAACCATCCTCCTTTATTATCAGTTACATCTCCCGGGATTTAGCGGAGTCCTGTCACATCGGGTACTTCACGATGTTTTGTCGTAATTCATTATCTTTGCCGAAATTTTCAAATATGACAACCGGATTCAGTGAACAAGAAACCATTCGAAGAAATTCATTACAAGAGCTGATCAAAGCAGGAATCAATCCTTATCCTCCCGATACTTTCGAAGTAAACGTAAAAGCTGCAGAAATCAGAAAAAATTTTACTGCCAACTGTTCACTATATCAGCAGGCAAGCATGGCCGGAAGAATAATGAGCCGGCGGATCATGGGGGCTGCCTCTTTCGTTGAGATCCAAGATGAAAGTGGCCGGATTCAGTTATATGTAAAACGCGACGATATTTGTCCTGGCGAAGATAAAACCTTATATAATACCGTTTTTAAGAAACTTCTTGATATTGGTGATATTATCGGTGTGACTGGATTCGTATTTATCACCCAAATGGGCGAAATAACCATTCATGTTAAATCGTTGAGACTTCTGAGTAAATCGCTGCGTCCACTACCGATAGTTAAAGAAAAAGAAAATACGGTTTATGATGCTTTTACCGATCCTGAACAACGTTACCGGCAACGATATGTTGACTTGATCGTAAACCCAGAAGTGCGTGAAGTTTTTATCCAACGTAATCTGCTGATAAACTCAATGCGTCAATATCTGGCTTCTAAATCATACCTGGAGGTTGAAACGCCTATTCTACAACCACTTTATGGTGGAGCGGCTGCCCGTCCTTTTAAAACGCATCACAATTCATTGGATATGACTTTGTACCTTCGTATCGCTAATGAATTGTATCTCAAACGTTTAGTTGTTGGTGGATACGATGGTGTGTTTGAATTTTCCAAAGATTTCAGGAATGAAGGGATGGACCGTTTTCACAATCCTGAATTCACTCAGATGGAACTTTATGTAGCCTATAAAGACTATGAATGGATGATGAAACTGGTAGAAGAAATGGTGGAGAAGATTGCTCTTGATTTACATGGGACAACCGAGATTAAAGTGGGAGAAAATCTGATTGACTTCAAACGGCCATGGAAGCGTTTTACCATGTTTGAAGTGATCCAACATTTTACTGGAATTGATATAGAAGGTAAAACAGAGGAAGAACTCGTGGCCATAGCAAAAAAACTGGAAGTCCCTCTTGATACGACGATGGCCAAGGGGAAGATCATAGATCAGATTTTTGGAGAAAAGTGCGAACCTTTTTTAATCCAACCTACCTTTATTACCGATTATCCGATAGAAATGTCCCCCCTTGCCAAAAAGCATCGTACGAAAGATGGTTTGGTTGAACGTTTCGAGGCAATTTGCAATGGCAAAGAGCTTTGTAATGCTTTTTCAGAATTAAATGATCCTATTGATCAGCGGGAGCGGTTTGAGTTGCAGTTAGAATTAGGAAAACGAGGCGATGATGAATCGATGGTTCTTGATGAAGACTTTTTGCGTGCTCTGGAGTTCGGTATGCCACCCACAGCAGGTCTGGGTATTGGAATTGACCGATTGACCATGATCATGACCAACTCTTCTTCCATTCAGGATGTTCTCTTTTTTCCGCAAATGAGACCCGAAACCCGGGGTTAACGAATCAGTACCAATCGTTTTGTCATAATGTTTTTTTGCGTCGTGATCCTGCAGATATAAATTCCTCCATTCAATTTTTCTCCTGCTTCATTCGTTCCATCCCATGAAACAGATGAATTCCCTGCATCAAACAATTTTGAACAGATTCGTTTTACCACTTTACCAGTAATATTCAGGATATCCACAACCATCTTCTCTTTTCTGCTCAGATTAACCGGAATATTTGTTGTTTCGGTGAATGGATTCGGATAACAATTTCCAAGTACTACATCCGATGAAACATTTTGAATTCTCTGGAGCAGATCAGCATTATACATAATAATGACTCGATTGTTTCCTGTAGACGTTGTGAAATTTAATGTATCAATGACAAAGATCTCTCCGGCAACTTGCTTAAGGGGAACAATCGATCTCACACGGATGGCAAAACTATCTCCGGAATTAACCATATATGGTAAGGTACTTACCGACATTGAATCCACATACCAGGGAATCGAAATACCATTTTGCTGCACTGAAGTCAGATTGATTCCATCGGCAAGAAAATTGTGAAGCTGGGTAATTTTTCCTTCCAGACAATCATCTGGTGTGATAAACCACAAAGTATCGGGCATTGGAGTAAGGTTGGTATAGGTAGTTTGAAATGTATAAGGGTCGGCAGATCCGATGAAAGGAGCTGAAGCATGTCGTCCCGATTGATCTGCGGCAGTTAAATAATATTTTATCACACTTCCAGCAGATTGTTTGGGAATGATTCCTTTGTAATAATGACCTGTTGTGTTTAGCATCAATACCTGATGATAAGGGCCACCGTTTACCTGGTACTGAACAATTACCGAATCATCGATAATTGGTTGGTGACTGCTGGCAAAGATTTCGGCAAAGATTTCGTAATCTGATTCACAAGGCTGGTTCCCCGTCAGGGGAATATGCTTTATGTAAAGCAGCCCGATGTCGGCGATTCCCATCACCCGGCAATGCAAGGCATCGGTCGACAACCAGGGGGTGGAAGGATTTGCAGTGAATCCGATTACCTGATAACCCGGCATGGCTGCCTCATAAACAGTTTTTGCACTATCATCCCATGGAGAGTTCATGAAAGGGATAAGTACTTTATTATTCAGAATCACCGAATTTGAATAGGGCTGATCTTGAGGGGTCATCACTCGGAAAACCTTATAATTATTTCCAAAGGAAGAAACCTGCGAAGCCCAATAAGAAGCAGCCGATTCCAGCGCATTGTACTCCGGGTCGGAAATTAAAGTTTTACGAATCAAAATTTTATCCGGGGCGAGGAATTTCCCCCAGCAATCAATATGGTCGATATCGCTGGAAATATTTGGATCAGGAACTACTTGGTAATTCGAAATTCCAAGATAACTATTCATTTTCTGTGCGATTTGTGCGGAAGTTTGTGTTGGATTTTCAGACCATACCAGATCGGTTGATGAAGAGATTCCAAATCCATCGGTCATGTAATTCCCTCCAGTTGAAATAACATTCATCCCAAACCAGGGAATCCCAAGCATTTCTGCCATTTTTTTAGGGATTTCGTCATCGTTTGGCCGGGGACGGTTATAAGGAAAATCAATGATGCCAATCTGATTAGCGCTGTCTGATTCAAACCAGGGTCCATAATCCCGTGTCCAGTAACTATCAGTTGGTGCGATTAGAAAATTGCAGTGGCTTGTATCGACTCCATTGGTCAGGTATTGGCTGATCACCGTACTTTTCTGTGCTGTGGATGCCACAATGGTCGTTACCATAATATCGGTAGCCATTTCTTTAATGAGGGAAATTGGAATTCCAAACGGATAGCGAACAAGGGCTCCCTGCATATAGTTAAATTCAGCAACATTCCGGATCGCAGCTGCCGGGGGATCGGTTTCAACGAAATTCCTTCCAATTTCCCCTTTGCGAAGCAACTCATCCGGAGTCATTTCGTGTGTCAGAATGCCTTTAGAAATGCTGGAATTATCCTGAGCGCTGGTAGAAAAAGCCAGCAACAATACAGGAAGTAACAGGGTAAATACTTTTTTCATCATATCATGATTGGTGCAGCAAATTTAAGCCTTTCGCAGTTCTTTCAAAATCATTAAATTTGTTGAGTTTTAACGCTGATAGATCAAACGGTTACCATAACAACGGATCCTTTGCTAAGGCCGGGAAAGGGAGGTTACGTAATAAATCACTACTTTTGCAGTTATTAATAAATGATTAATTAGTAGATAAAACTTTGTCTGGATGATATTGAAAAAAGTTTTCCTCCTTTGTCTTCCCTTCTTCCTTTTCCCATTATTTTTATTTTCTCAAGACACTCTTCGGCCTGATAGTTTATTGAAAAAGAAACCATTTATTGAAGACGATCCGGTTGTTCTTATGCTTGACAGCTTAGCCTATCTGAAAATATTCGAAGATGCGGAATTTCCCAATGCCAATCAGTATAAAAACTGGAATTCCTATACCGACACTGATGTTCCTGTCTTCCCCGACTCGGTTTATCGGGAACGGATTGCCCAGATGAATGATCAATCTCCATTTGAGTTTGTTTATAATGCCGATGTGAAAAAATTCATAGAGCTGTATGCAGTCAGAAAACGGAAACTAACTGCCCGTATTCTTGGGCTATCACAAATATATTTTCCACTTTTCGAGGAACGGCTCGACAAATTAAATATGCCTCTTGAGTTAAAATATCTTGCTGTGATTGAGTCTGCTTTAAATCCAACTGCCAACTCACCAGCAGGGGCCAAGGGTTTGTGGCAATTTATGTATGGGACAGGGCGTGTTTATGGACTCAAGGTAAGTTCTTATGTTGACGACCGATTTGATCCTTATAAAGCTACTATTGCCGCTTGTGAACATCTAAGCGATTTATACGATATTTATGGAAGCTGGTCGTTGGCTTTAGCCGCTTATAATTCAGGAGCCGGGAATGTAAATAAGGCGATCAGGCGGTCAGGCGGGATGAAAAACTTTTGGGCATTACAAAACTATCTGCCAAAGGAAACCCGTTCGTATGTTCCGGCTTTTATAGCGGCTAGTTATGTACTTACGTATGCCAATGAACATAAAATTTATCCTGTTGATCCCGGAATCCTTTATTATGAAGTTGATACCGTAACCGTACACAATCCTTTATCGTTCGATCAGATTTCCGAAATGTTGGAGATACCCATGGATGAATTGGCATTTCTTAATCCCTCTTTTAAACACCTTTTTATTCCTGCTACTCCCGGAAATACATACAAATTACGCCTTCGTAAAAAATATATTGGGGATTTTATCAATAATGAAACGTCACTGTATGCCTACAGGACTAAAAATGGCATGGTCAAAGACTCCTTAATGTCGCTGGTGTATAACAATTACAGAGAAACTGAACTATATACTGTGAAAAGCGGGGAAACCATGACCACCATTGCCCGAAAATTTGGCATGACGACCAATGACCTGAAATCCCTGAACAGCCTCCGGAAAAATTCAGTCAAGCCAAAACAAAAACTTTTAGTTTATACCAAATCAACCAAAGCAAAAGCAAAACCAACAGAAGTGACTTCCGTTGTCGCTCCGTCAACGACCCTTTCACCACCTGTCAGTGAATCTCCTAAAACAACTCATATTGTTAAATCCGGAGAGAGCCTCGGATCCATCGCTAAAAAATACAACTGTTCTACTGAACAACTGATCAAATGGAATGAGCTTTCCGAAAAAAAAATAGTTCCCGGTCAAAAACTTAAAATCGTTTCATCAAATAAAACAACTGCTTCCGCTGGTAAATCGGAGACTACTACTAAGAATTCCTCACGTTCAACCACATCCAATTCTCAAAAATTCATTTTTTATACTGTTCTTTCCGGTGATAATCTTTGGGATATCGCAGATAAATTTGATGTTACAGTTTCCCAGATTAAGAACATCAATAATTTTAAAAATTCAAGTCGCTTACACCCGGGACAGAAAATTAAAATTCCACGGTAATTTTTTTCTATTTTTTGTATAACCTAAAAAAATTTGTAGTACATTTGACCGTTTGGTTAAACCATTTGATTAAACCATTCATTTAAAAATCATGGAAAATATCACTCATAATACCGAGAACCGGATTCTGGAAGCCGCCCGTGATGTATTTCACCGTAAGGGTTTTAATGGAGCAAGGATGCAGGAGATTGCCAATTTGGCCAATATCAATAAGTCGCTTCTGCATTATTATTTTAGAAATAAAGAACTGCTTTTTGAGAAAGTGTTCAATGATACTTTTTCGCAATTGGCATCAAAAATGGGGGGGATCTTCATGTCGGAAATGACTCTGATATCGAAAATTGAGACTTTTGTCGAATTATACCTCATTTTTATTTCGGAACATTCCTATGTCATGCAATTTATTATCAATGCCCTTCAGGATCGTCCCGAAAGATTGAGAGACATTATCACGAATCAGAATATCAATCCAGAATTGCTTTTGGAAAAAATCCATAAACAGCTTAAAAATGAAATGGGGATTGATATGGATCCCTTGCAGCTTTATGTTAACCTTCTCGCGCTGGTTATTTTTCCGGTTGTAGCAAAACCCCTTCTTCAGTCGATTTTTTCCCTTTCCGACGAGAGAATGGCAGTGTTTTATGAGGAGAGAAAAAAAATTGTACCTGTTTTTATTGAAAACGCATTGAAAGGATATGAAAAAGATAAAAAGCTGGGTTAAGATTAGTTCCTTTGCATCGGTGTTCTTTTTTTCAGGCCACGGGTTATCCCTTAATGCCCAGGACACGATTACACTGGATTTTTGTTATCAGCAGATACAAAAAACCTATCCCCTGATCCGACAAACTGATTTACTGGAAAAAACCAATAATCTCAGGACAAAGAATCTAAACAAAAACTATCTTCCCCAGTTCAACGTAAACGGAAGTGCCACCTGGCAAAATGAGGTTACGGAAGTAGCTATCCAGCTTCCGGCAAATCTTCCGGAACTCCAGGGCCCGGTAATCCCAAAAGACCAGTATAAACTCACGCTGGATATCAGTGAACCCATCTATGACGGAAATGTAACAAACTACCAAAAGAAACTTGAGAAGTTCAACCTCCACGTTGACCAACGAAATGTTGATGCCAACCTTTATTTACTAAAGGACCAGATAAACCAGTTTTATTTCAACATCCTTCTTACCCAAGAAAATATCAGGTTATTACAGGAAACAAAAAAGCAGCTTACCCAAAAGGTTAACGAGGTAGAATCGGCAGTTAAAAATGGCGCTACGCTTAAAATGAATGCCGACCTCATCAAAGCGGAAATTATAAAACTTGAACAGAATATTTATGAATTATCCATGGATCGAATCGCCAATATCCGGATGCTATCGGAATTGATTTCGATGCCAATGAATGAACAGTCGGCCTTTCAAACACCGGCTATAACTGTCTCTGGTTTGAATTACGAAAATAAACGAATCGAATATGAGATCTATGGCATACAACGAGACCGTATCTCCCTGATGAAAAATATGGTTACTTCTAAATGGAATCCAAAATTATGGGCTTTTGGACAATTCGGATTTGGGAGGCCGGGTTACAATTTTTTATCTAGCGACATTGCCCCCATGGCCATGGTTGGGGCAAAACTTACCTGGAACCCCTGGAACTGGAATGCCAATAGAAATGAAAAAAAAATCTTTGACATACAGCGTGATATCATTAAAAATCAACAAGAAATTTTTGATAAAAACCTCAGGGTTTCAACCCAAAAAAACATCTCAGATATCACAAAACTCTCCGATCTCCTTTTAAAAGATCAGGAATTAGTTGATCTTCGAACCGGCATCACAAAAACAACTTCTTCCCAACTTACCAACGGAGTGATCACCTCAAGCGATTACATTCTTCGGGTAAATGAAGAAATCCAAGCCAGGATGGGCCTTGAGATACATAAAATCCAGTTGGTTAAAGCCAAAATCTGTTACTTGTATAACATTGGTAAATTATAGCTTTATTCCTTAATACTTCCCCTATGAAACAATATATTTCCGGATTTCTTGCAGTAATTGCACTGTTTACATCCTGTTCCAATGATAAAAACAAACCAGATGCGTATGGAACATTCGAAGCTACTGAAGTGATGGTATCTTCGCTTGGTACCGGACAAATCATGAAATTTTATGTTGAAGAAGGTCAGGTCATCGATTCCGGAATAATGGTCGGATATATCGACACAACCGATCTATATCTTAAACGGAAACAATCGGTGGAAACCCGCGATGCTACAGCTTCCAGAGAGAATGATATCGCATCCCAAATCGCAGTACAGGAACAAAATCGGGAAAATGTGCTGGTTGAGAAACGAAGGGTTGAACATCTTCTTAGGGATGGCGCTGCTACTCAGAAACAAATGGACGACATCATTGCCAGCCTGAATCTGATCGAAAAACAAATCAGCTCTTTAAAGATTCAAAATGGCGGAATTTTAAATCAGGTTGCTTCTGTAACACAGCAAATTGCACAGCTTGAACAGTCTATTAGCCGATCCCGAATCATCAATCCAATCAAAGGCACCGTCCTGACAAAATATGCTGAAAAAAACGAAGTGGCCATTTATGGTAAACCATTATATAAGATAGCCGACCTTTCAGAAATAATCCTGAGAGCTTATGTAGGAGGGTCTCAGCTTCCCTATATAAAACTGGGATCAACAATTGATGTTGCCTTTGATAAAGATGAAAAAACCAATTCTCATGTACAGGGAGTCGTTTCGTGGATCTCTCCTTCAGCCGAGTTTACCCCAAAAACCATCCAGACAAAAGAAGAGAGAGTAAATTTGGTTTATGCCGTAAAAATCCGAGTAAAAAATGATGGTTCCATAAAAATTGGCATGCCAGGCGAAATCCGGTTTCTGAATGTATTAAACAAAAAATAAAAATTTATGGAAACCATTGGTATAATCCAGAATTTCAAGAAGATAATAAATATTTCGAAAAAGTAGTTTGATTACGTGATCCCATTCGCCATTTTATATGTTTTCCATCCTCGTAGACCATATTGAAAAACATTTTACCCGGGTCAAAGCGCTCAATGACATTTCATTTACCGTTGACAAAGGGGAGTTGTTTGGTTTCATTGGCCCTGACGGTGCAGGAAAAACAACACTTTTTCGTATTCTCACAACGCTGTTGATTCCTGATCATGGTAAAGCGCTGGTAAACGGATTGGACGTGGTGAAAGATTTCAGAAAGATCCGACAGGACATTGGTTACATGCCGGGAAAATTCTCACTTTATTCCGATCTTACTGTTGAGGAAAATCTTAATTTTTATGCCACCGTCTTTGGGACTACGGTTGCTGAAAATTATGATCTGATCCGGGATATTTACAGTCAAATTGAGCCTTTTAAAAAGCGGATGGCAGGAAAACTTTCCGGCGGGATGAAACAGAAACTTGCTTTATCCTGTGCTCTTATTCATAAGCCATCGGTGCTAATCCTTGACGAGCCCACTACTGGTGTAGATGCAGTTTCCCGGCTTGAATTTTGGGAAATGCTGAAACGCCTGAAAAATAGCGGCATCAGTATTGTTGTGGCCACGCCGTATATGGATGAAGCGAGTCTTTGTGACCGGGTAGCTCTAATCCAGAATGGAAAGATCATGGCAATCAGTCCACCATCTGAAGTTATAAAAACATACCCGCGGCAGCTTTTTTCGATTAAATCGGATGACATTTTTTCTTTACTCAATGATCTACGACAAATTCCTCAGATGCATACAGTATTTGCATTCGGTCAGTCGGCCCACATATCATTCAAACAAGAACCTTTGACTGAAAATTTTTTGTATGAATACCTCTGTAAGAAAGGGCATTCAAATATAAAAATCAGCCATATTCAGGCAACGATAGAAGACTGTTTTATGGACCTAATGATCAAACCACAATGAATTTAAATATCGCAATTTCGCCACATCATTATTTTGCTATTTAACAATAATGTACAGTCCTGAGGCAGAAAATATTATCGTTGTTAAAGATCTTGTAAAAAAGTTCGGTTCATTTGTTGCAAATGATCGCTTGAGTTTCGAGGTTAAGAAAGGAGAGATCTTCGGATTTTTAGGGGCAAACGGGGCAGGGAAAACGACGGCTATCAAAATTTTATGTGGACTATCCTATCCAAACTCAGGCGAGCTAACTGTTGGTGGTTTTGATATTTACAAAGAAAGAGAGAAGATCAAGAAAAACATTGGATATATGAGTCAGAGATTCTCATTGTATGATGATCTGACTGTGTTTGAAAATATCCGGTTTTACGCCGGGATCTACGGTCTCAGGAGGCGTGTAATTGAAGAACGGGCTTCTGCTCTGATGGAAAAACTGGCTATGAAAGAGTCCCGAAATATGCTGATCCGCGATATTCCGCTGGGTTGGAAACAGAAGCTTGCATTTTCCGTAGCCATCATTCACCATCCAAAGATCGTGTTCCTGGATGAACCAACCGGGGGAGTTGATCCGATAACAAGACGCCAGTTCTGGGATATGATATTTGAAGCTTCCCGCAATGGGATCACTGTTTTTGTTACCACACATTACATGGATGAAGCGGAATATTGTGATCGGGTTTCCATCATGGTTGACGGGAAAATTTCCGCCCTCAACACACCTGAAAACCTGAAAAAACAGTATGATGCAGAATCAATGAATGATGTTTTTTTAAAACTCGCAAGGACTAAAGTAAACTGAAATAGGGATGAAACGTTTCCTGGGTTTTGTTGTAAAGGAGTTCTATCATATTTTCAGGGATTATCGTACCCTGCTAATTCTTTTCGGCATGCCAGCGGTGCAGTTGCTTCTTTTCGGTTATGTTATAACCAATGAAATCAAGGATGCCCGGATCGCGATCCTTGACCAGTCGAAAGATGAAGTAACCCGTAAGATCAGTGAGAAAGTTCTTTCTTCCGGGTATTTCCTTCTTGACAAAAATTTGAACTCTTCAAAGGAGATTGAACAAGTATTCAGAAATGGGAATGTTAAACTCGTGTTGATTTTTGGGGCAGATTTTTCAAAAAATCTCGACAAAACCGGGAAAGCCAAAGTCCAGATCATTGGCGATGCTTCTGATCCCAACACCGCAAATATGCTGGTCAATTATATCCAGGGAATATTATCAAATTATCTGATCTCACTGAATGCTGAAAAGGCGCCCATGCAGATCACTCCGGAAGTGCGGATGATGTATAATGGTCAGATGAAAGGGGTGTATATGTTCGTTCCCGGTCTGATGGCCATGTTGCTGATGCTCATCTCTGCTTTGATGACATCCTTATCCATTACCCGGGAAAAGGAACTTGGAACCATGGAATTGTTGCTGGTTTCGCCATTAAAACCGATTCAGATTATTATCGGAAAAGTATTTCCGTATGTGTTTCTGGCTTTCCTGGATGCCTGTATCATCATCATTCTTGGAAACACTGTGTTCGGTGTTCCTGTGGTGGGAAGTGTAGCTTTGCTCCTTTTGGAAAGCCTGCTTTTCATCTGCATGGCCCTTTCGCTGGGTATTCTGATTTCGACCACAACAAGTAGTCAACAAATCGCCATGATGTTATCACTTGTGGCTCTTATGCTCCCAACGATCTTGCTTAGCGGATTTATTTTCCCGGTTGAGAATATGCCTTTGATTTTACAATGGCTTTGTTATTTCATGCCTCCAAAATATTTTATCACAATTATCAAAAGTATTATGCTTCAGGGAAACGGGTTTCGGTATATTGTTTTTGAAACGGGGATTCTGGTTGGTTTTACGTTACTGTTCATTCTGTTAAGCGTTAAAAAATTCAAGGTAAGACTATCCTGAGAAATTACGAACATGAGAACAATCCTCTTCATTATTCAGAAAGAATTCCTACAGATTTTCAGGAATAAAGGGATGCTTCCGATCATATTCGTCCTGCCCCTCATCCAACTTCTTATTTTAGTCAATGCAGCAACATTTGAAATGAAGAGTATCCGTGTTTCTGTAGTCGATCTTGATCTCAGTACATCATCCAGAAAGCTCATCAGCAAATATGAAGGATCCCCTTTTTATAAAATAGTTCAGACAACATTTTCATACAATGAAGCCATGGATCTTATGCAACAAAGCAAGGTTGATGTCATCATCAGGATCCCTGACGGGTTTGAAAGACAACTGGTAAAAGAAAATCAGGGGAAGGTCCAGTTTACAATGAACGCGATCAATCAGGCAGTAGCAGGGTTAAGCAGTGGATACTGTACTTCCATCCTAATTGATTTTAACCGTGAATTGCTTCAGGATTGGCTGAATCCCTCACAGATGGCTGGTTTAAAATACATCCAGACTGATTATAGTTATTGGTACAATCCAAAATTGAATTATAAAACCTATATGGTTCCAGGAATTCTTGTCCTTTTGGTTACTATTATCGGATTGTTGCTTTCGGGGATGAACATTGTTCGAGAAAAAGAAATCGGTACCATTGAGCAGATCAATGTCACCCCGATTCGTAAAATCCAGTTTATTGTTGGAAAGCTCACGCCATTTTGGATTATTGCATTGTTTGAATTGGCTTTTGGCCTTTTCCTTGGCAAATTACTATTTGATATTCCATTAGTTGGTAACCTTTGGTTAATTTTTCTTTCGGGAGGAGTATATCTTTTTGTAATTTTGGCGACCGGGTTGCTTGTATCGACAATTACGAACACCCAACAACAAGCCATGTTGGTTTCGTTCTTTTTCATGGTGGTATTTATATTGATGAGTGGGTTGTTCACTTCTATCGAAAGCATGCCCAATTGGGCACAGCAAATCGATCGGTTAAACCCGTTGATGTACTTTATCAGGATTATGAGAATGGTCCTTTTAAAAGGCTCTACATTTGCCGATATCAGCCCACACTTCTATTCTCTGGTCGTGTTTGCCATAGTAATGGTCAGCTTGGCAATTTGGAGATACCGCAAAATTGCTTAAACCAATATTTTGAATAAAACAAAAAAGAGCCTTCAGTTTCTGCGTCCCATGTTTCTGGGCTTGGTCGTGGTGATTGTTGCCATTATGGTAACCCGCAGTCTCTTCCATCGGGAGGAGGAGAAGAAGGATGCATTACGGGCAATCAGGGAGCGTGGCTATCTTATCGCACTTACCGATCAAAATACGCTTAACTATTTTATTTACCGGGGAGAACCGATGGGTTATCAACTGGACTTATTAGAATCATTTGCCAAATATCTTGGAGTTCCGCTAAAAATAATTGCAGCCAGGGATATTTCCAAGTTGGAATACTATTTATCACATAATGCTGCCGATGTAATTGCCCTGAACCTTCCCATTACCCAAGGAGGGAAGAAGAAAGTTCATTTTTCCAATCCATTTGGAGAGACCCGGTTGGTACTGGTCCAGCAAAAAGATCAGGGCATTTCCCGGAAAGGAGTTGCTTATGTAAAAACTTTGAAAGAATTTCCTGCTGATACTGTGTATCTTCGCCAGAATTCATTCCTAAGCAGTCTTTATCATATCTTTTATCGTGCTACAGGAAGACGGGCGCGTTTGAGAGAAGTTGCCGATTTGAGCCAAGAAGATTTGATCCGGAAAGTTTCCAATGGAACCATTCATTTTGCCTTGTGTCAGGAGAATGTTGCAATGGAGTATAAGAGATTTTATAGTAATGTTGATGTGTCGGTTGTTGCTGTTCCTCATTTCAATTATGGATGGGGGGTTGCCCATGCTTCTGATTCGCTTTTGTCAGAAATTGACAACTGGCTTCAGAAATATAAATCTTCGGGAGATTTGAAAAAAACCTATTTGGATTATTTTGACAATCGATGTATTATTAACTGGTTATCAAGTGGTTATTTTTCTGTTAATAGCGATCATTTATCTCCTTTTGATAACATAATTCGGGAACAAAGTAAAACGATCGACTGGGATTGGCGTTTGATTGCTTCTTTGATTTATGAGGAATCTCATTTCCATTTGGGACATATTTCTTCGCGAAATGCAAGCGGTTTAATGCAACTGATGCCCGAGACCGCTAAAAAATTCGGGATTGATAGCCTTGCAGCACCTTCCCGGCAAATTGCAGGGGGTATAAAATATTTGCGATATCTCGACAAACAACTTCCAGAAGATATCTTAGATCCCCGTGAACGTATTTATTTTATATTGGCATCTTACAATGTAGGAATCGGAAAGGTTTTAGTGGCACGGGAAAAGGCTGAAAAATACGGGAAGAATAAAAATAAATGGAATCGTCATGTAGATTATTATTTATTGCGCCGATCAAAAAAAGAGCCACAAATAAAATCCGATTCTCTGGATTTTTTCCCGATTGACTATAAGACAGAAGGATTTGTAGATAATATTGTAAACCGTTTCTATCACTACCGGAATCTGATCAAATAAGCCGATTTCACTTTTTTACGATGAATGGTCCTTGATGAAAAAACCACAAATTTCCCGAATCGACTCATCTACTGTTTTAAATTTAAAATCCAGTGTTTTACAGAGTTTTTCATGGGAATAGGTATAGGTCATGGTGGTTGTAATGGCCATCTCTTTTGTAACTTCGGGTTTGGAACCAGTAAGAAACGAACGAACAGATTCTACCCGCCAGGCCAGAGAGGTAAGTAACATAGGGACATTCATCTTTGGCGCAGGTTTATTTAGATACTTTGCCATCATACCGAACAAATCCTTATAAGAGACGTTGTCAGAAGAGCAAATGAAACGTTGTCCAAATATATTCCGGTCCATCAGGAGAACCGCAGCCCTGGCAATATCCCGCACATCAACATACCCATTTACTCCCATGGTATAGTAATTAAGCCCTTTCCAAACCAACCGGAAAAGACCGGAATTATCATTCCAGAATCCCGGTCCAAGAATTACAGAAGGGTTGATGATTACCGCGTTTAAACCCTCTTCCATCCCCCGCCAAATTTCTCGTTCAGCACCATATTTACTGATGGCATAGACCGAATTTTTTTTAGACGGGATCCAATAGGTTTCTTCCGTTGAAACATCATTATTTTCTGCCCTTCCCAGGGTGGCTACGGAACTAACATAACAAAATTTTTCGACATGATTCTCAATGGCCATATTGACAAGATTTGCCGTCCCCTCGATATTCACCTTCAACATCTTCTTATGATCTTTGGGATAAAAGGAAACCACGGCACCGCAATGATATATTTCCGTGATCCCTTTCAAAGCTTCTTCCATTGATCCAAAATCGAGTAAATCGGCATCCACCCATTCTATTTTCGAGAAAAGATCAGCAGGGGAAGAATGATAATAGGAAAAAACTTTGCTGACCATGGCCGTATCGCTTGATTTCCGTTTAATCGCACGAACCATTTTGCCTGCTTTAGTAAGTTCAAAAAGAAGGTGTGAACCCAACAATCCTGTACCTCCGGTAACAAGTATCATAATGAATGATTTTATCTGGCAAAGGTAACAGAAAAGAATTGAAAAACGTTTACCGGAGGCGGAAGAGAGACGTTAGGCGGAAGATTGGAACTGCTTTAGTTGTTGCCCTGTTTTTTGGGGAGTACGTCAAATATAATTTTCAAAGATTCCCCCTTTTGGTCAACCAAAGTAAGGTGATGTCCCCCTTCTGCAGGAGATATGGCCATTTGATGGATTTGTGTTGTGATTCCCAAGAACGTATCATCCAGGTGCCAATATACAAGATACTGCGGGTTTCGGTGGGCAACTTTAATTACGACACTTCCCGGTTTTCCATCCAGATCAATGGGGACATAGATTTTGCTGTTATTTTTTGGATAAATTATCTCCATATTCTTCGCTTCGGAAAGTGGAGAACAGTCGGGCCGGAAAGGAGGGAGTGGTTTGTACAACGGATTTTTATTCCGATAATACCATTCCTGAACAGGTGGAAGGACGAACCAGGGGACATGGATCATATTCTCGGGAGATTCACAGTTTGAATTGACCTGCCACTTTTCACTTTTATCGAGATGTATCAATTGATGATACGGGCAGCATGATGTTTTTGCACCATTTTTCGGAACCCAAATGGTGTCAATTACATCGCAAATGGTAGATGCCCGGTAACCGCTGCTCCGGCAAACAGAAACTTGAATCATGGCTTGTTTAGGCATTTCGAACCAGGAAGTTGGTGGAAGTGCTTTAAAGACATCAAACAAAATAGGAGCGGCCACGGAAATACCTGTCAATCCAGGTCTTCCTTCACCGGATGCATTTCCAACCCAAACTCCTACTACATATTCCGGAGTTACCCCGATTGACCAGGCATCGCGGTTTCCAAAACTTGTTCCAGTTTTCCAGGCAATTTTTTTAGAGGAGGAAAAACTTTTCCATTGTTGTTCTTCATCCGGACGTGCCACTTCAACCATAGCTTCGAAAGTGAGCCAAATCGAAGCAACATCCAATGAAGCCGTCTGACGGATATCTGTTTTATCAACTCCGGTGGATGGTTCATTAAACTTGTTCAGGGATTTTGCCAGCCCAGCATAAATACCCACAAGGTCATATAAAGTGGCTTCCGCACCACCAAGAATTAAGGAAAGACCATAATGGTCGGCTGGTTTGGTAAGTGTTGTCATTCCCATTTTCCGGAGTAAGGCATAAAACTGTTCATAGCCATAAGTTTGAAGCATCTTTACTGCGGGGATATTCAGGGAACGGGAAAGAGCCTGCTTTGCCGGTACTGCTCCATCGTATGTCAGGTTATAATTTTCAGGAATGAACCCCCCGATCTGAATGGGAATGTCGGGGATCAGGGTATTGGGGAGAATTAAACCATCATTTAGCATGGCTGCATAGAGAAATGGTTTTAAAATACTTCCGGTACTGCGCGGAGCAGTTATAATATCTACATTGTTTCCGTGAGCCATCCGGTCATCCCCAGGTAAATTCCCGGCATATCCTATGATGTTTCCGCTGTTTACTTCAAGAACAAGAACGGCTGCATTGTGAATTTCATTGGCTTCCAGCGAGGGTTTGTGCAAGGATAAAAACGTCAGAATTTTCTCCTGGAATATTTTATCAATGGATGTATGAATCCGTTGTCCCGATTTTCCCTCTTTTACCATCCGGTCCAAAAAATGAGGAGCCAATTGTGGCAGTGGAAATGGTTTTCTGGGAAGGTTTTCACTTTTTGCAAGGTTACAGGTAATCGTATCAATGCTCCCATTTTTTTCAAGAAGATCAAGTAACCGATTCCGTTTGATTAATAAATGCGAGGGGTTTCTACCGGGATAGATCAATCCGGGGCTATTGGGCAAAACAGCCAGGGTTGCCGCCTCAGCCCAGGAAAGATGATCAGGGTCAACATTGAAATAACGCCAGGATGCAGCCTCCAGCCCAACAACGTTCCCCCCGAAAGGAGCATGGGAGGCATACAATCGTAAAATATTCGCTTTACTATTGCTCAATTCCAACCGGAAAGCAAGCAAAATTTCCACTATTTTTTCATACAGAGATCGTGGTTGGTTTTTTCGTTCCAAACGAATAACTTGCATTGTAATGGTACTGCCGCCACTAACAATTTTATGGTATTTCAGATCCAGAAAAGCAGCTCTGGCCAGAGCCCAGGGATTAAATCCGGGATGAAATCGAAAAAAACGGTCTTCATACGTAATGATGGCCTTTTGAAATTTTTCCGGGATTTTCCTGCTTTCCGGAAATCTCCATTGCTGGTCAGTTGAAATTTTAGCTCCAAGTAACCTGTTTTCCCGGTCTTCAATCACGGTAGAAACGGGATCATGGAAAAGCGGATCGGGCAGCCACCACCAGAAAAGAAGAAAAATCAGGGAGCAAAAAATGAAAACTTTGATTTTCATGGTCATTTTGAACCCGGAACCACTTCTACCCATCTCCCCGGAACCCGTGCGCTGATGGTATTATCATACATGGCTTCACAAAATGTGGATGGTAAATAAAACTTCCCAAGATAGGTTGCCATTAGCATGACCCGGAAAGTTTTGGTTTGAGATGACGGAAGATCAAAACTGGTTACTACCCGGTCGTCCCGTACATCCTGATAATTAAAGGAAGAAAAAGCAGTTTTAGACTGGGCAATATCACTGTTTCTTGCATTGATAACTTCCCATCCCGATGGAAATACCTGCAACAGCGTGAGGTTGGAATAAGCCCCACGCAAACCCGGATTCGTCACAGTTACCTCTGCAATGAATGTCACCCCTTGTTCTAATCTATCCGGCCTGATCAACCCACCCGTCATTGATTTATAGACTACATTAAGTTTAAGATTGTTAGCTGCAGATGTAGTATCACCAATAGCAGGGACTCCAATCAGGGTCATTTGGGCATAGAGTATGTTTTTACCTTTATTTGCGATGCGGAGAACTCCTTTTTTCCCGGCAATTGTTTCAATTTCTTTGGTTATTAACGATAATTTCGATTTTATTTCTTCTTCCGGTCCGGTATTTAACCGGAAGGTTGCCTTGATTCCGCTTCCACCGCTATTCCCCATATATTTTGTAAGGGCCAATAAAGCAAATGCTGTTGACTGGGTGCTATACCAGGAATTATTATTTAGCAAGGTTGTGATCTCTTTTACCAATGGGGCTGCTTTGGTTTTCATGTTCAACATACAAAGCGCTTCAACAATCATGGCTTTATCGCGAAGATCGGAACCGTAGGTAAAATATTGTTCCCGATATGGTTTTACATTAGTTTTGGCTGTTGCGACCAGCTGCATGGCAACTTCATTTTTTCCGGCCAATTGGTAAGCTGCAGCCAATCTCCATCGTGCAGCCACCGATAAATCCTTTTTCTCCAATAATTTATTCATGGCACCCAGTTCCGGTGCTCGGGCCAATGCCAGGGTAAACAAGCGATAAGCCTGCATCAGATCATCGTTTATATAATTGGCATTGTAACCCCATGAAATCGCTTTTTGCCTTTGAAATTCTTTCCAGGCGGATAAAAAACTGACCGGAAGGGAATATCCCTTTTGCTCAGCTTCAAGCATAAAATGACCGGCATAGCAAGTCCCCCAATCGTCGGCATAAGAAGACCCCGGCCAATATGCCAATCCTCCGTTGGCTAATTGGAATGATTTCATTCGCTGAATAGCATACCTGATATTTGATTCTATTTTGTTTTTTGATTCCGGAGAAAGCTCGAGAAGGTTAAAAAGATATAATTGCGGAAAAGCAGCAGAAGTCGTTTGTTCGATGCATCCGTATGGATATTGAATGAGGTAGTCGAGCCTTTTTTCCAGGTTAAGGGATGGAAAAGATGACAATGCAAGGGTTCCCTTGTTGGTTCCGGGAACCCCAACCGGAATATATGAAGTTGTCCATGTTCCGCCGGGTTGAATAACCTTCTCCGTAACATTGGTTTGTCGTGAATTGGGATTCCGGATCTGGATTTCGATCTCATGTTCTGCTTTTTCTTTTCCGCTGGTCGCGACGATTCTTATTTTTCCAATTCCGACAGCTTTCAATACACTGAGATCAAAGGTAACCTGTTGATCGCCTGGTTCCCGAAAAGAAATTTGCTTAGTCTGCTCCCCGGTAAGATTAAACAGGTCGTTTATAAACAGATCAATTTTTACATTTCTAATTGTTCTGTCCATGGCAAAGATGCTGATCGGGAGTTTTACCGATTCTCCGGGGCCCAGTACTCTGGGGAGTGTTGCTAACACCATCAGGGGCTTTTTTACAACCGCCGTTTTTTCATCATTACCATAGGCTCCGTCTTTCCCAGCAACAACCATCACCCTTACCGATCCGATATACTGAGGCATCGTGAAGGCATGTGTCTGTATTTCGCCCTTTTTCAGATCAAAGGGACCAAAAAACCGGACCATGGGTTTAAAACGGTTGGCTTTGAGACTTCCTTTTATTTCTGCTTCCTGGTCTCCGCCAATGCTTAAGATCCGCTGTAATTCCCCGCTGTATGCGCCGATCACCTGATCAAACAAATCCCAGGTTTTTACGCCAAGAGCCTCGCGGGCATTAAATATAGTCCATGGATCAGGGGTTTTAAATCGTGTAAGGTCAAGCAATCCTTCATCAACGACAGCTAATGTATAAGTCATCGGCTTGCCATTTAATTCTTTCACACGGATAGCAACCGATTTCCCTGGGATTAATTCTTTAGGGAGAGTAATGATGGGTTTCAGTCGGCTATTGGGATTTTCAACAAAGATGGGAAGGACACCATATAACCGGATGGGAAGATCATTTTTAGTTTGTGCATGAGGTTGAATTAATGTCACATAGGCATAACAATTAGGAGTCATGGCTGAAGTAGCCTCAAAAACAATATCAGTACTGCCTTTTTTTGTAAGCATCCAGAAAGACTGTAGGATTCCGGTTCCATTTTCGAGGGTAACCAAGGCACGTCCATCAGGAGATGAAGGAAGTGTAAGTGTTACTTTTTCGCCAACTCTGTAAGTGGTTTTATTGGTAGTCATTGTCAACATGGAAGCAGCTTGCTTTTCACCTCCAGGCATTCTGTAATATCCTGGCCAATCTACATAAACAACTTTCCCGGCAGCATGTCCCGATTTTTTATCCGTTACTTTAATGAGATAGCGTCCCCATTTGTCGGAAGCAACTTCAAAAGGGTAGGTGGCTTTTCCATTTTGAGTTTTCACATCAGCGGTATCAACGGGCCGGAGATAGTTTGTGGAGATAAAATCGGCAGAACCCGATTCTGAATTGTCCCACCACCAACGCCAATCCAGTTGGTAAACCTCCACTTTCAACCGGTTGGAAGGAATCAGGGAACCATTGGCATCTACATTTAGCAACTCGATATTGTAAGATTTATCGGTGTTGAGTACCCGTTCGCCCGGCGACATATTTGGGGTCCGAATTCCAACATAGGAAGAATATGGATAAAAGGGAATGGAAAACCGGTCGATGCTGAAATCGCCTCCATTTTCGAAAACCATGGTTTCAAAACTGGCTTTAAGAGCGCCTGGCGCAACATGGGTAACATGAATTTTCGGAGCGATAAGGGTACGTCCTTCTGCATCCAGCCTGCCATCGAAAACAGTAATATTTTCTGCCGAAAAACCGGCTGTTGGGTTATCAAACACAAAACCCGGATATTTTTTAAACGCTGTTACTGATTTTGTAAGAGTCAGGGTAACCTTAGCCTTGAGTTTCCCGGCTTTTGACCCGGTTAACCAACTGGCTTCCAAAATCGCCGGCGGAATTTTATCTTTCACAAGAAATTCTGTTCTGAAATCGAACTTGATCTTTAACCGGTTGGGTTTCACGGTTTCGATTTTAAGCATTTTTTGAAATTCCACCCCTCCTACATTGACTTTTGCAAGCCAGTTACCGGTAGGAGATTCGGGAGAAGTTGCCGTTCGAAAAGTGTAAAAACCATTGCTGGCACTTGTTTGTACCATTCTGTTCATCAATTGACCAGCCGGACTGATTAGAGAAAAACTCACCGGGTGCCTGGGAGGAAGCAGATGCATTTTATCTTCGAGGATAAAGGTCAGGAAGAGCGAATCGCCAGGTCGCCACACACCCCGGTCGCCATAAATCATTCCTTTTATTCCTTTCTGAACCGGTTGGCCGCTCACATCAAACATACTGAGCGAAAGGGAGGCTCCATCAGCGAGTTTAAGATATCCGGTCTGCTTACCCGATTTTACCTGAAGCACAAATGGTTTGTTTTTCAAGGGAACAATTGCAGTTCCATCTGCATCGGTCGTCGCCTTCCCAAGACTTTGCAATTGAAAATTAAAAAATTCAACAGTTGCTCCGGAAAGAGGGCGGGTTGTGATAATATCGGTTACAAATACTCTATAAACCCCGTCATCACCGGTTTTTGCAATTAATCCCAGATCAGAGGCAAAAATATTTCTGGAAATTGTTTTGTTAAAAAAGTAGGAGGATTTGCATGGATCATCCCGCTCTTCCCACTTGTAATTACGCCAACCCCCATTGGCATAGTCATCATCATAATAATTGCTGTAATAACCCCAATCTTTTTCATTTTCTTTTTCAGGATCTTCTAAGGTCATCATGGATCCATTCAGATTTTCAGACAAATCAGTTTGGTTACAGGGATAGACGGAATATGCTTTTTTAAAGTTGAGGATAATCGAATAGATTGCTCCAGGTTCCGTTTTCATCAAAGCGGAGAGATCAATTGAATAACGATTCCACTTCCCATAATCAGTTACTCCCTTCAGAGGCATGGTTCTTTTCAAAACTACCCGTCCCACCCTGGCCAGTTCCGAATTTCCATTGAGATCATTAATCTGGAGAAATTGGAGGATGTTTTTTTCATAAATCTGAATCACTTTGATATCGACTGCATTCAGATTAACCGCCTCAAAAGGAAGAAGCATTCCGTTGGAGCTGGGCAAAATCGAGCCATCTCCAACGAATCTGACATTAGGTTTTGTATTTTCAATCATTACATCTTCAGTGATTCTTTTTCCCAATTCCACTTTATTGATATTCCGGATAGATGGCTCAAGTATCAGCTTGACTTTTTTATCCTCCTGATCGGGAAGATAGATCCGGAGCTGATTATCATCTACTGTATATCGTAAATCCGTTCGTTTCCCTACCCGGAAAAGACCATCCAGATTTTGATCGGGTTGCAAAGGATCAGAAAATTGTACCAGAATCCCCAACTCTTCATCAGGAAAACTTTGTACATGCAATATTTTAAAATCACCCAAAGCTGGAATCTCAACATCCTTGTTCCCGGAACTCTTTGAACTGATCGGGGATCCATCCCATTCAATCCTGACAGTCCCGGCTGCCGATCCCCTGCAAAGAGAATCCACTTGAAAATGATGGGTCCGGGTTTTAGAATCATGAGTCCAAACAATGGGCAATGCTTGTCCTTGCTGTTTTGCTTTCAATATCTTTTCAACCTGGAGATCATCTGCATCATCAGATGTTTTAAGAGTTCCTGAAAGAAATTCGCGCGAAAGATCACGATGGGAGTATGCTTTATGGTTATCCACCGTCACATCTACAATTTGCGACATTGTTTGAAACTGAAAGACCATTGTTTTCAGAGAATCAGGAACAGTAATAATTTTAGATAGATAAAATTCAACGGTATAGATCTGATCCGGGGGAAGCTTTTCGTCCGGACGAAATTCCAAAGTCCGATTATCGGTCCAATAAGTCTTTCCCTGAATTGCCGGTTTGAATTTAAAATATTTCTCTGTTACCGGCATATCCAAAGACCCCGGGGAAGAAGACTCTTCTGTAAGCCTTATTTTTATAACCGATCGGGTAGAAATAATTCCGCAGGTTACAGCTTGAACATATTCCCGGAAAGCCGGATTAATCTGTTGCAATGGCCCTTGTTTTTTACATCCTTGAAAAAAAACTAAAAAGCAAAGGAAAAAAATTGCAAATGCATGAGGTACGGTTGTGAGAAAATGTCTTTTCATAATGTTCCTGATTATCACAACAATATTAAGAAAAAAGAAAAGCAACTGGAAAAAATCTTATCTTTGGTTATCAACTGCATTATTAAATCCGATGAAATGATGCAAAATATTTATAATCTTTACTTTATCTACTATGGTTTAACCATTTTCCAGCCCCTGACGTTACAATACCTTTGTCAAGTTATAAAAAGATAGCAGGGTAAAAGGGAACAATCAATAGTGAATAACATTTTAACACTAAAAACAAGATTTATTATGGAAAACAAGACAACATGGGTCATTGATCCAACGCACAGCGAGATACAGTTTAAAGTAAAACACCTGGTCATTTCGACTGTTACAGGCGGCTTCGATGTATTTGAAGGAGCAGTTTCTACCAACGGTAACGATTTTTCAAATGCCGGAATTGAATTTACCGCCGATGTCAACAGCATCAATACCAATCAAGTTGACCGGGATAATCACTTAAAATCAGTCGATTTCTTTGATGTTGCTAATCATCCAAAACTTACTTTTCGTTCAACAGGTTTTAAAAAAACCGGAGATTCAGCTTTTCTGATGACAGGTAATTTGACCATTCGTGGAACAACCAAGGCCGTCAATATCCAGGTCGATTTCGGTGGCATTGCCGTTGATCCTTATGGCAATACCAAAGCCGGATTTGAATTGTCAGGAAAAATCAACCGGAAAGATTTTGGCCTCGCCTGGAGTGCACTCACAGAAACCGGGGGTCTGGTTGTTGCCGACGAAATCAAATTACAAATGAACGTAGAATTGATCAGACAGTAATTATGAAAACCATCTATCGTCCTGAAACAGACCATGGCCATGCGAATCAGGGATCACATTAGGCCCTTCAACGTTCATTGAAGTCCCCATGCATTAATTTTTTTCAGGAGAACTTCTTTGTTAAAGTAATGTTAATCCAAATGATTTGATTTTGAGAATTGCAAGAAAATCAGCATTTTTGCAAATCACTCTAACATTATTTTTATGACAAAGAGATTTTCTTTTTTTATTATTATGGCTCTTTTCGTGGTAGTTGCCTGTAATAATGGATCAAAAAATGAAGCTGACAAAACAAAGAACGATACCGCAAAAATTACGGTGTTGACCTTTGAGAAAAAAGCAGATTCTCTCATCAACAAACCAGTCATCATAGAAGGAACCGTGTTTCATATTTGTAAACATGGTGGTAAAAAAATGTTTCTTGTTGACGGGACCGATAGTATCCGTGTTGAAATCACGGCTGGTCCGGCGATCACAAAATTTGATGAATCACTGATAGGTAGCCGGGTAAAAGTAGCCGGAATGTTGAAAGAAGAACGCATCGATGCCAAATATCTCAATGAATGGGAAGCAGAATTGAAAAAACCAGTCGAAAATCATACCGTTGGTATTCATTCCGGTGCAAAAGGTCATGAAGATGAGGGCATTCAGGAAAAACTCGATCAGATCAATGGATTCCGTGAACAGATCAAAGCCAGTGGAAAAGATCATCTTTCTTTCTTTTCTATTGAAGCATCCAGTTACACCGCTCTAAAATAACATGCAAACAAAAACACTCCGAAAGTGGAATAATGCCCTCCACCGCGATATTGGCTATTTATGTGTTGGCATGACGCTGATCTACGCCATTTCTGGAATCGTACTGAATCACTTTAAAGCAGGTGACTTCTCTCATCCCGATTACAGCCAATCCTCCATTAATATGAAGGTCGATCTTCCTCAAAATGGGAAGGTTGACCAAACTTATGTTTTCAATATTCTTGAAAAAATAAAAGAGCGAAAGAGTTATAAAAGTTTTGTCACCGGAGAAGGATACCTTCAGATTTTTTTGACCAATGGTTCCGTTTATATCGACCTGAATAATGGGGAGGCACAGGTAGAGAAAAAAACACCACGGTATATCATCAGGGAATTTAACCAACTACACTTTAATAACCTGAAACGGTTTTACACTTGGTTCTCCGACATTTTTGCTGCCGGTTTAATCACCCTTGCCATTACCGGACTTTTCGTGTTGCGGGGGAAAAACGGAATTGTTGGCCGCGGAGCCTGGCTCACAGCGATCGGAATTATTATCCCTGCACTCTTCCTGATATTTTATTCCTGAACGGAACTCTAGAATCTTTTTTTAAATCCTCCACCAGAACGGGGATTATCACGGAAACCACCCGGTTTGCGATCAGTCTTGGGACGAGCAACAGAAACGGTCATTACTTTGCCATCATATTCTGCATTGTTTAATTCTTCAATTGCCTTATCAGCTTCTTCATCGTTTTTCATTTCGACAAAGCCAAAACCGCGTGATCGGCCGGAGAAATTATCTTTAATTACTTTTGCGGAATTCACTTCACCGTAATCGGCAAAAGCCTGCTTCAGATCATCATCACTAATTCTGAAACTTAAATTTGATACGAAAATGTTTTTCATCTTTAAAAAATTAAATGAGTAAAAAGTTAAAATGATTTTAAGTTTCAGGTTTTTAAGAAAACCGGGAGAAGAAACGACGACGAGGCGGTGATTACAACTTGAAGGCTTACTTTGCGGGCGACTGAATACTCAAAAGCCGATACAAAGGTAAATAAAAATTACGACTTTACGGGTAAAGAGTTATGAGTTTGTTTGTTAAATTATTTTATCTAAATTTCATTACTTTGTAATTTAATTGGAAAACCCAACACCTACATGAAGAAAATTGTGTTTTTACTGTTTTTTTTACTATCCCAGCTTACTCAGCAGGGACAAACCAATAATCAGAACAAATCAGGGGTTGATTTTGTCAATCCATTCATTGGCACCCTGGAAATGGGGCATACCTTTCCTGGAGCCGATGTGCCGTTTGGATTTGTTCAACTCAGCCCTGACACCGACACCATCCCTTATGAAAAAGAAGGAAAATACAATCCGGATGTTTATCGTTATTGTGCTGGTTATCAATACATCGACTCTACTATTGTTGGATTCAGCCATACCCATTTTAATGGTACCGGGCATTCCGATCTGGGTGATTTCCTGATAATACCTACAGTTGGAAAATTACAGCTTAATCCTGGTACTGCCAGCCACCCCGAAACCGGTTACCGGTCAAGATTCCGTAAAGAAACAGAATATGCTTCGCCCGGCTATTACCGGGTTCATCTCGACGACCCGGATGTAGAAGCAGAGTTAACGGCTACATCCCGCTGCGGATTTCATCGATATACCTTTCCGAAAAGTGACAGTGCCCGAATTATTCTCGATTTGATCCACGGAATATACAATTACGATGGAAAGGTGCTATGGGCAACTATCCGGGTAGTTAACGACACCCTTGTGGAAGGTTACCGGATAACCAGTGGATGGGGAAGAACACGCTATATTTATTTCGCTATGATCTTTACCAAACCATTTAAAAACTATGGATACCGCAATGAAGACCATCCCGTTTATCGCGGTTTCTGGAGAAGATTCAACATAACCAGTGATTTCCCGGAAATGGCCGGTAAAAAAATCCGTGCATGGTTTGGATTCAACACAACGCAAGGTGAAAAAATCGGCGTAAAGATCGGCCTTTCAGCTGTAAGTATGGAAGGCGCTCTTAAGAACATTCTGGCTGAGATTCCCCATCATGATTTTGAAAAAACCCGTTCCGAAGCCCGCCAAGCCTGGGAAAAAGAACTGAATAAGATTTCAATTGAAGCTCCTGCTGAGCGAAAGACCAATTTCTACACGGCATTGTATCATGCATTTCAATCCCCGGTGATTTATATGGATGTAGATGGCAAATACCGGGGTGTTGACCAGGAAATCCACCAAGCCACAGGATTTACCAATTATACAATATTCTCCCTTTGGGACACCTACCATGCCTTGCACCCCTTGCTGACTTTGCTGTATCCGGAAAAAACATCCGATATCATCAATTCATTGCTGGTTCATTGGGAGCAAAGTCCCGAAAAAATGCTTCCGGTTTGGTCGCACCATGGCAATGAAAACTGGTGCATGATCGGATACCACAGTATTCCAGTCATCGCTGATGCTTACGTAAAAGGAATTCGTGGATTCGATATACAAAAAGCCATGCAGGCTTGCCTGTCCACAGCGAATAACCAATATTACGAAGGAATTTCCGATTATGTAAAGTTCGGATATGCACCTGATGATAGGGTTGGCAATGCAGCTTCTGTTACATTGGAATATTCCTACGATGATTATACTTTGTCTTGTTTTGCGAAAGCAATCATTCAATCAACCAACGCAGATGTCCCGGTCAAAAAGCTCGCCCAGCAGCAGATTCCACAATTCTTAGATCGTGCAAAATATTACCGGAATGTATTTGACAAAACCACCGGCTTTATCCGCTCAAAAAAGACCGACGGAACTTGGAAAACGCCATTTGACCCACTAAGTACAATCGGACAAGGTTTTATTGAAGGAAATTCGTGGAATTATACTTTTTTCGTTCCCCAGGATATTTCTGGATTGATTGGTCTGATGGGAGGTGAAAAGTCTTTTATTCGCCGTCTCGATTCTTTGTTTACCATGCACCTCGACGACAAATATTTCGCCGAAACCGAGGATGTAACACGTGTTGGACTTATCGGGAACTATGTACATGGCAATGAACCAAGCCATCATGTGCCCTATTTGTACGACTGGACCTCAAAACCATGGAAAACGCAGGAACGTATCCATCTGATCGTGAATACCATGTACCACAACAAACCCGATGGACTGTGTGGTAACGACGACTGCGGGCAAATGAGTGCCTGGTATATTTTCAGCGTACTTGGTTTCTATCCCGTTTGCCCGGGAACAACACAATATGCCATTGGAAGTCCTTGTGTTGCATTCGCAACCATCACGCTGGAAAATGGAAAGACTTTTTCCATCAAAGCACCCGGGTTAAGTGATAAAAACATCTATATCCAATCGATAACCCTGAACGGAAAGCGGCTTGAGAAACCATTTCTCGACCATTCAGATATCATTCAGGGCGGGGAACTAATCTTCAAAATGGGGCCAAAGCATTTGTAAGAATTCAAGGTTTTTTCAAAAAGACTTGACTTTCATTTCAGAATGTAGTATTATTGCAAAATCATTTTGATATCATTTTAATATTACAAACTGCATTCATTATGGAAAAAGAAAAAGTCATTACAGCAACTTCGGGATACCTTAGCTTAATAGTATTCCTATTGTTTTTATGTCTGGGCATATACGGGCTGTTAGCATTCAATCAATTTGTGGTTGGGATTATCGTTTCCCTGCTGTTTCTGGTCTGTGCAATTGTTACAGCAATCGGGCTCATGGTGATCAATCCCAACGAATCGGCCGTTCTGATTCTGTTCGGTGAATACAAAGGAACTGTTAAAGAGAATGGTTTCTTCTGGGTCAATCCATTCTATGTAAAAAAGAAAATTTCGTTACGGGCGTGTAACCTAAATCGAGAACCTATTAAAGTCAACGATAAACTGGGAAATCCCATTATGATCGGATGTGTGCTGGTTTGGAAAGTAAAAAATACCTTCAAAGCGGCTTTTGAAGTGGACGATTATACTCATTTCGTGGATATTCAAAGTGAATCAGCTACCCGCAAATTGGCTGGTCATTATGCTTATGATAATTTCGATGATGAACAGAAGGAGGTTACCTTGCGTGCCGGAGGTGAAGAAGTCCACCAGGCATTGGAACGGGAACTCTCGGAACGATTGTCCATGGCCGGGATCGAAGTAATGGAGGCCAGAATCAGCTACCTGGCTTATGCTTCAGAAATAGCAGGTGCTATGTTGCGCCGTCAGCAAGCAACTGCCGTAGTTGCTGCCCGTACCAAGATCGTGGAAGGCGCAGTGAGTATGGTTGAACTGGCTCTTAATTCGCTCAGCAAAAAAAATATCATCGAACTGGATAATGATAAAAAAGCCACAATGATCAGTAATCTCATGGTTGTCCTGTGCTCTGATAAAGATACCACGCCTGTTGTAAATACAGGAACCTTGTACCAATAGAATTATGGCTGCTAAAAAGGTTTTTATGCTGCGGTTGGATCCGGCGGTTTATGAAGCGCTTGAGAAGTGGGCTGCGGATGAATTTCGTTCCGTGAATGGCCAGATTGAATGGATCATCGATGCCAAACTCAAAGAGCATAAAAAAACACCAAAGAAAAAACCGGATCAGGAAAAGGAACCGGTGACAGGTTGAAAAGAATAATTCTATGATAATTTCCAGAAAAAGAAGAAATGAATCGGACAGACCAGTAATTCGTCCCGAGATGCAACCGGTCGACTGGCTGCTTGAAACCGTAGCCTTAATCGGGTTTCTGTCCTTTATTGGCATTGTCCTCTATTATTTTCCCAAGCTTCCGGATATGGTCCCTTCTCATTTTAACGAATGGGGTACACCTGACAATTGGGAAAATAAATCATCTGTCTGGAGTTTATTGGGAATAACGGTTTTTGTCTATGCCTTGCTTACTTTTATAAACTTTATCCCCCATAGATTCAATTTCCCGGTCAGGATCACTCCCCAAAACGCGCTACGGCAATATACCCTGGCCATTCGGTTGATCCGTTACCTGAAAATTGTCTTAGTATGGATGTTTTTTTATATTGACCTGACTACCATCCGTGTGACTTCAAAATCCGCGGCGGGGTTAGGAACCTGGTTTTTACCGGTTATCATTGTATTGATCCTCCTCCCGCTTATCATTTATTCCCTTCTCGTTTGGAAGAAAAACTAAGAGGGTTTCTTCCTATCTGATCCCGTTATTTTTTCTAATTTTGTCGAAAATCATCAAGTATGGATTTCATCGAAGAACTGCGCTGGCGTGGAATGATTCACGATATGACCCCGGGAACAGAAGAGCAATTGTCGAAAGAAATAACCGCAGGTTATATTGGCTATGATCCCACCAGCGATTCACTGCATATTGGGAACCTGGCTTCGATCATGATGCTGGTACATTTGCAACGGGCCGGACACAAGCCTTTTGCTTTGGTAGGCGGCGCTACCGGCATGATCGGTGACCCTTCGGGGAAATCGGAAGAGCGTAACCTGCTTGATGAAACTACCTTGCGACACAATCAGGAAGGTATTAAAAAACAACTCGAAAAATTTCTTGATTTCAGCCATGGCCACAATGCCGCTGAAATGGTGAATAATTTCGACTGGATCAAAGAATTCAGCTTTTTGCAATTCCTTCGTGATGTCGGAAAGCACATCACGGTAAATTATATGATGGCCAAAGATTCGGTGAAGAAACGTATGGAGTCGGGCTCCGGTATTTCATTTACTGAATTTAGCTACCAACTGGTTCAGGGTTACGACTTTTGCTGGCTGTTTGAGCACAAAGGTGTTAAACTTCAGATGGGAGGCTCAGATCAGTGGGGAAATATTGTCACCGGTACCGAACTGATCCGCCGGAAGTTGGGGGGAGAAGCTTATGCCCTCACCTGCCCGCTCATTACCAAAGCCGATGGAGGCAAATTCGGAAAATCGGAATCAGGCAATGTATGGCTCGATCCTGTCAAAACTTCTCCTTATTCATTTTATCAATTCTGGCTGAATACAACCGATGCGGATGCTGCAGAATACATCAAAAAATTCACGCTGCTCTCAAAAGCAGAGATAGATCTCCTCATCCGGCAACATCAGGAAGCACCCCATTTGCGGATGCTGCAGAAAGCCCTGGCCAGGGATATTACCATTCGGGTTCATTCGGAAGAAGATTACCAGGCTGCTGTAGAAGCCTCCGAAATTCTATTTGGTAAGGGCACCACCGAAACCCTGAAAAAACTTACTGAAGACACATTGTTGGCGGTGTTTGAAGGAGTCCCCAAAAGTGAAATGGCGAAAAGCGAAATCACGAAATCATTGGATATTGTTGAATTCCTTACCGATTTTACTCATATTTTTCCATCTAAGGGCGAGGCTCGTCGCATGCTCAAAGAGGGCGGCGTTCAGATCAACAAAGAAAAAGCCGGAGAAGGATTCTCCATAACGGCAAATCTGTTGCTCAACGGCAAGTATTTACTCGTTCAGAAGGGCAAAAAGAATTATTTTCTGGTAAAAGTGGTATGATGTCAGAAATGATACCCAAACTGGATCACATATCGAAATCCGAGGCTGAAAATATCTAATTTGCCATCAGACTTAAACGATTTTTTGAAAATATAATCGCTCACAAGCGGATATTTTTCAATAATCTTGTTATAAACCTCTTCGTTAACTTCCTTGAGCTTCTCAAAATCAACCTGACCAGAAATATCAATTCCACCCCCGTAATAACTAACGGAAGGCCCGATAAAAATCAAATCTAAAGTGAAGCGTTTCCAGAAAACAAACTGGTACCCCAATTGAATTCCGAGGTTAAAACAATAAAAATTGCCGTTCAACACACAACCGCTGTCAACATTGGTGTGCATGACATCGATCCCATTCTTGAACCTGTAACCATAAAAACTCAGATAGGGGGCCAGATATACTCCGTCCGGAGTGGGTCGTTCGTTGCGACTGGCCAGATAAAACCGGTACTCCCCCGATATGTTGATCCCCATTTTCTGTCGGCTGGTGATTTCAAGAATTCCGGCAATCGAATCATTGAATAACCGTGGAAATTCAAGATATCCAAGAGACACTGCAAACGATTGGGTGGGAGTTACGATTCTTTCATAACTAAAGGTTAGATTTTTTTTACTCCACAACAACATGGGAGTGGGATTAATTTTGATGACATTTTTATGAAAGGGTTTCGGAATT
>JALNWG010000009.1 GCA_023231005.1 Bacteroidales bacterium | reverse complement strand
TTGTAAACCTGATAAATAGAAATAATTAACGCATGGTAACATGCCGCTAAAACACAACAAAAAAGGCCATTTCGGGATTTATCATACGATCGACCTTTGCTGTGTTTAGTGGCCCACCGTTGGACAAAATCACCATGGCGCTGGTTCCCCATGCACTTTACACCTAAAGTTTCAGTTTAATTGCATCCGGATGGGTTCCGGGCAATGGGTTTTTTAGTGTAATCCACTTCCGGATGGCTTGATGCGGGGATTCTCCTTGAGGAGAAGGGTCAGGGGATGAGGTGGATGCCAGGTTGGGCGGCTTCTTTTTTTATCGGATTGTTTTTGAATCTATAAAAGTTTGTAATTTAGTAGGGGAAAGTTAAGGGCGCTTTAATGGAGGTGCCTCTGGATTTGGCTAACCAATCCCGAAAAAGGGGGAGATAATAATTTTTTTATATGTATAAAAAAGTAAATTTTGTTTTTGTATTATCACTCGTGATATTCCTAACTTCTTGTGTAATTGAAATTAATGAAAATGGATATCGTTCACTCCCTACTGCGTCAAAAAAATACATTCGACCCTTTTCAATGGATCTATTGAAACAGACACACAGTTATAAAGATACAATCTTCATCTATGAAATTTCTTCAAGTGACATCAAGCAGATAACAAAAAGTAACAAATTTACCTGGATTCATTTTTGGGCTCCTTACTGTTCATCCAAATCATGTGTTAATATCGCCGGGTTAATGAATGAGGTAAAAGAACAACAAAAAGAAAAGGATTTTTTAGAATTGTTGATTGCCACCTCCTTTGACTTTAATGCCATAAAAGAAAGGTTAAAAAATTCAAGCTACACTCAACCAGTGTTCATTTTAAGTGATTCTATTTATGGTCATAAACAAGGGAAGGCAATGAAATTATTTGCCTCTAAGATTGATAATAATTCCGTGCTCAAGAAAAATGAGTACTTTTCAGAGTATTTATTTTGTGATACGTTGCTCACAGTCGCGGCATGGAACTTGACCCCACAACAGATTGACAGCGTTCTAAATAAAAAAATCCTCCAATGGTCCTCCAATTAAAGACCTGTCCTATACTGAAAAAACTATACAGGTCAACAGCTCATCTCCCCGGCATTTTTCATAGCCGAAAGAAGGTTGTAGGCACCTTTTATCACAACTTTGGCGGTTTTTATATCCCATCCTTCTGGTAATCTGACCTCTGTGTATTTTCCATCGGAAACTCCTTTGAAAATCTGTACCATCCGGTATTCTGTAAACTGCTTTCCGTCCTCCTCCTTGCTCTTATTGAAAACGAAGATGTAATCCTTGTCATCGAAACTTACGATGGCTTCGGATGGTACGGCTGTCACTTCATTGCCTGAGGCTTCTATGATGGCATTCACATACATTCCGGGAAGTACATTTTTACATTTGTCTGTAACTGTGGCATAGACTTTATAAGTCTTATCCGAGTTCACGAGTTTTCCGGTCTGGTAAATAACGGCATCGTGCTGCTCTCTTTCGTTGTTGATAAAAAACCGAATGTTCTGGCCCGTAGCTACTTTATCAGCATCTTTTTCAAATAAGGAGAGTTCAAGGAAAAGTTTGTCCCCATTCACAATCTCAAATAATACATCGGTAGGAGAAACGAACTTTCCGATATTGATATTGACGGTTTTTATATAACCCGAGATGGGAGAAACCAGGGCAATGGAACGACTGATATCGTCTTCATGAAGATTGGCAGGATTGATACCGATCAGGGCAAGTTTTTGCTCCAATGCTTTAACCTGGGCTTTCAGACTTTTATAGTCGGCCGTGACTTGTTGCAGGTTTTTCTCAGAATATACATCATCTTTATACAATTCAGTATGCCGTTTTAGCTCAGCTTCAGCAAATTCAAGTTTGCTTTTTGCTTCTAAGTAGTTTTCCTGAATATTCACAAATTCCTGATTTTCGAGAATGGCGAGTGTTTGACCTTTGGCTACTGCATTTCCGGGCATAAGCGCGGTACTCTTTATAAACCCTCCAAGGGGCATACAAACCGTAGCCAGGTTTTGAGGCGCTACCGAGACTGTGCCGTTCACTTTGAGGGATCCGCTCAGCGAACGAATTTCAATTACCCCGGTTTCTATGCTGGCGAGTTTTATCTGGTCGGCTCTCAATTCAACAACATCGGGAGTAAGTGTCTCTGTCTCTTTGCTTTTCTGATCGGCCTTTTTTCCTCCGTTGCAACCGCTCAGGATGAAGATAAGCAGAAATAGGAAGGTTGGGGAAAATAATCTATACGTTGTCATGATATTTCTTGATTAATAAATTTTTCCTGTGATAAAATCGATGTTAATAATGGTTTGGTTGTAGTTGTCGAGAGCATCGAGATAGTTTTGCCTGATATCGAGTGCCCGGTTTAGGGTGATCACATATTCCAGATAATCCAGGGCACCTGCTTTGTAGGTGCGTGTAGACTGTTCGATGATCAGGTTGGCTTCCGGAAGCGCTTGTTGCTCATAATAATCCACGCTGGCATCGTACTTGGCATGTTCATCAAGCAGGGATCGGTAGTTGTCCGACAGTGAACCACTGTAATAGTCAGCATTTGCTTGTGAAACCTTTTCCTGCAGCCGGGCGGCTTTGCTCTTCGATATGCCGGGCCCAAACCAGAGCGGGATCGCGATGCCAGCCTGTACTCCCGTGAAACGGTATCCGGCATCGAAAATACGAGGCGATCCGTTGATTTCCTGGGTTCCGATCATAGTCTGGCTGAGATAGCCTATACTTAAATCGGGCATCATCCGGCTGTTTTCCAGATTCCTGGAAATCTTTGCAACCTCAACTTGTTGCCGGATATAACCCAGCGAAGGATTTGAAGCCAGGGCTGAACTGTCGTTTACGGGTGTAAACTCAATCCGGCGCAATACCGTATCGGAGGGAAGGATTGGAGTATGTATATTCATCAAGGTTTGTAACTTCCTGATGTAAATATTCACATCAACCATGACTTGTCTCAATTGGTTTTTTATTTCGAGACTTTGGGTGCGTGCCGTGATCATTTCAAGATGGTTCGTTTCACCGGTTCGCGCTCTCAACTCGGCAGCCCGTAAAAACCCGGAATAGAGGCTGTCCTGGTAAGTCAACAAATACTTTCTGGAATATAAGTATGCCAAATGCCAGTATACTTGTTTGACTTTTACCGCTATTTCAAGCCGGGCATCCTTCAGTTGCCAGTCAGCGCTTTTAATATTGGCATTCGACAGCTTATGCTGGTTCACATATACGGTGGGAAAGGCAAACGACTGCGAAATCGAAAAACTGTTGTCGTTTTGATAGGAGTTGAATTGACCATATTCTCCCTCGATCATCGTTTTTGGGATATCCCAGGAGGCTCCTTTAAGTGCTTTTTGAACATCCGCCGAATAGTTGACTGAACGGATGGAGAGGTTGCTGTCGAGAGCTGTCTGGATGGCATCGGTCAAGCTGACCTTCTTTTGGTTTTGCGCAGATAAAGTAGCAAAAATTGATGGGATGATAAATAGCAAACAACCGGTTGCTGCAAACTTTACCGAATTTCGTTTAAAAGGGTTTTTCAGTTTCCAGGAAGAGATGAGGATGTAAAATACCGGTAAAACGACCAGTGTCAGTAAGGTGGCACTGATCAGTCCGCCAATCACCACGGTTGCGAGGGGTTTTTGCACTTCGGCCCCTGCCGAGGTTGATAAGGCCATGGGAAGAAAGCCAAGAGAGGCAACAGCAGCTGTTACAATAACTGGACGCAACCGTGTGTGTACGCCTTTCTTTACCCGCTCAAGGATGTCGGTAATTCCTTCCTTCTCGAGGCGGTTGAATTCGGCGATCAGCACTATTCCGTTCAATACGGCTACCCCGAAGAGGGCGATAAAACCTACGCCTGCCGAAATGGAAAAATTCATGTTGCGCAACCACAAGGCAAATATCCCGCCAATGGCCGACATGGGCACTGCCGTAAAGATGATAAAGGTTTGTTTTATGGAATGGAAAGCAAAATACAACAGGACAAAAATCAGCAACAACGCCACAGGAACGGCAATGGCAAGCCGCTCTTTGGCAGCTTCCAGGTTCTTAAATTGTCCGCCGTATGAGATGTAGTACCCGGTTGGGAGGTTGATCTTTTGATCAATCTTTTCGGTTACTTCTTTGATCACTCCCTGTACATCGCGGTTCCTGACATTAAAACCGACGGTAATGCGTCGCTTGGTATCTTCTCTGGAAACCTGCGCCGGACCTGATTTGATGGAAATATCTGCCACTTCATCAAAGGGCAATTGCGTTCCATTCGGAAGGGTAACGGTGAGATTTTTCACATCGTTGAGACTTTGCCTGTAATCTTTGTCGAGGCGCACTACCAACCCAAACCGTTTCTCTTCATCATAAACTACTCCGGCCTGACTTCCGGCAAAAGCAGCACGCAATACCCGGTTTACCTCATCAACTGAAAGTCCGTACTGTGCCAGCCGGTCACGATTGAAATCAACCTGCACCTGGGCCAAACCAGTTACTTTTTCTACATTGATGTCGTCCACCCCTTCAACTTGCTGAATGATTTTCTCTACATCCGAGGCTTTTTCTGTTAGGGTATTCAGGTCATCGCCAAATATTTTTATGGCGATGTCCTGTTTCGATCCGGATAGTAATTCATTAAACCGCATTTGGATCGGTTGCTGGAACTCAAATTTTACTCCTGCGAGGACAACCAGTTTTTCTTCCATCTTTGCAACCAGTTCTTCAAGGGTTTTGGCAGATGTCCACTCACTTTTATCCTTCAGCGTAATAATATAATCGCCGGTTTCCATCGGAGTAGGGTCAGTGGGAATTTCACCGGCACCTATTTTACATACTGTATGTTTGATTTCGGGAAAATTTTCGAGCAATATCTTGTTGGCCTTGATCACCATGTCAACCGTATGGGTAAGAGATCCTCCCTGCAGCGTGATGACACCTGCTGCCAGGTCACCCTCTTCAAGTTGGGGAATAAACTCACCTCCTAACCGGTTGAAAACAAAAAGACTGAAAATAAAAATTGCAATGGCTGAAGCGGAAATGGCCAATTTATGCTTCAACGCCCAATTGATCACCGGTGTATATACTTTTTGTAGCCATTCAATCAAACTATCGGAAAAATTTCGCTTGTGTCCGGTTTTCTTACTAAGAAATAGAGCAGCGGCCATTGGTACATAGGTAAGAGAAAGAATAGCGGCTCCCAGAATGGCAAATGACACAACTTGTGCCATGGGTTTGAACATCTTTCCTTCAATACCAACCAATGCCATAATGGGCAGGTAAACAATAAGGATGATGATCTGACCGAAAGTGGCGGAATTCATCATCCGTCTGGCCGATTCAAATACATTCTCGTCCATCTGTTTCTGTGTAAGTTTCAATTCACCACCCTGATGATGACTGATCGTAAACAACCGGTGTACCACGCTTTCAACGATGATCACGGCCCCATCTACAATCAGCCCGAAGTCAATTGCGCCAAGACTCATAAGGTTGCCCGACACTCCGAACAGCTTCATCAGCGAAATGGCAAACAACATGGATAATGGGATGACCGATGCCACGATGAGTCCGGCTCTCATGTTGCCCAATAGCAAAACAAGGATAAAGATGACGATCAATGCTCCTTCCACCAGGTTTTTTGAAACAGTACCGATGGCACGCCCTACCAGGTCCGACCGGTTAAGGTAAGGTTCTATACTGACTCCTTTAGGCAATGATTTTTGGATGGATTTAATCCGGATCTCTACATTGTCGATCACTTGATGGGCATTGGCTCCTTTAAGCATCATCACCACTCCGCCTACTGCTTCCGAAGTATCTACAACAAAAGCTCCGTACCGGGTAGCGTTTCCATACTGAACGGTAGCTATATCCCGAATCAATACCGGAATACCTGATGGATTGGTTCGAACCACGATTTTCTCAATATCTTCAAGGGTCTTCACCAACCCGATCCCACGGATAAAATAGGCGGTAGGTTTTTTATCGATATAGGCGCTGCCAGTATTTTCATTATTCCGTTCAAGGGCCAGAAAAATATCGGGAAGGGTAAGATTCATTCCCCTGAGGCGTTCGGGGTTTACGGCAATTTCGTATTGCTTAACAAAACCACCATAACTATTGATATCGGCAACGCCGGGTGTGCCGAGCATCTCACGTCGTACTACCCAATCCTGAAGGGTACGTAATTCCATGGGGGTGAATTTTTCCTCATATCCATTTTCAACTGCCAGGCGATATTGGTAAATTTCACCCAATCCCGTGCTGATTGGTGCCAGTTCAATCTTGGCCAGCCCGGCGGGGATTGTCTCTTCGGCTTCTTTCAGCCGTTCACCGAGTTGTTGTCGCGCCCAGTAAATGTCTACCCCATCTTTGAAAACAACGGTAACAACGGATAATCCCAATCTTGATATAGACCTTAATTCTATAATGTCGGGAATATTTGCAACTGCCACTTCAATAGGAGCTGTGATGAAGCTCTCCACTTCCTGAACTGCCAGAGAAGGAGCTAATGAGATTACTTGCACCTGGTTGTTGGTGATGTCGGGAATGGCATCGATGGGAAGTTGCGTTAGGGAATAACTCCCCCAGCCAATGAGTGCCACGACAAACAAACCAACAATAAATTTATTCTTTATGGAAAAATGAATGATACGTTCTATCATGATGAAAATGAATTAAATCAAAATACAAATTCCACAACATCCTGTTATAAACAAGATGTGTACAAGAAAAATCCGGAACTTTTTGATTTAACTGATTTTCGGCGGCTGCCAGTAAAATGGGGAATAAAATGAGATGAAATGAAATGTCACCGGTACAATGGATCTCACGAGTGTGAAAAAAGGTGGGTCAACATAAGTTACAGGAGTGACTGTAACGGGGACACTACAGCAGGAACAAATACAAAAAGGAGAGCAGGCATCGGCATGATCGGAATGAGAATCCTGATTTTGAGGTGCGGTTTGCTCCGATGACGGGTTGTCAATATGGCAAATATCATCCACACAGGGCAATGAAACCATGTAGAAAATATAAATGCTCAGGATGAAAGATAAAACCTTCATAATTTTTGTCGGGACAAAGATAGTTCAAAAACAGAAAGGAGATATGAAAAAGTACAACTTCAGAAATACATTTACCACGAAATCTCTGCTAAAACCGGAAAGTGATCAGAGGCAAACCGTCCGTTTTTTGTTTCACGCAATACCTGGTAATTAATGGCTTTTGCTCCCTTTCCCGTAAAGATAAAGTCAATGCGCTCGGTAACAGGTTTAGCGCTGTCGAAATCATTAAAGGTCCCATCGGGAAGCATCGACATGCTTTTGTCGGCCGATTTAGCATCCCGCAACTGCTGACTAATAATTTTAATGGGATCACTATCGGGTGGTCCATTGAAATCACCCATCAGGATCACAGGGTAATCCTGTTTATCAAGAGTTTGAATTTTTTTAAGGATTAACAGAGCGCTGTTTTTTCGCGCTTCAACTCCAATATGGTCAAAGTGAGTATTGAAAACCCAGAAATTTCGTCCACTTTCAATATCTTTGAATAAGCCAAAGGTACAGATCCGTTCCAATACGGCATCCCATCCAACCGAGACCTTTTCCGGGGTGGACGATAACCAAAACGTTCCCTGATTGAGGCACCGGATCTTATTTGCGTTATAATATATCGCGCTGAATTCCCCCTTTTCTTTGCCATCTTCGCGACCCACTCCAACATGGCGGTATCCGTTGAAGACGCTATCAAAATATTTGACCTGTTGTGATAACCCTTCCTGAATGCCAAACAAATCGGGATTTGCCGACCGGATCTGTTCACAAAGCCACACCCTTCGGCTTGTCCATGAGTTAACCCCGTCACCTGGATTGTCATATCTTATATTGTAGGTGACTACTTTCAGCGGCTGTCCGCCAACATTACCAACCAATAAGCCTAATAAAAAGGCTACTAAAATATTTCGCAAATTCATCCTGTTAAATTTAACTTCAAAGATATTCAAATGTTAATTCCTTTTCAATTGTAACTTTGCAAGATGTTAAAAATTGGTATTCTTTCCGACACCCATACTTATCTTCCTCCCCGGGTTCTTGATTTCTTTTCGGATGTGGATGAAATCTGGCATGCCGGCGATATTGGCGATTTACAAACCGCTAAAAAACTGGCTGCCTGTAAACCCTTACGTGCGGTTTTTGGAAATATTGATGGTCAGGAGATCCGGAAGGAATATCCTCAAGACCTTCTTTTCTTCTGCGAAGGGGTGAAAGTCCTCATGACCCATATCGGAGGATATCCCGGACGTTATAATCCCCGGATCAGGGCCCTGATTGAATTAAAACGACCTCAATTGGTAGTTTGTGGCCACTCACATATTTTGAAAGTGATCTATGACAAGAAGTGGAGCCATTTACATATCAATCCCGGAGCTGCGGGAAAATATGGGATTCATCATTCCATTACAGCCATCCGGCTTATCATTGAAGGAAAAAACATGAGAGATCTTGAAGTCCTCGACCTGCCTAAAACAACCTAATAAATCCGATGGAATTTATAATTATCAATTATCTCAGCCGATCTGATGATTTTACAAGACTTTCATCTTTCCGGATTGCATTATTTGCCAGAAGAAGCAGAACAATAGAGATGAGCGGAAGTACCATGCCAAAATAGTTGTATTCAGGTTCAATTTGCGTTAGTGTTTTGATCTTGGTGGCATAAAAAAAGAAGACGACCATGATAAACACGATATTGATCAGTATGTTGAAACTGCATATCCGCATTTGGAGTACCCGTTTTTTATATTGAAAGATGGTTAGGATTGAAAGCAAAAAGGATATGATGGCAAGAGCTATCAAAGGCAAGGTGAAGAGAGAACCAAACTGAACCTTGGGTTCGGGGTCCATACTGGTTACTCCATAGATAAAAAGTTTATAATTTCCCTGGATTTCATTAAAGTAGTTGGCCAGGGGGAAGAAGAAGAGTAGAACGCAGGCGATCGCCACAATTGCCAGATAAAGTGATTGTATTCTCTGTAACATATAATTATTCTTTAGACTGGGAGCGAAATTAGGAATTTTTTTATTGACATTCCACAGAAATTGTATATCTTTGTATCGATTTAATTCCCACAATCAGATTTTCTTTTACTTTTCAACCCTTTCTATTTATTAAATTCAAAAGAAATTTTTTGTATCAAATATTTTTAACATCAATCTTCATAAATTATGTATGATATTATTTCCCTCGACAGCAAAGAGCTGCCTGAGATAAGAGAAATAGCAAAACAGCTCAACATCCCCAAAGTTGATCGTTTAGAGAAGCAGGAACTCATTTATAAAATCCTCGACCATCAAGCTTTAAATCCCTCCCCGGAAATTCTTAACCAGGAGAAAAAGGAACAAAATAAACCTTTTCGGGGTCGTCCCCGCAAAGACAATGAAAGAAAACCCAGGATTCCCAGGGAGGTTGGTGAACAGCGTCCTCCTGTAGCTCCCCGTGAAATTGCCGATCCAAGTGCTCCCGTGGTTAAAAGTGAACCGATAATACCTCAACCGGCAACTCAACTTCCGGAATCCAACCCAAATCCTGAAGTGAAACCGTTGCCGGGTCCTGTAACTCCACGTCCCCCCAGGGAACAAAGGTTACCTCGTGAACACCGGCCCAACAAAGGTCAACGACCGCTCCGTGATACACGGCCTCCGCAAGAACACAGACCCGCCGAGCCTTTGGTTAAAATGGAATTACCTTTATTGGATGATATTCCAGGAGAACGGTTTGATTTTGATGAACCCGTGGAGGAAACACCTAAACCAATTGAAGTGGTGGAAAGAACTGAAAGCGAGCCAACTACTCAGGAAAGCCCCGTCGAGATCGTTCCAGCACCGGTTCCGGAAGAGAATAAGCCTCGTGAGTTTCCCCGTAAATACCCCGAACGGCGCAAGGAAGAATATTCTTTCGAATTTGAAGGAATCATCACCAGCGAAGGTGTCCTCGAAATTATGTCTGACGGATATGGCTTTTTAAGGTCATCCGATTACAATTACCTTAACTCCCCCGATGATATTTATGTCTCCCAATCGCAAATCAAGTTATTCGGACTGAAAACCGGCGATACCGTTCGCGGTACCATTCGTCCCCCGAAAGAAGGAGAAAAATATTTCCCCCTTATCAAGGTGGAACTGATCAATGGCAGGAAACCGGAAGAGGTTCGGGATCGTATTCCCTTTGACTTTCTCACCCCACTTTTTCCGATGAAAAAGTTCAAACTTACGGGACATAAAAACGAAAGTATGTCGACCCGTGTTATCGATATGTTTGCCCCCATCGGATTCGGACAGCGGGGGTTGATCGTTGCACAGCCTAAAACAGGGAAAACAGTTTTGCTTAAAGAAATTGCCAATGCCATCGCAGCCAACCATCCCGATGTTTATATGATCATTTTGCTTATTGATGAACGTCCCGAAGAGGTTACCGATATGCAGCGAAGTGTTCATGCAGAAGTGATCTCATCTACTTTCGATGAACCGGCCGAACGTCACGCTCGAATCTCCAACATCATTCTTGAAAAGGCCAAACGTCTTGTTGAATGTGGTCATGATGTGGTTATCCTGCTCGATTCTATTACCCGTTTGGCACGGGCATACAATACGGTTGCTCCGGCTTCCGGAAAAGTACTTTCCGGCGGTGTGGAAGCCAACGCCCTTCAAAAACCGAAACGCTTCTTCGGCGCTGCCAGACAGATCGAAAACGGAGGTTCTCTTACCATCATTGCAACTGCGCTTATTGAAACCGGATCCAAAATGGATGAAGTTATCTTTGAAGAGTTTAAAGGGACCGGCAATATGGAATTGCAACTCGATCGTAAACTCTCCAACAAACGGATCTATCCGGCCATCGATATCGTGTCGTCAAGTACCCGGCGCGAAGATTTGTTGCTGGACAAAGATACCTTGCAACGCATCTGGATCCTTCGCAATCACCTGGCTGATATGAATCCGTTGGAAGCAATGGAATTTCTCAAGGAAAAGATGAAGTTCACAAATAGTAACGAAGAATTCCTGATTTCGATGAATGGTTGATGGATAGTCTCAGATCAAAAAGAAAGAGACTTAATTTAACCACAAATCTGATCGGCCATTAATTTCAGATCTATTCCATCGTAATTTCCCGAGCTCATCATGAGCAATACTGTATTTTTCCAATCTTCCTGGTACAAACGCTCCAGTAGTTTTTTTGAGTCGGTATAAACCTCCAGGCAGTTCTTTCCAAAACCAGCAGAAACCTGCTCGTTCGTGATGGTTGGCAGGCGTTTCAATTGCAATGCATGAGGGCTGAAATATACCATAGCCAGATCGGCATTGTCTAAAGTTCCCTTGTAATGATCCAGAAAATCTTTACTTAAGCTGCTGAAAGTATGCAATTCGAGACAAGCTACCACTTTCCGGTCGGGAAATTGTTCTCTCACCGCTGTTAAGGTTGCACTTACTTTTGACGGGGCATGGGCAAAATCCTTAAATACGATCGTATGCTCGTTTTTGGCAACGACTTCAAGTCGTTTTGAAGCACCCTTAAAAGATTGAATGGCCGAATAAAAAGTCGCATCGTCTACACCCAATTGATTACAAATAAGCCGGGCTCCATTAACATTAAGCAGGTTGTGCTTTCCAAAAATCTGTAACGGAATTTTTTGATCTTTGATTAACAGAGAAGTTTGTCCATGGGTGATGGTAAATTGAGGGAGATCATAAGGTTGGATCGAAATATCTTCTCTTGAACAGTCGCAAAGGTTTTGAAGGGTTTTATCCTCCGAACAATAGATGAGGGTTCCCCCGGGTGTTATTTTATTAATGAAGATTCTGAATTGATCGAGATAATTTTCAAAAGTGGGAAATACGTTGATGTGATCCCATGCGATACCGCTCAACAGAGCTATATCGGGATGATACAGATGAAACTTGGGACGTAAATCGATGGGAGAGGTGAGGTATTCATCGCCCTCAATGATCATCACCGGAGCTGTTTCCGAAAGTTTGACCATGACTTCAAATCCTTCCAGTTGGGCCCCTACCATATAGTCGCAGTCTATACCCGAAACCTGCAATACATGCAGGATCATGGCAGTTATGGTTGTCTTGCCATGGCTGCCCCCGATTACTACCCGCTTTTTATTTTTTGATTGTTCATACAGGTATTCCGGATAAGAAAAAATAGTGATTCCTAATCGCTTTGCTTCCAATAATTCTGGATTGTCGGCTTTGGCGTGCATCCCAAGAATGACTGCATCCAGGTTATGGGTGATTCTGGATGCATCCCAGCCTTCCTGGCCTGGAAGAAGCCCGTAATTCGCCAACCGGCTTTTAGAAGGTTCGAAAATTTCATCATCGGAACCGGAAACCTCAACTCCTTTTTTGTGTAATGCGATGGCTAAATTGTGCATTGCACTACCGCCAATTGCAATGAAATGAACACGCATAATCGTTACTTTTTGCCAAAAATAAACTTTTCTTCAGGTAAAAACTTGCATTCCATTTTAAGATTTTACTAAATTCACAAAATAATTCATAGAATTGCTATTTATGTATAATAGAATTATTGAATTAAACCAACAATTCGAAGATGCCGCTCCGGAGGAAGTGATTTCTTGGTTTGCCAAGGAATATAAAAATAAAGTGACCTTTTCAACAAGTTTGGGGATTGAAGATCAGATGATCACCCATATTATTGCCACGCTTCATCTCCCGGTTAACATCTTCACCCTCGATACCGGTCGCCTGTTTCAGGAAACTTATGATACCTTATCGATTACCGAAAAAAAATACGGAATTCCTATCAAACTTTTTTTCCCCGATGCAAATCATGTGGAAGAGATGGTGAAAAATAAAGGGATTAACCTTTTTTACGAAAGTGTGGAAGCCAGGAAGTTGTGCTGTTATATCCGGAAAATTGAGCCTCTGAAACGTGCCCTTTCGGGTATGACCATCTGGATTACAGGCCTTCGTCGTGAGCAATCTCCTACACGTCAGGATGTACAATTGGTAGAATGGGATACTACGCATCAGATGATAAAGGTTAATCCATTGATTCAGTGGACACTGAAAGATGTCTCTGAGTTTGTCAGGAAAAATTATATTCCGGTCAATGAACTTCATCAAAAAAACTTTCCCAGTATCGGCTGCATGCCTTGTACACGGGCTGTTCAACCAGGAGAAGATCTGCGTGCCGGACGCTGGTGGTGGGAAATATCTCAGAATAAAGAATGTGGACTCCATAAATAACTAAAAGAGATCAAATGAATTCCATTGATTTAATTGCCCTAAGTCATTCTTTCGACGATCGAAACGGTGTCCCTGCCTTGCTTTTTCAACAAGACCACCATGCCCTTTATTGGCTTGGAGTACCTGAAGATTCTGCTTTCCGGTGTAATTGTTATCTTATTGTCGATGGGGAAGAGGGGATTCTGATTTATCCCGGAGGAAAAACAGAATTTGAGTTTATCCAATCCAGTATCGAAAAAGTGCTGCCATTAACAAATTTAATGGGGATGATAATTTGTCAGCCGGATCCAGATGAAACTTCTGCCATCATTGACTGGCTGAAACTGAATCCTGGAATGAAAATAATTACAGCTCCCCGAACAAATACCAAATTATCTCATTATGGTAGCTTGGATTGGTCATGGCATAATGTTTCCGAAGAACCTGTTTTTTCGTTTAAATCCGGACAAAAATTGGATTTCATTCCCGCCCCGTTTCTTCCTTGTTCGGAAACATTTACCATCTTTGATAAAACTTCACGGTTCCTTTTTTCAGGTGACCTTTGGTCGGCCATTGATATGGATTGGAAATTGGTGGTTGAGAACTTCGCTGCCCATGAACTGAAATTGAGTTTGTTTCACCTCGATTATTTTCCTTCCAATCTAACACTTAAGGGATATTTGAAACAGATCAGGAATTTGAAACTGGAGGCCATTCTTCCACGACATGGATCTATTATCCCTTTAAAAAATATTTCTTTTGCATTGGAATATTTGAACCGGTTAAGATGTGGCATCGATTTGATCTATCCGGATTTAAGATAAAAATCAACCATATAATGACAGCGGAACAACAGAATAATCAAGGAAAAGTGCCGGATAATCAGGATAAACTTAGGGTTGCTTCTCATCATTGGGACGAGATCTACAAATTACTGACCGGATCGAATGAGAAATTGCAGCAACTCGTTAATTCCCTCACTGTGACCAATAGTGGGCTTGAATCGGCCTTGAATGCCGGCGATCTGGTATGGTGGAGTTGGGAATACAGCTCCGGCAAATTACTTTTCAAGGGCAACTCTGTTTTTTTTGTCCATAGTACCCGGGATGAATTGCCTCATACTTTTGATGACTTTTCCAAATTGATTCACCCGGATGATTTACCTGCTTTACTGGATCAGATCAAACAACATGTTCGTGGGGAAAAGCCCAATTTTGAAATTGATTTCCGGTGGCAAATAAAGCCTCAAGAATGGAAGTGGCTTTTTTTCAAAGGGAAAATTGTCGATACCGATATTCTAGGGAAACCGGTTCGCCTGGCTGGAATTATCCTCGATATTGACAATCGGAAAATAAAGGAAAGAAAAACCATAGAATCTAAAGAAAAATCAGATGAAGACAACCGGTTGAAAAGTTTATTTCTTGCAGATATGTCGCATGAAATATATACCCCCATGGCCGGTGTTATTGGCATGGCACAGATCCTGCGCCAGTCGGAACTAAATCAGGAACAGACCGAGTACCTGGATGTAATTGTGAAGTCGGCGACCAATTTAATGTCAATACTCAACGACGTTCTGGAATATTCTAAGATTGAAGCAGGGAAAGTTGAAATCCTGGAAAAACCATTTAGTGTCGCACAGGTTGTAGGAGAAGTTGCGATGTCATTTGTTGACACGGCATTGGAAAAAGGCCTTGAAATGTTGACTTTCCAGGATCCCAATGTTCCGTTTGAGGTTGTCGGCGATCCGATACGCCTGCGCCAAATCTTGAAAATATTTATGGATAATGCGCTGAAATTCACTGAAAAAGGAGAGATCAGAATAGAATCGGAATTTCTAAATTGGGATGATGAATCGGTCAGTGTTCGTTTTAATGTTTGCGATACCGGTATCGGCATTTCAGAGCAGGATTTAAAAAAAATATTTTACTCTTTTTCAAAACTGGATACCTCACAGGGACGAAAATTTGGAGGAGGCGGATTGGGCCTTGCCATTGCCAAGCATTTGATCGACCGGATGAATGGGTCAATCTCAGTTGAAAGTATCCTGGGCTCAGGTACCACCTTCTCTTTCACAATTCCTTTCGACCGGTACAAGGATTCAGAAATCACCGATCCCATGAAAAAGAAAATCGGAGGACAAAAAGTACTCATTATCGATCCGGCATTGAGTCATACCACGGTTCTTCGTAATTATTTTGAACGATGGGATTGTGAAGTTGAAGTATCTCATGATACCCAGGATGCAACTCACAGGATTCATCATCAGGCTGAAATCAAAAAACCATTTCAGTTGATTCTGGTTGAATATCAGATGCCTGAAATAAACGGACTTCAGTTTGCTGCCCAGGTAAAAAAAGATCCGTTGTTTCTTCCATCCAAAATATTGTTGACCACCTCACGGAAATTCCCGGTTACGGCATCCGAACTGGCTTCTGCAGGGGTCTGGGTCTGTATCATCCGACCCTATACTCTTAACCACCTTAAAAGTAGGATTGTCAGAGCTTTATCCCAATTAAATAAAGAAATTTCACAACCCGACGATCAACCGGAGGTTATCCATGACACCCGGAAAAGGATTCTGAACATTTTGTTGGTAGAAGATAGCCCGATCAATCAAAAGGTAGCCCTTGTTACTCTTGAAAAGATTGGACACCATGCCGACCTCGCCGAAAACGGAAAAATTGCTGTTGAGATGTTTTCCCGGAAAAAATACGATCTCATCCTTATGGATATTTATATGCCGGAAATGGATGGATTGGAAGCAACACGTCAGATTCGCGCTCTGGAAGCCAAATCGAATGAGGAATTCCCGGTTCAGATTTGTGCCATTACTGCAAATACTTCTCCGGAAGATGAGGAAAAATGTTTCAAAGCGGGGATGAATACCTATATTTCCAAACCTTTTAAGCTGGAAGAGCTGACCCGACTGTTAAATAAAGTGTAGGGATTAACTGAAACGGATCGCTTTTACGGGCGTAATCCGGCTTATAACAAAGGAGGGGATAATAAAAATCAGGTAACACAATACTACAGTTCCCAGGTTTAACAGTAAAATATTCCATATATTCAGGTTGATTGGGATGACCGACACATAATAGGATTCCTCCGGAAGCTTTACCAACCTGAAATATTTCTGTAACCAGCAAAGGGAAAAGGCAAGGAGATTGCCAAGCAACATTCCCCAACCGACAATATAAAAAGCATGGTATAAAAATACCTTCCGGATTCCCTTGCTACGCATGCCAAGTGCTTTCAAAATGCCAATCATGTTGGTTCGCTCAAGGATCAGGATCAATAATGTGGAAATGATCGTAGTGGTTGAAACCAGGATGATCAGAATTAAAATAATGAGCACATTGATATCTTGAAGATCAAGCCAGTCGAAAATCTGTGGGTATAACTGGCGGACGGTAGATGCATCCAAACTGAATCCGATTTGATGATAAATATCCATGCCCAGTCGTTCCATGTCTTTATAATTACGGATCATCACCTCAAAACCGCCTACCTGGTTATCCGTCCAGTTATTCAATTTCTGAATATGGTGGATGTCGCCAATCACATATAATTTGTCGAATTCCTCCAGCCCTGTACTGTATATCCCAACGATCTTGAATTTTCTTCCGAGTGTGTTGTTGTCAACAATAAAATACATCCGTAGATCATCATTGAGTTTAAGGTTAAGCAAATCAGCGGTTTTCTGTGAAATGATTACTTCGTCACAACGTTGGGTCCCCTTGATTTCCGGAATTCTGCCTTGTTTCATCTTATCGCGGAAAAAAGTCCAGCTATAATCAGCGTCCACACCTTTGAGGATCACACCCTGAATTTCATCTTTGGTTTTAATGATCCCGGCTTTATTTGCAAAAGCCTGAATATGGGAAATCTCTTTGTTTTGCCGGATCTTTTGATAAAAGGGTTGATTTTTTTCAATGGGCTGAGGTTCGAATGTCGAATTTCCCGAAAATCGCGTAATCTGAATATGCCCCGAAAATCCTACGACTTTTTCACGAATTTCTTTTTTAAAACCGGTGAGGATGGCAATGGCCACAAACATAATTGCAATACCAAGCGCAATGGAGGTAATGGCAATCACAATAAAAGTCCAGGAAAAGTTTTCCTTACTTCGTGCAACAATTTTTTTAGCTAGAAAAAGTTCTGTTTTCACCAAGAAAATCCATTATTTTGCAAAAGTAGTTTTTTTTAAGAAATGGGAAATTGGTTTCAGGTTTCAGGTTACAGGTTGATTTTTCTGTGGTTTCTTTTTCTGCCGGGGATTTTAGTATCGCAGGTGATACCGGGAGTTCGCCGGATTGATGTTTATCAACCGTTGCTGAAAGATACGAAGATCGGAGTGGTGTCCAACGTGGCTTCTGTGGATGCCGGGAAAAATACGGTGGATTATCTGATCAGTAATGGATTTTTAGTGAAGAAGGTTTTCTGTCCCGAACATGGGTTCAGAAGCGGATTCGAAGCAGGAGCCCTCATTCAGAACAGTACTGATTCGGTCTCTGGCCTCCCGGTTATTTCCTTATATGGAGAACATAAAAAGCCATTTCCTGAAGATATGGCTGACCTCGATTATATGGTTTTTGATTTGCAGGATGTCGGAGTTCGCTTTTATACCTACATTTCCACTCTTACTTATGTAATGGAAGCATGTGCGGAAAATCATATTCCCTTGGTTGTATTCGACCGGCCCAATCCCAACGGTTTTTATATTGATGGCCCGGTATTGGAGAAAAACTTTTCATCTTTTGTAGGGCTTCATCCGGTTCCCATCGTTTATGGAATGACGATGGGGGAATATGCCCGAATGGTTAACGGAGAAGGATGGTTGAAAAACAAGGTATGGTGTGATCTTATCATTATTCCACTTATGAATTATACCCATCATACTCTGATTCAGGGGCTTGTAAAACCCTCGCCGAACCTTACCACCATGAATGCAATCTGGCTTTATCCATCTCTTTGCCTTTTTGAAGGGACCATTATCAGTGTAGGACGTGGAACAGATACTCCATTTGAAATTTTTGGCCATCCTGACCTTAAAACGGGTTCCTTTATCTTTGTGCCAAAAAGTATTCCGGGAATGAGTTTGCATCCTCCATTCGAAAACCAAAAATGTTTTGGAACCAACCTCCAGAGGGTGATGGATTCGGATCGAAAACGCTCAGGAAAAATCCAACTTTCCTGGTTGATAAATACTTATAAAGAAATGAATAAGCCTTCCGGTTTTTTTACCGTTTACTTTGATAAACTGGCAGGAAATTCAACTCTTAGGGAACAAATAATCAAAGGTAAAACAGAAGATGATATCAGAAAAAGCTGGCAATCCGGAATCAATAAATTTAAAGAGATCAGGAAAAACTATCTTCTTTACCCCGAATAGTCTTTTAATTCCGCTAAATCACTATTTTTTTCTTCCGGGATAAACCTTTAAAGCTTCTTCCAGGCATTTCATGGCAGCTTTAAGATCGGTAAGGCATAAAACATAGCTGATCCGAACCTCGTTTTTACCACGTCCTTTGGTTGAATAGAAGCCGGTAGCAGGTGCCAGCATCACGGTTTGCCCCTGGTAATTAAAATCTTCAAGCAGCCACTGACAGAATTTGTCTGAATCATCGATGGGCAACCTGGCAACAGCGTAAAAAGCGCCACCGGGGTTTGGACAGAAGCAACCTTCCATCCGGTTGATGGATTCCACAACGATATTACGACGTAAAACATATTCTTTCAATACTTTTTCAAGATATTCCGGCGGAGTGTCAACAGCTTCCTCTCCAGCGATCTGACCAAATGTTGGGGGGCTGAGGCGGGCCTGGGCAAATTTCATCGCGGTTGACATCACTGCTTTATTCCGTGAGATCATTACACCGATACGAACTCCGCAGGCGCTGTATCGCTTCGAAATGGAATCCAGCAAAACCACATTTTGATCGATCCCTTCAAGATTCATTACGGAATAATGTTGTTTTCCATCATAGCAGAATTCACGGTATACTTCATCGGAAAAAAGATACAGGTCGTGTTTTTTAACAATGTCACGTAACAGTTCAAGTTCTTCTTTGGAGTAAAGATATCCGGTAGGATTATTGGGATTGCAGATCATGATCGCCTTGGTTTTGGGGGTGATGGCCTGTTCAAAAGCGCTGATCGGAGGAAGTCCAAAACCATTTTCAATATAGGATTCGATAGGTTTTACCACGATACCAGCCGACACGGCAAACCCATTATAGTTAGCATAAAATGGCTCGGGAATGATGATCTCATCACCGGGGTTCAAACACGTCAGCATGGCGAAGAGGATGCCTTCCGATCCGCCGGTGGTCACGATCATCTCATCAGGCGTGACATGAATTCCAACCCGTTGATAATAAATTGCTAATTTTTTCCGGTAGGAGAGGATCCCGGCCGAATGGCTGTATTCAATAACTTTAAGATCTGTGTGCCGGATCTTATCGAGAACATTGGCAGGAGTTTCGATATCCGGTTGGCCGATGTTAAGATGGTACACTTTGATGCCCCTTTTCTTTGCTTCATCTGAAAAAGGGACGAGTTTTCTGATTGGTGAGGGAGGACAAACCTGACCTCTTTGTGAAATTGCAGGCATATTAATATTTTTAGGTAAAGCAAAAAAGCCAGCTTTTGGCTGGCACAAAGTTAAATATTTTTTGTTGTTTACTTGGAAACAGGAGTAGCTCCCTGATCGGTGGGTTTTACCGGTTCGGTGGTAGCGGGTTTTGCTACAACAGTTCCTTTGATTTGTAATACCACTCGTGAGGTTTTAGCATTGGATGTAACGGTAACGGTTTTATTGATGGGGCCAATATTATTGGTGTTGTATGTTACTTTAATAACATCACTTTTTCCTGGTAAAACAGGTTCCTGTGGCCATGTGGGAACAGTACATCCGCAGGAAGATTGAGGCCGGGATAAAATCAAAGGCTCTTTTCCTGTATTGGTAAATTTAAATTCACAAGTACCATCACCTGCCTGGAAAATCGTGCCGTAATCATGCACAGTTTTATCAAAAGAGATTTCTGGGGCATTGGGATTTACTGGAGGCTGAGGTGCAGTTCCCTGTGCAATAACTCCAACAGTAGTAAATGTCAAAAATAAAAATGAAAAAATCATCTTTTTCATAGAGAGATCAATTATTTTGGTTAGTATTAATGATATAAATTGGATGCAAAAATAATAAACTTTATCTTCATAAGTGTGGCAAAGGTCAATTTGAATTCTGTTTTAAATTTGTAGTTTGGTCAGGGTTGAAAAAATAGTACCTTTGTACATTATTAATACTTAACTTCTTGACTGAGATTGTTGAAAAGATAAAGGAGATAGACGGAAAGCAGCTGTATTACTCGTTTCTTGCCGGGGCTCAAAGAATTTTTGATCAACAAAAACTACTCAATAAGATCAATGTTTTTCCAGTAGCCGATGCCGATACCGGAACAAATCTGGCTTCTACCATGCGTTCAATTATGGACGCGATCATTCCTACAGATAATTTGAAGCAAACTGCCGCTGCTCTTGCCGATGCAGCATTGAATGGTGCCCGCGGAAATTCTGGAATCATTTTTGCCCAGTTCCTGTACGGGTTCAGCAATGAGATAAAAACCGACAGGGCGATGGACATTCCATCTTTTGCAGAAAGCATGAAAAAAGCTGTTTCATACGCTTATGATGCCATTGCCAATCCAATTGAAGGTACTATTCTTACTGTAATCAAAGAATGGGCCGATTATGTATACCTCCTGAAAGACCGTTTTGATGATTTTATTAAACTCTTGGTAGAAGCATACAACAAAGCACTCGAATCGCTGGCCGGTACTACAAAAAAGCTGGAAGCTCTGGCACGGGCGCATGTGGTGGATGCCGGTGCCAAAGGATTCGTATACTGGCTGGAAGGGATCAAGGACTTTTTTACCTTGGGGGCTGAAAAATCAATGATCAAGGGGTTGACTGAAACAGCAACCACGGAAGAATCGGTAGTGATGCCCCATGATGTAATAACCTTTCGTTTTTGCACAGAAGCTCTAATTTCTGGTAATCAACTTGATAAGCATAAGATCCGGAATTTTATTCAACATTGTGGCGATTCGCTTGTTGTTGCAGGAACATCACAAAAAGTTCGCGTTCATATTCATACTGATTTTCCCGCCGAGGTGTTTTCTCAGCTTCAGCAATTCGGAAGCATTACGTATCAAAAAGTTGATGATATGGTGATGCAAAATGAAATCCAATTTAACCGGAAATCAGATATTGCCCTTGTTACCGACTCTACCAGTGATCTCCCAAAAGAGATGATCGATCAGTATCAAATTCATGTAGTCCCCCTAAGCCTCCATTTCGGAGATTCTTACTTTCTCGACCGCCTTACAATCAATCCTCCTCAATTTTATTCTATGATTGAAAAATCGGAGAAAAATGCATCTTCTTCACAACCGGCTTCCAAAGAGTTTCAGAATAAATTTGAATATCTTACTACGCATTATAATTCCATAATCGGCATCCATTTGAGCCATGGTTTGAGCGGAACCTATTCAAGCAGTGATAGGGGGTCAAAAGATGTCATACAACATTCTGGTAAAAGAATTGATGTTATCAACTCAAGGAATGTTTCAGGGGGGTTGGGCTTGATTCTTCTGAGGGTAGCCAGAGCTGTTGAGGCAGGGATAAGCCATGAAAAAATCATGGAGAAAATGGATGAGTGGGTCAATAAATCGATGATCAGGGTTAGTGTTACTACCCTGAAATATATTGTAAGGACTGGCCGTCTCAATCCCCTGAAAAGTTTTGTCGGCAGAATGTTGGATCTGAATCCGGTTATCACAATGGATGCCGAAGGGAAAGCTGTTATGATTCGAAAATCATTTTCGGAAATGGGGAGTATGAAAAAAATTATCCGCGACATAGCTGGAATTGCAGAGAAACAACCAATTTGGGAATATTCCATTACCCATGCCAATAATCCTGCAACCGCCAAATGGTACGCCGTAGAAATGGAAAAGATTACCGGGAAAAAGCCGGCTTTTATTGATCATGCCTCGCCTGCCCTGGTTGCCAATACCGGACCGGGAGTTACCTGTATTTCCTTTATGTTGGAGTAACATAATTTTTTTCAACATTCAATGTTAACTTTAATCATTAATCTTAATCGATCATGATTCTTAAAGTCGCCCTCGTTATCCTGCTTTTTATGACCATCGTTTTTATCCTTTCCATTCTCCGGAAGAATAATTCTATTGTTGATATTTTCTGGGGACTTGGATTTATTGTGATAGCCATTTACGCTATAATTCAGTCAGGCGAAGTAGATCTTCGTAAAACTATCGTGAGTTTATTGGTTTTGCTATGGGGGCTTCGTTTGTCTTCTCATATCTTTATTAGAAACCGTGGAAAGGGCGAAGATGTTCGTTATGCTTCCTGGCGTAAAACCTGGAAGTTGTTTTTTCTCCGGAGTTATTTTCAGATATACCTATTGCAGGGATTGTTCATGTTGATCATCTCTTCACCCATCTGGTTTATCAGTTTTAGTAAAGGAGGCCCACTTGGAATTTGGGATACTTTTGGACTATTGATTTTTGGGATTGGATTCATGTTCGAGGTAGTGGGAGATCATCAATTGATGGAGTTTAAAAAGAATCCTGCAAATGAAGGAAAAATCCTTACAACCGGATTGTGGTCGTTAACCCGCCACCCGAACTATTTCGGAGAGTTTCTTGTATGGTTGGGAATCAGTTTCTATTCACTAAGTTTTCCAAATGGGTGCTACACCTTGATCAGCCCCCTGATCATCGCTATTTTGCTGCGGTTCGTTTCCGGGGTTCCCTTATTGGAAAAACATTATTCCGGACATCCCGACTGGGAAGAATATAAAGCAAAGACGGCGGCGTTTTTTCCGTTTATCAAATTTTTTTAACCTGTTAAAATTTCTGTTATGTTACATGCTTCACTACTTAACCCAAAAAGTATTGTTGTTGTTGGTGGTTCCAATGATGTTCACAAACCCGGTGGTGCCGTACTCCGGAACCTGATTGAAGGTAATTTCAAAGGTGATCTCTATGTCACCAACCTGAAAGAGACAGAAGTTCAGGGGATTAAAAGCTATCAGGACCCATCACAGTTGCCAGAAGTGGATTTGGCGATTATAGCCATTGCTGCTAAGTTTATTCCAGATACTGTTGATTTGCTTGCAAATACTAAAAATACCCGTGGATTCATCATTCTTTCTGCTGGGTTCAGCGAAGAAAATCAGGAAGGAAAATTATTGGAGCAAAGAATAGTAGAAAGCATCAATCGGGTCAATGGTTCTTTGATTGGCCCGAATTGCATTGGTGTCCTCACTCCTTATTATCATGGGGTCTTTACTCAACCCATTCCACGGCTTGATCCGAGGGGCTGCGATTTTATCTCCGGCTCCGGAGCTACGGCTGTGTTTATTCTGGGAACTGGTGTAATGAATGGTCTTACCTTTTCTCAGGTTTTTTCCGTTGGAAACAGCTCTCAGTTGGGAGTAGAGGAAATTTTAGCTCATCTCGACGAAAGTTTTGATCCGGCTACCAGTTCAAAGATCAAGTTGCTTTATATTGAGAATATTTCCAAGCCTCAGATGTTACTCAAACATGCTTCTTCCCTGATCCGGAAAGGATGTAAAATAGCTGCAGTAAAGGCAGGTTCATCCGAAGCGGGCAGCCGGGCGGCTTCTTCTCATACCGGGGCATTAGCAAGTCCCGATGTGGCAGTAGATGCGCTTTTTCGGAAAGCCGGAATTGTGCGCTGTTATGGTCGTGAGGACTTGATTAGCGTGGCTTCTATCTTTACCTTTCCTGAATTAAAGGGGAAAAATATGGCCATTATTACGCATGCTGGCGGACCTGCTGTAATGCTTACCGATGCCCTTTCCAATTCAGGGATGAACGTTCCCCATATCGAGGGCCCTGCATCAAAAGTACTTCTTGAACAATTGTTTGCCGGATCCTCCGTGGCTAATCCCATCGATTTCCTTGCTACCGGAACGCCCGAACAATTGGGTACCATTATTGATTATACTGACCAGAAGTTCAATGATATTGACGGAATGGCGGTAATTTTCGGGACTCCTGGCCTGACAGAGGTTTTCGATGCTTATGATGTACTTGATAAAAAAATGAAATCAACGAAGAAACCAGTCTATCCGGTGTTACCATCAGTATTGACTGCAGCCGAAGAAATTCATGAATTTGTATCGAAAGGGAATGTTTACTTTCCCGATGAGGTTGTTTTTGGAAATGCACTCTCCAGGGTTTTTTATACTTCAAAGCCAGCTCCCGAAAATCCGGATCTTCCTTCAGTAAATGCGATGAAGATTCGCGAAATCATTGATCATGCCGCCGATGGTTATATCTCTCCGGCAGCGATTCAAGGATTAATGGATGCCTGTGGAATTCCTCGCGCCGGTGAGGCTGTGGTTACTACGGCGAAGGATGCGGCTATTGCAGCTGCGGAATTGGGCTTTCCTGTAGTCATGAAAGTAGTGGGGCCAGTTCATAAATCGGATGTTGGCGGAGTAACGCTGAACCTCAAAAATGAGGCAACGGTTAAGCAGGAGTTTGATCGTATGATCCAGATTAAAGATACAACTGCTATATTGATTCAGCCTATGCTTACTGGTATTGAACTTTTTGTAGGCGCAAAGTTTGAACCCAAATTTGGCCATTTGATCCTTTGTGGAATGGGCGGCATTTTTATTGAGGTCTTTAAAGATGTTGCATCCGGATTGTCTCCATTGTCAAAAAGTGAAGCCCTTTCAATGATCCGGAGCCTGAAAAGTTACAAAATAATGAAAGGTATCCGAGGTCAGAAAGGGGTAAATGAAGAACTTTTCGCGGAAGTGATACTTCGACTTTCTGCCCTGTTAAATGCTGCTCCTGAGATCACTGAACTCGATTTTAACCCACTCCTGGGTTCGGAAACAAAAGTTGTTGCTGTCGATGCCAGAATCTGCCTGAAGCATTAATGGATGCTATATGTTAGATGAAAATTTAAAAAATAAATCCTTTACCCGATTCCTATCTCCTGTAAAAAGATCAATACCAGTCCTGGTTTCATGGCAATGGTGAAAAGAAGGCCATAAATGGCACCCCAGAGGTGAGCATCGTGTCCGATATTGTCGTGAGCGTTTTTACTCATATAATATTCATAAGCGATATATAAAACTGCGAATAACGGAGCTGGAATGCCAATTGGAATAAAAAAGAAAAAAATCTTCCCCGTGGGATGAAGAAGGATGCTGGAAAAAAGAACGGCCGACACAGCGCCCGACGCTCCCACAGCATTATAAAAAACATCGTTTTTGTTTTTTCCGAAAGCAGGGATGATCGAAAGGATCAGCCCCCCAATATAAAGTAAAGTATAGTAAAAACCTGCCTTTCCGGGAAAATAGATGTGGAAATAACTTTCTACGATAACGCCGAAAGAGTAAAAAACAAGCATGTTGATAAAGAGATGAAGATACCCTGCATGTAAAAAACCATACGTGAAAAACCGATACCACTGATTGCTGTGTTTTACATCGTAGGCATTGAATTTAAGTTTGTCAAACCATTCATGGTTATTCAAAGCAATCACGGAGATCACTACGGTGATAAAAATGATGATATTGGTTAACACTAATTCTCCAATCATAGTCTAGTAATTGATGGTTTTCGCGGGCTGTTCCTTTGTGTAATCAATTTCCGAACCCATTACACTATGGGGAATTAAAAATACCACAAGTAAAACGATGGATGCCAGCACTGGCCATAGTCTGTTCTCGCGGTGTTTTTTCATCACTACCAGCGCGATTACCCAGAAAATAAAAGCAACCAACGATTTGTTATCCGTCAAATCGTGTCCAAATGGCCACCCTGTCCAATAGGCATTGAAAGAGAATTTTTGAACAATGGGCCCCAGAATCAACCCGCCTAAAGCAAGACAAATCACAGTGATCCAGGCATAAACATACGTATTCTTTTTTCGGAAGATCACCAACAAGGCGGTGAGCGTAGATAACAACATGGCCATGAAGATGAAAAATATATGGGGGATCAGAACATATCCGGGTACATATCCTTTGAATCGCAAGATGGCTGGTTGATCATTCAGGAGGAATTTCTGATCTCCCTTTATTAAGGTGACTTGGTACATGACTTTTCCAGCCACCGCCTGGTGAGGAAGGAATCCGACAAGGGTATCGCCATGCCGTTGCATCGACTGCGTTTGCCAGGTGTCGAAACTTTTAAACCGGCGTAACGTCAATTCCCCTTTAATACTGGTATCCGGCGCTATAATTTTAATCGGGGCGTTGTTAATTCCATCATAGGTGCGAATTAATTTGAATTTGATTTTTTGTGAACCAATTTCCACTGTTCCCTTTACCGGATAACTTGGTCCGGTCATACGCTGATAAACAGCAATTGCCAAGGTGAAAACAATGGCAAAGAACCAGATCAAAAAATTCTTCATTATTTCTTTATTTCGATTCTGGCAAAGTTAATTATTTGATGCGATATTTCTCCAGGATATCATACATTGCCTGATGAATGTTGGTCCGGATGTTCATCTCCGACAGCCGTTGGTTCGAGGCACTTGGGAATACCCGGTTCGATAAAAAAATGTAGACAAGGCCATTTTCCGGGTCAGCCCAACAATAAGTTCCCGTAAAACCGGAATGTCCAAAACTTTCCTTTGAAGCGCCTTCACATGCAGGCCCATTTGGGGCGAAATTGTGAAGCGGTTTATCGAAACCCAATCCGCGACGATTTCCTTTTTGCGGAAATTGAACCTTGGTAAACTCGTTTACCGTGGCTGCGGAAAAGTACTGTTTGTTTCCATAAAATCCTTCCTGTAATATCATTTGCAGAATTACAGCCAGGTCAAGGGCATCGGAAAAGAGACCTGCGTGTCCGGAAACACCGCCCAACATAGCTGCGCCTGGATCGTGAACATCACCCCAGATCAGTTGCTTCCTGAAAATGGTGTCATATTCGGTGGGTGAAATCCCGGCAAGAGAGAATCGAGCCCGGGGATTAAATCCCATTGTTCTTAAACCCAGTGGTTTGTAAAAATTGTCTCCGAGGTATTTGTCAAATGGTTTACCACTTACTTTCTCTACCACAAACCGTAATAAATAAAATCCAAGGTCACTGTATTTGTAATCGGAGGAAGAACGGAGCGGAGAATTGATAATCTGTTTTAGAATAGTATCCTGGTATTTTTTATTCATGTATAAATCTTCAGCTACCCTGACTGTATAATCTCCGCTGGGGTGAGGTTGATAAATCTCCGGATTGACCTGGTTATTCTTTAATGTAGATTTGTAAAAAGGGATCCAATCCTGTAAACCAGCCTGATGCGTCATTACATTAGCTATTTGAAGGAATGCTTTGTTACTCCCCTTTAACCAGGGTAAATAGGTTCCCAGGCTATCGGTGGTTTTCAGCTTACCTTCGTCGTACAATTTCATAATAGCCAACGTAGTAGCTGCTACTTTTGTAACGGAAGCCAGGTCGAAAAGCTGGGTTGTAGATACCTTCATGGTATCTTCATATCTGGGATGCCCGAAAGATTTTTCATAAAACACCTTGCCATTTTTCGCAAAAAGAACCTGACATCCCGGGTAAGCACGCATCTCAATGCCTTTCAGTGCCATGGAATCAATGATCCGCAACGGTTCTGAGGGTATGCCTATCTCTTCAGGTTGAACAAATTCCAAACGTGATTTTTCAGTATCCTCGCCGGTGCCATACGGAAATGTCATAGAAGTGACTGGAAGCCTGCCCTGGGCTGCAATTCCCCCGAAGATGATTTCAGCAACAGTGTGTTCTGTATATGGATTATCCTGATAACCTATAACTATGGCTTCTGCTTTTTTTAGATTCGATATTATGGATAACGCATACGGTGTGCCGAAAAGTGCAAGGATTGTCCGGTTGGATAGAATCAGGGTATCGAGCAAATGAATCAAGGAGGGCGATAGTCCGTACTTTTCTCCCGGATTGCTGATGATTGAATGTACCCCGATGATTACCAGATCGTAGGGAACTAAAAGTGTACATAAACTATCGGAGCATTGTTTTGTGATTTTCTTAGAAACATTGAAAAGATCGAGGGTGGCATATTCTTGCATCGTTGTTTGGAAAACGGTATTTATCGTGTCTCCCAAGGAAACGACAGCAATTTTTCTCCGATCCAGACCAGTCAGGGGAATAATACGAAGGTTGTTTTTTACTACGGTGACAGAAGCATTGACCATTTTTTGCCGGAGTGTGATTTCTTCAGGGGTATTTAAATCTGCGACAAGGTTTTTTGTATCGATAATCGGTCGTTTTGCCAATCCCAATCCTTTTTTTAAAAGCAAGATTTGTTTGCACTTTGTTTCAACAAGGTCTTTAGAAATCTCTCCACTGTCGATGGCAGTCAGAATCTTTTTCTCTGCAATCTCAACATCTTTAGGAAGCAGCAATATATCATTGCCTGCCTGTAGTGCTTTTACCTCAATTTCGCCTGGAGGAAAATATTTGGTTACCCCTTGCATATCGAGCGCATCTGTAATTACAAATCCCTTAAAACCAAGTTTTTCTTTTAGCAATCCGGTTACCACATTCTCCGACAAGGTTGCCGGGGTGTTGAGTATGGAATCATAGCATGGTAAATATAGATGGGCAATCAGTACTCCCTTGACACCCTCACGGATCAATTCCAGGAAAGGGAGTAGCTCGATGGAGTCCATTCGTTGTTTTGAATGGCTTATAACAGGCAGGTCTAGATGAGAATCGATATCGGTATCGCCATGACCAGGAAAATGTTTAGCTGTGGTAAAGAGTCCCTGATCCTGCATTCCCTTCATGTAGAAAATACTTTTTCTGGCTACCATGGCTGGGTTTTCTCCGAAAGATCGGAAGCTGATTACCGGATTCTTAGGATTGTTATTAACATCGGCAACGGGAGCCAGATTGACATGAATTCCCAGGCGGGAACAATTTTTTGCAACCATTTTTCCCATTGAATATATCATGGAATCATCGCGCATAGCGCCGAGGGTCATCTGGCGTGGGAAAGAAAATCCGCTGTCGAGGCGCATTCCCAATCCCCACTCTGCATCCATCATGATGAGTAATGGCGTTTGAGCTTTTTGTTGAAGAAGATTGGTGAGATTGGCTTGTTTGGTGGGGGATCCCTTAAAGAAACAGATTCCTCCAACATTGTATTTTTCGATGATTTTTACCAAACTATCTGTATAAACAGAATCTTTGCAGGAATACCCGCGGATGATGAAAAGTTGTGCGATCCGTTGTTCCTTTGAGAGGGAATGGAAAACCGAATCCACCCACGTTGAATCCGCCTGATTGGATCTGGCCAAGTAGTGAATCTGGAAAAACAAACACAGAAAAATAATATAACGATATTTCATTCTTCAGAGATATTCATCAAACACAAAAGAACTAAAAACAACGATACGTTGGTCAAATCTTTTCCATTTTTATCAACATAAAAGGACGATACGATCTATTTGTGATACCTTTGTTGCCTTAATAAATTATCCATATTTTCGATGCAGTCAATTCAGAATTTAGAGAAAATTGCAACCCAGGTACGACGAGATATCATCCGGATGGTCCATGGCGCTTCATCTGGTCACGTTGGAGGTCCAATGGGGAGTGCAGATTTTTTGGTAGCGCTATATTTTGAGATCATGCAGCCGGATCCACACCATTTTTCTATGGATGGAGTAGGGGAGGATATCTTCTTTCTTTCAAATGGCCATCTTTCTGCCGGATGGTACAGTGTGTTGGCACGTTATGGTTATTTCGATTTCAAAGAGCTTGCTACTTTCAGAAAAATGGGTTCTCGTCTGCAAGGTCATCCTGCTTGTCACGAAGGATTACCTGGGATTCGGATGTCGTCGGGATCTCTTGGACAAGGTCTTTCGGTTTCGATTGGCGCAGCCCTTGCCAAGAAATTAAACAAGGATGAACATCTTGTTTATTGTCTTATGGGAGATGGAGAACTCGAAGAAGGGCAGAATTGGGAAGCGCTGATGCTTGCCCCGGCTCATGAGGTAGATAATCTGATTGCTGTTGTGGATTATAATGGACAACAAATCGATGGACCCGTTGATGCAGTATTGCCCCTGGGAGATCTGGAAGAAAAATTTACCTCTTTTGGCTGGAAAGTTTTAACCATGTATGGGAACGATATGACTGAAGTGGTGGATACGTTGAAAAAAGCTCAATGGTTTACAAATCAGGGGAAACCTGTCATGGTTCTAATGAAAACCCACATGGGTTATGGTGTCGATTTTATGACTGACAATCACGAGTGGCATGGAGTTCCTCCGAATGATGAACAAATGAAAATAGCCCTATCTCAATTACAAGAAACATTGGGAGATTATTAATGTTTAGTTGATAAGATGGTTCGGTTTTATTTAACAGTTTTTTTTATTATTTTTCTTGGTTTTATGGTTTCGGCCCAAGGGTATATTGAACCTGTAAAACCCAAGCCGACCACTCGTATTCTATTTGTATTCGACGCTTCACAGAGCATGTACGGCCGTTGGCAGAGTGATACAAAATTCAATATTGCCGTTAAACTGTTTTCCAATATTCTGGATAGTCTTAGAATTCAATCCAATCTGGAACTGGCATTACGTATGTATGGACATCAAAAACCTTTTCCCCCTCAGGATTGTAATGACACACGGCTTGAAGTCCCCTTTGGAAAAGACAATATCAACCGGATAAAACATGTCTTAAAAACAACCATCCCAAAAGGAACTACTCCCATTGCCTATGCTTTGTCACAGGCAACCCACGATTTTCCACCGTGCGATAACTGCCGTAATATTGTTATCCTGATCACCGATGGATTGGAGGAGTGCAACGGAGATCCCTGTGCCGTGTCATTGGAATTACAGAAAAAAGGAATCGTGCTGAAGCCATTTATTGTGGGGATCGGAAAAAATTTCAGGGAACAATTTGAATGTGTAGGTACTTACTTCGATGCCTCCAATGAAATGGAGTTTCGGAAGGCTCTGAATGTGATTATATCCCGTGCTCTGAATCCGACTTCCGTTCAAGTCAATTTGCTGGATATTTATTCTAAGCCCACTGAGACCAATGTTAATATGACTTTTTATAATAACCTTACGGGTCTGATACAATATAATTTCATCCACTCTTTTAATACAAAAGGGTTGCCGGATACGCTCGACATCGATCCCCTGATCACTTACGATATCGTTGTTCATACCCTTCCTCCGGTTCGGAAAGACAGTGTACGGCTAACCCCGGGAAAACATAATATTGTCGGAATCGATGTTCCGCAAGGCTATCTGGCATTTAAAGCATCGGGTAACAGTACGTTGAAATATCTTCCTTGTATTATCAGGAAGAAAGGAAGTAATAATACCATCAATGTTCAGCAATTTGATCAGCTGGAAAAATATCTGATCGGGTCCTACGAAGCCGAAATATTGTGCTTGCCACGAATAAAGGTTGAAAATGTTGAAATTCAACAAAGCCATACTACCACTGTTGAAATCCCATTGCCAGGTATTGCTGTAATACAGAAATCAACCAATGGATATGGAAGCATTTATCTTGAGGATAAAAACCAACTGATTTGGCTTTATAACCTCAGGGATAATCAGCAACAACAGGAAACACTTTATCTTCAACCCGGTTCATATCGCGTGGTATTTCGCTCTAAATATTCGAATAAAGCCTCTTATACCGTTGAAAAATCATTCCAGGTAGTTCCCGGCCAGACTGTGAATATCAAGTTGTTCCCGAATTAAACAGATACTGAACATCAAATGGTTGATATAAGATAAATTGTGAATCTAAAATCGTAAATCAAAAATTGTAAATATGTCGGATTATCAAAACTTCGGCTCAAAAGATACCCGGTCGGGGTTTGGGGAAGCCTTGTTGGAACTGGGTAGACAGTACCCGGATGTGGTTGCACTTTGTGCAGATTTAACGGGTTCTCTCAAAATGGATGCTTTTGCCAAAGCATTTCCTGCCCGTTTTATTCAGGTCGGGATTGCAGAAGCGAATATGATGGGGATTGCCGCCGGGTTGACCATTGGAGGAAAGATCCCTTTTACGGGTACTTTTGCGAATTTTTCTACGGCACGGGTGTACGATCAGATCCGCCAGTCTATCGCCTATTCGAATAAAAATGTGAAGATTTGTGCTTCCCATGCCGGAATCACGCTTGGCGAAGATGGCGCTACCCATCAGAGCCTCGAAGATATCGGGATGATGAAGATGCTCCCCAATATGACCGTTATCAATCCCTGTGATTTCAACCAAACCCACGCTGCAACCCTGGCCATTGCGAAACATGTTGGTCCTGTTTATTTGCGCTTCGGACGACCCAAATGGCCCAATTTTACTCCTGCCGACCAGGAGTTTATTATTGGTAAGGCATTATTACTGAAAGAGGGAAACGATGTGTCAATTTTTGCAACTGGTCATTTGGTCTGGAATTCACTTCAGGCTGCGAAACAGTTGAATGAACAAGGAATCCATGCTGAAGTCATCGATATCCACACCATCAAACCCTTGGATGCAGAACGTATTCTTTCATCTGTCAGAAAAACCGGATGTGTTGTCTCAGCTGAAGAACACATGCGAAATGGCGGATTGGGGGATAGCATTGCCCAGCTGATTGTCAGAGAATGTCCCGTTCCCATGGAAATGGTTGCCATCAATGATCATTTCGGAGAGAGCGGTAAACCCGAAGAATTGCTAAAAAAATATAAACTGGATATCCCGGATATTGTAGCAGCTGCAGTGAACGTGATAGAACGGAAAAAGAAAAAGTAGAACCTTGTAAAATCAGCCCATTTTTTTCGTCAGATCGTTTCTTGTCAATAAAACAGGAATTTCTTTGTCCACATACAAGGGGACCGTCTCTACGGATATATTACTGGTGTCAAGTCCGAGGGCTCGTACCTCACTAATGCCAAACCGTTTCAGGATAGAATACATGTCCATGATAAACTGTTCCCTTGGCGGAAAATCAAAGTCATAATTTTGAATCCTGTCGATCACGACAAACCGGAAATCAGCGCTTACAAAATGCTTACGTAGCGATGGATAGTGGCTCAGCATGTCAATTTCATGGTTGTGGTTTAGCTCTTCAAGTACTTGTCGGAAAAACAGATTCACCCTTGGCTGAACTTTAAACCCGATTTTAAAATCCACCTTTATCAAGGTACCTGGAATGATATGGGTAATCTTATATTCCAGTACATGAGGTTCATCCAGTATGTCTACATGCAGCAACCAGTAAAGGTCGGCACGTTTCGGGTACTTGTTGAGAATGGAATAGATAATCTTTGATTCGATATCGGTAACCTTATTGGCTTTGGTAAGAAAAACCAGGTTGGTGGCGAATTTCGGAACAGTTTGGTCCTGGCTCAGGTCTTTAATTACCTCAACATAATTTTCGATCTTCATGAATTCAATGAAGTTGTTTTTGATTTTACGGCCATTAAACCAAACATACATGATTAAAAAGAGGAATCCTCCAAGCATTATAGTGAACCATCCTCCATGCGAAAATTTATTCAGATTTGCAACCAGGAAGGATCCTTCAATGGATAAATATACAAACAGAAATATTACGATCACATAAATAGGTACCTTTTTGTAAAACAGATAAATACTCAGGAGGCTTGTAGTCATGAGCATTGTTATGGTGATGGAAAGACCATATGCTGCTTCCATATTCGATGAACGCTGGAAGAATATAATCACAAAAAGGCAGGAAAAATAGAGTATCCAATTGATACTGGAAATATACATCTGCCCCTTGATATTGGTTGGATAATTGATCTTGATCTTGGGCCAAAAATTAAGAGAAATGGCTTCACTGATAAGTGTAAAGGATCCGCTGATCAAAGCCTGACTGGCTATGATGGCTGCTGCGGTTGAAATAATGACACCAAAGATCAGGAACCAGTGTGGCATGATCGAAAAAAAAGGATTGGTCCATTCGTAAATGCTGTCGGAGTTTGCAATAATCCAGGTGCCTTGTCCAAAATAATTAAGTAGCAACATACACTTGACAAATATCCAGGTGATCCGGATATTCTTCAACCCGCAATGGCCCAAGTCGGAATACAAAGCTTCAGCTCCAGTTGTACAGAGAAATACGGCACCCAGAAGAAGAAATCCCTGGGGATATTTTGTAAGAAAATCATAGGCATAACGAGGATCAATAGCCCTTAATATCATTGGGTTATGAATTATTTGAGAGGTTCCAAGCACCCCCAACATAGTAAACCAGATGAACATGATCGGACCAAATGATTCTCCAACTGCTTTTGTCCCAAACTTTTGAATGAAGAAAAGCCCGGTAATAATGACAATTACTATCGGAACGACCGGAACACGGGGGTTTACAATGGACAACCCTTCCACGGCAGAAGTAATTGTGATAGAAGGAGTTATTACACCATCGGCAAGAAGTGTACTACCACCGATAATTGCGAAAAAATAGGCCCATTTTGCCCTTTTCCGGATCAGTGCAAACAGGGAGAAAATACCACCTTCACCATTGTTGTCGGCTCGCAGTGTTATGATGATGTATTTAATGGTAGTTTGAAGGGTCAGTGTCCAAAAAACACAAGACAACCCACCCATGATGAAGGGTTCGGTAATTGAAGATGCTCCGGCCACAATGGCCTTCATTACATACAGGGGGGATGTCCCGATATCGCCATAAATGATTCCGAGCGTAATCAGCAAGCCAGCGGCTGATAAAGCCTGGCTGTGTGATTTATGTAATGTACTCCGCATATTGGCAACGGATTAACCTGTGAATTAAAAGCCTGCAAATGTATTCTTTTTATCATTACCCTGTTCAGCTCAAGGTTTCATGATTTTTTACGCTGAGGAAGGTTCTTTTGAATCAAGGCAATGATCATCGGTAATATGGAAACAAAAATGATGGTCACAATGACAATAGAGAAATTGTTCTTTATGACAGGAATACTGCCGAAAAAGAATCCCCCCAGACTAAAAGTTATGACCCAAAGAATATTCCCCAAAATACTGAAAGAGAAAAACCGGAGGTAAGTCATCGTCCCTATTCCGGCAACGAACGGTGCAAAGGTGCGAATAATCGGCATAAAGCGGGCAATGATAATGGTTTTTCCTCCATGTTTTTCATAAAAAGCATGGGTCTTATCAAGGTATTCTCGTTTGATAAATCTGTAATTTTTTTCATATACTTTGTGCCCGAGAAATTTACCAACGAAATAATTGGTATTATCACCCCCAAAAGCAGCACAAAAAAGCAGAGAGATTAAAAGAAAAATATTGAGTGGCTCATTGGGCATAGCAGCAACGGCACCGGCCGCAAATAACAACGAATCTCCAGGGAGGAAGGGCGTTACTACAAATCCGGTCTCCATAAACACAATGATGAAAAGGATCAGATATGTCCACGTTTGATAATCCGTCACCCATGTTTGAATGTGAACATCAATGTGCAAAACAATATCAAGGAAAGACTGAAGAAATTCGATCATATACGAAAAGTTGTTTTTAAGTCGCGAAATTAAGAAAGATCAATCTTGATAAAGGCTTTTTTTAATAAAAATGGCGTAATAATGGTAGTTGTCAATGCCATGATGACTAAAATAGAGAACATAGAAACATCGATAAACCCATTGCGAAGGGCAATATTGGCAATGACCATTTCAATGATGCCCCGGGCATTCAAGCCAAGTCCCAAAGCCATGGATTTCGGATGATTAAACCCAGCTAAACGACCCCCAAAGTATCCTCCAAAGATTTTACTGAAAAATGAAGCAAGAAGAACCACTCCCAGAAGCAGGAAATTATTTAACGACTGTATGTCAAACGAAAGGCCCATGGTGGCAAAGAAAATGGGAGCTAAAAAACCCATGGTAATTCCGGAAATGTTTCGCTGAAACCGTTCAAAATCCCGGGTTGAAAACATACTCCTGGGAATAAGAATAGCTCCGAAAAAGGCACCAACCAGAAAATGTAATCCCAATAATTCGGAAATACTGGAGAAAATCAGAACAAACAAAATAATCAGGGCGAAAATTGATTCCTTCCCCTTTAAATAATGAAAAAACTTGTTCATTCTGGGATTGACAATGTTGACCTTCCTTTTGGAAAGGTTAAATAATTTATAGGCTATTATCAGAATTAAAATGAAAATTACAACCTTGAAGATGGTGATGCCAATAGAAAAGGTAAGGTCCCTGATGTTTTTTGAAACATCATTGAAATCGAGAATGATTCCAAGAATAAGAAGGGAAACAATATCATTGAAGATGGCAGCAGAAATAATCCTTTGACCAACATCAGTCTTGAGTTTCCCGATATCCATTAATATTCTGATTGATACCGGCAGGGCAGTAATGGCCATGCAAAGACCAAGGAAAGTGCTGAACGTGTTCGAAAAATGGAATCCGAAACCGATCAATAACCCGCTCCCCATTGGAATGATAAACCCTAATAAAGATATCCATAAATTCCGCCCCAGAATGGAACGACGGATCTCTTCTGCCTCAATCTCCATCCCGGCTAAAACAATCAGCATAAACACTCCGAGATCGGCAATCACCTTGATATCACCCGGAGTAGATATAAGATTAAACAGGGAAGGCCCCAGAATTACTCCGGCAATTACTTCTCCAATCATGGATGGTTGTCCAAACCTTTCTGCCAGTTCTCCCAATAATTTGGCAACGAGCAGAAGTACTAGAAGACTGACAATAAAAGGGAGCTGAAAATGAACAAGATGGAACATGAGGCGATGGAACCAATTTCAATGCAAAATTAACCTTTTATGTTATAAATTAAAAACATGAAAAAGTTACCTTTGTGGCCATGGATTTTACCTCTTTGATTTATATAGGTCCGTTTCAAACAAGTTTTATTGAACTTTTTGCCGTTGCCTTTGGTCTCCTTAGTGTGTGGTTTATGAAGAAAGAGAGTACGCTTGTCTTCCCATTCGGGATTATCAATGTGCTCATTTACGTTTATATTTTTTTTCAGAAGCAGTTGTATGCCAATGCTGGAATTAATGGTTTCTTTTTCATGATGAGTGTTTATGGATGGTATAACTGGTCACGGAAAGGAAAGGGCGAAGAAACAATTAAAATATCACGCTGCAACAAGGTCGAACTCCTATTTAATGGGCTGGCTATTATCTTTTTTTTCTTTATCATCCGTTGGCTCCTGACCAGATATACGGGAAGTCAGATGCCCAACTGGGATGCCTTAACTACCGCTGTCTATATCATCGCCCAATGGATGCTTTCCCAGAAAAAAATTGAAAATTGGATTCTTTGGATTTCTGCCGATTCGGTAATGATCGTACTTTGTGCTTTTGAGGGATTGTACTTCAGTAGCTTTCAATATTTCGTATTTACAATCATCGCAGTTTTGGGATTTCTTGAATGGCGGATAAAATTGTTAAAATGATTCGGAAAATTGCCATCACAGGCCCTGAATCAACTGGGAAGTCAGTGCTTTCAGAACAATTAGCAAAACATTATCATACGTGTTGGGTTCCCGAGTATGCCCGTGAATACTTACGGCAAATTAACCGTCCTTATGAGGAAAAAGACCTTGTAGATATTGCAAAAGGTCAGTTAAAATCAGAAGGAAACAAACAAGAAATGGCTTCTGATTATTTGTTTTGTGATACCGAACTGATTGTGATTAAAATATGGAGTGAAGTTAAGTACGGACGCTGTCACCCCTGGATATCAGAGGCCTTGGCATCCCATGCTTATGATCTGTATCTGTTATGCGACATCGATCTTCCCTGGCAATTTGATCCCCTCCGGGAACACCCTAACGACCGGAAATTTCTTTTTAATTTGTATTTTAACGAGCTGAAAAACAGGAACCTTCCTTTTTTAATTGTAAAGGGGATCGGCGATGACCGTTTAAATAGTGTTGTGGAAAAAATTGATACTTTTATATTCGCAAAATAAACTTTAGCTCTTTCTTGTGAACCAGAAAATTCGTGTTTTGTTTTTACCCCGCTGGTATCCACATCAATATGATCCGATGCCTGGATTATTCATACAGCGTCAGGCGGAATCCATCACTCCTTTCTGTGATGTCGCGGTAATCTATGTCCATCCCGATCCGGAATGTCCCAACCGATATGAAGTAGTGTTTAGCGAAGAAAACCAGGTCAGGGTGATCCGCGTATATTTTAAACCGGTTGTGTGCGCGATTGGCTTCGTTGGAAAAGCATTGAACCTCCTCAAATTTTACCATGCGCACCAAAAAGCCTTTAAAAGTATCCGACAATTCTCCCCACAAATCATCCATTCCCATCTGCTTACCAGAATGGCATTCATTGGTTGGCGGCTGAGCAAAAAAAATAATATTCCTCATGTGATTTCCGAACACTGGTCCCGGTATTTTTCCGAAAATGGGACTTACCAGATGGGGCTACATCATGTGTTAACGCGTTATTTAATCAAAAAATCTGACGCTCTGATTGTTGTCTCAGAACCATTAAAAACTGCCATGCAGGCATTGCATCTTGATCATCCAAACCTTCAGATCATACACAATGTTGTGGATACCAAGATGGTTTTACATAATCCTCCGATGAACCCGGCTTCATATATAACGCTCATTCATGTTTCCTGCTTTGAAGATAAATCAAAAAACATTTCCGGATTATTACGTGTCCTTCATGCTTTGAGTGAAAAACGTCAGAATTTTAGTTGTGAGTTAATCGGTACTGGACCCGATTTTGATGATTTACAAGCGTATGCAAAAGATTTAGGACTTCTGGGACAATTTGTTACTTTTACAGGAATGAAGACCGGGCAGGAGCTGTTGGATCAATTTGAACATGCTGATTTCATGGTCCTTTCGAGTCATTATGAAACATTCGGTTCGGTGATCGTGGAGGCATTGGCCATGGGCATTCCGGTGGTGACTACACAGGTTGGAATTGCTCCTGAAGTGATCAATGAAACCAATGGTATTATGGTTCCTCCCGGTGATGAGTTGTTACTTGAGGATGCTGTCAATACCATGATCAACAATTGCAGAAACTATAATAGCAAAACGATACGCAACAGTGTTGTGGGTAAATTTGATCCCGAATTTATCGGTGAAAAAATTGTAGCTATTTACAAATCACTTCTTTCAATCTAAGATCTCAAAAACAGGGTTAAAATATTTGATATGCGTTTTGGTGTTTTATGTAATGGAACTGAATTTCAAAAGTGGCAGGTTCTGGCCATGGAAGAACTGATTGGAGAGGGCCATAAATTGGAATTGCTCATTAAAGATGCCCGTGTTGAACAAAAATCTCATCCTCCGTCAAAATTTCATCATTTTTTTCGCAGGAACCTTTTTTTTCGGATATATCAGAGATGGATATGTATTCCTTCTGCAAAAAAAATAATGGATTTTTCGAAGTCGCTTGAGGGAATAGATATGCTTACCTGTTCGGTAGAAAAGGTGGGTTATAAAGAGTATTTCAATAAAGAGGAGGTGAGGGCCATTGAGACGTACAAACTTGATTTCATCCTGCGTTTTGGCTTTAATATCCTTCATGGAGAGATTCTGAATGCAGCTAAATTCGGAGTCTGGTCATTTCATCACGACGATGAAATTAACTATCGGGGAGGGCCTCCGGGATTCTGGGAAATATATCAAAAAGCACCGGTAAATGGTGCAATTCTTCAACGTCTTACCGAAAAACTGGATGCTGGTATTATTCTGAAAAAGGGATATATGAAGACAATCCTTCATTCCTATTCCGGGAATCTTGACCAACTTTTGTATCTAACAGCTTCCTGGCCTGCACAGGTTGCCAGGGAAATCCTTCGTTTTCCCGATGAATTTGAAAAAATGAGTGTTACAACTGCTCCGCTCTACCGGATTCCTGACAACTTCCAGATGATACTCTTTTTTCTGAAATTATTGAAAAACAGGATTAAGTTTTATTATCGTGATCTCCTTGCTGCTGAAGTATGGAATGTTGGCTTGATTAAAAAACCCATTCACGAAGTAGCTCTTGGTGTTGAACAAATTGAAAATAAGGAAATTACATGGCTTAGGCAGTTTGCTAAAACCAAATATCTGGCAGATCCGTTTGGCTTTTTCGAAAACAAGAAACTTCATATCCTGGTTGAGAATTACAGCTATTCAAAACAACAAGCACATATTTCAGAAATTATCTGGGATTCGAGCAGGGATAGTTTTTCAGTTCCGATCACAATTATTGAAGAAGAAAAACATCTTTCCTATCCGTTCATTGTGAAAGACCAGGAAATATTATATTGTATTCCGGAATCATACCGGACGAAAAATATAAAATTGTACCGAAGAAATTTTTCTGAAGAGGCTTTCATCGAAGATCGGATTCTGCTAACCGGAGTTGATGCGATTGATCCTGCATTGTTTTTTTACGAACAACGATGGTGGCTGTTCTTTACAGAAAAAAAATATTCAAATGCACTTTTGTTTATTTACTATGCCGATTCCATAAATGGTCACTTTCAACCCCATGCCCGTAACCCTGTAAAAACTGATGTTCGCTCTGCTCGACCTGGAGGTACTCCTTTTTTATATGAGGATCAACTATACCGGCCAGCACAAGATTGTTCAATTACTTATGGAGGGAGGGTAGTTGTTAACAAAGTTACCCGCTTGACTACTGAACATTTTGAAGAACATCCCGTTAAAATTCTTGAACCCATAAAAAATAGTCCCTTTCCCAAAGGATTACATACGCTGTCGCAGGTTGGTCCTTATACGTTGATCGACGGAAAAAAATACCGTATAAACAGGTATTTCTTTTTGAGTCAGATGAAGGAAAAGCTGAAGAAAAGAAATCGTCCCGATGTTTAAAAAAATTCTCGGAACCCTTGGAACCCGGATAATAAATGCTGCCCTGGCATTTTTGGCAGCCATCCTGAATACCCAATACCTGGGTGCCGAAAATGTTGGCACAATCTACCTGATCATCCTGGCTGTTACTATAATTCAACTGTTCAATAATTTTGTGGGAGGAGGAGCACTCATCTACCTCACACCCCGTACCCCCATTTACAAATTATTTGTCCCGGCTTATGCATGGACCATCGGAGTTACTTTCATCAGTACCTTTTTTTTACATCTTCTACGGCATATATCCCAAAATCTGAATTTCATCCCGGATGGATCTCTATATCCCATTCTCTTTCTTGCATTGATCATGTCCTTGGCATCGGTTAATTATATGTTACTCCTGGGGAAAGAAAAAGTGAAAACATATAACATTATCAATCTCCTTCAAGTAATCACCCTTTTCCTTGTCTTGCTGATGTTTTTATTTGTTTTCAGGATCCGGACCGTGATGGCTTATTACTGGGCAATTCTGGGATCTTTTTCCCTGGCTTTTTTGCTGAGTTTATTTGCTTTACTTCCCGATTTGAAGCCGGTTGCGATGACGGGTATGAAAAAGCTACTGGGTGAAATATTTAGGTACGGTACCTATGTTCAATTTGCCAACATATTCCAGCAACTTAACTACCGGTTAAGCCTGAAATTTGTTGACAATTTTTCAGGTCGCGCTGCAGTTGGAGTGTTATCCATCGGGTTGACCCTGGCAGAAGGGGTCTGGTTGATTAGCCGGAGTATTACCATGGTCCAATTTTCGCGCCTTTCCAATGAAATGAACTTTCAATATTCAGTCCGGCTAACCCTGACTTTTTCGAAAATTACCCTCTTGGTAACAACATTGCTAATGCTTATCCTGCTGTTTATTCCAACTCCAGCGTATATCTTTGTTTTTGGGGCTCAATTCAGAGATCTTAGGATGGTGGTTGCCTCCCTATCTATTGGAATTGTAACACTGAGCGTTTCGATGATGCTTAGTACTTTTTTCTCTGCAATAAACAAGCCTTATCATAATACAATCAGTTCAGCCATCGGTCTTGTATTTACAATTGGAATGGGGCTATACCTGATCCCACGATGGGGACTTATTGGGGCTGGAGTGGCTGCAACTTGTTCATACACTTGTGCAACGCTCTACCAGTTTGTCGTTTTCACCAGAATGACCAAACTCACTTCCCGGGATTTTCTGTTAAGTCGGAGTGAAATCAAACTGCTGTTTACTGAATTAAAAAAATTATCGATAAAAACACCTCCGTCACAAGATTAAGCATCACTTCCCATGAAATACCGGCGTTCGTTTTTCATAAAAAGCGTTGATACCTTCAAGATAATCATCACTTTTGCCAGCAATGCCTCGAAGCATATCAATGTGCTCAAAAGTTTGGGGTGTCATGGGCAGGGCATTGCATAGAATATTAAGCTGTTCCTTGATAACTTGAATGCTCAGGGGAGAGTTGGCAATGATTTTATTTGCTATCGTTGTGGTAAAATCCTCTAATTTTTCTGCGGGAACTACGTGGTTGATGATACCTAATTGATACGCTTTATCCGCCGAAATTGGTTCGGCCGTGAAGAACATCTCTTTTACAATATGAGATCCAATAATGTCGAGAAATTGGAGAATCCCGGAAGTATTATAGGGAACCCCGATTTTTGCAGGGGTAATTGCCAAACAGGTTTTATCTGTCCCTATCAGGATATCACAGATGAAAGCGATATTGCAAGCGCCGCCCCAAATGGATCCTTCAGCCATACAAATTACCGGAACGGGATTGTCTTGAATTGCCCTGATCACCTTCTGTAATGGATTGTCGTAAGCGAGTGGATCGCTGCCATCGCGTGGTAATTCATCAATATAAAATCCGGAGGACCAAACTTTTGCTCCTTTATTGGCACGAATAATGATAACCCTCGCTTTTTCAGCTTTAAGCGATTTTAGCGCATGTAGCAAATCAGCTAACAATTCTACACTGAGAGCATTGCGTTTTGCATCATGATTCAGGGTAATCCACCCGATCATATCTTTCATTTCTTTAATTACCAAGCTCATAAATGATTTTTTTTGAACCGGCAAAAATAGGTGAATTATACATTGGCTGTGCATAACTTCTTTAAAAACTTAATTGATTTATAAGATTTCTCACAGCGGCTTTCCTGTATCTTTGCTGCGAAATTAGCGATGGATGAGATGGAGACAAAAGAAAGATATGACGAAGATAGTATCCGTTCACTCGAATGGCGGGAACATATCCGGTTACGTCCGGGAATGTACATTGGCAAGTTGGGCGATGGCTCTTCCCCCGATGACGGTATTTATGTGATGATCAAGGAAATTTTAGACAATTCTATCGATGAATTTGTAATGGGCTTTGGGAAAACCATCGAGGTTACCATTAAAGAACAGCAAGTATGTGTGCGTGATTATGGCCGGGGTATCCCATTGGGAAAATTAGTGGAATGTGTTTCAAGAATCAATACCGGAGCGAAATACGACTCTAAGGTTTTCAAGAAGGCCGTAGGATTAAACGGTGTGGGTTCTAAAGCAGTAAATGCCTTATCTTCAATTTTTAAAGTCCAGTCGATCCGGGAAGGTCGTACCCGAATTGTTGAATTCCATCAGGGAAATGATTTTAGCGACGAACCAGATAAAGGTTGTGATCTCAGAACTGGTACGATAATTACCTTTGTTCCCGATGAAGAAATCTTCGGAAAATACCATTATATCCCTGAATATGTTCATAAAATGCTCTGGAACTATGTGTTCCTGAACAACGGACTTACCATCATTTTTAATGGAGAACGTTTTTATGCACAAAACGGATTGCTTGATCTTTTGAATAGTTATATCGACACTCCGGTACTCTATCCAATTATTCACCTCAGGGATGGCGATTTTGAATGTGCGCTGACCCATTGCGAAATGTACGGAGAAGAATATTACTCCTTCGTGAATGGACAACATACCACACAAGGGGGAACCCATCAGGCTGCTTTCCGGGAAGCCCTTGTAAAAACAATTCGTGAATTTTATAAAAAAGATTTTGATACCAATGATATTAGAGCCTCCCTGGTGGCAGCATTGAGTATCAAAGTTCAGGATCCTGTTTTTGAATCCCAGACAAAAACCAAACTGGGCTCCATCCATATCGAACCGGATGGCATGACCATTCGAAACTATATTATTGATATTGTCAAAAAGCAACTTGACAATTATCTTCACATGAATGCGGATACTGCCGAATCTTTGCTCAGAAAGATCATGCAAAGTGAAAAAGAACGGAAAGAATGGGCCAGTATCAAGAAAATTGCAAAAGAAAGCGTTAAAAAGGTAAGTCTTCATAATAAAAAACTACGGGATTGCCGGATCCATTATAACAATCATGAAGATCGGAAATATGAATCAACGATTTTTATAACAGAAGGCGATTCTGCCAGTGGTTCCATCACGAAAGCGAGAGACGTGAATACCCAGGCCGTTTTTAGCTTAAAGGGAAAACCTCTGAACTGTTTTGGTTTGAGCAAACGCGTGGTTTATGAAAATGAAGAATTCAATCTTCTACAGTCAGCTTTAAATGTGGAAGATGGATTGGAAAATCTGCGGTATAATTATGTTGTGATGGCAACCGATGCCGACGTAGATGGAATGCACATCCGGTTGCTCCTCCTTACTTTTTTCCTTCAGTTTTATCCTGACCTTGTAAGAAGCGGACATCTCTTTATTCTTCAAACGCCTCTTTTCCGCGTTAGAAATAAGCAAAAAACAATCTATTGCTATTCTCAGGAAGAAAAAAAATCTGCTATGGAAAAACTGGGAGCCAATCCAGAAATTACCAGGTTCAAGGGTTTGGGGGAAATTTCACCGGATGAATTCCAAAATTTTATTTCAAAGGATATCCGCCTTGATCCGGTGATTTTACGAAAAGATTCTGCCGTGCTGGATGTTTTAACTTTCTATATGGGAAAGAATACGCCGGAGAGACAAAATTTTATCATCGACAATCTGAAAGTAGAAGCTGATATTTTTGAAGATACTCCGGTAGCTTAACCGTCGGATTTTCTCCTTAAAGGCCAGATTGAAGAAGAAAATTTCAAGTTTGTTTCCCTCCGTTTAATCAAATCCTGAAGTTCAAAAAGCATGTCTTGGTTAACTTGCTTTGCTAATGGAATAATCCATTTTTTTGTTTCTGCAATATAATTCTTGATAAACTCCTTGTCGAAAATATCCGGATGGAGATCGGTTAAATTACTGATCCGGTCAGCACATTTTAAGATTTTTGCCAGTTGAGATCCCGATGTATTAATCCGTTTCAAATAATCCTCCTTGGTCTCAGTTTCTTTTCTGGTTACTTCAAGAACCAATTCTAAAACCTTTACACCATCAGCATCAATAGATTTTATTTCATCATAGGATGTGCCTTTAACGTCTTCGATAAGGTCGTGGATCACCGATGCTTTTAATAAAATTGGATTCGTATAATGGTAATCTATTAGAATGGCAAACGTCATCAATGCGTGGCGAAACTGATTCCCGCCAACATACCGTCTTATTCCTCTTAAGGCGGTTGCTTTTTGAAAATAAGGGGCTACCACCATGTTGACCAACAGGTCTTTTTCAAAATTTTCCATACAGTGTTTGAAAAGATTTTCCTAAATGATTAATAATATCAGAGGCTATCAGAGCCTCATTTCCTTGTTCCTGAAAAGCCAGGTCACCGGACAATCCATGGATATAAACGCCCAGCAGGCACGATTCCAATGAAGAATAACCCTGTGCCAGCAATCCGGCAATCATACCGGTTAGAACATCTCCACTACCTCCTGTTGCCATCCCTGGATTTCCGGTGGTGTTGAAAAAACAACGGCCATCAGGTGTAGTAATAGCAGTATGAGCTCCCTTTAAAACAATATAACAGTTATATTTTGAGGAAAATTCGCGCTGTTTCTGATTGCGCTCAAAATCATTGTGACTCTTGCCAACCAACCGTTCAAACTCTTTTGGATGAGGCGTAAAGACACATCCTGTCTGCAAAAATCCAAGCCAGGTCTTATTTTCACTGAGTATATTAATCGCATCGGCATCAAGAACCAAGGGTTTTGTGAAATTCTGGATCAATAATTTGATCGCTTTTGCCGATTGCTCAGAACGACCTAGCCCGGGGCCAATGGCAATGACCGAATATCCGGAAAGATCCTCCAAAACAGTAAACCGATCCATGTCCGGATCAATGGAAAGCATCGCTTCCGGTACTGAAATCTGGAGAATGTCAATTCCGCTTTTTGGAACATGTACAGTAACCAACCCTGCACCACAGCGAAGACACGCTTTGGCACAAAGTACGGAGGCTCCCATTTTTCCGGTCGAACCACAAATCAACAGCGCATGACCAAAATTTCCCTTATGAGCAAATTTATTTCGTTTCTTCAGGATTGGCTGGCACACTTCTTTTCCTATCATGAAATTTTTTACAGATATATTCGAAATGTATTCCTCCATGATACCAATATCAAGTAGATGCCAGGAGCCAACAAAACGATCATTCTCCGGAAAAAAGAAGGCCAGTTTTGGAGGAGAAAAAGTCAGGGTATAATCAGCATGAATAATCACAGGATCATTGGAAGTAGTAATGGATGAAGTATCACAAAAAAGTCCGGAAGGTACATCAATTGATACAACCAACGCCTTGCTTTCATTGATGTGACGGATGATTTTTGTTGTAAAGCCCTCAATAGGTCGTGTTAAACCACTCCCGAAAAGGGCATCAATAATTACCTCATCTTCATGAATGTCGGGAAGTGATGAAAATTCAGATAATTGGGAACACTCCTTCTCAATCTGTTGATAATTGATCATACCACTTGGTGACATTTTCTTAGATGATCCAACTAAATAGGTATTGATCATAAAACCCGAATGGGAAAGCATCCGTGCAATCGCAAATCCATCACCACCATTATTCCCAGTGCCGCAAAACAAATGTACTTTTTTCTTCTTTGAAAGATGTTCTTCTAACCAATGGAAACAAGCACCTGCCGCACGCTCCATGAGATCAAGATGGGCAATGGGCTCATTTTTTATGGTAAAATCATCGGCTTCCCGGATAGCTTCAACAGGTAAAATTTTCATAATCAATGAGTCATTCCCCAGAAAGGAAAAGTAGCGATAACTCCAATGATAAGCAATATCACAAACAGAAAAACAATCAATGAAACAATTAACCCAATAATGGCACAAGTTCTACCGGTTTTTACATTATTCATAGAACTCAGAGAATATCGGTCTGGCTGGGCATGATAGATCAACATCTCCTTTTTTGCCATAATCAGGGCAATAATGCCTAAAGCAATGCCAACAAAAGATAAAAAATGCCACCAACAAAAAACGATCGATAAAATCCCAAGAATAAGGATTACGTTCGCATTAGGTAAGTTCTCGGGAGGACGATTTAAATAAGGATTTTCCATAATCAGTTATCACCAATAAATGAAAACGTAAAGATAATTCTTTTTTTTAAAAGTAAAAGGGATGGAACTTCACTTGTCCAAGGGTATTGTATTCTATTGCCGGAGCAGGAATTTTTATGAAACTCAGCACCGTAAAAATACCTTTTAATACTTTTGATCTGGTTCGGATTCTGGTCAAGTCGACATCAATTGAAAAAAAGAACTTTCGGTACCGGTCCAATTCCGGAATCGTATTGCCTTTGTAATCCAACGTATTGCCATAAGCTCCGGTCATCCCTTCCGCTCCATATCCAAAAGCGATATTCAACCATCGGGGAAATTTACTTTCTTCAGGAAGAAAAGAATGAATATTCCCCGATAACCAAAATGTCATTCCGTTATAATCTTTTATTAAATTCTGAATTATGTTATCTCCCAACAAATCGGGGCGGTATGGGGGATATTGAGTGGGATGATAAGAATACTTCAGAACAAAACGTTGTTCATCCCATCCTAATTGTTGTCCGATAAAGATAGCGCATCCAAGCGTATTGGCAGTGAGATCGCCCAAAGAAAAACCCCATTCGGAGGAGAACCCGTCAAGAATCTCAATATTTAACATATAGGCAAAACCCAAAGCCCCACCCAACCAAATGGAGGTCTTGGGTTTAAGTCCTGACCAACGGTAGGTCGCATAACCAATCCTGCTGATATAATAGGCTGTGGTAGTGTGTGCGATTTTATCCATTTGCATCCACTCTCCGTTATCATTGAACAGGTGAAAACTTGATTGTGGATAGTTTTGATACCAGGCAAAATATAATCCCCCAAGGGTTCCTAAATAAACAGCTCCTTCAACTGCAAGTACCTTGGTGAGTCTGTCTTTGTTAATCGGGGTAGAATCAGATGATAAACTATCCTTTTTTTGACACCATCCATGTTGATTTGAGAAAAGGCAAATCAATAAAATACATAAACAAATGCCCTGAATTGCAGGCCTTCTCATGAGGTATTATTTAATATTCAATAAATTCAGGGCATTCTGGTATTTTTTCGCGTTACGGGTATGCTGTGCAAGAGTTGAGGCAAAATTATGATAGCCCGATAAATCCTCCCTGGCACAAAAATAAAGGTAATCATGATGCTGCAAATGGAGTACTGCATCCACTGTAACAATTGATGGCAGGCAGATTGGTCCGGGAGGCAGACCGGTTTGAAGGTATGTATTATAAGGCGATTTTATTTCCAGGTGCCTTTGCAAAACCCTCTTAATGGAAAAATCTTTCCATGCGAAAATTACAGTAGGATCGGCTTGAAGGGGCATATTCTTTCGTAATCGATTGTAATAAACCCCGGCAATACACTGTTTTTCATCATTTTTATTGGATTCTTTTTCAACAATGGATGCCAACGTAACAACTTCCGCAATCGTTAAATTCAATGAATCCGCAAGAAGCCGACGATCATTACTCCAGAACTTACCTGATTCCAGTTTCATTCTTTCAAATAATTCTTCTCCTGATGTATTCCAAAAAAATTCGTATGTGTTGGGAATAAAATAGAGGAAGACTGTTGAAGGAGCCAATCCATATCGATGTAAAAAAACAGGATCATTAAATAATTGTATTAATGCGGAAGAATCTACTTCAAGGAAATGACCGATTTTTCCTGCAAGATCTTCAGGGGTCCTGATATTCTGAAAAATTACTCGTACCGGATCCTGCTTTCCCATGCGTAAAAGATTGACAAGCTCATTGTTTTTCATTCCATTACGTAACTTGTATCGGCCTGGTTTTACTTTTTCTGTATATTTTTTCCGGCGTGCGAGCCACTCAAATGCACCCGGATCCCTGAGATATCCCGATTGTTGCAATCTAAGTTTTACCATGCGGAAGTCAGATCGCGTGGGAATATATAAATAGGCTGTTTCTTTGCTTTTCAAATCAATCATGCTTTCCGTTTTTAATAAGTAAAAACGAATAAGTGCAAATACAGAAATAAGCAAAACCAATCCCGGAAGAATATAGGCAATACTATCGCTGAAACGGTCCCTTCGATTATTCATGGTTGTCTATGAGTTGATACATCCATTCATCATCCCATCCTTTTCCTGTATTAATCCAATCTTTCTTTATTCCGCACCGGGAAAACCCCAGGCTTGTGAACAAACCCTTACTCTCTTCATTATCGGACGAAATGTTGCAAAAAAGTTGGTGCAAATGGAGCTTTTCAAATGCATATCGGATCAGGATCTGCATTGCTTCACGAGCGAATCCCCGGTTTCGGGATCTTTCCTGAATCATGATCCCTACGCCAGCCCGTAAATGATACGGATCAAAATCAAAAAGATCCACGGTGCCAATGGTCTCAATTTTCTGTCCGGGTGTCCGGTCGATCATAAGTCGCAATTGCCGTACCGTAAAAAGATCCTGATTGCCATTTAATACATACTCTTCAAGTTGATATCTGGAAAAAGGAGTAAGCGTATTACTCACCTGCCATATCGTCGTATCATTTTCCCATTCAAATAGCAATTGAATGTCGGCTGGTTCAAGTGCTCGTAAACGAAGATTTTGCCCGGATAAATAATTTAATGTCATGCCTTAAATATACTGTAAAAAATGTCAAATTTCAATTGATGATGCAAAAACAAAGGTAGCCGGACCTTGCAACCATATCTCGGAGAAAAATGAACCTGATTGTTTGAATGTTACTTGCAACAGGCCTCCTGGCGTTTTAATATGGTACATACCAGGATTGTCAGGGTTCAAAAAAGCGGTTGCAAGGGCAGCTGCAGTTACGCCGGTGCCACAGGAAAGTGTTTCGCTTTCCACTCCTCGCTCGTACGACCGTACATAAAGTGAATCCGTGTGTTGCTCAACAAAATCAACATTTGTACCTCCAGATGCAAACCGGGGGTCATATCGAAGACTTCGTCCGTCCGATAACACATCTTTGATCTCAACACCGGTTGTAGGATGAACAAAATGCGGTGACCCGGTATTTAAAAAAATTCCATCTGGATATTGGCGATCAATTTTTGTGTCGTTCATTTTAAGCCGGACCATGGCATCATTGCCTTTTTTCCAAAGAATAAATGCTTCATGTTCACCATCTATGGCATGAAACCGCATCCGCTGAGATCCAATTCCCAGATTCATTGCCAATGCAGTCATACACCGGCCTCCGTTACCACACATGGTACTTTCGTTTCCATCAGAATTAAAGTACCTCATGCCAAAATCATATCCCTGATTGATGTTGAATAACATCAATCCATCCGCTCCTATACCTCGATGCCGATCGCAGAGAAAAGTGATTTGAGCAGTGGTTAATGCATATTCGTTCAATCGGTTATCGATGAGAATGAAATCATTTCCCGTTCCATGATATTTATAAAACTCTAGTTTCATCATTTCATTTAGTCTGCAAAACTAACGAAAACCAATTAATTAATTTACTACTTTTGGATCCCAATGAAGCATGTGCAACTCAGGTTTATTTTCATTTTCATTGCTCTTAGCCTAATTCCCAATGTAAAGGCGCAAGAATCCCCCGGGAAAATTGCACATGATTCTTCGACCATCAATACAATATGTCCTCAACAGGATGTTTTTGATCTGATTTGGAAAAAAAAATCTTTTAATCCGGAAATTCCTTCCCGTCGGGTTAGTGCAATCATCCTTCCCGTAATTGGTCTTTCTCCTGCTACCGGATTTCAATTTGGTGCTGGAGCTACATTGTCCTGGTTGATGAAAAACCATCCTGAAACAAAATTGTCTGCGGGAGTAGCCAGTTTGATGCTTACAACCATGAAACAGATGATTTTTCAAGTAAAAACAAATATTTTTTTGGATCGGAACCTGTGGTTTGCCCAGACCGATTGGCGGTTATATTTATATCGGCTATCAACCTATCCCTTGGGAACTGGGCCTGGATATGTATCTCACCTTTCAGAGTCGCCCAATGACCCTGCTGGCTATATTGAAGTTCAGGAAGATTTTCCCATGCATTATAATTGGGTAAAATTTCATAATGTATTATCCCGGGCGGTTACTGGTAATTTTTATGTCGGAATGGGTTATCATTTGGATGCACATTACGACATTGAGGATCTATCCTTGAATACAGATAGTCTTGGTTATACGATTACTCCGCATTATGCCTATTCCATGATCAATGGATTTGATCCTAAACAGTATATTTCATCCGGATTGAGCTTAAATTTCGCTTACGATTCACGGGATAATATTATCAATGCCTACCGGGGAATCTATGTCAATATAAATTACAGATATAATACCCAATGGCTGGGTAGCAGTCAGGAGGGTTCTATACTGTGGACTGAGTTTCGTACTTATATTGGTTTGTCAAAACGTGTTCCTCGTAATTTGTTGGCATTTTGGGTTTATGGAAGTTTTGTTGTTAGTGGCAATATACCTTTCTTAGATCTTATGTCCAACGGATTTGATCAGATGAATTCCTCCGGAAGAGGGTATGCCCAAGGACGTTGGCGAGGCGAGGATTTTGTTTATGGAGAAGTGGAATACCGGTTTCCAATTTCTCCCTGTTCAAAGATTTTGGGAGGTGTAATATTTGCTAATTTTACCACAGCCTCGAATCGTGAAAGGAAAATTCCATTATTTGGATTCCTGAAACCTGGTGCTGGGTTTGGACTTAGGATCATGATTGGGAAAAATGACAGGACAAATTTGTTGATTGATTTCGGTCTGGGACAGCAATCCGATGGATTCTATTTACAAGCACAAGAAGTTTTTTAACGATTTGACAGCAAATGACGGCTTTCATCGGGATTTTACCGTGTCCTGCCGATTTCCCCTTACTATAAAATCTGTTATGACCTATTTTTGCTTCATCATCAAAAACACTCAATAAAACATAAAATTATGGAACCTCACGGAGATCATCATGGGAACAGGCACCAGACGAAAAAATATACCGTTGGCGTGATCGTTATCATCGCCGGCTTGCTTTTGTTGCTTGTTAATACCAGGGTCTTACCTTATGAATTACATCATATTCTTATCTCCTGGCAAATGCTGCTGATCGGTATCGGTTTAATAAGTCTCTTCAATAATGAAAGCCGAATACCGGGTACCATTCTTATTTTAATTGGCGGAATTTTTATTTTACCCAGGATTTTTAATCTTCCCTTTGATGTATGGCACTTGTTTTGGCCGGTTATTTTAATTGGAATCGGAGTGCTGATGCTTTTCCGAAAGATGCCTCATCATCCTTATCACGCTGGCATTTCTCAATCAAATCAAACGCTGGATGAAGGATATATCCATGAGGAAAACATTTTTAGTGGAGGAAAACAAAAAATCATGCATCAGGTTTTTCGCGGTGGGCATATCAATTGTCTTTTTGGTGGTGCTGAAGTGGATTTGACCCAGGCAACTCAGGTCGAGGGTGTTAGTGAATTAGAAATCAATTGTATTTTCGGAGGTGTTACGTTGGTTGTTCCCCCCGACTGGAGAATCCAGTTGAAAATGACATCTATTTTAGGAGGATTTTCAGATAAACGATCCTATATAAAGGAAAATCAGGATTCTTCACGAATATTAATTATCAAAGGAAGTACTATCTTTGGTGGGGGAGAAATAAAAAGCTTTTGAACAACTTAAATTGAGTTGATGGTACATCCTGTTTTTATAGATAAAAAATCTGTTTCCGTTTATTTTGGTTTGTGGATCCTCATTATGGGGGTCCACTTTTCCATTTACTATTTTGCCTATCTTTTTCCCATTGAAATTTCTTTGGCCGACAGTCTCGTGTTTAATTCCATTTTTTGCGGAATTGGTATAACATTGTGGTATGTTGCAAGATATTCTACTCCTGACCAAAAAAACATTGGGAATGTAATTCTTAACCATCTTGCTTTTCTTACCATTTCTCTAGTTGTATGGACTGGCGCATCTTATACAATTCTTAGTGTACTGTTTCAGGATGATAAAAATTATCTGACTTTTTTATTGAACTCCATTCCTAACAGAATTTTTAGCGGATCGGTATTTTATGTTTTATTAGCTCTTGCTTACTACTTCTATATCTATTACCAAAACTTTCAGGAAAAAATCAAATCGGAATCCCGGTTGCGAGAATTATTGAAGGAGACCGAATTAAACATGCTTAAATCACAGATAAATCCTCACTTTTTATTCAACAGTCTGAATTCGATAAGCTCCCTTACAATTACCAATCCCGAAAAAGCCAGGGAAATGGTGATCAAACTTTCAGATTTTCTTCGCTATTCCGTTTCTTCCAACATCAACCAATTTACTACATTTTCGAATGAAATTGCCAATATTAAAAGATATCTCGAAATTGAAAAAGTCAGATTTGGCGACAAACTTCAATTCTCTTTTAACCTCGATGAGCGTTGTCAAAATTATAAGATTCCTCCGATGTTGTTGCAACCATTGTTTGAGAATGCCATCAAACACGGAGTATATGAGAGTACAGAGCAAGTGAATATTACCATGGATTGTAACTCGGATGATTGTTGTATGGAAATCAAGATCCGGAATGATTTCGATCCAAATGCCCATGCGCGGAAAGGAACTGGACTAGGCCTGAATAATATTCGGGAACGTTTACGGCTACTTTATCATGCAAAACAATTACTTAAAACTTCTGTCGAGGGTAACAAATTCTTTGTATATTTGACCTTACCAAATATTGATAAACCGGAAAAGAAATCTATTCAATGAGTATTCGTACCCTTCTTATAGATGATGAGCAACCCGCCAGGGATGTAATTAAACACTATTTAAAGGATTTTGAAAACATAACAATAATTGGTGAATACTCCGATGGTTTCAGCGGATTGAAGGCCATTCAAGAATTAAAACCTGATCTGGTTTTTCTCGATGTACAAATGCCAAGGTTGACTGGGTTGGAATTGCTTGAGTTATTGGAGCACCCTCCCTTGATCATATTCAGCACCGCATACGATCAATATGCCCTTAAAGCATTTGAGATGAATGCCATCGACTACCTGCTAAAGCCGTATTCAAAGGAAAGGTTTGTGCAATCGGTACAAAAAGCGCTGGCAATGGTGGGAAAAGATATTAAACCCAATGCTCAGGTTGAAAATTTGGTGAAATCTCTGGATGAAAATCCCGAATACTTACAACGAATCGCAGTAAAATCTCGACATAAAGTCAGTGTTGTTCCGGTTGATGATATATTTTTTATGGAGGCGGAAGGGGATTATGTTATGTTGCATACCTCTGATGCTAAGCATCTGAAGGAAAAGACCATGAAGTACTTTGAAATCCATCTTGATCCTTCCCAATTCATCCGTATCCATCGATCTTTTATCGTCAATGCAAAATTTATTGACCGGATAGAATATTATGATAAAGAAACATATGCTGTAATATTAAAAAACGGGACAAAGTTGAGAGCTAGTACTAGTGGATACAAATTATTAAAACAGGTATTGAATATGTAACATTATAAACCCTAATCCTTATCACTATGAAAAAATCAATTTTACTTCTTCTCTTTGTTTTTGTGGTATCAGGCATTGCCTCTGCACAAAAGTTTTATGGACGCGTTGGCGTTGGACTGGCTGGAGGCACAAGTTCCAGTCTGGATATGCTTTACAATTATACAAACGATGGAACTTCACAAAAAATATCTGTTGTTCCGGTCGACTTGGGTTCTGGATTTACCGGTTCCCTCGCGTTTGGGTACATGTTGAATAAATATGTTGGATTTGAATTTGGCTTATCTCAGTTTTTAGGCTTTCCCAACTCAGGAGATTCAACCGTTTCAGTGCCGGGCGGAACGAGTGCAACTGCTAAAATTGCAGGATCGATGTTAAGTTTTGTCCCTAGTGTAGTTATCACCGCCGGGCTTGAAAAAGTGAATCCCTATGCACGTTTTGGAATGGTTATCGGTGTTATGCCCCGCATGTTCTACAAATACGATGCGACTCAGGCATCTGTTTATCCTGCTCAACAAGTCGAAGTTATTCAAAAGTTATATGGTAGCGTAGCACTTGGATACACGGCTTCCCTTGGAGTTGATTTTAATATTAATAAACTTATTTCACTCTATGCTGAAGCTTCTTTCGTTGGATGTACATGGTCACCACGCTATAGTGAACTCACAAAATATGATTTAAACGGAGTTGACCAATTGTCTTCACTTAATACCAAACAGAAAGAAACAGAATTCTTTACAACCATCGATCTGAATGAACAGATACCAGATACAAGCCCTGATAAAGAATTAAGGCAAACTTATCCATTCGATAATGCCGGGGTAAACATTGGAATCAGGTTTAAATTTTAATTTTGTTATTCTCTGCCAATCCTGTTACATAGATCCATCCGTTATTTTTTCGAACTGGTAGCATAATCACATTAAAATGATAATGAGAAAGGTATTGTTTATTTTATTGTTTGTTTTCTCGTTGTCAGGATTTGTGTTTTCTCAAAATCAATGTATTCAGGATACTTTTGATATTGCGAATCACAGTATGCGATTTCCTCATCAATATAAAACATGGGGATTCCAAATTGGCGCAGGATTGCTGATGGTAAAACCACCGATGGATTTGCTTGAAAATGCAATTCAGGCTCCCTTGGTTAATATTCACATGACTTTTGGCCTTCCCTGGAAATTTTCTCTCGAAGGAGATGTCACTACCCTCCTGGTGTCAAATCAATTTTCACTGGGCCCCCGGCTGGGTTTTAATTGGAAGAACTTTTCCTTTAATGTGGGGTATGACATCGCCTTTGTTTATGGTCAACTTCGTCAATTTGGTTTTGATAATAATACCAAGGTTTGGATCCATTATCCGAATATTTCATTGGGATATAAATTGAAAAAAATGGCGTTTACTTTAAAAGCAGAAGTGGTGACATTGGCCAGTGTTTCACAAAGATGCGGAGAGAATGAAGTTGTCCATACTAATAATTTTTTCAATGGATTTACCGGTGCTTTATATCTTGAACAGCGATTGTGGAAAGATCATGTTTTTATCATCGGCTTTAAAGATAGTTATGAGAAATTTTATTGGCCTACATGGATGCTGTTTACAACCTTTAACCGTTACTATCATATTCCTGAGCTTTCGTTTACCTGGATCTTATGAGAACCCGAATTCTTCTTTTTATATTATTAACCCTTGCTCTGTATAGTTGTAATAAAGATACGGAGGTTCTGATTCCAAGCGCTGGACCCAATTCCTTTATGAAAGAGACCTATCCTCTGAATTCAGCATCAAAAAGTCTGATGGAGGGAGTATATCAGGTCGGTTCCGGCTCCGATTTTTTTGGTGATCATGTCATCCTGAAGTGGAACCGTACCAGTCTTTCCATCGCTTGTAGTAATGGAAAATATTTCGTGATGGAAGTCGGTCATTTGGATTCGGTTATTTTTGTTCAGGGATACTGGCGAAATGGGTATACCGATGATACCGGACTTGCTTCTCTGGTGATCGCAAAAGAAGAAGGAGGAACAACCATTCTGACCGGAAACGGGAATCAGAAAATAATTCTCCGGGGAGCTTTTGGCCTGGAAAGCGGACTTCCGGACCAACCCTTGGTATTGAATTATCTTCGTCCTTTTTCTGATAAGGTGAAGAAAAGTAATTTTTATATTCTTGCTCATCGATCGGGTGGTCGTACATCCGATCGTTTACCCGCTTCTGAGAATAGCATTGAAATGATCAATTATACCGAAAAATTTGGATCTACCGGAATTGAAGTGGATGTCCGTTTAAGCGTTGATGGAATACCTTTTATTTATCATGATCCCGATATTAATATCCGGCTGACAAAAAAAGGACCGCTGGCTGGCCCAATAGAAAATTACACCTGGGCCCAGCTTTCCACATTTGTCAGACTGATCCATGGTGAAAAAATTCCGACTCTGGAAGATGCCCTTACTTTCGTTGTAGACAGTACGCTTTTGCGTTTTGTTTATCTTGATATGAAAGGGAATCCTGGTACCATGGAAAAAGTAATTCCCATTCAAAAACGGATACTGGAACGTGCAAAAAATGTAGGCCGCGATCTTATCGTGGTCGTTGGAATTCCTTCTTCTACTGTTCTTAATGACCTGATGAATTATCCGGATTATCAGACAATACCCTCATTGTGTGAACTCACGGTAGATGATGTCCATCAAGTTAACTCAATGGTGTGGGCCCCCCGATGGACCCTTGGTACACAAAATGATCTGGTACAGCAAATGCATAATGAAGGACGACTGGCTGTATGTTGGACAATTGACCCGATTTCCTGGATTCAGGACTATATTGAAAATGGATTATTCGATGGGTTGCTAACTAATTTTCCATACGTAGTTGCCTATTATCACTATATTCAGGAATAGATAGATTATGATTAAAAAATACATCATTCTCATTTTGATTATTTTTTTCGGTGTGTTTTCTGGATATTCTCAGAAAGTAGATAGTCTAATAGTGAAGCGAAACCATTATTCATTTACCATTGGAGGAGGCTGGACCCATTATATAAATTCGCTGGAAATTGGTAAAAAAGATGCAAGAATTAATTTTGCCGGGATATCATTAAAATTTTTCTGGGAACCTGAGCATCGTTTGAGCCTCGGATTAGAAACCGGATTCTATCAGATTTATAAAGTGAAAATTAATGACTATATGAATGTTACTGGACAGGCTGGTATGTCAGCAATTCCTTTGTTATTAACAGTACGTATGCGGATTGTTGATCATTTTCATTTGAGTGTTGGAGCAGGACTTGCAATGATGTTTAACAAAGTATCTGGAATGGGTCAAAACATCAACAGCACGATTTTATCTCTTTCGAATTACCAGTTTTCAGGCTCTTATATCTATCCACTGCATAAGCATTGGTTGGTTGGAGGAGAGTTCAAAGTTCTTGATTTCGGAAAAGCAGATGATTGGATCTATTCAGTTCAGGCAATATGTACAATTAGGTTATAATATGGATTTGATTTATATTTACTCCTTAATTATTGTTTAAATGATTTATTAAAACAAAGCACATTATGAAAACAAAAATTTTTCTGATCTTACTCGCTGTGAGCATGATATCAGTAGTTTCCTGCACGAAATATCCTCCTGCATCCGACAGGTTAATAGAGGATTTAGCGATCTATACCAAGTATGATGTCGGGACTGACTTTAACCAGTTTCATACTTTTTATATCGTCGATTCGATTTATTACAAGGATAATAAAGATAGTGGACGATACCTGGATGCCAATGCTGCTGCAGTTATAAACAGAGTAGCAAGTAACATGAAAGCCCGCGGATTCCTGCAGGTAACGGATACGGTAAATACTGAATATGACCTTGGTATCATGGTATTTGCAATCAAGAATACGAACACCAGCGTCTATTATCCTGGATGGTATTGGGGTTATTATCCGCCTTCTTGGTGGGGTTATCCGTATTATCCATATAACTATCCATATTATCCTGCCTATATCACCTCCTATTCTACAGGTACACTTTGGTGGGAAATGGTCGATCGTAAAAATGCTCCGACGACCCATAAACTTTATATTCGCTGGAATGCATATATCCGTGCTCTATTGACGAATACTCATACATTGGGTGATATTAATTCCAGCATCGATCAGGCATTTACCCAAACACCTGCCATTAAAACAACTGCAAATTAATCACCCGTAAAGAAATTAGCTATGAAAAAAAATATTTTGATTTTCGTTTTTTGTGTCCTGGTGGCTGGTTTTACACAAGGGCAGGAGAATAATGCCACGCTTGGCTTTACCCCAAGTTCTTATTATACTTTTTCTTGGAATACCACATTCACACTGGGTGATTTTAACAAATGGGTTGGTAATGGAAGCCCTGCTGGATTCGATTTAGGTGGCCGGTATCTCATTAATAAAGGACTGACCGCAGGATTCAACATCAGTTGGCAACGGGTATCGCAACAGTATCCAAATGAAACCTTTTATGGCAACGATGGTTCCGCAATAACAGCTACCAATTACCGCTTCACCTGGATGGTGCCTTTTCAAGCTGTAATTGGCTACCATTTTATTCCAGATCAATTGGTGTCTCCTTATATCACTCTTGGAATCGGTGGAGATTATATGGAACATCATTTGATGATTCAGGAATATGATATTTATGAAACACGCTGGGATTTTTCGTTGACCCCCGAAGTGGGTGCTTTGATTAAATTCGGAAATTATTCTAGTTGGGGTGCATTGGTGGCTTTCAATTACAAATGGACAACCAATAAAATTGAGCTTTACAACGACAAGATCACAAACGATCTTCAGATGCTGAATCTGAAAATTGGATTGTGTATGATTATTCGCTAGATAAAAATGATTTAAATCCGAAAGACCCTGAAATTTCGATCAGGGTCTTTTTTTATTTGATTTCACTTCTTTATTAACAAAACGGAATATAAAACTATGTTCAAGACAAATGAATACTTCGATGGCAGAGTAAAATCTATTGCTTTTCAAACTGCTGATGGCCCTGCAACCATGGGTGTTATGGCCCCGGGTGATTATGAGTTCGGAACAACTACTATTGAAAATATGACTGTAGTCTCTGGGATTATGGAAGTTCTGTTGCCCAATGAAACATCATGGAAGGAATATAAACCATTCCAAACCTTTGTTGTTGCCAAGAATGAAAAATTTAAACTGAGAATTTCAATCGATTCGGCTTACGTATGCTTGTACCATTAATGATAATCTGATAACATTATTTACCGAGAAACCATACAGCCGGTTACTGAACATGTCCTAACCTGAAAATTAATCCACCGGTGAATCCAAACTGGACAAGGGTAGAATATACTGATACACCACCGCTTGCGCCACCAGTTCCGACAAACATTGTAAATCCCGTCCCCTGTATTGGCATCATAGCTTGTGCCTGTAATCGTAATCCAAAATGTTTGGCAAAATAGATTTTTGCACCTGCGTCCAAACCCATTGAAAAGAACCAGGTTTCATAAGTATTATCGACCTTAGGGTAAAACATACAACCACCCAGGTTATATCCCACAAAAGGAGAAACTATCGTATTAATTCTGAAGTTTTTAGTGAATCCAACATGAATATAATTGATGCTGAGTGGAATTTCATTATATCTGTATCCTGGGAGATTGATTTGTGCTTTTGTGTCGGAACGGTTATAAATCAGATCGACATCGACACTGGGACTGACTGCAATACTGACAATGCCACCATATTGACCATTGCCGATAAAACGGATATCTCCGCCTTCTGCTTGCATGGTTCCTGGAAAAACATATCCTCCAAAGGGCGTAATCTCAACAGTACGCTGGGCAAATGAAATGAAAGGAAGAAAAAGAGATGCAAAAAGGACAATCATTGTTTTTTTCATAACGGTATCTGTTTAAGTTAAAGGAGATGAAAAAATTACTACTGAACAGTGTGTATTTTCAGAAAATTGGTTCCTCCCGGGAGATTTGATGGAATCCCTCCCATAATCAATATTTTATCCCCGGAAGTGATGAGCTGTTTGTTTTTTAATTTGTTAACAGTAATATTTATAATAGAATCAAAATGTTCAGCTGTTTCCTTCATGTATATGGGTTTTATTCCCCAGACCAAACTCAAGCCATGATAAACAGCCAAACTACTGGTCAGTGCAAATATTGGAGCCTTGGGACGCTCTGATGCAATATACTTTGCACTATGTCCACTAGAAGTGAGAACGGCAATTCCCTTCAAGTCGATCACTTTTTCAATTCTGTTGGCAGCTTCACTCAGGGCAACAATTTCGGTCTGCCCGATGGGTGGATAGGATTTGAATTCAATGATGCTTTCCACTTCGCGGGCAATCCGGTCCATCATCTCCACCGCTTTCACGGGATAATCACCTACAGCTGATTCTCCAGAAAGCATGGTACAGTCAGTTCCATCGATGATGGCATTTGCTACATCATTGGCCTCAGCCCGGGTAGGGCGTGGTTCATGAATCATACTCTCAAGCATTTGGGTTGCTGTGATGACTGGCAATCCACGGCGATTGCATTGCTCAATGATGTGCTTCTGGATAAGAGGGACCTTTTCGGGGAACATTTCTACTCCAAGATCACCCCGGGCAACCATGATCCCTTGTACTTCGCTTAGAATTTCTTCCAGATTTGTAACAGCTTGAGGCTTTTCAATCTTAGCAATGACAGGCTTTATATATCCTTTTTCATGAATGAAACGTTTAAGTTCACGAACATCTTCAGCACAACGAACGAAACTTAAAGATATCCAATCAACTTTATTTTGTAAACCAAATTCCAGATCCTTTTTGTCTTTTTCAGTTAAAGATGGCAATTTCAAATTCATATCCGGGAAGTTTACCCCTTTCCGGCTTTTTAAAATCCCTCCGTCAATAACCTTGCAAATCAATGCACTTCCCTTGACTGATAAAACCTCCAACTGAAAAAGGCCATCGGCTAAAAGGATACAGGTTCCCGGTTTAGCCTCTTCAGAAGCATGGGGATAATCTAAAGGAAAAGAAGCGGATTGTCCCTTGTAATCCAATTCCGGAATCAGTGACACCGTCTCTCCCTTCACAAGCTCAATTTCTCCTCCCATAATTTGGCCTACCCTTATCTTTGGCCCCTGTAAGTCCTGTAAAATGGTGATGGGTTTATCTAATTCCTCAGATATCGCGTGGATTGACTTAATTACCTGAGCATGGTCGGAATAATTACCATGTGAAAAATTTAACCGGGCAACATCCATTCCGGCCAGAATTAATGCCCTGATCATTTCTGGGGAACTGCTTGCCGGACCAATTGTAGCAACAATTTTTGTACGGCGTAAAGTGTTTTGCATAGAAAAATCTTAGTTGACAAATTTATAAAAAATCAAATAATCATACTTTCTCCATAATTAGGAAGCCACGCCTCAATTCCATAGTCATCTTTGATGAGCTTAGCCAAAGTAATTCGGGCATGGTCTTCACCATGTGCAAGGATCAGCTTAGGGCGGGCGGGTGCTATTGCATTGAACCATTTTAACAAGTCCGATTGACCTGCATGGGCGCTGAAACCACCTAATTTATGGATCTGTGCACGGACTGCAATGCGTTCTCCAAAAATATTGACCCATTTTGCGCCATCAACCAGTTGCCTTCCAAGAGTACCTTCGGCCTGATAGCCAACAATTAATACTGAAGTGTCGGGTTTCCAAAGATTGTGTCGCAGGTGATGTTTGATCCGTCCTGCATTGCACATCCCGGAACCGGCAATGATCATGCAGGGGCCCTGAACATCATTGAGTTTTTTAGATTCTTCAGGAGTAGGAGTAGGATGAATGAAGTCCTTATACTTCAACAATTCTCCTGTTTTTGAAAATTCGATCATGTCCTCGTCAAAAAGTTCCGGATGCCCTGTGTAAATTTTTGTTGCTTCAATTGCCATTGGGCTATCAATATATACAGGAAAAATCGGAATGTCACCTTTTGCAAATGCATGTTCAAGGAAATAGAGAATATCTTGTGTTCTGCCGATCGCAAAGGAGGGAACCAGTATTTTCCCTTTGTTTGCAACGGCTTCCTTGATAATTGTACTAGCTTCCTCCAATGTGGCTTGAAATGGTTTATGATCCCGGTCACCATAAGTGGATTCCATAATGACAACATCAGCTTGAAGAAATGGTTCTGCGTCTCTTACAATAGGCATTCCATAAGGGCCCAGATCACCTGAAAATAAAATGGATTTGGTCTTCCTGTCTTCTTCAACGGTGATAAGTAAACTTCCGGATCCCATAATGTGACCAGCTTCGTCGACCATTACAGAAATCCCTTTTGCTACTTCGAAAATTTTATGATAGGGCATTGGCTTCATCAGCCGAATGGCTTCTTCAACATGTTCTTTCAAATAAGGCGGTTCTACCTGAGGTTTACCGTTACGTAGTAACATCCGGTTTAACTTTTCAAAATCATTGGTCTGAATTTTCATTGCATCCCGCAAAATCAGGGCAGAGATATCCAAGGTGGCAGGTGTTCCATAAATAGGTCCGGAGTATCCTTGTTTTATTGCCAATGGCAAACGTCCACAATGATCCAGATGCGCATGAGTTAGTAAAATTGCATCAAGATTATGATAGTCAACAGGTGGCGCTTTCCTGTTTTTTAGCTCGGTTTCTTTTTTTCCCTGGAAACTTCCACAATCAACCATCACCGACGATTGGTCGGATTGAATATAATATGAAGAACCTGTAACGCCGCCTGCTGCGCCAAATAGTGTTAATTTCATGATATTTAAGTTTATGGATTTAAATTTGTGAGAAACTTTTTCGAAAATGTCAGTTTTACAGTAGCTCCTCTTTCAGCATTATTGCTTACTTCGATTTTACCTTCGTGTACATCCATGATTAGTTTGGTCAAGGCCAGGGCCAATCCAATATTTTGATCAATATGCTGTTCTCCGATAGCAAAAAATTTAAAGAGATTTTTTAATGCTTCTTCCGAAAATCCACGACCTTCATCAATTACCTCAAAAAATATTTCATCCGGAGAAGAAGAAGATTTTAATGTGATGGTACTATTTGGTTCGGAATATTCCAGAGCATTTTCAAGAAGGCTGTCAAAACAACTTTGCAACAGCTTTTGATTGCCTCCAATCATTATATCCGTGCTTTCACATATAATATTAAGGTGTGCATTCTTCAACTTGAGCTGATTTTTATTGTTATGAAGAGATGCATCAACCAAAGCTTTCATACGGATCTTTTCCTTGATCACAGATTTATGTTTTATATTCAGCTCAGTGATCAATAAAACAACCATTAAAAATTTTTCAAGCCGATTCGATGCAATGTCAAGAAGATCAATCATCTCTTTGATTTCAGCGGAAAATTTTTCTTCCTTCAGAATGTTAATAAATCCGATCAGCGCGTTGAGGGGGGTACGGACTTCATGATTGATCATCCGGAGAAATTCGGTTTTTGCAGCATCAAGAGTCAACAACTCTTTATTGGCTTTTTCCAGGGTTTCATTGGCTCTATTTAATTCGAGCGTTCGCTCAATGACCTTTTCTTCAAGCCATCGGTTTATTCCCTTTTGCTGGTCATGGAAAAATTTTAATTCAATATGCGTATTGACCCTTGCAATCAACTCTTCTCCGTCAAATGGTTTGGTAATATAATCAACTCCTCCTGAGGCAAATCCCTGTTTCAGTCCGCCGATATCATTTCTTGCTGTTAAAAAAATAATAGGGACCGTGCTGTTATTCTGTATTTTTTTTAGCTGAATGCTGGTTTCAAAACCGTCCATTTCAGGCATAAAAACATCCATAAGGATCAAATCATAATCCTTTTCATTAGCTAATTTTATCGCGTCTCTGCCATTTTGCACACAGTCAATCTGGTAGTGGTTAGCCGTAAGCAGAGCTTTAAGTACAGTAAGGTTTTTAGGGTTATCATCAACAGCGAGAATCCTTGGCAGATTTGTATTCATGTCATTTTTTTTTCTTTCGTAAAAATACATCACAATTTAATACGATTTTCCAACACTTACAAAATAATCATATCCGTTTGCTTATTGTAGATTGATTTCTGATTTCTATAAAAGTACTTTTGTACGAAAACAACCGGAAATGGAAGTATCAGACAGTGAATTTATATCGATTATACGGGTAAAGAAGGAAGCGGATTTCATCCATCTTAAAGAGATGTTTCTTGAGTATGCAATCAGTATTGAGTTTGATTTATCTTTCCAAAACTTCATACAGGAATTGGCCAGCCTTTCTGGTCTTTATTCAAACTCGGCAGGTGCCGGATTTTTACTGAATATCCACGGAATATCTGTCGGTTGTATCGGAATCCGGAAAATAACCCCTGACGTGGCCGTAATTAAATGGTTTTATGTTCGGCCTGGTGTTGGAAGTCCTAAAATAAAAAAAATACTTCTGGAATCAGCCATTGAATGGGCTAAGGAGTTGGGGATTAAAAATATTTGTTTAAATCCTGAGGATTCTATGGCTTCGGCCGTAAAAGTATTTAAAGAAGCAGGATTTATTGAAGGAATAGGGAAGCAACAAACAGGCACGGTAAAAACCAAATTTCTCGGTTTGTCTCTCAACCGTGATCCGGTTTTATCTGGAGCAGAGTTTATTAAGATACGTATTTGTGGGATGTAACAGATTCGAACTGATGACCTCTTGCCTGTCAAGCAAGCGCTCTAAACCAACTGAGCTAACATCCCAATAATTTGCAAATATAAAAAAAATTGGAAAGAGCTGAAGTGAAACAGAGTCAATGAGAAAAAACTCCCTGTATCTCACCATAGTAAACCATGTGATAATCTTTTTTGGGATAAAACCGTTTATCAATAGACTTGTCAATGGTAACAGGATCCAAGAAGTGTTTGTGTACAATACGACATTCATAATGCAGGTAGGATGAAGCTATATACGGGGTTGAAATTCTGATCCCCGGTTCCATTGTAAATCCACACTCTTTGATTTTATCGTGATCCCGGCCCGATTTTGATCCGCAAAAAGCCAGCTGCTCATTAAAAGAATCAGACAGTAAACAAACAGAAAAATCCATCGCTTTCTCAATCAGGGGGAAAGTGTACCGAGTAGGCCGAACCATGATTGTAAATATACTATGGTTCCATATTACCCCAAGGGTTCCCCATCCGATGGTCATCGGGTTAGGTGGATCACCGGCTATTAAAAGTATCCCTTTCCCATTTAGTTTATCCAGCGTTTGCTTCATTTCATCGAAAATCCCAATTTCCTTGAACATTATTTTCTAATTTTGATCCTCAAAGATAATCTATTTTGAAAACCTGTTGACAATATGAAAAACAAGACCTTCTCACTTCTTTCCTTGACTTTGTTTGTTACCATTACATTGGCCGGTAATGCACAACCTGAGAAAAAACAGATCACCCTGGAAGACATTTTTAAGAACCGGAAATTTTCTTCCAAAGGAGCCCCGGGAATCCAATCAATGAACGATGGTAATCATTTTTGCCAAGTAAAAAAGGATAGTCTTAATGTTTATGAATATGCTTCCGGGAAATACGTTTCCACGGTGATAACATCCAAACAATTGATTTTACAAGGTGATTCTACGGAAATCCCGATTTCTTCCTTTGAATTTAGTGGCGATGAATCGAAACTGTTATTTGCAGCCGACGAAGAACCGATCTACCGCCGTTCTTCCAAAGCCAATTATTTTATTTATGATCTAAAGACGGAGAAATTATTTCCTCTTTCAAAAAATGGCAAACAACGCTTAGCCACATTTTCTCCGGATGGAACAAAAATTGCATTCGTACGTGATAACAACCTTTATATAAAAGATTTATCTATTGGTTGGATGAATTTGGGCGGAAAACTGGATGATCAGGGAACCGGTATTGAATACCAGATTACAAAGGATGGAAAAACCAACGAGATCATCAATGGCGCTACCGACTGGGTTTATGAAGAGGAATTCGAATTTTCAAGGGCATTCTGTTGGTCTCCCGATGGCCAAAAGATCGCTTTTTACAGATTCAACGAAAGCAATGTAAAAGAATATCAACTTACCTATTATGGCGATTTATATCCGGAACAGTATACGTTTAAATATCCAAAACCTGGTGAAGCCAATTCTATTATTGATGTTTTTATCTATGATCTGAAGGATCACACAACCATCAAGGTCGATATAGGAAAAGAAACGGATATTTATATCCCGCGGATCAAATGGACTGATGATCTGAATTCTCTGGCAGTATACAGGATGAATCGGCTCCAAAACAAGTTGGAACTCCTGTTGGCTGATGCCTCAACCGGAACAACCCATCTGATTTATAAAGAAGAAAATAAATACTACATTGAGATCAATGATCATTGGAATTTTCTGAAAAACAACAAGGAATTCATATTCACAAGCGAGAAAGATGGATTCAGGCATATTTATTTATATGATCTTACAGGGAAGCTGGTCCGACAACTTACTAAAGGTGCCTGGGAAGTGACAGATGTGTTGGGAGTTGATGAAAAGAACGGCATGGTTTATTATCTTTCTGATGAAATTTCTCCGATGGATCGGGATATTTATGCTGTTTCACTAGATGGGAAGAGAAAGATAAAAATAAGTACGAAACATGGCACAAATACTGCAGAATTCAGTAAAACCTTTACTTGGTTAATCAAGAAGTGGTCAGATATTAATACACCACCTGTTATTACTGTTTGCAAAGCTGATGGGGCAGCGGTAAGAATTCTGCAAGACAATGCAAAACTCAGGGAAACAATGGCGTTTTATCGTTTTAGCAAAGCCGAATTTTTTAATTTTAAAACCCCTGATAGTACAATTTTAAATGGCTTTATCGTGAAACCTCCCGATTTTGATCCGGCCAAAAAATATCCGGTTTTATTCACTATATACGGAGGTCCGGGTTCACAAACAGTTTTAAACAGTTGGGGTGGGGTGTCGTCGTGGAACCAATTGTGGGCTCAAAATGGAATTATCGTTGTTTCTGTAGATAACCGTGGGACTGGAGGAAGAGGAGAGGAGTTTAAAAAATGCACTTATCTGCAATTGGGGAAATATGAGACCCAGGATCAGATTGATGCAGCTAAATACCTGGGTACACTTAACTATGTGGATAAAAATAGGATTGGGATGTGGGGATGGAGTTTCGGAGGGTATCTGACCCTTTCATGTTTAACAAAGGGAGCGGATTATTTTTCTTTCGGTATTGCCGTTGCACCTGTTACCAACTGGAAATATTACGACAATATTTATACAGAAAGATTTATGCGGACACCAAAAGAAAATGACGAGGGATATGAAAATAATTCACCGGTAAATCATGCAAATAAACTGAAGGGGAAATTGCTGTTGATTTGTGGAATGGCCGATGATAATGTCCATCCTCAAAATTCTTATGATATGGTGACGGCTTTGGTGGGAGCTGATAAACAGTTCGAATCCCAGTTTTATCCCAATTGCAATCATGGAATTTATACTGGAAAAAACACCTCGTTTCACCTCTATCAAAGAATGACCGATTTTATCCTTAAAGACTTGTAATGTTATTAACACGCATAGAAAACCTTTTCTCGATTTGTTTTGGAAATCTAAAATTAAGATTGTACTTTTGCAGCCCTTTTGATAATATTTATAGTTTAGTATTAACATTAACAAGAAAGCGAGCATAAAGCATGATTATCGTACCTGTTAAAGAAGGCGAAAGCATTGACAGAGCGTTGAAAAAATTAAAACGTAAGTTTGAAAAAACAGGAGTTGTTAAAGAACTCCGTGAACGCCAAAAGTTTACAAAGCCATCGGTTAAGCAAAGAGACGCTGTTAATCGCGCAATTTATATTCAGAAAATTCAGGACGCGGAAGCTGCCTTGTAACAGACCTTTTTTTATTGAAGAAATTTTGTTGAGGATACATATCTTCGTATATTTATGCGTTGATAAATTATCAACAAAGTTTCTTTTTTTTGTTGGCCGGTGAAGGAACGCTTTATTGCATATATCCAATTCGAAAAACGGTATTCTCCTCATACTGTTACGGCCTATCGCAATGACCTGGATCAGTTTTTTGCCTATCTCCAGAATCAATATTCCATTCAAAAAATCGAAGAAGTAACGCATCTCATGATCCGCTCGTGGTTGGTTTACTTGATGGAAGATGATATTTCTGCCCGTTCTGTTAACCGCAAACTTTCTACGTTAAAATCTTTTTATAAGTTTTTAAACCGAGAAGGTTATCTGTTGGAAAACCCAATGCGAAAAATTACTCCGCCGAAAACTGGAAAACGTCTTCCTGCTTTCGTAGATCAGGATAAAATGCAAATCTTACTTCAACAACATTCTTTCGAAGATGGGTATCCGGGGATGAGAAATAAAATGATCTTAGAGATATTTTATTCGACCGGAATGCGGTTGTCAGAGTTAGTTAATCTTCGGGAAACAGATATTGATTTTTATCAAAAAACAATTAAAGTTCTCGGAAAACGAAATAAAGAACGGTTGATTCCGTTCAGTTACAAATTAGAGTCTTCGTTGAAATCATATCTGGAAGAGAAGAAAAAGACATTTGGTGAAAGGGAAGAACTTTTTCTGACTGATAAAGGGAAGAACATCTATCCCAAGATGGTCTATCTGTTGGTTACCAAACACCTTGGTGAGGTAACTACCCTGGAAAAAAAGAGTCCGCACATCTTACGGCATACCTTTGCCACGCACATGTTGAATAATGGCGCAGAACTGAATGCAGTAAAAGAATTATTGGGTCATGCAAATCTTTCAGCAACTCAGGTTTATACTCATAATACAATTGAAAAACTGAAGAAAATTTACAAACAAGCCCATCCAAAGGCATAAAAAAGGAGGTCGGAATGAAGGTTAAAATTAACTCTGTTCATTTTAAAGTTGACAAAAAATTGGAAGATTTTATTAATGATAGGATGGAAAAACTTCATATCTTTTTTGAAGGGGTCATTGGTAGTGAAGTGATACTCAAGATGGATAATACAGAGACCCGTGAAAACAAAATAGCAGAGATCCGTTTATTAATTAAAGGGTATGACCTTTTTGCTAAAAAAGAGGCCCTTACTTTCGAAGCTGCAATTGATCAGGCTACAGAAGCACTACGTAAACAATTGGTCAAACATAAGGAAAAAGTACGCGGAAGTTAACGTATTTATAATCAAGTAATTTAGAGTTCGGTACGAATTTTGTTAAAAAAAAGTACCTTTTTAGGACCTCTATTTTAAAAAAATCCTTGTTTCCTATCATAAATGTTTATACTTTTGCAGTCCTTTTCGAAAAAGGAAAAGTCAAGCCGATGTAGCTCAGCTGGTAGAGCAGCTGATTTGTAATCAGCTGGTCGGCGGTTCGAATCCGTCCATCGGCTCGGGAATTAGAATCTGATTGGCAGGGTGGAGTACAGAAGCGTAAGGTTCTTTGAATGTGTGATAAATTTTTTTATCATCTGACTTGGGGAGATACCAGAGCGGTCAAATGGGGCAGACTGTAAATCTGTTGGCGCAGCCTTCGGAGGTTCGAATCCTTCTCTCCCCACAAATTCAATGAAGAATGAAGAATGAGGAATGAGGAATGAGGATTTCATTTCTAATTTGCAGTTCTGAATTGAAATGCGGAAGTAGCTCATTTGGTAGAGCGGAAGCCTTCCAAGCTTCAGGTGGCGGGTTCGAGCCCCGTCTTCCGCTCGTTGTAAATGCCTTTGTAGCTCAGGGGTAGAGCACTTCCTTGGTAAGGAAGGGGTCAGCAGTTCAATTCTGCTCAAAGGCTCAGAGGTGGAGAAGCCGGTTATGTCAGGCTTTTCGAAAAAACTGCAGTGTCTGCAGCGATATTTATTGAAATCAAACATCAAATAATAACTGTAATTAAACTTTAGTAAAATGGCAAAAGAAAAATTTTCCCGCACAAAACCACACGTCAATATTGGTACGATTGGCCATATTGATCATGGTAAGACTACTTTGACGGCCGCAATTACTTTAGTATTGGCCGAGAAAGGATTATCAGAGTTCAGATCTTTTGATTCTATTGATAATGCACCTGAAGAAAAAGCACGTGGAATCACGATCAATACTGCCCATATTGAATATCAAACAGCAAACCGTCACTATGCCCATGTAGACTGCCCAGGTCATGCCGACTATATCAAAAATATGGTTACTGGTGCTGCTCAGATGGATGGTGCTATCATTGTCGTAGCTGCCACTGATGGTCCAATGCCCCAGACACGGGAACATATTTTACTCGCTCGTCAGGTTGGTGTGCCTAAGCTTGTAGTCTTTATGAATAAATGCGACAGCGTTGATGATCCTGAAATACTGGAAATCGTCGAAATGGAAATTCGTGATTTGTTGACTTTCTACGGCTTTGATGGTGCAAATACTCCTGTTATCCAAGGTTCAGCCTTAGGCGGATTGAACAAAGAACCGAAATGGGTTGATAAAATCATGGAATTGATGGATGCTGTTGACAGCTGGATTCCATTGCCAGTTCGTGATATTGATAAACCTTTCCTCATGCCGGTAGAAGACGTTTTCTCAATTACCGGACGGGGTACAGTAGCTACAGGAAGAATTGAAACGGGTGTTATCAATACCAGCGATCCAGTTGATATCATTGGAATGGGCGCTGAAAAATTGAAGTCAGTTGTTACGGGAGTTGAAATGTTCCGTAAAATCCTCGACAGAGGAGAGGCTGGTGATAATGCCGGTTTGTTACTTCGTGGCATTGATAAAGACGAAATTCGTCGTGGTATGGTTATTGCAAAACCTGGCTCCATTACTCCACATAAAAAATTCAAAGCTGAAATCTATGTGTTGAAAACACAAGAAGGTGGACGTCATACCCCATTCCATAATAAATACCGTCCTCAGTTCTATTTCCGCACTACTGACGTAACCGGTGAAATCCATCTTCCGGAAGGTGTTGAAATGTGTATGCCTGGTGATAATATCACAATTTTAGTTGACTTGATCGCAGAAATCGCTATGAATAAAGGCCTTCGCTTTGCAATCCGTGAAGGTGGACGGACAGTTGGTGCCGGACAGGTAACTGAAATTCTAGACTAATTAAGAGTAGCAATGTCTACCTGTAATCTGGTAGATAAAAATGGAAAGCGAAATTGAAAAATAAAGTTTAATTACACACGGGTGTAGCTCAACTGGTAGAGTGGCGGTCTCCAAAACCGTAGGCTGTGGGTTCGATTCCTACCACCCGTGCAAAACCGTAAATAAATGGCTAAAAATAAAGTTGTTACATACACAAAAGATTGTTACGATGAACTGATGCACAAGGTATCTTGGCCAACATGGTCAGAATTACAGGGTAGTGCAATCGTAGTCTCTATCGCTTCTCTTATTATTGCTATTATGGTTTTTGCGATGGATGAAGTTTTCCGAAATGTATTAATACAGTTTTATAAGCTTTTCTAATATAAAGAGCATTTATTCGGGTAATATAAACTGATTTATTTTACATCAATCGAATAATATATAAGCATGAGTGACGAAACAAAAAAGTGGTACGTCGTGAGGGCAATCTCAGGTAATGAGAAAAAGGTAAAGCAATATCTTGAAAGTGAGATTGCAAGCCTTAACCTTCAAGATTATATATCACAAGTGCTTATTCCAACCGAGAAAGTATATTTAATCCGGAACGGGAAAAAGGTAAGCAAAGAACGTAACTATTTTCCGGGATATGTATTGATTGAAGCATCTTTAGTGGGAGAAGTCCCCCATATTATTCGGAATATCCCCGGAGTACTCGGATTTCTTGGAGCAAAAGGTGAAGCCGACCCACTTCGTCCATCTGAAGTAAAACGAATCCTTGGTAAATTTGATGAATTGTCGGAACAGGGTGAAGAGGTCAATATCCCTTTTATTATAGGAGAAACTGTCACCGTGATCGATGGCCCCTTTAACAGTTTCAGTGGGGTTATTGAAGAGATTAATGAAGAAAAGAAAAAGCTGAAAGTGATGGTCAAGATCTTCGGACGTAAGACCCCGCTGGAATTAAGTTTCATGCAAGTTCAAAAAGAGTAGTATTATGGCAAAAGAAGTTAGTGGAATTATCAAGTTACAGATTAAAGGAGGTGCAGCCAACCCCTCACCACCAGTAGGCCCTGCCTTGGGTGCTAAGGGTGTGAATATTATGGAGTTCTGCAAGCAATTTAATGCCCGTACCCAAAATAAAGCAGGGAAACTTATTCCCGTGATCATTACGGTATACCGGGATAAATCGTTTGACTTTATTGTTAAAACCCCTCCTGTTGCAGTGCAATTACTTGAAATTTCAAAACAACAAAAAGGTTCACCGGAACCTAATCGCAATAAAATTGCGTCTGTCTCCTGGGAACAAGTTCAAAAAATTGCAGAAGATAAAATGCCCGACCTGAATGCATTTACCTTGGAATCAGCCATAAAAATGGTTGCTGGAACTGCTCGGAGTATGGGTATAACAGTTACTGGTGAAATTCCCCTTAAACGCTAGCAACGGCTTCCCTAAGAGTACTATCGACCTCATAGTAATCAATATATATACGCTTTAACAGCGTTAACGACTAAAAAAAGCAAAATGACAAAGCTGACAAAAAAGAGGAAGGCTGCCTTATCGAAATTTGATAGGAATGCCGTGTATTCATTGACTGAAGCATCAAGCATTGTGAAGCAAATAAGCAATACAAAATTTGATGCATCCATCGACATTGATGTTCGCCTGGGGGTTGATCCCCGTAAAGCCAACCAAATGGTAAGAGGTATCGTGACGCTTCCTCATGGTACCGGGAAGACTGTTCGCGTGCTTGTAATCTGTTCTCCCGATAAGGAAGAAGAAGCAAAGCAGGCTGGTGCAGATTTCGCAGGGTTGGATGAGTATATTGAGAAAATTAAAGGTGGCTGGACAGATGTTGATGTTATTATTACCATGCCCAGTGTGATGGCTAAAGTTGGTTCGTTAGGAAAGATTCTCGGTCCCCGTGGATTGATGCCTAATCCCAAAACTGGGACTGTTACCATGGAAGTTGGAAAAGCCGTGAAAGAAGTAAAAGCCGGTAAAATCGATTTTAAAGTTGATAAATTCGGAATTATTCATGCTTCAGTGGCCAAAGTTTCTTTTGACCCCGAAAAAATCGTTGATAATGCCAGAGAATTAATCAATACGATTTTCAAACTGAAGCCAGCTTCGGCAAAAGGTACTTACGTAAAAAGTATTTATATGTCAAGCACTATGAGTCCGAGTATTCAGGTTGACCCCAAATCGGTTACGGCATAATTACAGAAATCTGAGAGAAAAATCATGAAAAAAGAAGAAAAAACCCAATTTATTGATTCCTTAGCAGCACAATTACAAAGTGCTGGTTCTTTTTACCTGACGGATACTTCTACCTTGAATGCGAGTACTACCAGTAGGTTGAGAAGAGCTTGTTTCAAAAGGAATGTAAAATTAAGGGTGGTCAAGAATACTTTGTTGCGTAAGGCCATGGAAAAATCGGGAAAATCCCTTGAGGAATTTTATCCGATACTTAAAGGAACAACTTCCATTATGTTTTCGGAAGTATCCAACGATCCAGCCCGATTGATCAAAGAATTCCGCCGTACCTCCCCCAAGCCCATTCTTAAAGGAGCATTTATTGAGGAAACTATTTATTTGGGTGATGATCAGCTTGATATCCTCGTCAACGTTAAATCCCGTGTTGAATTGATCGGTGACCTTGTCGGATTACTCCAATCTCCTGCAAAGAATGTTATATCTGCTTTGCAGTCGGGCGGGGGTAAACTTGCCGGTATTGTTAAAACATTGTCGGAGAAGGCAGCATAATGATCACAGTACAAAAATAGAAAATTAGTTTAGTAATAACCGTTCCAACTTTATGGAACACAAATAGTAACAAAATGGCAGATTTAAAAGCTTTTGCAGAACAGTTAGTGAATTTAACAGTTAAAGAGGTTAACGAATTAGCAAAGATCCTGAAAGATGAGTATGGTATTGAACCTGCAGCCGCAGCTGTTGCTGTTGCCGCTGGTCCTGCCGCTGCTGCTCCAGTTGCTGAAGAAAAGAGTACTTTCGATGTAATCCTGAAGTCAGCTGGTCAGGCAAAGTTAGCCGTTGTTAAATTGGTGAAAGAACTGACCAGTCTTGGCCTGAAAGAAGCTAAGGAATTGGTTGATGCTGCTCCTAAAGCCATAAAAGAAGGCGTTTCTAAAGATGAAGCCAATGCTTTATTAGCTCAATTGAAGGAGGCAGGTGCAGAGGTTGAAATTAAATAAGAAGAGAAATCTTATACCTGAATAAAATCATAGATCTCTTCCATTGTGAAGAAGATCTATGATTTATTTATTAAAATTAATTTCAAACCTTCCCGCTGTATGCGAGATTAAAACCTAATAACCTTGGCTTCAAAAAAAACCGAAAGAATTCGCTTTGGATCTACAAAGATACAGGCTGAGTGTCCTGATTTTCTTGATATACAAGTAAAATCATTTCAGGATTTTTTTCAACTCGAAACCAATCCGGAAAACAGGGTCAATGAAGGACTTTACAAGGTTTTTGCCGAAAATTTTCCGATTTCTGATGCCCGGAATAATTTCGTGCTTGAATTTCTGGACTATTTCATTGATCCTCCCCGATATTCGATTGAAGAATGTATTGAACGCGGGTTGACATACAGCGTTCCGTTAAAAGCCAAATTGAAACTTTATTGTACCGATCCGGAACATGAGGATTTTGAGACCATCATTCAGGATGTTTACCTGGGAATGATCCCATATATGACTCCCCGAGGTACTTTTGTTGTTAATGGCGCTGAGCGGGTCGTTGTTTCACAGTTACACCGCTCCCCTGGAGTGTTTTTTAGCACCAGTTTTCACGCCAATGGTGCCCAGCTTTATTCTGCCAGAATTATACCTTTCAAAGGTTCTTGGATTGAATTTACGACCGATATAAATAATGTGATGTACGCATATATCGACCGTAAAAAGAAACTGCCGGTAACTACTTTGTTGCGTGCCATTGGGTATGAAACAGATAAGGATATTCTGGAAATATTTGGTCTGGCACTGGAAGTAAAAGTCAGCCGAGCTGCCCTCAAAAGAGTCGTTGGATCCAAATTAGCCGCCCGTGTTGTCAGGGCCTGGATTGAAGATTTTGTTGATGAAGATACTGGAGAAGTTGTTTCCATTGAACGAACAGAAGTGATCATTGAACGGGAAACAATCTTGGAAAATGAACATATTGATCAAATTCTGGATGCTGGCATTAAAACCATCCTTATTCATAAGGAAGAGGCACTTGCTACCGATTACTCAATTATTTTTAATACCCTCCAAAAAGACCCTGCTAACTCAGAAAAAGAAGCAGTAGAATTCATTTACCGTCAACTTCGTAATGCTGAACCACCTGATGAAGAAACAGCGCGGGGAATCATCGAAAAATTGTTCTTTTCTGATAAACGTTACGATCTAGGTGATGTTGGACGGTACAGAATTAACCGGAAACTCAATCTGACCACTCCTCACGAAATCAAAGTGCTTACCAAAGAGGACATCATTTGTATTATTAAATATTTGATCGAACTTGTCAATTCTAAGGCAGAAGTTGATGATATCGACCACCTTAGCAATCGTCGTGTCCGTACTGTTGGAGAACAGCTTTATAACCAATTTGGTGTTGGTCTATCCAGAATGGCTCGGACTATACGTGAACGAATGAACGTTCGTGACAATGAGGTATTTACACCGATGGATTTGATTAACGCGAAAACTTTATCATCGGTTATTAATACCTTTTTTGGGACAAATCAGTTGTCTCAATTTATGGATCAAACAAACCCCTTATCGGAGCTTACACACAAACGCAGGATTTCGGCACTTGGACCTGGCGGTTTATCTCGAGAAAGAGCAGGTTTTGAAGTCCGTGACGTACACTATACCCACTATGGCCGGCTTTGCACCATTGAAACTCCGGAAGGCCCTAATATTGGATTGATCTCCTCTTTATGCGTTTATGCTAAAATTGATAAACTTGGATTCATTGAAACACCTTACCTTAAAGTTATTGAAGGGCGGGTTACGCTTGAAGAGCAGCCCATCTATCTGACAGCAGAAGAGGAAGAGCGCAAGATCATCGCGCAGGCCACTACCCCGATGGATCTAAAGGGAAATTTCAATGAGGAAAAAGTTAAAGTTCGATATCTTGCAGATTATCCTATCGTTGATAAAACCAAGGTTGACCTTGTTGATATTGCCCCCAACCAAATTGCTTCCATCGCGGCTTCTTTGATTCCTTTTTTGGAACACGATGATGCAAACCGGGCACTTATGGGATCAAACATGATGCGGCAGGCAGTCCCTCTATTAAATCCGGAAGCTGCTCTGGTTGGAACAGGTGTTGAAGATAATGTTGCACGGGATTCACGAGTGTTAATCAATGCGGAAGGCGATGGCACAGTTGAATCTGTTGATGCCAATGAGATTGTAATTCGCTATCTCCGTGATGATAAAGAGCGGTTGGTTAGCTTTGAAGATGATATTAAAAAATATACACTAACTAAGTTTGCCAGGACCAACCAGAATACATGCGTAAATCTTCGTCCCATTGTCAGAAAAGGCGACAAAGTAAAAAAAGGACAAGTGCTTTGTGAGGGTTATGCTACCAAGGATGGATCGTTGGCTCTCGGACGTAATCTGATGGTGGCCTTCATGCCTTGGAAAGGTTATAACTTTGAGGATGCCATCGTTATTTCTGAAAAGGTAGTTAAAGATGATATTTTTACTTCCATACATATTGAAGAATTTACATTAGAAGTTCGCGACACTAAACGTGGTGTGGAAGAACTGACAAATGACATTCCAAATGTAAGTGCTGAAGCCACGAAAGATCTTGATGAAAACGGGCTGATCCGTATCGGCGCTGAAGTGACTGAAGGGGATATCTTGATCGGAAAAATTACCCCGAAAGGTGAAAGCGATCCGACTCCGGAAGAAAAGCTTCTTCGGGCCATATTTGGGGATAAAGCTGGAGATGTAAAAGATGCTTCACTCAAAGCACCCCCGTCAATGAAAGGGGTTGTGATCGAAAAGAAATTATTCTCTCGCATCATTAAAGACAGAAAGGCTAAAACCAAAGAAAAGGACGACCTGAAAAAACTGGATGATGAATACCAGAAAGAGGTTGTAAAACTTAAAAATAGATTGATCGAAAAACTGGGTATTCTGGTCAATGGCAAGGTTTCTCAAGGTGTTTACAACAATTTTAAACAGGAAATTATTGCCAAAGGAGCCAAATTCCAACCCAAAATCCTGATGGATGTTGATTTTCTCAATGTTAATCCGAACAAATGGACAACTGACAAAGAGAAAAATGATCAGATAAAGATTTTGATCAATAATTATATTATTAAATTCAAAGAAATCATGGGGATTCACAATCGGAAGAAGTTTGTTGCGATTGTGGGCGATGATCTTCCCGCTGGTATCATACAGATGGCTAAAGTTTATATTGCCAAAAAGAGGAAGCTCAAAGTAGGAGATAAGATGGCAGGTAGGCATGGAAATAAAGGTATTGTTGCCCGTATTCAACGTGAAGAAGATATGCCGTTTCTTGCCGATGGAACTCCTGTTGATGTTGTATTAAATCCGCTTGGTGTGCCTTCCCGTATGAATCTTGGTCAGATTTATGAGACCATTCTTGGTTGGGCTGGACAAAAATTAGGATTACGATTTTCTACACCAATTTTTGATGGTGCTACCATCGACCAAATCAATGATTATCTTGAAAAGGCTGGTTTACCAAGAAATGGTAAGGTTTACTTATATGATGGACTATCTGGAGAACGGTTTGATCAGCCAACTACTGTCGGTTTCATTTATATGATGAAACTGCATCACATGGTTGATGATAAAATGCATGCACGGTCAATCGGTCCATACTCACTGATCACTCAGCAACCACTTGGTGGAAAAGCACAGTTTGGAGGTCAACGCTTCGGAGAAATGGAAGTCTGGGCCCTCGAAGCCTTTGGAGCTGCCAATATTCTTCTGGAAATTCAGACAGTTAAATCCGATGATGTGATCGGTCGAGCAAAAGCGTATGAAACTATTGTTAAAGGTGAAAGCATGCCAATTCCAGGTATCCCTGAATCATTTAATGTTTTGATTCATGAATTACGTGGATTGGGATTAAATCTCACTTTTGATTAATGGTGCTCTATTCAGTTGGAAGTAAATAGAATTTTCTGTTTTTCGTTATAATATACAAATAAATCAATATGGCTTACAGAAAAGACGGTCAGATAAACAGCACCTTCTCAAGGATTACAATCAGCCTTGCTTCACCAGAAAAAATCCTTGAAAGTTCAAGCGGTGAAGTGTTAAAGCCGGAAACCATTAATTACAGGACTTATAAGCCTGAACGTGATGGGCTGTTCTGCGAACGGATTTTTGGTCCTGTTAAAGACTGGGAATGTCATTGCGGAAAATACAAACGTATCCGTTATAAAGGAATCGTTTGTGACCGATGTGGAGTTGAAGTTACAGAGAAAAAGGTTAGAAGAGAACGGGTTGGGCATATTCAATTAGTGGTTCCTGTAGCCCATATCTGGTTTTTCCGTTCCCTCCCAAATAAAATCGGGTCTTTATTGGGATTACCGACAAAGAAACTGGAAACCATCATATATTACGAAAAATTTGTGGTTATCAATCCGGGTATCAAACAAACCGATGGCATTAATTACCTTGATTTTCTTTCGGAAGAAGAGTATTTCGAAATCATTGAAAAACTTCCTCAGGAAAATCAATATCTCGATGATTCAGACCCCAATAAATTCATTGCAAAAATGGGGGCTGAAGCCTTGGCTGATCTTCTTTCCAGAATTGACCTTGATAAGGAATCCTATGACTTACGTTACAAAGCAAATACTGAAACATCCCAGCAACGGAAAGCCGAAGCGCTAAAACGACTTCAGGTATTTGAATCATTTCGGGATGCTCAGAAGCGACTGGAAAACCGTCCTGAATGGATGATTGTAAAAGTGGTTCCGGTTATTCCTCCCGAGCTAAGGCCATTGGTACCCTTGGATGGCGGACGTTTCGCAACCTCCGACCTGAATGACTTATATCGTCGTGTGATCATTCGTAATAACCGGCTGAAACGACTGATCGAAATCAAAGCTCCTGATGTTATTCTTCGCAATGAAAAGCGAATGTTACAGGAAGCAGTTGATTCACTGTTTGATAATTCGCGTAAGGCAAGCGCTGTAAAAACTGAATCAAACCGCGCTCTGAAATCATTATCCGATAGTCTTAAAGGGAAACAAGGTCGTTTCCGCCAGAACCTTCTAGGAAAACGTGTTGACTATTCCGGTCGTTCCGTTATCGTTGTAGGACCAGAACTCAAACTTAACGAATGTGGTCTTCCTAAAGATATGGCTTCTGAGCTTTTTAAACCGTTTATTATCCGGAAAATGCTCGAACGTGGCATCGTTAAAACTGTAAAATCTGCTAAAAAAATTGTTGACAGAAAAGATCCCGTTGTTTGGGATATACTGGAAAATATTCTGAAAGGACACCCTGTCATGCTGAACCGTGCACCGACACTGCACCGATTAGGTATTCAGGCTTTTCAACCAAAATTAATCGAAGGGAAAGCCATTCAGTTACATCCTCTTGTATGTACTGCATTCAACGCCGACTTTGACGGTGACCAAATGGCTGTTCATGTACCATTAGGAAATGCAGCTATTCTTGAAGCTCAGTTGTTAATGCTGGCCTCCCATAATATCCTTAATCCGGCAAACGGAGCCCCTATTACCGTTCCTTCGCAGGACATGGTTTTGGGACTTTATTACATGACAAAATCACGCAAGAGCGAACCTGACTTAATTGTTAAAGGGGAGGGGATGACTTTTTATGCTCCTGAAGAAGTGATTATTGCTTACAATGAGCATCGTGTTGATTTACACGCAATAATCAAGGTTAGGATTACTGAAATAGACAATGGTCAGAAAGTAACCAATATGATTGAAACCACAGTTGGACGAATTATTTTTAACCAAGTGGTTCCTGAAGAATATGGTTATATCAATCAACTATTGACAAAAAAATCCTTACGTGATATTATCGGTCAGATCCTGAAGAAAACCGGGACTGCAAAAACTGCAAAATTTCTTGATGATATCAAAGATCTTGGATTCCGGATGGCTTTCAAAGGAGGTCTGTCATTTAATCTTGATGATGTTATTGTTCCAGATATAAAGCCTAAATTAGTAGCAGATGCTACTGCTGAAGTTGATGATGTGGTGAATAATTACAACATGGGTTATATCACAAATAATGAAAGGTATAATCAGATCATTGATATCTGGACCCATGCCAATTCTCAACTTACAGTATCACTGATGAATCAGTTGACAAAGGACAAACAGGGATTCAACCCGGTTTATATGATGCTCGATTCCGGTGCTCGTGGTTCCAAAGAACAGATTAGACAGCTTTCAGGTATGCGTGGTTTGATGGCAAAACCTCAAAAATCAGGAGCTTCTGGAGGAGAAATTATTGAAAATCCTATCCTATCCAATTTTAAAGAAGGACTTTCCGTATTAGAGTATTTTATCTCTACACACGGTGCTCGTAAAGGTTTGGCAGATACTGCTCTTAAAACAGCTGATGCTGGTTACCTAACCCGCCGGCTTGTAGACGTATCTCAGGATGTGATTATATCGGAAGAAGATTGCGGTACTTTAAGAGGATTGACCATCACTGCTTTAAGAAAAGAAGAAGAAATTGTTGAATCCTTGTACGATCGGATCTTGGGACGTGTTTCCCTTCATGATATTCATCATCCTCAAACTGGTGAATTGATCATGGCTGCAGGGTCCGAAATAACAGAGGAACTGGCGCGTATTATTGATGAATCTCCCTTGGAGAACATCGAGATCCGGTCGGTACTCACCTGTGAATCGAAAAAAGGTGTTTGTGCGAAATGCTATGGGCGAAACCTGGCTACTGGAGTTATGGTTGAAAAAGGGGAGGCTGTCGGTGTTATTGCAGCGCAATCTATCGGCGAACCTGGAACCCAGTTGACCTTGCGTACTTTCCACGTTGGTGGTGTTGCCGGGGTTAACATCGCAAGCGCCTCTCGTATTGAAGCAAAATATAATGGAGTCCTTGAAATCGATGAACTCCGCTCTGTAGAATATTCTAATGAAGCCGGTGAAAAACATGAAATCGTAATCGGTCGATCAGCCGAAATGCGCATTGTTGATAAAAATACCCGCATCGCTCTTACTTCTGCTCACATTCCTTATGGTGCTCACCTCTATTTCCGTGCAGGTGAAGAAGTTAAAAAAGGTCAGATGATCAGTGACTGGGATCCATACAATGCTGTGATCCTTTCTGAAGTAACCGGAAAAGTCAGTTTTGAAAACATTATTGAAAATGTGACCTTCCGTATTGAAAGTGATGAACAAACTGGCTACCATGAAAAGGTGGTTATTGAATCTCGTCAAAAAGCTAAAAATCCTGCCATCAATATCCTTTCTGCTTCCGGTGAGATCATTAAAATTTATGATATCCCTGTGGGGGCCCATATCAATATCGAAAATGGAGCCAAAATCAAAGCAGGAGAGATTCTTGTAAAAATACCAAGAGCAATTGGAAAAGCCGGAGATATCACGGGAGGTTTACCAAGGGTAACTGAACTGTTTGAGGCCCGTAACCCATCGGATCCAGCTGTTGTTTCTGAAATAGATGGAGTCGTGTCTTTCGCTAAAAAATTGAAGCGTGGCAATCGTGAGGTAATTATCACCTCGAAAACAGGAGAAGAAAAACGTTATTTAGTCCCGACTTCCAAACAAATTCTGGCTCAGGAAAATGACTATGTTAAAGCTGGAACTGCACTTTCAGATGGAGCATTGACTCCGAGCGACATCCTTGCAATCAAGGGACCAATGAAGGTACAGGAATACATTGTAAATGAAATTCAGGAAGTTTACCGGTTACAAGGTGTTAAAATCAATGATAAACATTTTGAAACCATTGTACGGCAAATGATGCGTAAGGTTGACGTGGAAGATCCAGGTGATTCCAGATTCCTTGAAGGTGAGTTAATCAACAAAATTGACTTTCAGGATGAAAATGACTGGATCTATGGTAAGAAAGTAGTTGAAGATCCTGGCGATTCAACCACCCTGAAAGCTGGTCAGATCATCAGTGCCAGAAAACTTCGTGATGAAATCTCAATGTTAAAACGTAAGGACAAAAAGTTGGTGGAAGCCCGTGATGCAAAACCTGCTACTGCCTTCCAGATACTTCAGGGTATAACGCGTGCATCATTACAAACAAAAAGTTGGATTTCTGCTGCTTCCTTCCAGGAAACTACGAAAGTGCTTACTCAGGCTGCAATTAATGCCCGTCAGGATGATCTCATGGGATTGAAAGAAAATGTGATCGTTGGTCATTTAATTCCAGCTGGAACTGGATTACGTGAATATGAAAACCTTATTGTAGGGAGCAAAGAAGATTATGAAATGCTTCTTGCTTCAAAAGAAGAAGACTAATACTTTGATATATGCAGGATAATAAAAATCCAATGAACCAAATCAATATTGAAATTTCTGATGAAGTGGGTGAAGGTATTTATTCAAACCTGGCCATTATCACCCACTCTCCGGCTGAATTCATTGTTGATTTTGTTAAAATGATGCCAGGAGTTCCAAAAGCAAAAGTCAAAGCACGCATTATTCTTACACCTCAACATGCTAAAAGACTCTATAAGGCACTGAAGGAAAATGTGGCAAAATATGAAGCAATTCATGGGGAGATAAAAGATACCGAGGGAGAAATCTCTTATAATCTTCCAATGCCAACAGCTCAAGCTTAATTTCCCTGAAATTTTTTCAGGTTTTCTTCATACTCCTTCGTTTCAATTCTGGCTTTTTTTGCTAGCTTTATTGCGGCTGATTCATATTTTTCAGCCTCTTTTTTGTTTCCCGATTTAAACATCAGGTTGGCATACGTATCGTTATTCTCAGGAATACTGTTGATTTCTATCGATTTTTTTGCCCATTCAGCCGCTTTTTCCAATTGTTTCTGATCCGTCGATATTTGAAAAAAATTCCACGCTACCTGATTCAACATGGAATAATCCATTCCATAATACTTGTCGAGGTCTTTTACGGCTAAAGTAAGATATTTACTAATATCCCCCTGTGATTGATAGAGGGATAAATCGGAAGTAAAGAAGATCTTTTCTACCTCCGGGTACCCTGTATCCCGGATTTTTTGTTTTAATGCTTTATAATTGTCTTCAGTAAAAGATTTACTTCGCGATAGACCACTCAAAACCTGGCTGAAGACCATAAATATTTTTGAGTTGACAGAATCAACCCCGTGAATTTTTTCAAAAGTGTGCATGTTTTTTAAAAGATATTTGAACTCTTTCGAATCCATATCCTGTGTATAACGAAAGAAAATATTCCAGTTGAGTGGATTCATCAAGGCATCTTCAGGTTGTGATGCAAAATATTCCTGTAAAGGAATTCTTATCGGTATATAAGCGTTCTGAAGTCGCTCAAAATAACCGAACATGAACTTCGGATCTCTGTTCCCAGTTTCATATTGTTTAATATATGCTGTAAATCCTTGACCAGGAGTGAGGGCTACCTTTCCCATTTCAATATAATTCAATACATGTTGTGGAGCACCAACCTGCTTATGGATCAACTCCCCATTACCATTGATAAACAATAAGGTTGGATAGGCCCTTACCTGATATTTTGCTGAAAGTTCGGGACCTTCTCCTTTTTCCATATCCAAATGAGCGCAAATGAAGTTTTGATTATAATAATCTGCCACGGTGTCATTTGTAAACATGTGGGTTCCCATCCATTTACAGGGGCCACACCAGGAGGCAAATGCATCAAGGAATATGAGTTTGTTCTGGTCCTTTGCAATAGAAACAATCTCTGACCATGGCTTTTCTAAAAATACAATGGAACGGTTCTGTGAAAAACTGCTCGGAATCAATAAAACCAATGCAATGAGCAGAAGGATACAGCGTTTTTTCATATAGAATTCTTTTATTGATATCAATGTTTATCGTGAAGATTGTACGAAGGTATAACCTTATATTTGTATTTTTATCGAAAAAATTATGGCGTGGTGAATAATGAAATAATTAGCGTGGTTATCATAGGTGCGGGAAATCTTGCGACAAATCTTGGTTTTGCTTTGATGAAAGCTGGAGCACAAATTCTACAGATATGTAACCGAACGCCTGAAAGAGGAAAATTATTAGCTAAAAAAACTCATGCGGTTTATATCGATAATATCGATAAGTTAACCCAAAATGCTGATTTGTACATCTGCTCGGTGAGCGACCATGCTCTTGTGAAAATTATTCCGAAACTGCATCTCAAAAACAAGCTGGTTGTTCATACTTCGGGGACTCTCGGAATGGATATCCTGAAAGATGTTTCATCCCATTATGGAGTGTTATATCCATTGCAGACTTTTATTAGATCTAAAAGCAGACAGTTTAAGGATATCCCTGTTTGCATTGAGGGTAACAACCCTGCTACAGAAAGAAAATTGAAAATGTTAGCGGAAAAACTTAGTAACAATGTCCATGTGATCGAAAGCAGGAAAAGAAAAATTCTCCATCTCTCTGCTGTTTTTGCCGGTAATTTTACAAATTTCATGTATACTATTGCAGAAGATTTATTGAACCAATATGATTTACCTCTCGACTTATTACATCCTTTAATCGTTAAAATAAGTCACAATACAAAATATCACAATTTGTTCCTTTTTCAAACCGGTCCGGCCGTCAGAGAAGATAGAAATATTATAGAGGAACACCGGATTTTACTTAAAAATGACAAACTTTACCAGGAATTGTATACCCTGATAAGTAACGGTATTATTCAATATAAACACTCACATGACAAATTATAAAGAACTGTTAAAAGATATCAATACGTTTATCTTTGATTATGATGGAGTACTTACCGATGGAAGTATTGTGATGACTTCCGGTGGAGATGCATATCGTATCTCGAATGTAAAAGATGGCTATGCGCTTCAATTGGCTAAAAAAAAAGGATATAAAGTAGCCGTGATTTCCGGGGCCCGTTCCGAATCAATGATACATCGTTTGAAATCGTTGCAGATTGACGATGTTTTTCTTGGAGTGGAAAAAAAGAGTGATATGTTTAAAGAGTATATCCTGAAAAATAACCTTCATCCAACTCAAGTCTTGTATATGGGTGACGATATTCCGGATTATGAGGTGATGCTTGAAGTAGGAGTTCCTACCTGCCCGGCTGATGCGGCCCAGGAAATTCAAGCTATTTCAAAATATATCTCTCATCTTTGTGGAGGGAAAGGATGTGTGCGCGATGTCATCGAGCAAGTACTTAAAGTTCAGGGTAAATGGATGAATGATGATGCGTATCATTGGTAGCAATTTGTTATTTATAATTTGTGACGTATGAAATTAACATTAGCAGGCTTGAGTAAATGGATAAAACCTGTTGGAAGATTTATCAGAATTCCCAATCTTCTTATTATTATTCTTACCCAATTTTTATTGCGGTACTGCATTGTACAGCCCTTCCTTTATAGTCAAAACCCCGATGCAATAAGCCCCCTGCCGGATTTTGTTATCCTCGTCATTACTACGCTGTTAATTGCCATCGGAGGATATGTTATCAATGACTATTTCGATAGGCAGATTGATGCAATTAACCGACCTGACAAAATTGTTGTAGACAGGCTAATTACAGCTCGTGGAGCTATTAAATTGCATATAATCTTAAATTGTATTGCCATTTTATTCGGATTTTATCTGGCATTCAGAATCAAAGCTTTAACTTTTGGTCTGATTTTTCCATTTATTTCCGGATTATTATGGATATATTCGGCTAAATATAAGCGAGTCCTGTTTTGGGGAAATTTCATTGTATCTGCTCTTTCTGCTTTCGTAATCCTTATTATCTGGCTCTATGAATTTTTCTGGTTACGCCTAAATGCTCCCATTTTTGCGAATAATTTGCCAACCTTAATTTGGGTTTCTAAAGTTTTCCTGATATACACTTTCTTTGCTTTTCTGATAACACTGGTCCGTGAGATTATAAAGGATATGGAGGATTTTATAGGTGATAAAACCTATGATTGCCGGACCATCCCCATCGTTTTTGGACTGAATATCAGCAAATACATTATTGCTGTTATAATCTTAGCCACGATTCTGGTACTGGCTTATGGTCAATTAATCCTGTTTAGGTTGAATTGGAATATGGTTTTTTGGTATTTTATGCTTACCGTTCAATTACCTGCCATATATCTCTTTGTTAAACTCTTTCTGGCCAAAGAAAAAGCCGACTATCATTTCCTTAGCAGTCTGTGTAAACTTATTATGGTTGCCGGAGTTCTCTCTCTCGAAATAATTTTCATTACAAATTGAAACAAAATGATTAACCATCGACTTGCTGAACGTCATATCATATTAGCTTCACAATCACCGCGCAGGCAATATTTATTGAAAGAATTGGGTATCGATTTTGAAATCAGACCCAGTCATGTTGTTGAGGACTTTCCCGAAGGTCTATTGCCCGAAAAAGTAGCGCTTTTTCTTGCTGAACTTAAGGCCAATAGTTTCGATCTTTCACGTATGGATGAAAAACAGATAATCATTACTGCTGATACCATTGTGGAGCTCAATCAGGAAATTCTTGGAAAACCTGCAAATTATACAGAGGCTGTAAAAATGTTACAGAAGCTCTCTGACAAGACACACCATGTTATCACTGCAGTTTGTTTACAATCAAAGACAAAGAGAAAATCCTTCTATGTCAGGTCTTCTGTTACTTTTAAAGCATTAAGTATGGAAGAAATTGATTACTATATTGATAATTTTCAGCCTTTTGACAAAGCAGGTGGATATGGAGTCCAGGAGTGGATAGGGTATATCGGGATCAGTAAAATTGAAGGATCCTTCTTCAATGTAATGGGACTTCCTGTGAAAGAATTGTATGAGGAATTATTGAAATTCTAACGCTACCTTGTTCCTGGGTTACATTTGCATTCGGTGGAATCATTGATCTTCACAAGGAGAACATCATCAATAAAATAGTATGATGATTTGAAAACCGAGTCGGTTGTTGACCGGAGGTCAATATTCCAAAACTCGTCGCCTTTTTGAAAATCGCCCAAGGTTATAAATCGTTCATTTCCTTTTGCTTTAAAAAATCCACAAATCTGGATCCACCCATTTTGATCATCAAGATACTGTCCGTTTTTCAACGGAGTATACGGAAGTATCATTTTTTTTGATGAAGAGGTTTTAATCTCATTTACCGATGCTACTGCTCCAAGTTCCTTGAATGCATAATTGGCTTTAGCCAGACTCACAAATACTTGGATACAATAAAGTGCACCAGGCGCAAGCGCAGTGTCCAGGAGGTTCTCCATGTATTCATAATATTCATTCCGGTTCATACAATAAAACTGTAATCCGGCATACCCCATGCCGGAATGAGGGAGCCGCCCTCCCTTTTTATTGAATTCTGTGCCATAATCGAGCCCTGGGCTGCAAGTATGAAAGTAATCTGGGGTTCCTATATTGGGACTAAACCAATGATTGGCCAAATTTATTTGACCCGGTTTTTCTGGACATCCCCTGTTTTGTTCAAAACCAGGATTCAAAATCAGATTTTGGGCAAAAAAAGTGTATGGAACGAGGAGAAATAGAAAGAGTAAGAATCGCGACATGAGTTGATTTTGAAGTTGAAACCCTCAAAGCTACAGGAATTATTCCTAATTTTGAAAAACTTTTTAAGTCTTGTTTTCGATTGCTAAAATTAATGCATGAATAAAAAACCATTGATCCTTATTACGAACGATGATGGAGTGAAATCTTCAGGAATTCGTGCGCTTATTAATTATATCCGACCTTACGGAAAAGTTGTGGTTGTGGCTCCAGATCGCCCTCAGTCCGGTACTGCCCATGCTGTTACGATTGCCCATCCATTGCGTCTGGATTTAATCACAAAAGAAAAAGATTATGAAGAGTACTGCTGTAATGGGACTCCCGCCGATTGTGTTAAACTCGCTTTTAAAATTGTGATGAAACGCCGACCAGATTTTCTCTTTTCCGGGATTAACCATGGAACCAATGCATCGATCAACATTGTCTATTCAGGAACCATGGCAGCTGTTCTGGAAGGAGCTTTAGCAGGTGTCCCTTCGGTGGGATTTTCGCTTTCAAACTACAGTTTAAATGCTGATTTTAAACCCTCTGAGAAAATTGTCCAGACAATCGTCGGTAAGGTAATTGAACATGGTTTACCATCGGGAATTTGCCTCAATGTAAATATTCCAGATATTTCCTATAAATCAATCCGGGGGATTAAGGTTTGTCGTCAATCGGAAGGTACCTGGCAAGAGGATTTTGATGAACGAGAAGATCCAAATGGAAGAAAATACTATTGGATGAAAGGGGTATTTGTCAATATCGGTAATGGTCAGGATACCGACCAGTGGGCACTTGATAATAATTACGTTTCCGTTGTCCCTGTACAACTTGACCTTACAGCCCCTATTGTGATTTTGAAATCAATAAAGAGCTGGTTTTAATGCGATATTATCTCATTGCCGGGGAAGCGTCAGGCGATCTACATGCCTCTTTTCTGATGAAAGCATTGAAGGTCGAAGACCCTCAAGCTACATTCAGAGCGTGGGGTGGTGACCTTATGCATGATCAGGGAGCAGAATTGGTGAAACATTACAGGAATCTTGCTTTTATGGGCTTTATGGAGGTTGCAATTCATCTTCCGGTCATCCTTAAAAATTTCCGGTTTTGTGAACGAGATATCCTGAATTACAAACCCGATGCTCTGATTTTGATTGATTACCCGGGATTTAATCTTCGTATGGCAAAATTTGCAAGTAAACATGGAATTCGTGTTTTTTATTATATTTCTCCTCAATTATGGGCATGGCGATCATCACGTGTTAAAACAATCAAAAAATATGTGGATAGAATGTTCGTCATACTCCCTTTCGAAAAGGAATTTTATGCCAAATACAAATATCCGGTTGACTTTATTGGCCACCCATTACTGGATGTGATTTGTGAAAGAATGGCAAATGCTGCCTCCTCCGATTTTCGATTAAGGAATTCCCTAACCAACCACCCCATTATTGCATTGCTGCCCGGGAGCCGCAAGATGGAAATTGAGAAAATGCTTCATGATATGCTTTCAGTTAAGGATTATTTTCCTGATTATCAATTTGTTATTGCCGCAGCTCCTGGTATTCCACAACAATTCTATGAAGCCTGGACACGGATAACAGAGGTTCGCGTTGTGTTCAACCAAACGTACGATTTGTTACATCATTCAGAAGCAGCTTTGGTGACATCTGGTACAGCTACTTTGGAAACTGCTTTAATGGAGGTGCCTCAGGTTGTTTGTTATCGAGGAAACTATTTTTCATATCTCATTGCTCGATGGGTAGTTAAAATAAAATTTATATCCTTAGTGAATCTTATTGCGGAAAAAAAAGTAGTAGAAGAGTTGATCCAAAGTGACTTGAATAAACCCCATCTGATAAAATCCCTGAAAAGCATTTTGAAAGATGGTGCAAACAGAAAAAGGATCATCCGGGATTATCAGGAAATAAAAAATCGACTTGGAGGCAGCGGGGCTTCTGAAAGGGCGGCACATCTTATGGTACAATATTTGATGAAAAAGAAAGTTTAAATCAATGTATTTTTGGTAATGAAATTTTAATTCAAGACTGATGAAATATCTGAAACTAATTTCAATTTTATTCATTTCCTCCATCGTGTTTCCTGCATTTGCTCAACAATCTTCGAAAAAGTCGTCCGAAGGTCAGCAACGGGTTATAAAAATTAAACCAGTGAAACCCGATACTACGGATCCAAACAAAAGGGCATTGAACTCTTATTCGAAGGAAAAGATGTTTAATGGACAAAAACCATCCAATACCATGAGCCCCATTGAAGTAAAAGCAGCCAATTTTATGGTTGAAGGCTCAAAAAAGGGGAAAAATGGAGATTATGAAGGAGCTGTCGTTGATTTTACCAAATCGCTTGACCTTTCACAAAAACCTGACACTTATATTAAACGAGGGTATGCTTATCAAATGTTAGGAAATTATGAATTTGCTATTCAGGATGAAACAGAAGCTATTAAACTCTTTTCTGCTGCCATCCAGGCTTATTTTGTCCGTGGTGTCTGCCGTTTCGAAACGAATGATTATCAGGGAGCAAAAGAAGATTTGGATGTTTTTCTTGAGAAAGAACGAAGGAACCCGATTGCTTTTAACTATATGGCTGCATTGCTTTTCATGAACAAAGACTTCAAAGGGGCTCTTGAAAATTATGATGAAGTTGTAAGGCTAAATCCTAATTACCCGGATATTTATACGAACCGTGGAATGATGCGGCATTATGTTCAGGATTATCAAGGCGCTATTTTGGACTATGATGAGGCTCTTAAACAGAATCCTGATAATGCTTCTGCCTATAATAACAGGGCTGCTGCAAAAATAATGTTAAAAGATTTCCAGTCAGCGCTCTCTGATTTAAATAAAGCGATCAGCTTGAATAGTAAATATGCCGATGCTTATGATAATAGAGGAAGGGTAAAACATGCCCTCGGTGATTTGAATGGAGCATGTGAGGATTGGCAGGTTGCTGTTACGTATGGTCTCGATGCTTCTAAAGAATTGATTATCAAATATTGCAAATAGATGATCCGATTTCGATTGTCTGTTTTTCTTCTGATTTTCCTCCCATTTTTAGGACTAGCACAAAAAACACCGGAGCGCGAGTTAATCGAATCTGGAATTTTAAAAGCCAAGCTGGGTGATTTCCAGGCTGCATTAAAAGATTTTTCTCAGGCAGTATCCCTCGATTCAAATCAAGCGGAACCCTATTATAATCGTGGAATAGTGTATAGCGAATTAGGCGATTACTACAAAGCGATCAATGATTTCAGCAAAGTTATTCTACTTCTTCCGAGCTATCCCGAACCCTATTATAGCAGAGGTTTAGCAAAAGATTATTTAAAGGACTTTATTGGTGCAATTAAGGATTATTCCAAAGCCATATTATTAAAGGCTGATTATCCTGATGCTTACCACAACAGGGGTCTCGCAGAGCTGGATTTGGGTAATAATAATGATGCTCTTCAGGACTTTACCAGGGCCATCGAATATAAACCTGATTTTTCAGAAGCATTCTATAATCGGGGGTTGAGCCGATTCAATCTGAGTGATTTTAAGGGTGCTATTAGTGATTTTAATACTGCTATTGGATTGGATACAACCCAATATGAATATTTCTCAAGCCGAGGAGCTGCAAAGGCTGCCACCGGTAATTATGAAGATGCTATCCGCGATTTCTCAATAGCACTGAATATTCAACCTTCAGATCTTAATACCCAAAAGAACCTGGGCCTTGCTTTCATTTATCTTAAAAAATATCGGGAAGCCTTGGATATATATAACCAACTGCTTGAGATTGTCGCCACAGATCCGGATATGTTAACTAATCGTGGGGTCGCTAAAAATTTTTTGGGAGATAAAACTGGAGCTTGTGAAGACTGGGAAAATGCTTCTCAGTTTGGATCCGAAAAAGGCAAAAACTTTTATTTGAAATTTTGTAACTGATAACCGTATTACCTTTTGGCCATTTTCCGGATTAAGCCTGGAAATGAAGTAATCAGTTATGAACCCGTGGCGGCCTTTCCCTCTGCTCCGTTTGGTATTCCCGTTTTTATCGGGTATCGTTCTTGCTATTATCATCGATACCCGTGTTATTGCGTTGTGCTGGATTTCTGGGTCATTGTTGTTGCTCTTTTTCTTTGGGGCCAACCTGCCACGTGCCTGGCGCAATTTCCGATACAGGTCAATAACCGGAATTTTGATCAATCTTTTTTTATTGGTGACAGGATTTGAGTTTACATCTTTTTATCATTTCCCTGAAAACGATGATTCTATTTGTACTGTGGGTACATATATAGTGGAAATCATAGAGCCTCCATCAATTAAACGTACTTCTGTAAAATCAATGGTAAAAATTGTAAGACGATGGGATCAGATAAGGTGGTTTAAGGTTAATACCAAAGCGCTCATCTATGTGAAGCCTCATTCCATGGAACCACCGTTACAATATGGAGATCATCTTTTAATTCATACCTCGTTTCAACGTATTATCAATAAATCAAACCCACATTCTTTTAACTATGCAGGTTTTTTAAAAATTAAAGGATTCACACACCAATCTTGGCTATCGTCAAATCAATGGAAGAAGTTATCGATTTTTCCTTCGGGATTTTTTCGACGAATGGCATTCTCATTAAGAGACCGACTGTTAAACATTTTACGTAAAAATCAGGTTTCCGGTAAGGAATTTGCAGTATCTGCAGCACTATTACTCGGGTATGTCGAGGAATTGGATGCTGATTTACGCCACGATTATTCTGCCACCGGCGCTATGCATATCCTCTCTGTTTCCGGGATGCATGTTGGGATCATTTATCTGTTTTTAGAATTTGTCCTTGGTTTTTTGAACCGGAACAAGATAACGCGTTTCTTTAAAGCCGTTATAATACTTGCTTTTATTTGGTTCTATGCTCTTCTCACAGGTTTATCACCGTGTGTTTTGAGATCAGCTGCCATGCTGAGTCTCCCCATCCTGGGAAAGGCGATTAATCGGAATGTAAATATGTTCAACATCCTTTCTGCTTCCTTCTTTTTGTTGTTATTGATTGACCCATTTCTGGTTCTGGACATTGGATTTCAACTTTCTTATCTTGCAGTAATAGGGATAGTGTTATTATACAAACCAGTTTATGATCTTTTTATCACTTCGTGGTGGCTCCCTGATAAAATCTGGTCGATTGTGGCGGTATCCATTGCAGCGCAAATCGCTACCCTCCCGTTAACATTGTATACTTTTCATCAGTTTCCAAATTATTTCATGATCACAAATATTTTTGTTGTCCCTTTGTCAAGTCTGGTTATTTACTCCGGAATTTTTGCACTTTTTGTAGGAAATATTCCTTTACTCTCACTCATTGCGGCTAAAGTATTGTGTTTTTTAGTTTGGCTGTTGAACACGATTATACACTTCATTGAAGAGCTTCCTGTTTCAACTTTACAGGGAATTAATCTCACTTTTTTTGAAATGATTCTCCTTTATTTATTCATGATAACGTTTTGTTTATGGTTGGCAAATAAAAAATTTTCATTGATTTGTGCTTTTCTGATTACGTTATTCTTGTTGAACACTTCTTTTCTATACCATAAAATATCCCGTTTGCAATCAGCCCGATTTTTAGTGTTTAATGCTCGGAACCTCTCCCTGTTTGAATTTAATTATCAAAATCGTGCGGTTATATTGTATGATTTTACTGAACCGCTAAAGGATGATCTATCCTCATCTATCAGACAGGCATTGGAAAGTGACTTGGTATCGCATCGAATCGATAATAGTCGTTTTTATTGGGCAAGGATTAAAGAATCATGGCAGCATCCTTTTCAGCCTTCACCGGATTTCTGTAAATCAGGTCATTTCGTTCAATTCCATACCAAGCGAATTGGATTTCTTAATAAGAAAATTCCAAACGGGATTAACATGAAAATGAATCTTGATATTTTAGTTCTTTCGGGAAATATCAGGGATTCACTGATAAACATAAGGAAAGTTTTTTGTTTCAAGGAAATCGTTATTGATCCAACCAATAGTGAATTCAGATCGAAAGCATGGATTCGAGAGGCTGAAAAATCGCCCTTTCGATGTCATGCAGTTAAAATAGAAGGAGCATTTGAGAGAGAATTTTAAAAAGATTTTTGATTATTGTAAAAAATGAGTTACTTTTGCACCTCTTTATTGAGGATCGGTAGTTCAGCTGGTTAGAATGCCGCCCTGTCACGGCGGAGGTCGCGGGTTCGAGTCCCGTCCGGTCCGCAAAAAACCCTCTTTTTCAGAGGGTTTTTTTATTACAAAGGGTATTTGGGGATGGTAAAGGAAATTTGACATCCCTTTCCTGGTTCGCTTTCTGCTTTAATTGAACCCCCATTCAGCTCGATAAATTCATGACATAGGATTAGCCCTAAGCCGGTTCCAGTTTCTCCCATAGTACCTTTGGTTTTAACTGACTCATCAAGCTGAAATAATTTGCCAAGGTTCTCATTGGCAATCCCAACGCCATTATCAGTCACAATGACTTCAATCCATTCTTCTTTGAGGTTGGCCCAAATTTTAACAAATCCCCCAATCTGAGAAAACTTGATGGCATTGGAAAGAATATTCCGAATTACAGTTTTAATCATGTTTTCATCACAATACGCAATCGACCCGAAATGAATACCCGAGAACAGTTTGATGTTTTTCTTTTCCGCCTGCGGCCTAAGTAAACTCAAACACGCATTGGCAATGGTACTTAGGTCCACATATTCAAGTGAGGGAATTGACCGACCAGTTTTTATTCTTGACCACTCAAGAAGGTTCTCCAATAATTTAAAGGTGCCTAATGAAGCATCATAAATATTCTTGATCATCGCTTTTTTCTCTGATTCATCAAAAGAATCGAATTCATTGTATAACAAATCAGAAAACCCGATTATTGCATTAAACGGGCCCCGAAGATCATGAGCAATAATTGAAAAAAATTTATCCTTCGAAATGTTCGATTCTCTTAATTGATTTTCGGAAAATTTCAATGCTTCTTCCGATTGCCGTCTTCCGATAAATTGTGTGATATGAGGGGCGATATAGTTTAATAATTCAAGATGAGATGCAGATAAAACATTGGTGTTTTCGAAATTAGTGATAGCTAATAAACCAATAACGGAAGTATTGGTTTTCAACGGAATTCCGACCCAGGATCGGGCAGGTGTACCATTTGAAGGCAGTTTCCCGGATGAAATATATTGAGCAATTTCATTTTCGGTTAGCACCAGGGCTTCTTTTTGTTCTAATACAAGATTATTTAATGTCCTTAAATAATTTTGAGATTCACAAACTACCTGACCCTCCTTCAAAAAATAGATATCGATGTTTTTATTCCTGTTATTTAACAGGCCTAGGTACAAATTGGTACAGTCAAAATAATTGTTTAATTCTGATTGAAGGATCTGGAATATTTCGGAAATATTAGAAGCTAAATTAATCCGATTAAATAGCTGACCTGTGATCTTTTGCATCTGTGCTGATCATTATATTGTAGCCTACTTGGCATAACTTACTGCTCTCGTTTCACGGATTACGGTAATTTTAATCTGGCCCGGGTAAGTCATTTCACTTTGGATCTTTTTTGAGAGATCAAAGGAGATTTGATTCGCTTCAACATCGGTAACTTTGTCTGCCCCAACAATGACACGTAATTCGCGACCTGCCTGAATTGCATACGTTTTAACTACCCCGGGATAGCTGAGTGCCAATTCCTCCAGATGTTTTAACCGTTCGATATAAGCCTCTACAACCTCTCTGCGTGCTCCCGGACGGGCACCAGAAATTGCATCACAAACCTGGACGATAGGGGAGATAAGATTGTTCATTTCCATTTCATCATGATGTGCTCCGATAGCATTGATGATTTCTGGTTTTTCTTTAAATTTCTCAGCCATTTTCATACCTAAAATAGCATGGGGAAGCTCGGGTTCATTGTCAGGAACTTTTCCGATATCGTGTAACAATCCAGCTCTTTTGGCAATTTTTGGATTCAATCCAAGCTCGGCAGCCATGGTGGCGCACAATTTTGCGACTTCAATTGAGTGTTGCAACAAATTTTGTCCGTATGAAGAACGATATTTCATTTTCCCGATCATTCGTACCAGCTCATGATGCATATTGTGTATACCCAGGTCAATACTGATACGTTTCCCGGTTTCAATAATTTCCTGTTCAATCTGTTTGCGGGTTTTAGCAACTACTTCCTCAATACGGGCAGGATGGATTCTCCCATCGGTAACTAATTTATGTAATGATAACCGGGCAATTTCACGACGAACCGGATCAAATCCAGAAAGAATAATGGCATCAGGCGAATCATCAATAATAATCTCTACACCAGTAAGGGATTCCAAGGTCCGGATATTACGTCCTTCACGTCCGATAATCCTTCCTTTAATTTCTTCACTTTCGATATTGAATACTGAAACAGTATTTTCAATAGCGTGTTCAGAGGCAGTTCTCTGGATGGTTTCAATGATGATTTTTTTAGCTTCTGTATTAGCAGTAAGCCGGGCTTCATCAATAATATCCTTCATGTGAACAATGGCTTCCGATTTGGCCTCTTCCTTGAGCGTCTCAATTAACTGGCTTTTGGCTTCAACAGCAGAAAGTGAAGAAATGGCTTCCAGCTTTTCAACCTGTGTTTTCATTGATTTATCAAGGTCAACCTGCTTTTTATTGATGATTTCTAATTGCTGGGTCAGGTTCTGCCGGATGGAGGTAATCTCTTTTTGTTTTTTGGCAAGCTCTTCTACCTTTTGATTAAGAGTGCCTTCTTTCTGTTTTAAACGGTTTTCGTTACGCGAAACTTCATCATTTTTTTCATGAATATATTTTTCATGTTCCCCCTTCAATTGTAGAAACTTTTCTTTTGCCTGGAGTATTTTTTCTTTTTTAACGACTTCAGCCTTTTCCATGGCCTCTTTTAACAATATATCCCGTTTGCGTTCTATAGCACGGTTCATGATCGTACCGGTAATGACTCCTCCAAGGATAATTCCGGATATGCCAATAATGATCAATAATGATATTCCTCCCATGGGTGTGTTTATTATTGGTTATTAAAAAATGAAGGAATGAAAAGAAAAAGAAAAAACCCGCATTAATCAGCGAGGTATTGATAAACCTCATTCGACATGAATAGGAGGCCATGCTTTTCGAACTTCCACGGTCCGGAATCTAATCCGAAACATTCCAACGAATCGGAATGTTGAGGCCTGTCCTACGAGACAATGAGCTTTGCCCTAATATTTGTAATGTTAGGTTTACAAACTGTCTGAATTAATGCGGGTAAATCTTCAGTTTTCTTTCAAAGAACGGGGAGGCTACTATCTTTAAGCTGACTATCCAATGCCTGATCAATTTCTGTCAATTTACCTTCCCATTGCAACTCTTGTTCCGATAAAAGTTGTTCCGACTGTAAGAAATTGGTCGCATATTCAAGTGCTACCATGGCAAGCAAATCCTGCTTATCTTTATAAGCATAACTGGTTGAATAATCTTTAATTCTTTTGTCAATCAATTTCGCTGCTTTGCGAAAAAGCTCTTCATGCCCTTTTTCAATGGCAAGACGATATGTTCGTTCTGCAACTGGTAACGATATAAAGAGTTCACCCATGGCTTGTTACAAATATTTTCTTAAGTATTGAGTAGCCCAATACATTTTTCGATTTCCCGCACAAGGTCGTTGATCTTTATTTTAGCTTCAACGTTTCCTTCTTTTGTTTCAAGTGTTTTAGCTATTTTTAGTAAGTTAATTTTTTCTTCCAGTTCAATAATCCTCTTTTTATGAGTTTCCTGTAAGATTTTAAGTTCATTTATCTCCTTAATATAACGGTTGTTTTCTGATTTAATGACCTGATACCGTTCAATCAGCTCATTCATTTTATACTCTATTCCGGAAACCAAGGTAACTAAATCTTTCATGGTTTAGAGCAAACTAATATTTATGCAAAGATAATTATTATTTTGATTTTTTTCAACTCGGCATATTACCTTTTACCTCAAAAACGGATTAAGGATAAAATCACTTTCTGTGGAAAATGGAACAATTATGAGCGAGGAATTTTTACATTTTTTATGGAAATTCCGGTTATTGAATCCGAATCTTCAAACTGTATCTGGAGAAAATTTGGTAATCCTTCATCCTGGAGAACATAATACCGATAGTGGCCCTGATTTTTTTAATTCCCGGTTGAAATTAGGAAAAACTACCTGGGCCGGAAACGTTGAAATTCATGTACGGGCTTCCGATTGGTTTCGTCACCATCATGAAACTGACCGCGTTTATGATAATATAATTTTACATGTTGTTTATGAATCTGATATTCCCATTAGAGTGAAAGAAAAAGAGGCTTTTCAGACTGTTGTAATTAAAGACCAATTTTCTGCTTCTATTCTGGATCATTATGAGTTGTTAATGATGAATCATCAATGGATCCCATGTTATAATCAGCTGAAAAACCTTTCACCCCAAGTGTTTTCGCTATGGGCACCTGCGCTGGCAGTAGAAAGATTACATACAAAATCATTAAAAATTAAAAAACTATGGGAAAATTGCCAGTATGATTGGGAAGAGACCTTGTACCAACATCTTGCCTCCAATTTTGGATTTAACCTTAATAATCTTCAATTTGAGCTTCTTGCAAAATCCCTGCCACTTAAGGTTCTCAAACGACATATCGATAATCTGTTTCAAGTGGAGGCATTGTTGTTTGGTCAGGCTGGAATGTTGGAAAAAAAATGGTTAGAAGATTATCCTCATCAACTATTCCAGGAATATGAATTTCTTCGTCAAAAGTATCAGCTACATCCCATACAAGAATACCCTTGGCGGTTTTTACGATTAAGACCCTCTAATTTTCCAACCATCCGGATTGCACAATGGGCTGCTTTTTTACATAAAATGAAAGGCCATTATTTCTGTATCCTTGAAGACATGGAGATCGAAAAAATTCTGGAAAAAATTTCTGTTTGTGCATCTGATTATTGGAATCATCACTATTGTTTTGATAGACCATCTGCTTTTCAAACTAAGGTATTGGGAGCCCAGAGTGCCCAGTTGATCATGATCAACGGACTTATTCCATTTATGTATTTTCTGGGAGAAGAGAAATCAGCCCCGGAAATTAAGGAACGATCTTTAAATTTTCTTCAACAAATGGCGCCAGAAAAAAATTCCATTACAAACCATTGGAATCAGGCTGGGGTTAAAGGTGAAAATGCGCTTCAAACACAAGCATTGCTTGAGTTAAAACAATCATTTTGTGATCGAAAATATTGTCTAAAATGTAGAATTGGTATAAAAATTTTGGCACCAATCTAATAATCCGGGGTATGAAAATTAAAAAAACTAGAAATTCACCAATAACAAGGATTTTCGGTGAGTTTTTTACGTATAACACAACAGAAAAACGTGGCATTTTCGTTTTGTCTCTTATATGCTTTTTGGTAATGCTTGCAAATTCTTTAATTCCATCAGAAACCCTGAGTGGTTCACCCGATTTCAATATTTTTAAATCAGAGGTCGAAGCCTTCGAAACGGCATGGAAAAAGGCGGAAGATTCAGTATCGAAATCCCGGTTGCGGAAATTTTCAAAATATAGTAACCGCTTTCCCTTTTCTTCCTGGGATTCAAGTAAAAACGTAATAAACAAAGAAAAAATCTTATTGGTAGTCGAATTGAATTCTGCTGATACATTTGACCTACAGCGTCTTAGCGGAATCGGACCCGCCTTTGCCCGCCGTATTGTGAATTATAGGACCCGTATAGGTGGGTTTTACAATAAACAACAATTGATGGAAGTATTTGGCATGGACAGTGTCCGTTATCAGTTTCTTTTGCCCCATATTTCCGTGAATCGTGATTCTATTCACAGAATTGACCTCAATAACATAACATTCAAAGAGCTTTTACGACATCCCTATTTCCCTTTCGATTTGACAAAAAGTATCATGTTATATCGACAGAAGATTAAGAAGTTCAAATCATTGGAAGAAATAAAGCAAATCAATGGGATTAATGATTCGATTTATCAAAAAATTGTGATTTACCTTAAAGTTCAACCTTGAATCAATCATTCAACCTTTTCAGAATTATTCGTTTCATCTGTTTCCCACCAGGGAATATTCGGGTCATTGTCATCTGATTCATCGCCCCAATCATAGATTTTACGTTGAGGACCATCATGGCGGAAATAAAGAGCCAGAACTAAACCTGCGATAAGACCCATAAGATGAGATTCCCAAGAAATAGGTTGATTTGGAAAAAATTGAGGAAAAATTCCCCAGATTAATCCACCATAAAGAAAAGCAGTGAGAATCGAAATAACCATCAGACTGTTATCTCGCCGGATAATTCCACTAAAAAACAAAAATGAAGCTAACCCATAAATGAGGCCACTCGCACCGATATGGATGGATCCTCCACGAGCAAAGGTCCAAACCCAAATCCCAGTCATCAGATAGGTCCATCCAAAAATCTTCCAGGCAATATCTTTATAAAAATAGAAAAGAAAAGAACCAAGGACTAAAAGTGGGATGGAATTTGCAAAAAGATGAGCAAGATTTGCATGAAGAAGTGGAGACGTAAATATCCCAATGAGTCCTCTTGGTGTTAAAGGAATTAGTCCCCAGTTGTTTAAATCCAAGGAGAACAATTCATCCATTCCTTTGATAGCCCATAGAAGGGCAACAAAGAGAATTGGATATATCATGCTCCGATAAATCCGGATTTTTTCAGCCTCAATCATTTGTAAAATAATTCACGTTAAAATTAGTTAATAATTAGAAGCCTATCTTATTGGCAACTGAAAAAAAAGTAATTTTGACCGTTCAAAACCATTGTTTAATAAGGAATTTCAGATGATTATAAATAATATTATGCAAAAAAATATTTTCTTTTTGCTTGCTGGATTTTTACTTTTTCAGGGATCCCCCTCTTTTTCACAAAATGCTCGTCAAAATCCAACCTCAGGGATTAAAAAATATGATGCGGTAATGCAAATCATTAAGTTCGCCTATGTTGACACAATCAATGAAGAAAAACTTGTTGAAAAGGCAATTATCGAAACCCTGAAGGATCTTGATCCACACTCTATGTACATTTCAAAAAAAGATGTACAAAAAGCAAATGAACCATTAGAAGGTAATTTTGATGGAATCGGAGTGCAATTTGAGATTTTGCGAGACACCATCACTGTTGTCCACCCCGTTCCTGGAGGTCCTTCGGAAAAGCTGGGTATCTTTTCTGGAGATAAAATTATCAAAATTGAAGGGGAGGTCGTTACCGGGAAAAAAGTAACAAACCAATTTGTTTTGGACCATCTCCGTGGAAAAAGGGGAACAAAAGTTACCGTATCAATTTACCGCAAAGGGAAAAAAGACCTTCTCGATTTTACCATTGTACGTGATAAGATACCTATTAATAGTATCGATGCTGCATATATGATCAAACCGGGGATTGGATATATCAATCTTAATAAATTTGCTCAAACTTCGATGCAGGAATTTACTGAAGCTACAGCCCGTCTTAAATCTGAAGGAATGAAATCGCTCATTCTGGATCTCAGGAACAATTCCGGAGGATATATGGGTACTGCCATTGAACTCTCCGACGAGTTTCTCGGACCAGGGAAAGTGATTGTTTATACTCAGGGAGTTCGTAGCTCGAGGGAAGATTTTTATAGCACAGCCAAGGGGCTTTTTGAATCAGGAAAATTGGTAATCATGATCAATGAAAATTCTGCCTCCGCCAGTGAAATCGTTTCAGGGGCAATTCAGGATTGGGACCGTGGCTTGATTGTGGGACGCCGCTCTTTCGGAAAAGGATTGGTTCAAAGGCCATTCCAATTACCCGATAGCTCTCAAATGCGCTTGACTACTGCTCGTTATTATAACCCTTCCGGCAAATGCATTCAAAAATCCTACACAGAAGGTGTTGACAAATATTATGAAGATTTTGGTAACCGGGTTAAACATGGTGAATTGGTTCATCCCGACAGTATTAAGTTCCCTGATTCGTTAAAATATTTCACTTCACGTAAACGTGTCGTTTATGGTGGTGGAGGAATCATGCCGGATGTGTTTATTCCCTGGGACTCAACACCGATAACCGATTATTATTTAGAACTTAGGAGGAAAAACGTCATCAATACTTTTGTCGGCGATTATGTCGATAAAAACCGAAAATCTTTAAATCTTAATTATCCCAAATTTTCTGTTTTTGATGAAAAATTCAAAATTGATGACTCTTTCATGAACGGGTTTTTTAGCTGGGCAGAAAAAGAGGGTGTAAAAAAAGATGAGAAGCAATATGCACTTTCTGAACAACTTATTAAATTTCAGATCAAGGGATTAATTGCCCAAAAGCTTTGGGATATAACTGAAATGTATCGGGTCATTAACCAATATGATGAAGAGGTACTGAAAGCAATAGAAGTAGCTGAGGATGATACCTTATTCAGAAAACTCAATGTCGACAGATAACCTTTCAGAGGCCGACTCTCTGCCCTATCTTTATGTGGCACTTCCGGTAATGAACGAACCGGAATTATTGGCCCAAACCTTATCTTGTATTGATAGCCAAACTTACCGTCACTTTAAAGTTTTTATTTGTGTCAATCAACCGGAACATTGGTGGGAAGATCCTTCTAAAGCGGAGTTTTGTAAGAATAACCTTCGTAGTATTGACCTTCTGAAATCCATTGTTGAATTTGAGGTAATTATTCTTGATAGGGCAACAAAAGGAAATGGCTGGAAAGGGAAACAACATGGAGTTGGTCATGCCCGAAGAATTATCATGGAAGAAATCAACAAAGTTGCTTCTCCCGATGATGTTATTATCAGTCTAGATGCCGATACTACTTTTTCTGATCGCTATTTTCTGTCGGTGGCTCATAGTTTTTCAAAAAATCAACACATCGTTGCCCTATGTAATCCATACTTTCACAAGGAAGTAAATGATGAAAAAACCAACCGGGCCATGTTGCATTATGAAATATATATGCGACATTATTTCCTTCAGATGGATCGGATAGGTTCACCTTATTCATTTACAGCCCTCGGTTCTGCCATGTCTTTTCCGGTTTGGGCCTATCGTGCAATAGGGGGAATGACCCCCAAAATGAGCGGAGAAGATTTTTATTTTCTTCAAAAACTTAGAAAATTTGGTACTGTCTTACTTTGGAACGATGAATTGGTTTATCCTGCTGCGCGTTTTTCCGACCGGGTGTTTTTTGGAACTGGCCCTGCTATGATTAAAGGAGCCAGTGGGGATTGGACAAGTTATCCTGTTTATCCCAATTTCTTTTTCAATGAAATTCTCGAAACCTATCTGTTGTTACCTCTGCTTTATTTCCAGACTTTTAATACTAATATTACACGTTTTTTATCAGCAATCTTTGATCTGGAAGATCCTTATCAGTGTCTACGTGAGAACAATAAAGATATGGACCATTTTATCCGGGCTTTCCATGAGAAATTTGATGGCCTTAGAATTTTACAATATTTAAAAACTGAAAATAGCAGGATATTTTCCAATGATGAGGAAAATCTTAAATCCTTTCTCGATCTCTATTATCCTGAAATGAAAAAAAAATTAAAAATCAATTGGAATACTTTTTCCTTTTCAAAATCACCGGTTGCAGAATTAACAAAGATTCGGGGCTTCTTTTTCGAAAAAGAGATGGAGCAAAGGTTTATTTCAATACTTCCGTAACCAGTTTTGCCGCTTCTTGTAAAGTAACTGCTGAGTGAACCTTCAACCCGGAACCATCAATCAGTTTTTTCCCTTCTTCCGCATTTGTGCCTTGTAACCGAACAATAATAGGGATCTTTATCTCCCCAATGTTATTATAAGCGTCTACAATACCCTGTGCCACGCGATCACAGCGGACAATTCCTCCAAAAATATTCACCAGGATGGCTTTAACGGCAGGATCTTTAAGGATGATTCTGAATCCTTCTTCAACTCGTTTTGGACTGGCAGAACCACCAACATCAAGGAAATTAGCCGGATCTCCCCCCGACAGTTTGATGATGTCCATTGTTGCCATGGCTAAACCAGCCCCATTAACCATACAACCAACATTTCCGTTAAGTTTTACGTAATTAAGGTCATGACGAGTTGCTTCCACTTCAATTGGATCCTCTTCATCGTAATCCCGCATGGCTGCAATGTCGGGATGACGAAAAAGTGCGTTATTGTCAATCACAATTTTGGCATCCGCAGCAAGAATTTTGTTGTCGGATGTTTTACATACTGGATTGATCTCAATCAAAGAAGCATCAGTGCCTTCATAAGCTTTATAAATTCCAAATACAAACTTTAACATGTTTTTATAAGCTGTCTCTTTAAGACCCAGATTGAAAGCTATTTTTCTGGCCTGGAAAGATTGTAATCCTGCTTTCGGATCAATCTCTTCCGTGAAGATGAGCTCCGGTGTTTCTGAAGCAACTGCTTCAATATCCATTCCCCCGCGAGGCGAATACATCAAAATGGTATGCCCTTTTTGCCGGTTCAGTAAAATACTCATGTAAATCTCACTGGGTTCGGTGGAACCGGAATAAAATATATTCTGCTCAATATAAACCTTTCTGACTAATTTTCCCAACTTACTGGTTTGTGGGGTTACCAGCATCATTCCTATAATCTGTCCGGCAATTACACGTACCTCTTCAACGGATTTCGCTACTTTTACCCCTCCGCCTTTTCCACGTCCTCCTGCGTGTACCTGCGCCTTTACAACAAATTTATCAGTTTCTGTAGCCACCTGCAAAAATTCTGCAGCTTTTACTGCCTCCTCTTCCGTATGTGCCAAGGCACCTTCAGGGACTGCAACGCCATACTGCTTAAGAATTGATTTGCTTTGGTATTCATGTAAATTCATATAGTAATGGATATGGTAACATCAAAAATAGTGTTTTCTACCAGAACCTCAAAAAATTTCTTGTTGAGTTTTCTTACCTTTGCCAGTTAAGGCTTTATTATGATCATCGCAAAATCCATTCAGAAATCATTCGGCTCTTTAAAAGTACTTAAAGGCATAAGCCTGGAAGTTACCAAAGGAGAAATAATCTCCATTGTTGGAGCATCGGGAGCTGGGAAATCAACCTTGTTACATATTATCGGCTCTCTGGAAAAGGCAGATTCCGGGTCTGTTGAAATAAACGGAATCATGATGAATGAGCTTTCTGAGCGAAAAATTTCTGATTTCAGAAACCGGCATATCGGATTTGTTTTCCAATTTCACCATTTATTACCTGAATTTACTGCCCTCGAAAATGTTTGTATACCTGCATTTATCGCAAAAAAATCAAAAAAAGAAGCAGTGAAACGGTCAATGGAACTTCTTGAATTTATGAACCTTAATGACCGAATCCATCATAAACCATCTGAATTGTCGGGAGGTGAACAACAACGGGTTGCTGTTGCCCGTGCTCTCGTCAATAATCCTGATGTAATACTTGCCGATGAACCCTCAGGTAATTTAGACTCCAATTCTGCGTTAGAATTACATAAATTATTTTTTCAGTTGCGTGATTCTTTTCGACAAACTTATGTAATCGTTACCCACAATCTTGATCTCGCTGATATGGCCGATCGTAAATTGACCATTAAAGATGGGCTGATAGATAATTAATTGGACATTTTTCATGAAAATATCAAATTATTCGAAGCTTTTTATACTCCTAATTCCCATCTCCCTGGCTACTCTTGTGATGTTTGGATTGAAAAAGGAAGCTGGTTTATTGCTTTTTACACGGATTAGTCAGGATACAACGTTGACCCATAAATCGGCTCAACCTGATTCAATTTATCGTTCAATCCTGTTTTCAGCTGATAAATACTTCAGAAATAAAAATTATGAGAAGTGTCTGATAGAATTGGACCGGGCACAAAAGATGAGGCCCAATGATGCGGATTTAAAAGCCCGAATTATAAAAACAAAAGGATTGTTGTCGGATCAAAAACTACAATCCGAAGAATTTACTAAAGCTGTAGCTTCAGGAGATTCATATTTTAATTCCAAAGATTATCTTAATGCTAAAGCAGCCTATCAACAGGCAGTTGGCAAAAATCCAGACGACCTGAATGTCCAGGCAAAATTGCGAAAAACCATGGAACTGCTGCGTTCTGCTAAGGCTCAAAATATCCTTTACGATGTTGCAGTTGCAAGCGCAGATAAGCTATTCACTGATCAGGAATATGAAAAAGCTCTTAAGGAATATGAAAATGCACTTACCATCCTTCCTGGTGAACAATATCCAAAAACTAAAATCAACGAAATAATTAAAATTCGGGTTGATCAGCAAGTGAAAGATGAAGAATATGGAAAAGCTATTTTCAATGCGGATAAATTTTATAATTCCAAGGTTTTTCTGTCTGCTTTACAAGAATATAAAAGAGCCAATTCCCTGAAACCTTCTGAAAAATATCCACAGGATCGCATCGCAGAATTGACAACTTTGATCAATGCACAGAAAACCAAGGATGAATCATATTCGAAAGCGATTGCCACCGCTGATAAATATTTTCTGGATACCCAATATCCTGAAGCTATAAAGACCTATCAGGAAGCGCTTACCATCAAACCTGACCAAATTTATCCTAAAAACCGAATCAAGGAAATAGAAAACATTCTTGCTGAGGTACAGAAATCGCAGGAGGCTTATAATCAGTATGTTTCATTGGCCGACAGTTTTTATATTGATAAACAATATATGAAAGCGAGAGAAAATTACATGATGGCTCATTCTGTCAAACCTAAAGAGAACTACCCTAAGGAAATGATGGCCAAAGTGGAAAACATGATGATTGGGCAGGAAACCAATATGGCAAAGGCATTGGATGAACAGTATATTAGCATCTTACATAAAGCTGACGAGTTACTCAAGTCAAAATCATACGAACCTGCACGTTCTGAATATCTTAAAGCGTCAAATATCAAACCCGATGAAATATACCCCAAAGAAAAACTTTCAGAAATAGGTAAAATTCTTGAAGAATTAGCAAAGTCCAAGGAATTGGAAATGGAAAATATCAAGGCTCTTGAAACCAAATATTTGGCTTTAATAAATGAAGCAGATAAGGATTTCAAAGCAAAATTATATGAACAAGCAAGATCAGTTTATTCAAATGCTTTGAATTTCAAACCTGAATCGCAATATCCTAAAGAAAAAATTGATGCCATCGATAAATTATTGGCAGATGCGAAACGACAGGAAGCTGATTATATATCTGCCGTGGATTCCGGAGATCATCTAATGGTTTCGAAATCATATTCACTTGCTAAAATCCAATATGGCAATGCACTTAAAATCAAACCCGGGGAAGCCTACCCACGGAATAAAATTCAAGAGGCTGATATAGCATTGGGCGATGAGCAGAAACAAAAAACTCTTGATACCCAGTATGCCGGGTTGATTGTAAATGGTGATAAATTATTCATGGAGAAATCTTTTGCAATGGCTAAAACTGAGTTTGTGAAAGCTTTAAATCTGAAACCCACCCAATCGTACCCCAAAGAGAAAATTGCTGAAATTGAAAAGATTCAAGGAGAGCTTGACAATCTACAAGCCATCAACAAACAATATCAAACCATACTATTAAAAGCCGATCAATTGCTTGCTTCGAAGTCGTACGATCTGGCAAAAACGGAATATGCCAATGCTGGAAATCTCAAGCCGGAAGAACAGTATCCGAAAACAAAAATGGCTGAAATCGAAAAGATTTTGGCCGACATTACAGCACAGAAATCGCTCGATGACCAATATAAACTGCGTATAGAGCAGGCTGACCAATTTTTTGTAACCAAAACTTTTGACCAGGCGAAAAACAGTTATCAGGCAGCTCTAACCTTGAAACCAGAGGAAAAATATCCAAAAACAAAGATCGCGCAAATTGATACGGTGTATGCCCAGATAGCTCGTCAA